>CAZKYC010000070.1:0-25128 GCA_964556895.1 uncultured bacterium | reverse complement strand
CAGCAGGTCGAGTTCGGGCGCGAGGCCTGCGTCGAAGCGGCTTTGAACGATGGCCAAGGTTTGTTCTTGAAGCGCGACCGATTCTTGAAGCAACTCTAACTGGCGCTGGTTGCCGCGCAGATTGAGATATTCGCTGGCGATGTCGGCGCTCACCGCGAGAACGCGGCTGCGCAGCGCGGCGCTGGCGCCCTGCAACTCGGCCATCGCGGCCTGGACCTCGCGCTTGTTCCGGCCAAATACGTCCAATGGCCACACCAGCGAGAACGCGCCGCCCATGCCCCCGCTGGGAGTTGACGCTCCGCTGTCGCCAAAGCGCTCGCGCTGGCCGACATCGGCGTCGAGCGATACCGACGATTGAATCTCGTCTCGCGAAGCGACCAGGCGAAGCAGGGCGTCGGCTTCTTTCAAGCGCGCCTCGGCGATGGCGATGGTGTGGTTTTCTGACAAGGCGCCTTCGACGAGTTGATTTAAGACCGGGTCGTTGAACCCGCGCCACCAGTTTTTGACAGACTCATCCGGTTGAATGACGCCGCCAGATTGGGCGATTTGGTTAATGGTTTCAAACACGTCCTGCGAAACGAATCCGCTGGGGGCTGAGACTTCAGGGGCAACATAATCAGGCCCGACCACACAACCAGAAAGCGCCAGAGAAAGTCCCGCGACGAATAAAATGCGAAGGGAATTTTTTGTCATGATGTCTCGTTGAAGGCGCCTTGCAATTGCGCTCGCTCTAATTCTGATTCGAGTTGTTTGCCGGCGTGGCTGCGCGGTTTGACCCAGGGGGCGATGATTGAATATCCCAGCGGGGTCAGATAGAGCGTAAACAACGACGACAGGCCCAATCCACCAAATACCACCCAACCGATGGCGGCGCGGGCTTCGGCGCCGGGGCCTTCGCTGAGAATGAGCGGCAGGCTGCCCAACACCGTCGATAACACAGTCATCATCACCGGGCGCAGCCGCACTTGAATGCCTTCATAGATCGCGTCGTTGACGCTGCGGCCTTGGTCGCGCAGCTGGTCCATAAACTCGACCAACAGGATGGCGTTTTTGGTCATCAGCCCGACCAACATAACCAGGCCAATCTGGCTATATACATTCAGCGTCTGGTTTGACATCGACAACGCAAACACCGCGGCGGCCAACCCGAAGGGCACGGTGAAGATGACAATCAGGGCGCTGGCGATGGATTCAAACTGGGCGGCGAGCACTAAAAAGACGACCAGGATGGCGATGAGAAAGGTCGCCGCCGCTTCGTAATTGTTTTCGTTGAGCGTGGCCGCCTCGCCGCGAAACAGAATGCCGATATTGCTGGGCAGAGTTTCATACGCAATCTCGCGAACTTGGGCGACGATGTCGCCCAGCGAGTTGCCCGGGGGGAAGTTGATGTCTAACTCAATGGCGCGGCGCTGGGCGTGTCGGTCGAGTTGGGCGGCGACGCCGGCTTCTTTGATGTCAACCAGCGTGGTGAGCGGAACCAGCTCGCGGTCGCGGCTTGGAATAAAAATGTTGAGCAGATCGCCGGGGTCGTCCGCCGCGCCTTGGACCGACCCCAACATGATCGGCACCGCTTCGTCGGCGATGTTCAAATCGACCACGTCATAGCGGTCAACCATTACTCGCAGCGTCTGTGAAATGGCTTCAAGCGGGATATCAAGGTCATTGACGCGGTCGCGGTTGATGTTAAATGACAATTCGGGTTGAGAGGTGTTGAATTGAATGCGCACGTCATCGAGAATGGGCATACGCGCTTCTAACTCGAGTTTGAATTTTTCGGCGACTTTCAATATCTCGTTGTAATTGTTTCCTGTCAGGGCGATGTTGAGGCCCGAGCCGGCCCCGCGAATGCCAAGGCTGTTGCTTCGGTAGATGCTGACCTGCGCGCCTGGTAACTGAACTAACTTCTCATTGATTTCTTTTTCAATTGCCTGTTGGCTGATGTCGCGTTCGCTCCAATGGACGAGGGTGGCTTTGATGAAGGCGCGGTTTTTGTCGAAGCGCCCGACCGTGGTGTAAATGTCTTTGATGGTTCCAGCCTGTTGGTAGGGGTAGAGAATGGCTTCGACCTGTTCGGCCTGGCGGTCTGAGTAAGATAACGACGCGCCGTCGGGGCCGGTCACCATAATGTAGAGCAGACCGCGGTCTTCTTGGGGCAAAAGTTCCTGGTTGATGTTCATAAAGCAGGCCGCGCCATACCCGGCCAACACCAGCGCCAATACGAGAGACGCATAGCGAACCTGAAGAAACCATTTCAACGATTGAAAATAGAGGGAACTCAAACCTGCGCCGATCTTGCTGAGCAGGCCCAAGACGCCCGTCATGATGAAACCTTTTTGAGACGCGTCGGGCAGGCGCGACGCCATCATGGGGCACAGGGTCAGCGCGACGAATGAACTGATACTGACCGCAACGGCCAACACCAAGCCAAACTCGCGAAAGAGTTGTCCGGTGCGGCTGGGCAAAAACGCAATCGGCAAAAACACCGACACCAGCGCCAGCGTGGTGGCGATGACCGCAAAAAAGACTTGCTGCGCGCCCAACACCGCCGCCGCCATTTTGTCTAAGCCGAGATGGCGCCGCCGCTGGATGTTTTCGAGAACGACAATGGCGTCATCAACAATCAGCCCCGTCGCCAACACCAGCGCCAACAATGTCAACAAGTTTATCGAGAAGCCTAACAGCCAAATCGACGCCACCGTGCCGATGATTGAGACGGGGATGGTCACCGCCGGAATCAAGGTCGTTCGCCAACGGCCCAAAAAGACGGCGATAACGACAAGAACGATGCCAATCGCTATCATCAATGTGTAGAGAACTTCTTTAAGCGCGCCTTCGATATAGATGGCGTCGTCTGAAGTTATAGCGAGATGAAAGGCGTTGTCGCGGCCGTTGATTTCTTCGACTTTTTGGTCGACCGCTTTTGATATGGCGATGGTATTTGAGCCAGGCTGGCGGATGACGCCCATGCCGACTACCACCCGTCCATTCAACATCGAATAGTCTTCGGCTTCTTCGGGCGCAACAAACACCACCCCCACATCGCCGATTCTGACCGAATCGCGAACATAAAGGTCTTCGATGCGCTTGGGGTGGACGACTGACGCCTCCGCCCGGACGATGAGTTCTTGGTCTTCAGATTCATAGCTGCCCGCCGGCACATCAAGCCGGGCGTTTCGCAGGGTGTTAATCACTTCACTGACCGAGACGCGCAATCCGGCCAGACGCGCCGGGTCAAGCAAGACGCGCATCACCCGCTGTTGTTCGCCATAGAGAACTACGTCGGCGACGCCGGGGATCGACAGAAAATGGGGCGAGATGTCTTTCTCGACTTGTTTGGCGAGCTCTTCTTGAGAGAGGCTGTCACTATAGACCGAGAGTTCGACGATGGCGTCGGCGTCGCTGTCGGCTTTGACGACATAAAAATTTTCGATCTCTTCGGGCAGCTCGCGCTGGCGTCGGCTGATGGCTTCGCGCACGTCATTGGCGGCGACGTCGATATCAATGTTCGGCTGAAATTCGATAAAGACGCGGCAATAGTTTTCTTCACTCGACGCGCGGATGGTCTTCACGCCGGGCACGCGGGCGATGGCGCCTTCGAGGATGCTGGTGACTTCGGCGTCCATGGTCTCGGGCGAGGCGCCTTCGTAGGTCGCGCGTACGGAGACAAAGGGCGTGTCAACGTTGGGCAGCTCTCTCACATCAACGCCCATGAACGCGGCGACCCCGGCGAGGATGATCAACAGGTTCATCACCACCACCATGACGGGGCGGCGAACGCCAAGGGCGATAAACGAACCCGCCGCGCGGCTCATTGACTGGCCTCGCTCAGAGTATCGTCGCGTTTGAATGAGCCTGATATGATGACTTCGCGCCCCGGCTGGAGGCGTTGCAGGCCCTCGACCACAACCTGGTCGTCGCCGTTGATGTCGCCTTCGGTCAATACGTCGCCGGCGGTGCGGGCGACAACTTTGACGGGGATGCGCTCGGCTTTGTTGTCGCGAACCACCCACACAAACGAGCCGTCGCGGCCCCATTGCAGCGAAATCTCAGGGACGGTGGGGTAGATCTTGCCGGGAATCTCTAAGCGGGCCATAAACGACATGCCGGGGCGTAGCAGGTCGTCTTGATTGCGAATGCTGGCGCGGGCCAGGATGGTGCGCTTTTGGCGGTCGACCCGGCTTTCGAGAGCCTCGATTGACCCTGAAAACGTTTTGTTGAGAAACGCCGGGGATTGGGCGGTGATGAGATTTTTGTTGGTGAGGTTGACCGCCAACACTTCAGGCACTTCAAAATCAACATGAAGAATCGAGCGGTCGTCTATGTTGGTGATCAGGGTGTTGGGGCCGACGCGTTCGCCCGGGTCGACCTGAGGAATGCCAACCACGCCGTCAAACGGCGCGAGAATCTGGTGTTCGTCAATATCGAGTTTGGCTTGTTCTAAATTGACTTCGGCGACGTCGACAGCGGCGCGGGCCGAGTCGACCTCGCTTTCGGGCACGGCGCCGTCTTTGACCGCCAATTGGTAGCGGTTGAGCAGGCTTTTGGCGTCTTTGAGCCTGACCTGGGCGAGCTTGACGGCGAGCTGTTCCTGGCGGTCGTCGAGCTGGACCAGCAGTTGTCCGGCTTTCACTTTGTCCCCTGCGCCAAAATACATGGCGGTAATTTCATCAGACACGGCAGGGTAGATTCCAACGGATTGTTTGGCGCGGCCAGAGCCCATCGCTTCAAACACCCGGTCGTTGGCGGTCATTAATACGGGCGTAGTAATGACTCTTACGGTGGGCGCGGCGCCAGCGTTTTGCGGCCGTTCGGGGACGGCGGGCTGGGCGAACAGCTGTTGGTTGAGGTAATCCCAATTGAAAATGAGAGCGCCGATTACACCGATGAATACAATGAACGTAAATAGGCGAGATCGCATGGTTCTTCTTCCAGCCAACGGTTCAATACAGTGAATGTGTCTTAGTCGTGCGCTCTATGCATAATGTTGCATCGAAATTGCGTCTGATTTATGCTAGATTACATAGCGTCAATGATGTCTTTTGCGCCTCACGCTCTATCTTACAAATAGTTGGTGGGTAGCGCTACCTTAGTCTAGGAGAATTGGGATGAACACAATCACCCGCAGGCGAATGATTCAACTTTCAGCGACCGCATTGGGCGCGATGGGCGCATCGCAATTTTCAACAACCGCTGACGCAAAATCCCGCCCCAATATTGTTTTTATCCTCGCCGACGACCTGGGCATTAAAGATTTGAGCAACGAAGGTTCGACTTTCTATAAAAGCCCCAACATTGACCGCATCTCGCGCATGGGGATGAAGTTCAACCGCGGCTATGCGTCTTGCCAGGTGTGCAGCCCGTCGCGCGCGTCAGTGTTGACCGGCAAGTATCCAGTCAATCATGGCATCACCACCTGGATCGGCGACCGCTCGGGCGAAGAATGGCGCAACTCCAAGCGCCATGACAGCCACTTGCCGCCTGCGTATGACCGCAACTTGCGCGCCTCTGAGATCACGATGGCCGAAGCCCTCAAAGACGCGGGCTATCAAACCTTCTTCGCGGGCAAGTGGCACCTGGGCGGCAAAGGCTCATGGCCCAAAGACCACGGCTTTATGATTAACAAAGGCGGGTGGGACGTCGGCTCGCCGCACGGCGGGTTTTTCTCTCCCTACAAAAACCCCAACCTCGAAGACGGCCCCGACGGCGAGTCGCTTACCTTGCGTCTGGGGCGCGAGACCGCTGATTTTATTGAAGGCCACAAAGACAAGCCGTTTCTGGCGTATCTCTCTTTTTATACCGTCCACGCGCCCATTCAGACCACCAAAGCGCTGTGGAAAAAATATCGCGACAAGGCGGCCGCGAAAGGCCATTCGGGCGACCGCTTTCTCTTTGACCGAAAACTCTCCGTACGCCAGATCCAAGACTGCCCCATCTACGCGGGCATGATCGAGGCGATGGACGACGCCGTCGGCCTGGTGTTAGACAAACTCGACGAACACAAACTCACCGACAACACCATTATTTGCTTCACCTCTGACAATGGCGGCGTATCCTCAGGCGACGCCTTCTCGACCAGCAATCTGCCCTACCGCGGCGGCAAGGGCCGCCAGTGGGAAGGCGGCGTCCGCGAACCGTTTTACCTCTATGCGCCCGGCGTAACTACGCCCAATTCAGAGACGGATGTTCCCGCCAACGGCATCGACTGGTACCCGACGCTGTTAGACCTCGCTGGCGTTCCTGTGCCAAAACAACAACAGGTTGACGGCGTGAGTTTGGTCCCGGTGTTGAAAGGCAAGACGATCAACGAGCGGCCACTGTTCTGGCATTACCCCCATTATGGCAACCAGGGCGGCGATCCATCGTCGATCATTATGGAAGACGAATGGAAGTTGATTTATTACCACGAAGACCTGCATAGCGAACTCTATAACCTCAAAACCGACATTGGCGAACACAACGATATTATTGAAGATCACCCTGGGCGCGCTAAGACCATGCTCGCGAAACTCAAACAATGGCTGAAAGAGACTAACGCCAAGTTTCCGACGAAAGACCCGCTGCACGACCCAAAGAAGAAAGACGACTATCTGACTATGCAGCGCACATCCAATAAAAAGCAGCTCGAAGAGCGCCATGCCAGTTATTTACACGAAGACTTTAAGCCGGGCGAAGACTGGTGGGGCAGCGCCCCGGTGGATTAGTTTGAAGATCAATCAGGCCCCTCGTTTCTAACAGAGAAGGCGCCGATGGCGCCAGGGGGGATTTGTCAGACTGTGGCAGTAAAAAACCTCGCTTTTCGGCAAAGACTCTAGTTGCGTCATTGTCGCGGTTGCTGACATACAAACCATAGTGCGCCTCAACGAGCAAGTTGAGAAAGACAGACGCCGACTTCGGCAACATACGAGATGCGCAAGCAGGCTTGGCTTTTTTATTGCCTGGTTCTTCAGACGACCAAAGCGGTTGAGTTTGAAAGCAGTCGTGATTTAGGGCCGCTCGCCAAATTGTCTCTACATTCAGCATCATTGGTCCATTTGAAAAAGCAAGAAGCGCTATTGTACACTTCTTTGGTCAATCAATCATTTGGACCAACCTTGCGACGTTAATTTATAATTCGAATCTTTAGAATGGCGTCGTCAGGGCCATATATAAAATTCATGGATCGGTGTTGTCTGCCTCCAGGCCCTCTGGGCGGCTGGCTTCCAGGCCTTTCTTGGCCTCTTTGAGGATGCAATGGAGGAGCAACCCCAGGTCGCTGGCGTTGAACTTCGGGGAAGTCAAACCCATGTACCATCTCATAGTCAACGCGCGTGGTTTTGTTCACAATCTCAATTATTGGTTCTTTGGCGCCAATATAATAAAATTCGGTTTCCCCGCCCCATTCAATTAGGTCATTCAGCAAGGCATTCGACATAGAACCGTCATCGTTTGTCTGATAGCGGTCAACGACGCTCATGTCATGCAGGACAACCAGTGGTTTTGGCCCGTCAAATTCACCATCAGGGCCGCCAGGCATTGGCGGTGTAGGAAACATGGTCTTGTCGACATAGATCAAGTCAATCAATTTCCAGCGGCCGCATGTATCCAGATGCTGCAACACTTGGGTCGATGAAATAATGGCCGAACCTTCTTCGACAAAACGTATTGTGTCGTTTGAAATTTTGTGAAGCGCCCGGTTGCTCACAGATGATTCAGCCAAGCGCCATGACGACATTGTCAGTCCTGCCAACAGGGTGGCGAACAGTAAAATGACAGCAGTGGGCAACACGCCGCTGGGATGCCATTTCACAAGGTCGTTTACCAGCCAAACGCCCAAAATGGCATACAAATAAAAAAGCGGTAAAAAAAACCGCATCGGCCCGTCAAAGAAAAAGTAACTGGTATAAAGCAACGAAACCGGAACCATAATACCCAAGAGAGTAATCCCGATATCCCGCGTCTCTTGGTTGATAACCAACCGCACCAGTTGAATGGCGCCAAACAAGAAAAATAAATACAATCCAGAAGCCGCTTGCAAGAAAAAATAAGGGATCAACTTGTTGAAAAAGTAATGAACCGAAAAAAGAGGAAACCCCAGGTCATAGCCGTTGCGCCAAAAGTCGCCAAACACGGCTTGATTGAAGGCCAACAACCCGATCATCGGCAGGGCCGCGCAAACACAACAAACCAGCGCTGACGGCCATTTGTTTGGTTCGCGCCGTAACGTAAGTAGTAAGAACAAAACAATGCCGACCGAATAGAGCGCTTCGGCGAGGTGCATGGTAGGGATGTATCCCAAACACAATCCCGCTAGGGCGGCGAACATCATCGACGACGTTCGCCTCCATCGAAGCAGGCAATACAGCCCCGCCAACAAAAAGAAGGCGATCGCAGGGTGAGTATCGCCCATCATCGCCCATGAATTGGCGGTCGGGTTCGCCGCCATCAATAGGGCGGCCGCCAGCCCCCAACGCTCTCCGGCCCATTCGCGTCCAACCAAAAAGACCAACAACACACTGAGCGAAGTGAACACGATATTGATTAGCGGCGTCGCGTGAATTCCGCCCACGGCGTAAACCACCGCCTGAATCAATGAATAGCCAGGCGGGTAGCGGCTATAAAAGCGGTCGGGTTCGATTTCGAGCCAGTGAGGCGAAACAAACTGTAGGGGCGACTCGCGTTCAAACCAGGTCTGGCCTTCGTCAACCAAAAGGCGCGCCTGAATCAGATAGCCGTTGGCGTCGGGCCCAAACGAGACGGGAAAATAAAAGAACAATTGAAACAACAAGTGGGCGACCGTCAGGCCGGCCGCCGCCCGCATGGGTTTGATCTGTGTTAACGCCTGTTTGATTGTCGTGATGAGTTGGCTCAAGATTGGTCCCTGCGTATGAAATTGGCCTGGCATGACCAAGACTACATTATACTCGCAAGCGGGAAAATGGAACAATGAAGATTGGGTTTAATCAAACCAAGTGGTCGGTTTGATGCGTGCGCCTTTGTAGTGAATCACAGCGCCTTCGGTGTGTTGTTGAAAGCCGACCGCGCCTTCATAGGGCGGAGACAATTTGTCGGTTTCACAGACTTTTGTCCCATTCACAAACACCACGGCGTTTGATTGATGGGTAAACAGTTGAATGAGAAACCACTCGTTGTCTTTGCTCTCAACCGATTGCGCATAGGCGATGTTATAGAGGCTGCCGGTCGGGTTGGTTGAATTTGGCGCGTTGTACATTTGAATTTCAATGCCCGTGCTGTCTTCATTGGCGTGAAAGTGAAGGCCGCCGTTGCCGTTGGTTTCGGTCTTGACCCACACTTGAAACTCATACGGCGGTTTGAATGACCGTTTGGTAAATGTAAACCCGTCATGAATTTTTCCAGTCAGGATGGAGTTATTTAGCTCCCACTGAGTTTTCTTAACATGGCGAAAGTCGCTGATATCGCCCTCAAACAAATTCACCCAGTCTTCACGATCAGGCAGCGTTTGGATGGTGATGTGTCTGAAATACGCCCGGCAGCCCAGGTTTTCGAGCCCAAGATAGCCCCGCCTCACGCGATGGGCGAACCGTTCATTTTCATTCATGTTGATATCATGAACCAGCGTCTCGTTGAGATAGACTTTGAGCGTGGGCCAGTTGCATTCAATCTTACAGTGGTTCCATTGGCCTGAAGGCTTATTGGCGACGGCGAGCGGAGCGGCGGCGTTATAAATCGCGCCGGGTGAGCGAACCCCATACGCCTTTTGGTCGTGGCGCAGGTGAAGTTTGAAGCCCAGGTTAGATAACGGCCCATGCTCGGGCGCGTGAATCAACACGCCGCCTTCATACCAGCCTTCGGTGTTGTATTCAAATTCTAGAATGAAGTTCTCGTATTGCTTATCGCTGCGCAGCCAAGACGGATAGGGTTTTTTTCCGGTGGTGTAAATCGCGCCTTTTTTGACGTCAAACGCGCCCGGCGTCCCCATCACCGTCCAGCCTGACAAGTCTGATCCGTTGAACAGCGGCGTTGAGACAGTTTCGCTTTGGGCGGCGGCGCATAAAAAGAAACTTGCCAAAAGTATAGGTAGGGTTTGTATCGTTTTCATAAGGGCCTTTTTCGATCCACGAATTCAATTCAGCCCATTTTAGCATAAACGGATGCCGATTTGTTATCGCTGGTAGTAGACAATTTGAAATTCCACCTCGCGGGCGGCGATGGGCAGGGGCGCGTCTTTCAGCGACGGATGGCGGGAGGGGGCGCTGTCGATCTTATCGAGTGAGAAACGGTCGGGCGGCGCGTCAAACGAGTCTGGGTTGTCGAGCGTTGGTTCGGGCAGGTGAAACGCCGAAGCGGCGCCGTTTTCTTCATAAAACAAATAGCGCAAAAACCTGGCGTCTTTCTCGATCGGCGCCTGTTGTTTTAAATCAATGGGTATCTGAAGTAAGACGTCTTCCAACAGGTTGTCCCGTTCAATTCGCTCTCGCCTCATTAAAAACAGGCAGGTCGCACGGTCGTTTCGCGCCTTGTTGTCAAACACATATATACGCGCTGCGGGGAACATCTCCAAAAACGTCTGAGTAACCTGGCTCTGTTTGGCGATCTCGACCATTGACTCGGCGTTGATGACTTCTGATTCTTGCTTCTTGAGCCAGCGCGGGTAATACCACCAAGCGAACGCCACGGGGATTACAACCGCGACGATCAGCGAGCCGCCATAAGCCGCTAGCCAATAGACGCCCAATAGCCTCATCGGAATCACCGTCACGATATGGGCGATGAATACCTTATCGACCATCCATTGAATGTCTTGCATGTAGTTTTTGCTGAGAAATGGAGAAGAGAATTTATCCAGCAAAAAAGCGAGCACTGCGGAAAAATAATAGTAGGCGTAGTGGCATTCAAGCAGCCAGGAGGGGTAGATTTCAACCTGATGGCCAAACATGGCCATACCGGTTCTAACCATAAAATCGGCGCCAAGCGACCCGGTGACAACGATTGTGATGTAGACCCAGATGAGTGTTGACGTCATGATGGCGGGCGGCTGCCTCTCACGCTTTGTTGGCTGGCGACCACATAATTGACGATGTCGGGTTGTTTCTCAATCGCGATGCGCAGCGCTTTTTCGTAATATTCATCGGCTTTGTCCCAATTATCTTTCATGGCGTAGACCTCAGCCGCGCGCACCCAAAACGTGGGCCAATCATCAGGGAAGGGTTTTAAGGCTTCAAGCGCGTGCTCTAACGCTTTGTCAAAAAACACCTGTTGTGACTTGAAGTTGTTTTGATTAAACGCTTTGAGCATGTAGCGAAAACTCAGCTGATAGTGTTTTCGCGAACGGTCAGTCAACGGCAGGTTATCGGAGGCGAGAACCAGTTTGAGTTCTTTAATGTCTTGTTCAATGGTCTCGGTTGAGTACCGCTGAATTTCACGGGCGTATTGATAGGGGGCGGGGCGCGGCGGGCCCCACTGCATGGCCTCGATACAGGCCCATCCAAACGAAAGCCAGATGATGGTTAACAAAGCGTATAAAAATTTCATTCTTCACTCATGCTTGTCTAGGCCCTATCCGCCGCGGCGAATAGGGGGTGTTTGTTTTGAATTGCCCCCCCCTTGTCCGCTATCGCCGACAGCCCCCTAGGGGGGCTTTAGAAGCGTATCACTACCAATAGAAACCTAGTTTACCTGTTTTCTGGGCGAACCTCCATACGGTCTGTCTGTATGATTGGAACAATAATCAATAACCCGTTACAATGTCCACACATTTTAATGTATCCATGTCGATGAACGATGGCCTAACGCTCTCACGTCTGGGGAAACGCCGATGTCACTGATGGAACTGCCAGTAGTCCAGCCTGTCCGTACAAAGCCGCTGCAATCGGTCTTGGTGAAGCCCACCGGCGCCGACTGTAACCTCGATTGCGTCTATTGTTTTTATCTCGAAAAAGCGGCGTTATACCCGGAGTCAAAAGTCCACCGCATGAGCGTTGACGTTCTCGAACAAATGGTCAAACAGATCATGGAAGACGGCGGACAGCAAATCTCGTTTGGCTGGCAGGGCGGCGAGCCCACCATGATGGGCGTCGACTGGTTTCGCCAGGCGGTCGAGTTTCAACAATCGTTCGGACGGCCCGGCCAGATCGTCGGCAACGGGCTTCAAACCAACGGACTGCTCATCAATGACGAGTGGTGTGAGTTTCTCAAAGAATATCAATTTTTGGTCGGCCTGTCGCTCGACGGCCCCGCCCACATTCACGATAAATACCGCTTTACCAAGGGCGGGCGCCCCTCGTGGGACAACGTCCAAAAGGCGGGACGCCTCATGCTTGATTCGGGCGTGGCGGTCAACGCGCTGATCGTGGTCAATGATTATTCATGCCACTACGCCAAAGAGATATATGAATACCACAAAGACATGGGCTTCGAATTTATGCAGTTCATTCCCTGCGTCGAAGGCGACCCCAACGACTCCGCCAAAGCGGCGTCTTGGTCGGTCACGGCCGAACAATACGGCCAGTTTTTGTGTGACATCTTCGACCTGTGGAAACTCGACTTCGTCGACGGCAAGCCCACTACTTCGGTGCGCTGGATCGACTCGGTCTTTCACACCTACGTCGATATGGCGCCGCCTGAATGCACCCTGCTCGAAGAATGCGGCTGTTATGTGGTGGTCGAACACAACGGCGACATTTATTCATGCGACTTCTTTGTCGAGCCGGAATGGAAACTGGGCAACCTTACCGAAGGCCGCATCATCGAGATGCTCAACAGCGACCGCCAGACTGAGTTTGGTTTATGGAAAAAAGAACTGCCGCCCGAATGCCCTGATTGCCAGTGGCTGAAACACTGCTACGGCGGCTGCACCAAAGACCGCCTGCGCGACCCTGGCGACAGCGGTTCAAACCATTTCTGCCGTTCGTATATCATGTTCTTTGAACACGCGGATGAAGAGCTGCGCCGCCTGGCTGACGAATGGCTCGAAGGCCAACGCCGCCAACAAGAAGCCGCCGAGCGCCGCATGCGCGAACTACAACAAGCGTCGTCTAACTATGATGAACAGGTCGCTTCGATTGGGCGCAATGAACCCTGCCCATGCGGCAGCGGGAAGAAATTCAAGAAATGCTGTGGTCGGTAACAGCTTCCATTGAATTCTGAAATAAAGATGAAGAGCAATTCATCTGGTCGGTCTGAGGCGTCTTTTTACTACCACGTTCAATGTCAAATTCTACCCTTCCTTTTCCCCTCGCTTGTAAGATAGTCACCGCCGACGACTTCAGCCAAACCCAGGTCAGCGTAATGATGGTATAGCG
Organism: uncultured bacterium; assembly: GCA_964556895.1. Taxonomy (GTDB): domain Bacteria; phylum Hinthialibacterota; class Hinthialibacteria; order Hinthialibacterales; family Hinthialibacteraceae; genus Hinthialibacter. The sequence continues at coordinate 11,869 of CAZKYC010000070.1, read as the reverse complement.
CCAACGAGAAATGCGCAGGTTCTATTTCTCTTCAGGGACTGATTCTTTCCACCAATTCTTGAGTAACGATTTCATGCGCCTGACTTTATCTGGCTGGTTGTTAGCCAGATTGATTCTCTCATCAGGATCATCATTGACATGATACAATTCGGCGCTTCCGGTAATGCCATTTCGTCCTGAAGGCAAAATCAATTTCCAGCTGCCTTCAAGCGCGTAGGCGTATTGTAAACTTGACTCAGGTCTATCAATATCGACGGCGTCATGTGTATAGGCAGCCCCGAACACGGCCGTTCGTTTATTGACTGCGTCTTCGTCGAGCAGATTGACGCCCTGCATTTCGGCGGTTGGTTGAAGACCGCATGCATGCAATGCGGTCGGGGCCAGGTCGACTGCGCTGACTAACGTATCAGTATCAATGCGTGGTGTTGCGTGGCCCGGCCATTTGACCATGAGGGGCGTGCGGGTTCCCCCTTCATAGGGTGAGCGTTTTGACCGCTCCGCATAGCCATTTTGGTCAGGCCGTTGAATCCAACCGTTGTCACATGCAAAGAGAACCATGGTGTTTTCGCTGAGGCCTTTTTTGTCGAGGTAATTGAGAAGCTCGCCGCAGGTTTCGTCAAACCATTCACACATCGCCCAGTATTTAGCGATTTGCAGCGACTCTGTTTTGGTGCGGTATTTCGCTAACAAGCGTTCGGGCGGGTTGTGGGGCGTATGGGGCAAAAACGGCGCATACCACAGAAAGAACGGATTATGTTCGTCTTCTTCTATGAAATCATAAATTGGCTGAAGGCCATTGCGTCCGATCTTCAAACCTTCATCACCATGCCGGCCTCCATTGTCGAGGTCGCCGTGAGTCATTCCGTGTGTGAACCCACCGCGTTTGTGGCTGCCCATCCACCATTTGCCGGTTTGTAGGCTTCGATATCCACGTTGGTTTAACAGGGTCGCTAGGTTTGGGTTCTTCTCGAAGTTGGCAATAATTTGTTCCCGTAATTTCCGGCGTTCCGGCGACCAGGCTTTGGGGTTGTACTGGTTGCCAGGGCCGTTAAACGGAGGATCGTTACTGGTGACTTTATGTTGATGGGGATGAAGCCCTGTAAACAATGAAGCCAGCGAGGGGCAGCATAACGGAGCGGCGACATAGCCGCGTGTGAAGATGACGCTCTCTGAAGCCAAGCGGTCTAGATAGGGCGTTTCAATCGCCTCATGCCCCATAAAACCATAATCGCCCCACGCTTGGTCATCTGAAATAATCATGACAATGTTGGGCGGTTTGTTTGACGATTCAGCGCTCCTGATATTTTGAACAGTAACCAATCCTGAGAAGCATAAACTTCCTGTCGCGGCTGATAGTTGTTTCAAATGCGTTCTACGATCAATGGTGTTCATGATTAATTTCCTAGGATGAATTTGGTTTTACTTTGCCTTCACAGCATGCGCCTCAAATTGTAATTCATTCTATTCGCTGCACAACAATGAAAATCATGATGCTGAAAGCGGTTTCGATGAGAAAATGATATTTCATTCAATCATATCGTGCTATGCCAATTGTTTCTGCGGTCGAAGACAGCCCCCCTCCCGGGCTTTAGCCGGGGGTATCTGTATATCGCGACCTGTAAGAATTGGTTGCAAAAAGAGTAACAGCGGTACCGTTAGTTGAGTTCCGCCCATCCGCTCCATTGTTGGAACCATGGGGCGTATCTATAATAAATTCTCACCGATAGCGCTTTGTTTCTACTGATCAGGAGAATTGCATGTCCCGCTCAAAAGTTGCCGTGTTGCGCACCACTCCGCAGACGGTCTTATCAGATTACCACGAATTGTTAAACCTTGCCGGGTATCAAGACGTCGTCGCCAAAGACGCCGACACCGGGCTGAAGATCAATATCAGCTGGCACCACTTTTACCCCGGTTGCTCAACCACACCCTGGCAGCTCGAAGGCGTGATTCGCGCCATGAAGGCCGACGGCTACAACCCCGACCTGATTCACGGCTGCCATAACCGCACCGTGGTCATCGACGCCCATCTGGGCGAGCGCGAGAACAAACAGATCAATGTGATCGAAGATCACAACCTGCGCAACGTTCACCTCTATGAAGGCGAAGAGTGGATCGACGTGCGCGAGGCGGTCGGCGATGTCGCCGACAAGTTTATCTGTCTCAATGAGGTGTACCCCAAAGGGTTTTCGATTCCCAAGCGGTTTATTGGCGAGAACATCATTCACCTGCCGACGGTGAAGACCCACGTTTTTACCACCACGACGGGCGCGATGAAAAACGCCTTCGGCGGCCTGCTCAACGAACACCGCCACTGGACCCACCCGGTCATTCACGAAACCCTGGTCGACCTGTTGATGATACAGAAGAAGATCCACCGCGGCGTCTTCGCGGTGATGGACGGAACCCTGGCCGGCGACGGCCCCGGCCCGCGTTGTATGGTTCCCCATGTGAAGAACGTGATTCTGGCGTCAGACGACCAGGTGGCGATTGACGCGGTCGCCGCCAAAATGATGGGCTTTGATCCGCTCAGCGATATGAAATTCATCCGCCTCGCTCATGACATGGGGCTGGGCTGCGGCGATGTCAACGAGATTGAGATCGTCGGCGACCTCGACGCCGCCCAACAAAACTGGAACTTTGAAGGCCCCTTCAAAAACATGACCTTCGCCTCCCAGATGCAACACCAGATCTATTGGGGCGGTCTCAAAAACGCCATCGAATGGTCGCTCAAAACCTGGATGGCGCCTTGGGCCTACATCGCCAGCGTCATCTACCACGATATGTACTGGTACCCCCGCTTTGGCGCCAGCCGCGTTCAAGAAGCGCTGCGCAGCGACTGGGGCCGGTTGTTCCATAACTGGGAGAACCTCAAGGCGGACGAAAAGGGCTACCCTGAAGTGGGCGAAGCGCCCTCGAAACTTGTCTTGGGAACCGCCAGCATTCTGGCTAGGGGATTACGCATCTTGGCAGAGTGTATCAAAGAGGCGCCTGAAGTCTCGTCTCGTAAACGCCGCGCCGAACGCGAAGCCGCCGCCAAAGGGTAGAACTTACGCCAACCCGCAAAGCGTTATCTTCACGCTTTAACGCCCCAGCCTTCAGGCTATTCAATGCCTGTGGGAATCGATCCCCCTATCCATGAGGCAAGTTTGTATTCCATAATAGGCAGTTGGTGATTGCTACCCAGCGATCACTCAGTTTGCGTTCAAACATTTTATTGAAATGGATTTTGATTCTGTGAATGAAAGGACCAAGACATGACTGACAAACGGGGAGTAAACCGGCGCTCATTTTTAGAAGGCTCCGCCGCCAGCGTCACCGCCATGTGTGCGCCAATGGTCGCGGCCAGCAGCGTCATCGGCGCCAATGACACAATCTCGATGGGGATCATCGGCGCGGGCGGACGCGGGCGCAGCGTCATGCGCGACTTCTTGCGCCAAGGAGCCAAGTTCATCGCCATGAGCGAAATCTACCCAGCCGAAGCCGCCGAAACCAAACACATGCTCGACGACGGCGTCAAAAATTACCCTGACTACCGAAAGTTGTTAGAACGAAACGACATTGACGCGGTCTTGATCGCTACGCCCGAACACCAACACTGCGTTCAGCTGATCGATTCCGTCCAGGCGGGCAAAGACGCCTATTGTGAAAAGCCGATGTCAAACACCATCGAAGAAGGCTACCGCACCGTCCAGGCGGTTCGCGCCACCGACCGCATCGTCCAGATCGGCATGCAGCGCCGCAGTTCAGAAACCGTGATGAAAGCCAAACAACTCATTACTGACGGTAAGATCGGCAAGATATTCATGGTCAAAGCCTGGTGGAACTGGACGCTCTCACACAAGCTCGACAACTCGCCCTTGCCTCACGATCTCGACTGGGACGCCTTCTGTTATCCCAAAAAAAACGTGCCCTTCGAACCGATGAAATACCGCGAATGGCGCTATTTCTGGCCCTTCTCAGGCGGAAACGTTACCGACCAGGGCACCCACCTGATGGACGTCGTACAATGGTTTATGGGCAGCAACCCGCCCAAGTCAGCCGAATGTTTCGGCGATGTCTTTATGATGACTGGCGCCGAGACGCCCGACATCTTCACCGCCATTTATGACTACGGCTCCTTTCAGGCGTCGTGGTCGCTCAATTACACCAACAAATACCAGAGCGGCTGGACCATCCAGTTTCAGGGCACAGACGGCGCCATCAACATCAATGACTCGGGCGCCGAAGTCTATGAAGACCCCTGGAACATGGACAACCCCTACCAAATGTCATACGACACCAAGCCCTCGATAAAAATCGAAGGCGGCATCCCCACCGCGCCGCATGTCGAAAACTTCCTGAGTTGCATGCGTTCGCGTAAGCAGCCAAACGCGCCAGTCGAGGTCGGACACTCAGCGGTCTGCGGCCCCCACCTCGCCAACGTCGCCTGGCATAAGAAAGAACGCGCCTACATGCGCGGCGACCTCAGCGGTACGTTTTAAGAACTAGAGCGTTTGTCAAAAATATGTGCGTAAAGCGCGCCCGTATCCGCCGCGGCGGACAGCGATAGATACAGTTACGCAAGATCAATCCACACATAATTCTGGCAACCACTATAAAATCTATGAACCAACGAGGCGAAGCAGAATCTGCTTCGCCTCGTTTTTTCTGCAGACAATTTCATCCATCTATGGTAGCGTATTGTATAAAACCACTTTGTTAGGGGGGGGGCGACTATGTACCGCAATGGGTTTACGCTGATTGAACTTCTCATCGTTGTTGCGATTATCGGTATCCTGGCGGCGATTGCAGTGCCCAACTTCATGAACGCCCAGATCAAAGCCAAGGTCGCTCGCGCCGAGTCTGACATGCGCAGTCTCCAGACCGCGCTCGATATGTATAACCTCGATTACAACAATTACCCGATGGCGCGCTCAAATCCAATTACCGGAAAAACCGGCCAGATCAGGCTCTCTGAACGCTTTTATCCACTGACCACCCCCATTAACTATATAGGCTCGATTCCTATCGACCCGTTCTTTAGTGAAACCCGTGAAAGCGACCCCGACTTTTTCGATACATACGATTATTTCGACAACTGGTCGATCACCGAGTTTCACGGCGGCGAGGCGGGCAACGGCACGCGCGGGTATAGTTTTCGCATCGCCAGCGCCGGCCCTGACGGCAACATGACCTGGGGCAGCCCCACCACCCAGAAGAACGGGACTTGGGGCGTCGACTATAACGCCACCAATGGCGTCATCTCTGGCGGCGACATCGTCAAAGTCGGCGGCACGGTCGTCAACAGCCGCTGGGTGGTTGAATACCCCCTCGACCAATACCCGCGGTATTGAGTTGATGATGAGCTCACACCGCTAATACGAAACAAAGCTGGGGCCGCCGGGTTGGATGGAGCGCGGGCGCCCGTCAGGGCCCGAAAGCTGAATACTGACCTGGACGCTAAAGTCATCGCCCAGCGTCGGGTGGCGTTCGTGTTCAAACTCGATGGTGCCAAAGAAGTCATACATATTACGCATCAGGCCGATGGTGTTTCGGCGAAAGAGTTCGTCGTCAATGTCATACCGCATCTCATAAAACATCGCCCACTTGGTTGAGATGTCCCAAATGAGCCGCAGCGACGTATCTTGTTGCTCGCTTAAATCTAAGAACGGATACCGAAACGTATAGTAGCCAATCGACAGCCGCGCCCGGTCGATGATGTTGAATTGAGAGAAGTAATATTGTGAGCGCATCTCTCCATCATCAATGTCATAGCGCAGGTTGCCGCCCAGCGTCCACCAAGGGTAGGGGTTCATGGCGAATTCATGAATCAGGTCAGAAAAGCGCTGGTCGTTCTCTTCGGCGACGTCGTCAAAAAACAAGAAGTTATCGAAACGAAGGTTTTCATCGGGAAACACTTCATAGGCCAGGCCGACTGAGGCGCGTAAGAAATCAGAGGTGAAGCCATTGGCGTCTTTGCCCTGAACGCGGGCGCGAAACATCGTCTTGACGCTGTGCATCTCAGCGCGAAAGCCGTCGATGGGGTCTACATACGGAAAGCGCCCGCCCGCTGGCGTGGTCAGGTCTTCAAGGTCGGTGTCGGGCAGGTAGTAGCCATAATCGATTACGGGCTCAAACAACACTCTCATGCGGTCAAAGCGGTCTAAGAACGGGTCAAACTCCATCGTTCGCCGCGTTGACAGGCTCAGGCCGCCTTGGGCCATCATGCGCGACTCTGAGTCATAGTCAAACCGCTGCAGCGACGCCGTGACCGGGTCGTTGACCAAGCGGTGGGCGTCTTCATAAATGGTGGCGCGATAGCCCACCCACGGCTCCAGCGTGAAGCGCTCTGGCAGGTAGAACGGATATGATAACTTGCCGTCAGCGTCATAGCGGGTGAACTTGTCAGAGAACTGTGTCTGTTGCACCAGCGTACGCTCATCCAGCGGGAAGGTGATGCCCTGTTCGCGGTTATAGCGGCCATAGTCGAGCGAAGCGCTGCCATACAGCCCGGTGTTCATAATATTGATCGGGTATTGTTCGGCGTGGACCTGCGGCTTGCGCTCAATATAGGGAAGCCCGTTTGAATAAAACTCATCCAACCTGAACGCCCCGGTGATGCGGATGCTTTGGTCATTAAAACGCTTGGTGAAGTTCACATTCGAGGTCAAATCGCGTTCGGACTCGCGGGTGTCGATCTGGCGCACGCGCTCGGGCGAGCGGTAGTCTTGGCGATATTCAGAGTCGGAAAACTTGTGGCCCTTCACCGTCAGCCGCATGTCATAGGGCAGGTCTTGGGCGTATTCAGCCGCTATGTGAAAGCGGTCTTCGCCGTCAAAGATGCGGTCGTTGTCGGGCGCTTCTTGTTTGATGTGGTAACCATATACCTGACCTTCGGGGCCATACTCGCCCTCGATGTCCCACTGAAACTTGGCGCCCTTGCCGATGCCCGCCTTGGTGTGGTAGTCGCCATAGAGGTCGATCATATATTCGTCGCTGGGAACGATGTTGATCTTATTAAACAACACAAACCCCAGGCGCGAGTAATGGGCCGCCCAAATGTAATAGGCCACCTTGTTCTCACGCAGCGACTTTGAATAAAACGGCAGGTAGGCCATCGGCATGAACTGAGTGTAATACACCATGTCATAGAGCCAATAGCGCGTGTTAGGGACAACCACCAGACGGTCAAATTTAAAATAGTAATACGGGTGAGGCAGGTCGTTGCTGGTTACGCTGCCGTCAAACAATGTGTATTCGCGGATGGTCTCGCTGCCGTCGGGAGTTTCGAGCGCGCCCGCCTGGCGCGGTTTGTATTCGAGGCGTTCGCCCTTGAAGTAAAACCCTTCGTTCAATTCGGCGTCGAGTACGGCCCATAGCGTCCCGGTGTCGTTTTTGAGGTCGGCCCACAAGCGCTCGCCGCGAAGAATGCGCCCGTTTTCCCACAGTTTGACGCCGCCGGTGGCGCTGAGAATCTCAGCGCCTGAGCGAAACTCAATGGCGTCGGCGGTGATGGAGGTCCGGCCTTTTGAAAGAGTGGCTTGTTTGCCCTGGCTGGAGGTAATGATCAGCGCGTCGCTGTCGACCACATATTCAACTTCGCCTTTGATAATCTCAACCGGGGCGTCAGCCGCAGTCGACAGAAACTCTTGCGCCTGCGCAGAAAATGACAGCGCGGCAATCGCTATCAATAATGGTACGTGCCGGATCGCCAAAATCTCGTCCCTTCAAAACCCGCATCACAAACCAAACGGGGGATAGGCTTTTCTACCATTTAAGCGCGATTTGGTCAATCGCCGGATGAATGTTGGGCCAATTTATATCCAGCATTGCGGACAAACCAGAAGCCATCTCAAACATGCTTGATCATTTGCAGCGGGCAGAGTTGCGCCCCTGCCTTACACAACGATAAATCAAACGGATCGAAGATGCTTTCTTTTACAGTCCTTCAATCTTAAAGATGACTAGTTGAAACCTCTTATGATATAGTATGTTGAAGGCGGTTTCGCCTTTTCGTTCTGTGTAGGGAGTCGTTATTCAATGCGTAATTTGGCTATCACACTTGGAATTGTATTCATTGTTTCTTCGCCGCAAGCGTCCATCGTGGTCAATGAGATCATGTATCACCCGCCCCAGCCCGGTCTCGAATTTATCGAGCTCTACAACGCAGGCGGCGCCACAGTCGACCTGTCGCGCTGGGTGGTAAAAGACGAACTCGACTCTCACGAGTTTTTGTTGCCTGCGGGAACCGTCCTTTCAGCGAATGAATATCTCATCATCGCCGAAGACGCTGCGGCGTTTGAACAGGCCTATGGCTTCGCGCCAGACGCGGGCGGGGTTGCGTTTAACTTTTCAAATTCCGGCGACAACGTGAGGCTGTTTGATTCAATAGGGCAGTTGGTTGAAGAAGTCAGCTACCACGACCGCGCTCCCTGGCCCGAAACCGCCGATGGAGAGGGCGCGTCAATCGAACGCCGCAACCCGGCGCTGCCAGCGTTTCTGCCCGCCTCATGGGCGGGGTCGAGCGACCAAGAGACGCCCGGTGAGCGCAACTCGTCGTTTACCGAACAACTGGCTCCATTGGTCTATGACATTGACCATTCGCCCAAAATCCCCCAGCCCGGCCAGAGCGTCACTGTGACCGCGCGCGTGTTCGACGCCGACGGCGGCGTCGCGGCCGTCAATTTATATTGGGGCATGAACGACACGCCCTACCGCCCCATCGAAATGGTTGACGACGGGCAACACCGCGACGGCGCCGCAGGCGACGGCGTCTATGGCGCAACCTTTCGCGGCTCGACCGCTGGCAGCGTGTTTGGGTTTTATATTCAGGCCGAAGACGACGCCGGCAATGAAACTCTATTGCCCGCCCAAGGCGACCACGGGCCTTACCTGACCGTAGTTGAGAATGCGCTATCTAACGAAACCGTCTCGGTGTTGCGCTTTGTCATGAAGCCCAGCGTCTATCAAACCTTCTTGAGCCGCTTTCGAACCGATGACTATTTCCCCGCGACGTTTTACGACGGCGATCAGGCCTATTACAACGTTCATGTGCGCCATCGCGGGCGCTCGCGTATCCAAAATGGCCGCTTCAAAGTGCGCTTTCCCCACGACGATTTATACCGGGGGCGTATTCGCCGCCTGAATTTTAACGGCACTAACTCAGCGACCATTCTTCGCGAATACCTCAGTTTTCAAATGTATCAAGACGCCGGGCTGCCCAACATGGAAACCGAACTGGTGCGGCTGCATGTCAACGGCAGGCCAGGCGAGGGCACGCCCTATCGCGTCGTCATTGAAAACCCCGATGCACAATTTTTGCGCCAGCGCATTTACTTTGAAAACGATAATGGCAATTTGTATAAAACCACTCTCGATGGCACGCCCCAAAACAAGGCCACCTGGCGGTATGTCGGCGACAACCCCGGCCTCTATCGCGGCTGTTACATCAAACAAACCAACGAAGACGAAGACGACTACAGCGACATTATTCGCTTCTGTAAGGTCTTAAACGATGCCGAACCCTGGCAGCCCGATTACTTAGCCAACGTCGAGTCGGTGATCAATACCGACAACTTCATTCGCTGGATGGCGGTGTCGGCCTGTATCGCCCACTGGGATTCTCCCTTCACCGACCATGGCCACAACTATGTGATGTATAACAACCCGGCCAGCGACCAGTTTTATGTCTTGGCGTGGGACCTCAACGGCTCGTTTATCTACAACTCAGACTTCAATAGCCTGAATTACCGAAAACACTACACCCACGTTCGCTCAACCAAGTTCCCGACCATTAACAAGATGCTCAATCATCCGGTGTTGGGCGCCAAGTATTACCGCGAGATTGACAAACTGATGAGTTATTCGTTCTCGCCCGAGGTGATGAAAACCAAAATCGACCGCGCCCGCGACGCTCTCAAACTCGGCAATAGTTCTGTCTCGTTCTTGCGCACCTACGTCACCCGGCGTACCTCAGACCTGGCCGATTGGATCAACCGCGATCAGGGAATGGCCTTTCTGTCAAAGCCTAACGTCCAAGCCACTGTCGGCGCCCCATACCTCTACCGCATCGTCGCGGTCGATTACCGCAACGGCGCCCGGCCCGCACTGTCGCTCGACCAGGCGCCAGATTGGGTAACGCTTGCTGACACCGGCGAACTCAGCGGCGTCCCGCCAAGCGAAGGCGAGTTTGTTATTTCGCTCAGCGCTGACGGGCGCAATGGAACTATCGAACAGGCCTTCACGCTACAGGTGGTCGACCCGGCGCCGCGCTTGATTATGAACTTCAACAGCGAAGGCGCTCAAGTCACCGACCTCAGCCTTTTCAAAAACCACGGCGCCTTTCAGGGCGGCGCTACACGCGCTGATGGGCGCCTCGGAAACGCGCTCAGCCTGGCTGGCCAATCAAACAGGCTCTCTATCTCCCATAACCAATCGCTGAACCTTACCGGTTCAATCACCGTCGAAGCGTGGATCAACCCCATCTCACAGTCAGCGAACAACCCGGTCATTCTCACCAAAGGCGACGCCAATTTTTTCAACTACAAGATGATGTTGGGCTATGGCCCCTTTAACTCCCACCCGTGGGAACCATGTTTCATGCCCCACCGGTTTGACATCATTAACCGCGCCTATTACGGCGAAAAAGAGATTGAGTCAAACCTCAAACAGCGCCAGTGGGTGCACATCGCGGGCACATTCGACTCATTGAACGAACTGGTGTGCGTCTATCACAACAACAAGCGCACCGTCGAGAGCGCAGCGCGAACCATGATGCAACCCAATAACAACCCGATTTTGATCGGGTTGAGTAACAACCAATCGTTTCGCGGCTATGTAGACGATGTCAAGATATTGCCTTTCGCCAAACAGGCGTTCGCGGCGGGATTGTGCCTGTCGCTGATCGACGTGTCAGGCGTGTCGCCCGCCCAGGAACGGGTCAAACTCTCATTGTCAGCCTTGCGCACCAACACCGTCGATATGGCTGAGTATTGTCTCTATCTCAACCAGGCGAATGTCTGGCTGGCGCTGCCTTCAGAGAAACTACGACCCGGCAGTTCAGTCGAATTTTGGCTGGATGATTTAGGCCTGGATTCTCCGCTTTTGCCAAACGAAACCCTGGCACTGTACCCCATTTCGCAGATAGGGACGCCCAGCCGCAAATGGATCATCGGCCAGGCGTCGTGGGGCGCGAACCCGCCCGGCGCAGGCGACCCCGGCGTTCAAGCGGGCGTGTGGCTTGATGGCGGGGCGGTTTCATTACTGAGCGGCCGCGCCAACACGCTTTCACTCAGGGCGTTTGGCGACAACGATGACTATCACAACGATTGGCAGGCGGCGGCGCAGGCGCTGCCCGGCCCGGTGATTCAATCTGTCGCCATCAACGGCGAGGATGAATTGACGACCGCCCGCAATGTCGATCTCACCATCAAAGCCGCAGGCCTCAGTTCGCTCTATCAGATGAGGGTGTCTAACACGCCTGTGTTCGGCTCTGACTGGCAGCCCTATCGTTCTCAAACCAGTTGGACGTTGCCCGAAGGCAATGGCGCCAAGACGGTGTATGTTCAACTCGCCGACCCCACCGGACGCCGCTCAACGGTCAAAACCGCCTCCATAACACTCAATCAGGCTAGCATCGAAGAATGGATGCGGTTGGAGTGAGATCGCTTAGCAACTGCTCCTACAGGTTGGAAGATCGTGATTACAATAGGGGCGCATTCGCCGCGGCGGACAACGATAGATACAGTTACGTAAACTCAATCCGCACATAATTCTGGCAACCACTATAGAAACGAGAAAAGCCGCTCAGATGAGCGGCTCTTGGTTTATCATTTGTGGTTCTTCCGATATTTGAGTACTTCCCTTGCTGGATGACCTGGAATTGGGT
>CAZKYC010000069.1:0-25276 GCA_964556895.1 uncultured bacterium | reverse complement strand
TATGTGCGGATTGAGTTTACGTAACTGTATCTATCGCTGTCCGCCGCGGCGGATTTGGGCGCGCTTTACGCACATTTTTTTGACAAACGCTCTAATTAAATTTGAGAGAACGTATCCAAATCCCGGATGAGCCAAAACGAATGTGTTCGCTGTGGTGAATCAACCCACCGCAATCTATCCCGCCGGAAACAACTCGTTGTCGGTTCGCGCGGCGGCGCGTAAGGCTTCGATTTTTTTCGGCCATGTCGGGGTGTTCGCTGGTGATGTTGTTTTCTTCATCATATCACGCCGATTAGATGGTTGACTACAGCGGCATTGCTTGGCTATTTGTATTCACTCAATTCACTGTCAAAATGATGAATCGTTGAACGTTTGGATGGGACCACACATGTCTTGGATCAAGAATATCGTTTTTACTTGTTTGTTGATTTACATGGTGTTGGCCGCGTTGGCGGGCACGGCGGCGATTGGCTTCGCGTTGTTAGAATGGCGGGCGACGCCGCGCGCGACCGAGGTCAAACTCGACGCGTCAAAAGTCGACCTGGCGCCAGAGTTGGTTGCTTATGTCATGTTTGGCTCGCCCAAAGACACCATCTGGCACGAAGTCTACATGCCTGCCCACGAGGGCGATGAGTCGGCCCCAACAATTACGCTTAATGAACACCGCTTTCGCTCTGGGCCGCTGGCGCTTGAGAAGCCAGCCGACACCCGACGGATATTCATGCTGGGCGGCTCTGTGGTGTTTTATGGGCATACCAACGAGACGACCATCGCCGGGTATTTGGAAGCAAAACTGAATGACCAAGGCGGCATGAAAACCCAGGTCGTCAACGCGGGCGTGACCGGGTATATCTCTGACCAGGAACTGGTCTTACTGACGACCAAAGTGGTCGACTTCACGCCCGACCATGTGATTGTGTTTGACGGCTTCAACGATTTTTTGATGCCGACCTCGTATGGCCTTCAACTGGGCCAGCCGTTTAAGTTTGATACGCTCGAATTGGCATGGTATCAGTCAAAAGACATGCTGCGGCGCTTGGCCGCGCAGCCGTTTCACCGCCACATGCTGGCCGGGTCTCATTTCATGCGGCGTTTTTCGCCCCATTGGTCGTATGTGCGCTTTCTTCGCGACGAAGAACTCGACCATGAGGTTGACCTGCCCCCGCCCCAACCCGAAGCGATGGCCAACCACCTGGTAAATAACTGGCGCAAGATGGCGAAGCAACTTGAGGTCTACCACATCGGTGGGTTGTTTGTTCTTCAGCCATTCAGCATGTCAGACAGCGGCGACTACGACGTGCAGTATGATGCGGTCGAGGCCGCGATTTCACTATTGAACCAAGAATTCGCTCAATCTCAGCCTGCGATCCAATTTAAATCGTACCGCGACGTAATGAAGGGAAAAAAAAACCTGTTTTATGATGTGGTCCACACCTACGACGAAGGCAATGAAATATACGCCGACCTCTTGGCGAATGATTTGTCTTTGAATTGACATGCGGCCAAGATTCATGCAATGTTGGCGTATCTTGGCCTCTAGGAGATTCGCCTCATGAACCGTATTGTCTCTTTTCTCGCCGCTGTTTCGTTTCTGCTTATCGTTTCTGTTCTAACCTCTGACGCGCAAGAACGCCTGCGCCGCGAGAATTCGTTCTTCGGGTTGCACTTCGATTTTCACGCCGGGCCTGACTGTAACGAAGTCGGCAAGAACGTCGACCGCGAAATGGTCGAGTCTATTCTCGACATGGCCCAGCCCGACTACATTCAAGTCGACTGTAAGGGCCACGCGGGGTATTCCAGCTATCCAACCAAGGTGGGCAACCAGGTTCCTGGTTACGTCAAAGATACGCTCAAAATTTTTCGCGAAGTCACCGCTGAGCGCGGCGTGGCGCTTTACCTGCATTACTCAGGGGTGTGGGACACCCGCGCGATGCAACTCAACCCTGAATGGGCGGTCATTAACGCAGACGGCAATCGCGACGGCCAAAAAGCCTCGGTCTTCGGCCCCTATGTTGATGAGTTGTTGATTCCTCAGTTGAGAGAGCTCGCGCTTGATTACGGCGTCGACGGGTTGTGGGTCGACGGCGAGTGTTGGGCGACGGTGCGCGATTATAGCGACAAAGCGGTTTTGTTATTTAAAGAACAAACGGACATTAACAAAATTCCCAAGAAGCCCGGCGACCCCTATTGGTTTGAGTGGTCGCAGTTTCACCGCCAGGGGTTCAGAGACTATTTGGCCCATTACGTTGATACGCTCCACCAGGCCGCTCCGGAATTTCAAGTCGCCAGCAACTGGGCCTACAGTTCGTTCATGCCTGAGAAAATAACCGTCGATGTGGATTTCATCTCCGGCGACTTCTCGGCGACCAATAGCATCAACACCTCGCGCCTCGAAGGCCGGGTGATGGCCCATCAGGGCGTCCCCTGGGACCTGATGGCGTGGAGTTTCACCTGGAAAGGCAACGCGCCCGGCCACAACATCACCAAGACCCCGCTGCAACTGATGCAAGAAGCCGCCTCAGTGCTGCAACTCGGCGGCGGGTTTCAGATCTACCTGCGCCAGAAGCGCGACGGTTCGATTTATGACTGGACGCTCGAACTGGGCAAACAAGTCGGCGCGTTCTGCCGCGAACGACAGGCGTTTTGCCACAAGGCGGAGTCTGTACCGCAGGTTGGTCTAATTTTGTCAAACCAGGCGCTATACCGCGTCAATCAAAAACTGTTCGGCTCGTGGTCAGGCGAGTTGAACCCATTCAAGGGCGTTCTTCAATCGCTGTTGAATTCACAAACCGTTGTGGACATTCGCACCGAAGACAACCTGCCCGAACAGTTGGATGAATACCCACTGCTGATTTACCCCGAGTGGAAAACCATTGAGCCTGAGTTGAAAGACATGCTGTTGGGCTATGTGAAACGCGGCGGGTCATTGCTATTGATCGGGCCGCGAACGGCGGCGCTGTTTGAAGACGAACTCAAAGTAGATTTAATCGGCGAGCCGACGCTGCGCGACAACGGACTCGAAGCCAACAATTGGATCGCGACGGTCTATTCTGAGTCGCAAGCGGTCAAACTCGGCGCGGGCGCCAAAGCGTTTGGGCGATATTACGACAGTTGGTATAAAGAGCGCCCCTCAGAAACCGCTGCGTCAATTACGCCTTACGGCGAAGGCAAACTGGCGGCGGTCTATCTCGAATTGGGCGAGAACTATCGCACCCGCGCCAGCAGCGTTAGCCGCGACTTTTTGCGTT
This sequence comes from uncultured bacterium, assembly GCA_964556895.1. GTDB lineage: Bacteria > Hinthialibacterota > Hinthialibacteria > Hinthialibacterales > Hinthialibacteraceae > Hinthialibacter. Next base: position 22,028 of record CAZKYC010000069.1, on the reverse strand, counting down.
CGCTGGTAGATGAACTTCACCCCGACCCGGTTGTCGCCGTTGAAGGCTCGCGTGATGTGGATGTATCGCTCAACCGAAAAGACGGCAAGTTGCAAGTCCACCTGGCGAACATGACTGGGCCGCATGACAACGATTCGGTGTATGTGTTTGACGACCTGCCTGCGGTCGGGCCGCTGCGGGTCTCGGTCGCAGTCGAAAAGCGCCCCAAGCGCGTCACATTGCAGCCGCAGGGGAAACGGTTGAAATACAAGTACCGTGACCGCCGGGTCGAACTGACGCTGCCGCGCGTAGAACTCTATGACATCATTGTGATCGAGGAATAAGGAGTATCAAAAAAAACCAAGTAGGGCGGGATGAATGCAGAGAATCCCGCCATTTTTTTCAGCTACGATTTTCTCCCCACCCACTTGCCGCCCATAGATGCAGGCTTGTAGCCTGCACCGCTAGAATAAATTGAAAATCGCCTGATATGTTGAACCGTAGAGGGGAAAACTCGCCAAACTGAAACCGCATCTTCCACACGCCAAATTGATGGCCTTTGTCCACAGAGACGGCAGTATTAGGACATATTTTTTCTTCGATGTTTAAAACGATGAGAAAATTGGTTCGTTCTATAAGAAGAATAATTTCCATCACATCGCTTTTTGCGACCGCAATGTGATTAAAATAGTAATATTTAAATAATTAGAATTTTCTGTTGACATTTTTTTGAGAGGGGGGTATATTTCATTATGTATTAACGAGCGCGCTCATTTACTCAACCTTAGAGAATACAAATGAAAAAGATGATGTCAAAATTAGCAATTACTTTATCGATCATCATTTCTCTACCTTTAAACTGTTTTTCTTGGGGTAGTCAAATAGTGAATGCAGGTGGTTATCCGGCAGGTGACCCAATAATGGGAGCAGTTATTTATGGTGGTTTAGCGAATTGGGTTCAATGTTTTAATACAGGCCCATGCGCTTATGCTCCAATCGCATTACCAACCTATGGACCAAACTATTTTTATTCTGGTTACCAAGCTCAGCAGATACCACCTTACACCTCATTTAATGTTGATAACTGGGGATGGAGTTTTGATCAAAATATGTTTGCGAATAATGCCTCTGAAATGGCTATTTTATCAACTGCGCCATTTAATGATACTGGTCAAATTCGCTGGATATGGGGTAGGGGAAAAAGTTGGAGGCCAGACGGTACTGTTTTTGCGAATGGTACATTTCCACAATGGACAATTGATATGAATGCTATCTTTTATCCTGATAATACCTACTATAGTTATACGACAAATCAGACAATAGGGTGGTATCCTTACACTCGATTAACAAATGGTGGATGGAACTTCCGGGTCTGGGACCATCCAGGTATTACAGACTTATATTATCATATAAGGAGCGATGGTAATTATATTGATTCATCACTCTATTATGTCAACTTTACCTCCGGTTTTTATGTGAATGGTCAGACCGCCGCGCCTTCTATAGGTTATGCATTAAAAGTCCTACTTAGACAGGCGCCAGGTTGCGCATCAGCATTGAATGGTAATATTGCTTGGGTTTGGGGAGTAATTGCGATTCCAGATTGGGCTAATCCACCTGTAGGATTAACACTTCCATAACTTTTTAATAAAGGAGAGAAAAATGAAGACATATTTCACTACTTCTTTCGCTCTAATGATATTAGTTTACTCACATTCAATAAACTCTCAAGAAATTCACGATTATTTGAGAGATATACCTTCTTTGCGAACAATTGATGAATGCAACCAAATTGTAAACGTAGCTGAAGAGTTGAAGTTAGGTTTTCCATTCAATGACACAACTCGGCTTAGGTATAATGGATTTTCCTATATTATAGGGAAGGAAATACAAAATCTTAAACAGAGTAATCTCATTGAAAAAGAGAACCGGGCTTCTACCTTACATAATGTTATCAATTTGAATTGGAAAAGAGGGAAAAACTACCCGATTGAGGGCATGAATAACTTTGCCGCTCTTCAAGAGGTTGAGAAAGATATTGATGTTGCATCTCTCTTAGCAGCTTTTGTAATCGCAAGAGACAATGGTGATATTTCGGATGTTGTCCCATTTTTAGAATTCGTCAATGTTTACTTTGGTTCGAATTCTGAAGCCCTGCCGGGAGTGTTTGTAAGTTCAATGGCTGAGGAACATTTCAATTCAAAACTTACACACGAACAGCGAAGGGCGTTTTGGCCTGCAGAGCAAGCGATTCTGAAACATCCTAATGTGACAGTTCCGTTGTTGCTGGAGGCGCTAAAGAATAAAGCATTACACCAAGTTTTGCGTTTAAGAGCGGCGGCCTTTTTAGTTAAACTTGATCGGCCGATTCTTGATGAAGCCTTATCAAATTTAGACGATTGGTTGGTTGAAAAAATCCATTGCCTGATCGAAGCTGAAGGCTCTTGGAATGGCGTGAATGAGCATATTTGCGAAAACTTACAGCGCTACAAAGATCACATGGCCAGTCAACAGCAGTAGTTAGTTTATGGACAGAATTGCGCTCCCTCAAGGCGACTGCTTTGAGGGAGTTTTTGTGTTGTCGCTCCATTTCATTGTTCTCACTCATTCCAAAAATGCCTCTCAAATTGAGAGGAGAAAAAGGCGCCTCCAGCGTAAAGTCGCTTTTTATTGTGACGATACCTTATCGTGAAGGAAATGATGAATAACTGATTTGTTTGTAATGTTTTGTTTTACGATTAGGGTTGAAAAGCGATTGAGGAGAGGCGACATGCAAATAGAATTCTTCAGTAACTCAAACTACAGCATCGATGTCTTTATTTACGCACTACTCGCGATCAGCGTGGTGATCGCAGCGGTGATCTATGGAAACAATAAGTACCAGTGGTTTCAAAAGGTCAGCCGCTTTCGTGATGAGATGCACGCCCTTGAGTTTGGCGCCGATGACGAAGCGCTGATGAGCGATCTGGTGAGCCGCTATATGATGAAAGAACCCTGTGAAGCGCTGGCGTCGCTACCACTGTTTGACGAACTCGCACAAAAAGAGATCGAACGCGTCCTCTCTAGCCCTGGTTCAAGCGAAGCCAAAGAAGACTTTGTCAAACGCATTTATGAAATTCGCCAGAAGGCGTTTTTCCCCGAATGGGTTTCCAGTAACTAAACCGAAATTCATACACCAAATTATCCCACTCCGCGCCGGAGTGACGGACCTGCCCACTGTTGCTCCGGCGCTCCCCCCCCACAACATACAAGCAATTTGCGTTTCTTTGATCCCCCCTGTCCGCCTGTGGCGGCCTTCCCCCCTTAAAAAGGGGGGGGGCTAGAGCGTTTGTTGAAAAAATGTGCGTAAAGTTCGCCCGTATTCGCCGCAGCGGACAGCGATAGATTCAGTTACGTAAACTCAATCCGCACATAATTCTGGTAACCACTATAAAAACAAACTCGTCATAGTTTAGGGGCGCATCGTGCTGCGTTCATAAGACACAAGTGAATCATCATTGTTTCAATGGCTGACTTCATTTCATTCAGTCTTGCCCTTGCAGCCCAACCAATGAATGGGGAGAGCGAGTCACCCGACGAGCCGCGCAAAATTGAAACGATTGCATTGAATCGTGGCTCACCAGGAGGTTCGCCCTCCCCACATACTAAGATCACAGATTCTGGGGAAGTGACTTACATTGCTTCGACCCGTGGGACGTGGGTAATCGACAGGGCGTGTTTGACGCCGTTGTAGATCGTCGGCGGGTTGGCGTCGTGGCGCATGCTAAACGAGACGCCCTGGGCGCTCACGTCGATTGAGCGCAGGGGCGAGCCAGTGCGCGATAGCAGTAGGGTTCGGATTCGTGGACGCAGTTTTTTCACCATCGAGAGCGCGGTCGAGTTGTGAAACATGGGGAAGGCTTCGTCATAGATGAGCAGGTCACAGTTTTTGGCGACTGCGTCGGCTATCGCTTCACTAGGGTCGTCTTGATAAAACAATGATGCGTCATGCGGCTTGAGCGTCTCAATGATCCGAGACCGCAGGGCCGCATCTGGTGTCATGATGAATATTTTTTTGCCGTATAGTACGCCTTTTTGAGTCATCGCAAACCTCCTATCACGGCTGCGTTGTCCGATACTGCACCTTCATCATAGACAGTATCACGGTTTGTAGAGAGTTGTCTGATTGGATGAGAGGTTCTTATCGCAATTTGAGAAAATTGGGTTGCTTATGAGACGAAGAACGCGACTCCGGTTATACTGTTGGTAGTTTCGTCTTCATGGCGTCTTCTTTGTTTGGTCAAACAAGGGGCAACCGATGAACGCAACCAATGGCAACCTTCTGTTGGATATTGTCAAGCGGCTTCAGCGGCGTATTCAACTCAACCAACGCGTCACCGAAACGCTTGATGAACTGTCAGGAAACATCCGCACCAACGCTGGCTGGTTTGACAAGCCCGATAAAGTGCAAGGCTTCATTCACAAATATCGCGAGTATCTTGAGTCATATTCTTCGATTATTCACAAAATTTTGACACAAATCGAAAACGAAATCACTAATGACCATATTCATTCACTCCGAAAGATCGCCAACCGCAATGAGATGGAACTGCAACGCTGTTTTCAGTTCCAACGGTTTTCGATTGCCCGAGGCGCCAACCACCCAAAGGCGAAGCCGACGCTGCAACGGGTGTATATCATCATTCGCGACCGCATTGATGCTGATAAAGACTTGGGAGCGCTAATCGCTGACATGTTGCGTTTCGTTCAGTCTATGGATGAAGCGACTCCAAGCGAACAACCAACTCAATCAGCCCAGAACGGCCCGCGACGCGCCCTGCGCAGCAAAGACGAGAGCGATGAGTCGACCGGTGAGAAGGCCTATAAAATTTTCATTGGTTATCTGGTTCGTACGAACTTGGGCCGAGCTATCGCATTCGCTGCATTTGTTTGCATCGGGATTGCCTTCGCGATGAATTATACCCAGCGAGGGCCCGGTATAGTCGACTCTATAATAGAGGGCGAGTTTGAAAAAGGCGCAATCGAGTCCAGCGACAATTCATTTTCTATTCAAAGAGACGCCAGGCCCTTAGACACGTTCCCCGCGACTTCGCTGATCGCGACGCCGTCGCAGGAATCGGCCAAATGAGAATTGTATCAATTCGATCAAAGAAACAATACTAATTCAATAAAGTATAAACTTGACAAATTGAATCGGTTGTTAGATTATTCCTGTTGAATCAAATTATGACGACTGGTATGATTAAGTAAGTTTTAATTATGGGGAGGGAAGGGGCAATTTTTTGGCAATGCTTGTCAAGAACTAAATGCGTCTTCCCCGGGTTGATCATCAATCGGAAAGAACGGCATCCATGCTATACGCAACTGATTCCACTCGCGACCTTATTTTTGTCACAGTTACCTTAGAGTCTAGCCAAGACGACCCGGTCTATCACGCGTTTGACCAGCTGGCTGGTTACCTGCGCGAGCATAATGCGATAGTGCTACAGGAACGAGTATTTGGCTCGACCCATGAGTTTGAGCGCATTCGTTCATTGCGCGCCAAGGCGTTCGAGGGGTTGGGCGACGCGGTTGCGGTCGAACCGACTTTGATTGATGGATCCGACAGCGAAGGCGCCCCCATGGCGGGCATCCACGCGTTGGCTACTTGCCCCAAAGCGGAGGCGAAATCTTCGATCATCACTCACGAGGGCAAGGCGATTGGGCGCCAATTGAATGGGCGCGAGGCCGATTATTTTTTGTTGTCTGATGTCAGCGCCTGGACGGGCAAGCCAACTAGCGACCCGTGTGAAGAAACCACTCACGCCATTAAATTTGCCAATGACTGTTTACGTCGCCATGACTGGTCGTTTAAAGACGTGCGCCGCACCTGGTTTTATCTGGACGACATTCTCGATTGGTATGACGGCTTCAACTTGGCGCGCAATCAGGTTTACACCGGCTTGGGCGTATTGAACGGCAAGGCCAATTCGATGATCCCCGCCAGCACAGGCATCATGGGCAGCAACGCCAAAGGCCACCGCTGTACGGTCGATATTCTGGCGGCGCGCCCTCAAGGTTCAAAGTGTTTTTATGTCGAGCGCCTGATTAACAACAAACAAAATGAAGCCACCGATTATGGATCGGCGTTCTCGCGCGGCATGGCGGTTGCGACCGAAGCGGGCCGTTATGTGTTTGTGTCTGGCACCGCCTCGATTGATGAAGAAGGCGCCACCGTTCATGTCGGCGACTCAGAGGCCCAGATTCGCCGGACCATGCAGAACGTTCAGTCGCTGCTCGAAAGCGTCAACGCCGACATGTCTACTATCTGCCGCGCGACTGTGTTTCTGAAATACGCCAAAGACCTGCCGCTCTATCGCAGTATTGCGGGTGAGTTTGCTTTCCCTGATATTCCGGTTGTGTGTACTATTGCTGATGTGTGCCGCGACGACCTGTTGTTTGAAATTGACGCCAGCGCGATTCTTAATTGGGGTTAACGCCATGGGTTCGTTTTTCTCTTCCCGCCCAATGGGATGGTCTCTCTTCTTGCTGCTCCTGGCGCCAATTAGCATTGGTCAAAGCGCATTTGCGCTCGACGCAGATCTGGTATTCGTTCAAGTTCCCAACGACGTTTATGATATAGAAACTCGGTTTGACCCTGCCCAACGGTATGTCGATGGCTGTCGCATTGTTTGCTTGCAGCGTGACGGCGAATTGGTGATTCTCACGCCTGAGTTCGCTTCCGCTTGCGACCCCGCCGTCAGTTTTGACGGCGAGTCAATCTATTTTTCTGGTAAACAGCAACCAGCCGATGATTGGCAGCTGTGGCGCATGGACGCGGACGGTGATAACAAGACTCACATCGATACCGGGCTGAGCGACTGTGTCTCGCCCTTGCCGACCGGTAATTTATTTCACCTCAATGACGCCAGCCCGTCGCCGCGCATGGTGTTTGTGAGTTCTGACCATGATTGGCAAAACGAAGGCAGCGGCGGCAAGGCCTATTCGCTCTACGCCTGTTGGATGGACGGCAGCGGCGTTCAGCGGTTGACCTATAATCTGAGTTCAGATTTTGACCCCAGCGTGTTGCCGAATGGGCGGGTTTTGTTTAGCAGCTGGCAGCGGTTTTTTGACGGCTCGCCAGGTTCGAAATTACCAACCGCAAAATTATTGGCGATCAATATCGACGGCGCCGACGCCATGCTCTACGCTGGAACAGGCAAGCCGCTCGGTCATATCATCCAAAGCGCGCCATCGCCTGGCGGTAGAGTGTACTTTGTTGAAGACGGCGCGTTGTCTTATGTCGAACAACGCCGCCCGCTTCATACATATCAAACGTTAGCCAGAGGGATCTTTCAGTCGCCATGCTCGATCAATGCAGAATCGCTGATTGTTTCAACACTTCCTAATTGGAACGATGTCTATTCATTGGTTCGTCTCTCAACCAAAACGGGCGAAGCCATCGAAACGGTTTTCAAAGAGGACCAACATCACTGCCTGGACGCGCAGGTTTTAGCGCCGCATCCCAAAACCGATGGCCGCTCAAGCGTAGTCAATGTTGAGAAGACCATCGGCGAACTCTATTGTCTGAATGTGTATGAAAGCCAGATAGACGCTGTCGCCAAACTCTCGCCAGGCAGTGTGAAACACGTTCGCGTGATCGAGGGGTTGCCTATTAAAAAAACCTGGCTTCCTAACACACAAGCGGTGAAGTCGCCGCAACGCGTGTTGGGCGTTGCGCCGGTTGAGAAAGACGGCTCGTTTCATCTAAACGTGCCTGGAGACACGCCGTTTGCGTTGCAGTTGATTGATGGCGCGGGTGAAGTGATTGAAACCCACCGCAACTGGATGTGGGTGCGCCCCGGTGAACGGCGCGGCTGCATCGGCTGTCATGAAGACCCCGAACTCACCCCGCCCAACCGCCTGTCGCAAGCGATTGTCAAACCTGCGTTCGATGTGACCCAACCGTTGGATAACAATGAGCGGATTGATTTTTTGACCTCGATATTGCCAATTATCGAGCGTAAATGCTCAACATGCCACAACGCAATACACAAACTAGACTTGTCGGTTGACCCCGCCGGTTCACGGCGGCGTCCCGATGAGATTCATGAGAACTTGTTGTATGGCGAAATGAATTATGTGAACCCTGGGTTTTCTGACACCAGCCCGTTGATGAAGATTCTCATGATGGAGCCGCATGAGATAGAGCAGAAAACTCAAACTACATTTCAACAGTGGATTGACCGGGGCGCGCACTATTCGATTTGGCAGGGAGAGCCTAAATGAAAATACGATTCTGTCTCACTCTACCGCTTCTCTTACTGTGGCCCGCCTACGCCCAGGATGAATGGCCGCAGTTTGTTGACGTGACCGAATCCGCTGGCATAACCTTCACTCACAGCATCGGCGATGACACATTAGACAACATCATCGAATCGACTGGCGCGGGCTGCGCGTTTTTTGATTACAACAATGACAGTTTTCTTGATATTTATTTAGTAAACGGCAGTTATCTCAAGGGCGTCAACAGCGTCCGCGGGCGCCATTTAGAAGGAAAACTCAAAAACGCGCTTTATCACAACAACGGTGATGGAACCTTCACCGATGTGAGTGAAAAAGCGGGCGTCGCTGACACCGGGTTTGGCATGGGCTGCGTTATCGGCGACTATGACAACGACGGCGACGCCGACCTGTTCGTCACCAACTATGGGCCAGACGTTCTCTATCAAAACAACGGCGACGGGGCCTTCACCAACGTCACCAAACAAGCCGGGCTCGAAGACGACCGCTGGGGAATCGGCGCGTCATTCTTTGATTATGACAAAGACGGCGACCTCGACCTCTATGTCGGCGCCTATATTCTCTGGGACCCTGATTACACCTATTACTATGCGCCCGATAAGTTCCCTGGGCCGCTGTCGTATCCTGGCCAACAAGACAATTTGTATCGCAACAACGGCGACGGAACCTTCACCAATGTCACCGAGGCCGCCGGGCTGGTCAATCCAGACGGACGGGCGATGGGAGTGGCGACCTGCGACATTGATAACGACGGCTGGGTGGATCTCTTCGTCGCCAACGACGCCATGGAGAACTACCTCTACAAAAATCTGGGTGACGGGAGGTTCGAGAACATCGCGTTATTGACCGCGACCGCGTTCGGGCAAAACGGCGAGGCCCAGGCGGCGATGGGGCCGGAGTTTGGCGACTTTAATCTCGATGGGTTTCTTGACCTGCTGGTTCCTGACATGACCTACACGTGTTTATACAAAAATTCCGGCGATGGCTATTTTGACGAGATGAGCGCCAAGTTGGGTATAGCGTCGTCGTGCGGCCAATACACCAGCTGGTCCGGCAATTTCTTCGATTTTAACCACGACGGTTGGATTGACATCTTTCTCTCAAACGGCGACAGCCACAAACTCGACGCCGAAGAAGACCTGATGTTGGTCAACCAAGACGGCGCCCGCTTTGAAGACGTATCGGCGAAATTGGGGGCTGCGTTTCAAGACAAGTTTGTTTCGCGCGGGTCGGCGTTGGGCGACTATGACAACGACGGCGACCTCGACTTGTTGGTGTTAAATTTAAACAACCGCTGTCGCTTGTTAAGAAATGACGGCGGTTCAAATAACGGCTGGCTGCAGGTGGAACTGGAAGGGGGAAAATCCAACCGCGACGCCTATGGCGCCGTAGTAAAAGTGACGGTTGGCGACAAGACCCAGACGCGCTACATGACCAGTAGTTCCGGCTATCTGTCTCAGAGCCAATCCGCCGCGCATTTTGGAATGAACAAAAATGCGCTTGCTGACAAAATAGAAATTCAATGGCCAAATGGAAAATTCCAAACGCTTACAGAGGTGAAAGCCAACCAACGGTTGAGCGTTAAACAACCTAACTAGCGGAAACCATGATGAATGCACGACAACTGAGTTTTGTTTTTCTAATACTGATTTCCAGCCAGATGGCGGGCGTTGCGGAAGAACGTGTATTTTTGAGTGAAACTTCATGCCGCGAGTGTCATGCTTCTGAAATCCACAAGTGGCGCCGGACGCCCCACGCCAATGCTTACGCGGCGCTAGCGATGCCTGAGTCAAACGAAATCGCCCGCTTGTCGGGCGTTGATGTCGACCCGTTCGAAAGCCCGATCTGTCTGGGCTGCCACACCACCGCCGCTGACAGCGAAGCCTGGGAGCGTGACCCGGCGTTTTCGTTCGAAGAGGGAATCCAATGCGAGGCCTGTCACGGCGCCAGCAGCTCGTATCTCGAAACTCACGAATTGACCAATGATAAAGCCGACCGCGAAGCGGGCCTGCTCATGCCGGATGAACGCTTCTGCTTGATCTGCCACAAAGAGAAAGGCTCTCACACGGCGGTGTTAGACGTGAAGCCGTTTGTGTTCAACGAAGCCTGGGCGCAGATTGAGCATCCCTACACGAAACGCAACCAGACCAACCCGGTCAAACTTGATCCTGACTGGAAACCGAGTAAACCAGCCAACCAGGTTGTCGAAATACAGGGGCCTATTGAATACAAGACGCCCTGGAACCTCACCATTAATAATGACGGGACGCGTTTGTATGTCGCCTGCGAGGCATCAGACAGTTTGATTGTTGTTGATACGAAAACCGGTGAAACGATTGTTGAGGTCGAAGTCCAAAACCAGCCGCATGACGTCTGTCTCTCGCCGGATGAATCGCGGATTTATGTCTCAAACCGCGGTTCTGACACGGTGTCTGAAATTGATTCCGCTTCATTCGAAATTCTTCGCGCGATCACCGTCGGCGATGAACCGCACGGCGTTATGGTTGATGAGAACAATGAATATTTGTATGCCGTGAATGCGGGGACAAGCGACATCTCTGTGATTGATCTTGAGAGCGGCGAAGAAGCCAAACGTCTATCCGCCGCGCGCGGCGCCTGGGCGATTGCGTCGACGCCCAATCACAAAACCGCTTATGTGACCAATAATCTCTCACACTTTGTTGAGTTTCGCGAGCCGTCATTGTCAGAAGTAACCGTGCTTGATCTAGAGCGCGGCGTCGTCAAAGACCGGGCCATGGTCCCCGAAGCCAATCTGGTTCAGGGCGTTGATGTGTCGCCCGACGGCGAGTTTGCACTTTGTACGTTGATTCGCACCAAAAACCTTGTGCCGATGACGCGCGTGCTTCAAGGCTGGGTGATGAACAATGGCTTTGGCGTCATCTGGAAAGACGGGCGCGTCGACCAGTTGCTGGTTGACGAGCCGGACGAGTATTTCGCCGACCCGACCGATATTGTGTTTCGCCCTGACGGGCGCTTCGCCTATCTGAGCGGCGGCGGGTTAGACGCGGTCGCGGTCATCGATATCGATAAGATGAAAGCCCTACTCCTAAACGCCACAGACCGTGAGCGCAAAGAGAAACTGCCCAACCATGTCGGCGTTAGCGCCGACTATGTGGTGAAGCGAATTTCTGTAGGGCGCAGCCCGCGCGGCATGGCCGCCTCGCGCGACGGCAAGTATATCTATGTTGCTGATGGGCTCGATGACGCCGTCTCGGTGATTGACGCGCAGGCGCAGCAGCGCGTAAACGTATTCGACCTGGGCGGGCCAAAAGAGATTACCCAAGAACGCTGGGGCGAACAGATTTTTCATAGCGCCCGCGTCACATATGGACGGCAGTTTTCGTGCCATTCCTGCCATCCCGACGGCGGCGTCGATGGCATCACCTATGATATCGAACCCGACGGCATCGGCCTTCAACCTGTCGATAACCGCACCCTGCGCGGTATTCTCGACACGGCGCCGTTTAAATGGGAAGGCACCAACCCGACCCTCAGGCGCCAATGCGGCGCCCGGCTGGCGGTGTTCTTCACGCGTATCGACCCCTTCACGCCCGAAGAGTCTGAGGCGCTCGACCGCTATATCTGCACCATCCCGCGCCCGCCCAACCGCTTTCGTTTAACGGATGAACTGACGCCCGCCCAACAGCGCGGCAAAGCCTACTTCTACCGGACGCATGACAACGCCGGGCGTAAGATTCCGCTTAACGGACGATGCGCGACATGTCACCCCGCACCGTATTACACCAGCCGAACGGTGGAAGACGTTGGGACCAAGTCGCCTATCGATAAACACGGCGAATTTGATGTTCCTCACTTAAACAATATTTATGCGACCGCGCCGTATCTGCATGACGGGCGCGCGCCGACGCTGGAAGAAATCTGGACGCGGTTTAACCCGTATGATAAACACGGCGTCACCAACGATATGACCAAAGACCAACTTAACGACCTGATCGAATTTTTAAAAACGCTGTAAAGGAGCCTCTCTATGTCTGGCTGGACATTTTTTATTGGCTTTGTAGTCGCCGCCTGCATGTGTTTTGCAGCGAATGCGGATGACGCCCTGCCGGGCGAGCCGTTTGTTTACACTCAATGGGACGTGTTTTTCGCTGAAGAAAACGGCCTGCCCAATGACCATATCTTTTCTCTAAAAGCCGATGGCGACCGGATGTGGGTCGGCGCCGAAAACGGCCTTGCCTGTTATGAAAACGGCAAGTGGAAATCATGGACCGAAGACGACGGGCTGCCGTGGCGCGTGGTCAGCGGGATCGCGATTTCAGAAAAAACCGGCGACGTGTGGCTGGGCTTGTTTGGCGGCGGCGTAGCGCGTTTCAGCGCAGGCCGCTTTGACCATTTCCATCAACTAAACAGCGGCTTGGTCAACGATGTTGTGTATGGCGTGACCATGATAGACGATGAACTGTGGGCGGCGACCACAGCAGGCACTAGCCGCTATGACACCATTACGGGCGAGTGGGAAATTTATACCGAAAAAAACGCCCCCATGGAAGAAATTTGGTGCTACAGCATCGATTCTGACCCCGAAAATAAGATGGTCTATCTGGCGGTGTGGGGCGGCGGCATTCTTGAATACGACATGAAAACCGGCCAATGGTCTGACCATCACGACCCCGACGGCGAGATGGAGATTGACCTTTATCGCGACGACGGGTTGATTCATATCATCACAACCTCGGTTTCATTTACCGAAGGCATCATGTGGGCGTCAACTTACTTTGGCCTCAGCCGCTATGACGGGCGCCATTGGCGCGGCTATATGGACCACGACAGTGGCCTGCTCAGCAATTTTATCAATTTTGCGAAAGGGCGTGGAAAGAACTCAGTCTATAATTGTACTGACAAAGGCTTTTCAGTCCTGGTCGACTACGAAAGCGACGCCTGGGTGTCGTATTACAAAGAAAACGAGACAGACAAACAATGGACCGCTAAAATTCAAACCGGAGCGAATGTAATTCAGACACAAAAAATCGACCTGGAGCTGCCTAACCATTATTCAGTCGTATGTGAATTTCAGGGCGATGATGTCTGGTTGGGCACCGGCCACGGCCTCGCCCGCGGCAAGGGAATCGGATATTGGCCGGGCCTGAAAAAGAAAACCGCCGACGTATCCACATTGGATGTTCAATCAGGAGATACGCCATGACATTGAAACAGATTTTTATCTCATTATTGATCGCTGCGTGTTGCGTCGATACGACTTTATTTGCGGAAGACGCGAAAACTACAGGACCCAAGTATGGCGGCACCCCCCAAGAGTATATGCCGTTTGGCCGATTCACCAAACCCTACAAAGAATTCTTTCTCGAACGGTTAGAGTACACCGGCTACGGTCGAAATATCCCAGAACCCAAGGGCCTCAAAACCGTCCGTATTGGCTTCATCGGCCCGATTGAATCGACCGTCTCGGTCGCGACGGGCGGGTTCTCTAATGAAGAACCGTTGGGCATTCAGATGTTGCAAGGCGCCCGGCTGGCCATCCAACACGCCAACGCCAGCGGCGGCTATCGCGGCGAGATTCCATTCGAGATCATGGTCCATAACGACAACGGGCTTTGGGGCGCGTCGGGCAGCGAGATCATCGACATGGCTTACAAAGAAAACTGCTGGGCGGTGCTGGGCACCATCGACGGCGCCAACAGCCACATCGCGATTCGGGTGGCGTTGAAGTGTGAGATTCCGGTGATGAATACCGGCGACACCGACCCAACGTTTATCGAGACCAATATCCCCTGGGTGTTTCGTTGTGTGACTGACGACCGCCAGATGTGTTACATGCTGGCTGACTATGTGTTCAAAGAATTAAAACTCACTCGCGTCGCCGCGCTTCGCGCGGGCAACCGCTATGGCCGCATGAGCATTGATGAATTTCGCGACGCCGCCAAACGCTTGGGGTATCCGTTCCTCGCTGAATTACAATACCCGGTCGGTTCAGACGATATGCGCCCACAACTTCAGCGCCTTCAACAACTCAACCCCGAAGCGATCATCACCTACGGCAATGCGCGCGAGTCGGCGCTGTTGTTGAAGCAGATGCGCGAACTGGGGATGGACCAATGGCTGATTGGCAGCGACCGCATGGTGGATGATGTATTCTATCGAATCGCCGGCGACGCAGTGAAACAGGGAAAAGTTGCGGCGGGGTTCCCCTTCGACCCTACCAGCGACGACCCCAAATGGCTTGAGTTTTATCAACAATTTGTTAAAGAATTCGACGTTGAGCCGGGCCATTTCGCCGCCCACGCCTATGACGGCATGAACATGTTGATCGACGCCGTCGAAAAGGCCGGGCTGAACCGCGCCAAGATTCGCGATGAACTGACCCTGATCGAGACCTATCACGGCGTGACCGGGCGAAAGATCTTTGACGCGGTGTACACCAACCGCAGCCCGGCGACGCTGGCGCTCTTAGAGGACGGCGAGTTTGAAATCTATACCCAAGACGAAGTCTTTGATTGACCGTCGTTCTGTTTTACGGGCGCTTATCAGCGGGGTGGGGGGATGTGCTCTTTCATCCCGCTTTTCATTTAGCGTCGAAAGCGCAGCGCCCTATAAGCGTATGTTCGACGACCCGCTCGAATTCACCGGGCCGGATGATGTTGTGCCCGGCGCCGATTATCGCATCGGCGTATTCTCACCTTTGACGGGTTCGCGTTCATTGATGGAGGGCGCCCAACTCGCGGCTGACCAGATCAATGATTCAATCCGACTCGATAAGCCGCTTCGATTGATTCAGCGTTGGGCCGACGACCCCTGGAAGGCCGGATCACAGCAAGTGATCAAACTTGTCTATCAAGACAGCGTTCTCGCTTTGATTGGCGGGCCTGACAGCGCCTCCACTCATGTCGCTCAACAGGTCGCTCTGAAGGCGCATGTCCCGTTGTTGTCACCTGTCGCGACTGACCCGACGCTGACTGAGATTCGCGTGCCTTGGATCTTTCGCCTGCCGCCCAATGATGACGCGCTGGCGAAAGCCTTGGTCAAAACCGAGCGAAACATTCTTGGCCTGCGCATCGGAATGCTATACCTTGACCAGCATGACGCCCGCATGGCGGCGGCGGCGTTTAAAAAGGCGCTGCAAACAAAGAATAGGGCGCCCGTGTTTGAGATGACGGTTCCAGATTCAATCAACGCGTTGGTAGGCGCCTCGCGACGGGCGAAACAGTTTGAGCCAGATGTTGTTTGGGTATGGTTTGATCAGAAACGAATGAGTCAACTTGTTGAATTAGTCAACGAACGGGACGTGTGCAATCAAGTGATTACTCAATGGAATGTTGAACACTCAGCCACGCCGTTAATTCAATCTCGTACATCAATTCTCTATGCGGCGCCGTTTGATTTGAATGGTCAAATAAATGATACAAGCGAAGTTACAAACTATCGCGACGCCTATTGTTATGATGCAGTGAACCTCATCGCGGCGGCGATTCAACAGGGCGGCGTGACGCGAAAGCGCTTGCGCGAACAGATTTCACGCTTGTCAGGGTATCAGGGCGTTACGGGGAACTATGTCTGGGACACTGGCGGCGGGAACACTGCGCCGCCAGTCGTGGTGACATCCGCTACGAACGAAAGCCATCTCATCAATACGAATAGATTCGGGAGATAGTTTTAAGAAGCGAAGGGCCGCTCAAGTATCTCTGACATCCAATCCAGCCAATTCGAATACGTCCAATCTTGCCTGACTCGTTGCCATCCCTGTTGGCGTACCGCAATCATCTTCTCTGGATGGTTTAGGCAATCATCAACTTGTTCGCGAAGTTCTTGAAGCGAAGTGTATGGCGCGTACTCTTCACCGGGCGCCAGAAAATCGCCGAAGGCGCCGTCAGACAAGAGAAAGCCGCCCATGCCTGCGACATTGAAGAAGCGCATATTCGGCCCCGTAACATGGCCAACAGAATGAATGTTGATGAATATTGCGCCGCGCTTAAACAATGCACACTCTTGGTCCATCGGCAACGGCCCCCGTAAACATCCATGCAACGGCGAGTCTGGCGAGAGGTTGTGTTTCCAGTTTCCATAAATGTGTAAGCCCCTGTCAGCGATGGATTCTAATAGTTGAACGCGCCTCGCCGCCGTCGCCTGACAGAGCAGGTAGCGAAAGGCTTGAAAGGCGTCTTGTTCATTTTCGGTATCAGGTATGGGATTTTCGTTGAGGGAACCATAAAGGTTCAACTGTTTGTCAAAATCGCTGAGTTCGCGTTCGGCTTCGATGATGGCGTTATAGGTTCGCTCTCGCGGTTTCCAGGTGTTAAGCCAGTAGTCGCGTTCCGCCTTTTGTAAGCCCAGCGAGTTGCCGACGAAGACAATTGGCAATTCATCGGTTGTTGGCGTTGGCTCGCCAGAGGTGTAATCGGCCATGATGGGGAGAAACGCCGTCTTGGGCGCGCCGCGTTTTTGGTAGATGGGGATCAAGCGTTTGTCGATGACCGCAGTGATTTCATTCTCATAATAGTCGTTGTCATAGTACGCGATGTTTGACACCACCTGCGCCCAGGGCGCGCCGCAGGCGTCGAACAATTCGCGCGCCATGATTTGCGGCGCATGATAAGCGTAACTGATGATGAGTTGCGGCTTGAATTCATCAACCGTTTTCAGCAATTGGGTTTCGAGGCTGCGGCGGTATTCATGGGGTTGATAATCAAGCCTGAACCCTACTAAGTGAAAGACGTTGTTTTGTATGGCCCGTTGGTCAAGCGCGAGTTTCAACGCGTTGATATGCGCTTGTTGGGGCGCGCCGGGCCAACAGTCGACCAACAAGACGCGTTCGATAGGCTGGTTTGTAGAAGGCTGTGACTGTTTAAGCGAATTCAACGCCTCAACTCGGCGTGTTTGTGCGTGTAGGCTGCGTTCTTGATACAGCGTGTTGAATCTCTTTATGAATTCATCGCTGATTGAACCGTCAAAACAAATACAGACCGGTGAGTGAGCGCTCCATAAATTGTGTTTATCAATGGTGCGCCAAACACTCTCTTCCTTGTTGGGCGCCAGCGCAATGATCAACCGGCCTGACGAGATGCTTTCGTACAGGTCGTTGGTTGACAGACAAAGCCTCATTCGCCCTGCGGTCGGTTCCAACACAATCGCTTGTAATTGAGGGTTTTGTTTGATGAGAGGCGCGATCTGGCCTGCGGCGTATCCCGCCTTGCTTCCTGCCAGAATCACGAGTTCAGACTCTTTGGGGATCGTATTGATCGCATTGCGTATGGATGCGATGTCTTGGGCCGGCGACTGGCCGAAGATCCAATCATCAGGGTCGGTCGCTGAGCGGGCAGCAATCAGGTTGCCGACTGTTGCGACTTCGATGGTTTCCTCATTGGCGGGCATAACGATCTTTTCGGCAATGTTAGAACCCAACAGGCGTAAGACGCCAAAATTTCTGTTTAAGTGACTCGTGTTTAGTTCGCGCAGTGAAAGCCAGTTTAGATTATTCATCGCCTGCGGCCTCATAGCGTTCTTGAATTCGTTGTTGAAACGTCTCGAAGGCTTTAGGCGCGCGCACGCTATAAACATGGTCGCGCAACACACGGGCCTGGCCGCGCTCGATTAACTGGCGGCGCTCATCGTCGTGTTCGAGAAAGAAGGCGAGTTTGTCTTCAAGTTCGTTCAGGTTGTGGTAGAAGGCCAGTTCGACATCCGGCTCAAAAAAGTCTTCTGCCCCTTCGACCCAATCGGTCAAAATAAACCCGCCAACCAGAGGGCAATTAAAGTCGCGTTGGTTTAAACTGGTCAGCGCCTGAAGGCTGTGAATATTTAAATTCACTTTGGAGGAATAAAAAATATTGGGTGCGTCCCGCTCAGGATCAGCCGGGCCGCAAAAACAATCGGCCAGCGGGTTGTTTTGTAAATACGCCTTCCAGTCGTCGTTGCCGTATATCTTTAGACCAAATGGGCGCGCTTTGTCCAAGACGGCGATGCGCCAATGGGCGTTGGCGACTATATACGTCGCGTAACGCAATTGGCGCGGCGCTACGTCGTTTTCGTGTTTGATTAAGTTTAATCCAAAATCGCTTTGCAATTCTAACAACAGCGATTGATAACTGCGGTTTCGGTGTTGGGCTTTCAGGCGGCCCGCTTTTTGCACAAGTTGCGCTTCGGAATCAGACAAGCCCAGTTCTTCGGCATCAAGACATTTGACTTGGCCTATATAACTCACGGGCGAAGAAAAGCGCTCTTCAAATTGGGCGGGCGCTTTGTCCATGTCGGCGACATAGGGAAAATGGTCGACGCTTTGGGCGTTTTTATTGCGCAGGTCTTCTGTGTAGGCTTTGTCCCAGGTGAAGACAAAGTCATGGCGGCCAAAGGCGTTGCCGACAAAACAATTGGGGTCGTCAATACACCAGACAAAGCGCGGCATCTGTAAGCGGTCGAATTGTTCTTGCTGAGCGAATTCTCCTGGAGAGCGGTTGATCATCATCATCGCGTCGGGCCGCTCTGCGGCGATTTGTTTTAACAAGGCGATGTCGCTGCGAAACCCCGGCTCGTGGTAGACCACTTTGACCTTGTTTTTTCGGCATTCGTCCAACACCCGCTCTTGGATGTATGGGACCGCCTTCGCGGGGTCGCTCGCGGTTGAGGGCGCGAGAAGTTTTGTAATCGTGAAGTCGGTCTTGTTCGCATAATACGACTCAGCGTCTGAGAATTGGCGTTGAAAGCGCGACTTGCCTTCGCTTACGCTTTGGCGAACCAGCGTTTGTAGTTGCGCCCAGTCCGCCGTCCGTTCTGGGCGGCGCGCTGTGAACGAGAACAAAAAATCGGGCTGGCTGCAGGAGAAAAAGTTTCGTTGCCAGATCAGTTCGCGTAATTGGTCTTTCCAATGGCCGCCGACCGCCCAGTCAATACGGTTGCTGTTTAACCAGGGCCCCAGGTCTCTGGCGGCGAGGGTTAATTCGAGTTGATTTTTATCAGGTTCAATGACGACGGCGGCTTTGTGGGAGGCTTGACTTAAATAGGATGAAAGCATCTCAAGGCTATAGCCAAGGTCGCAGCCCAAAACGTAAACAACGTTTGAAGAGTGGATTGGCGAGAACTGGCTGATTTCTTGTTGCTGGGCTTGTCGCAACTGGTCGATGGAGCCGGTCTCAAATTGAATTTGGTATACGTCGTTATCTTGTATGGCTGACTCAACCAAGCCATCTCTGGATTTTCTCAAAAACAGGTTGCTTTGATCGAATATAGAATCAGAGAGAGACAAGTAGTTCATCAAGGCGGTTTTGTTCGCTTGATAGGCGCTAGGCAAGAAATGGGAATGGTGTATCCATTCAATGGACATCAGGGCGAATCACTTTCAACTACAGGCTCTGTGAGACAATTTACATACCAAATTCAAAAAGAGTGCTAAGATTGGCGAACACTCTATGGCGATACAGTCCGTTGATATATCTGCAATTAAAATGTGAAACGGATGAAGACGCAACTTCAAAACACAAGTTTGTCTCATCAAGACGTATTACAGCGATTGCGCCTTACGTTATTCGTTGTGATCGCGTTTGCCTTTTGTTTGTTCATTATCGAAGTGCTCGACCGGACAGGGACGATTAGGCCCGTTCCTGACGCGTTATCGCGCTTGGTTATTTATACGATCTTCCTTGTGTCACTTTATATTTTGTCATTGGGGTATTTGAGATGGTCTAAGTTTTCGGTTTTGTTCATTATCTCCTTTTTGTTAATGTATTTATTGTTTATTTTTGATTTGACCGAAGAATTGCCCCAACTTGCCGATGCGCCCATCATTGGCAGTAAGAGCCGGGTTCGCGGTGCGATTGAGACGTTCTCAAGTCTGGGGTGTTTTATTGCGGCTGTCTCTGGGTTTTATTTCGCGATTGTCGACCTGGCATTGTTGCGGCTTAAGTTAGACGAAGAAAAAAAACGGCTTCAAGCCGTTCAAGACGACTTGCTGAACGAGTCTGTATTGCGAAACTCTATTATCGAAAACGCTGGCGAAGGGTTATGCGTCTGTCATCAGATCAACCATCCACCTTATTTGTATTTCACGATATGGAACCGCCATATGGCTGAGATTACTGGGTTCTCCATCGAAGAAGTGAACCGGACCGGGTGGCATAAGGTCTTTTTTTCGACCGAGAAAGAACAACGTCTCGCCTTAAAGGGGCTTGAACGCGCAAAGCGAAAAAAGCGGCTCACTATAGAAGAGTGGAGAGTAATGAGGGCCGATGGAGAGAAGCGGTATTTTCGTATCTCGACAACCGTTCTACCAATCAATGAAAGCGGCGCAGATAGTCATGTTCTTACACTGGTCTCTGATATTACTGAGCGCAAAGATCTCGAAGAACGCTATCTGCTTGCAACCAAGTTAGAATCATTAGGCAAAATGGCTGGCGGTATCGCCCATAATATCAACAACCTGTTAACAGGTATTTGTGGGAACCTCTATCTCGCGATTGATGAAGCCGCACCCGGGCAGAGCCGGTTTTTGACCAACGCCAGCAACGCGGCCAGCCGGGCGGCGGAACTGATTGAGCAGCTGCTAGCGTTTTGCCGTGAAATAAAACTGGATCTAAACCCTCACCAGGCCAATGAAAGCGTTCAGGAAGTGGCTGAGTTAATGCGGCAGACGTTGGATGTGGATATTCAACTTCACCTTCATCTTCTACCCGACCTGCCGTTGGTTTTGGCCGACGCCGCGCAGTTGCAATCAGTGTTAATGAATTTGTGCATCAATTCGGTCGACGCGATTCGAGAACAACGCGAAACCCGAACTGGCGGCGAACACCAAACAGAGTGGAGAATTCTCGTCAACACCCATGCCGAATACAGACATGAATCTGGCGCTATGTATTCAGTGATTGAAGTGGTAGATACCGGCGCCGGGATGGCGCCCGATGTGATGGGCCATATCTTTGAGCCGTTCTATACGACCAAGGCCGAAAGCGGGACCGGGCTTGGATTGGCCAGCGCGTATAAAATCATTCAACACCATAATGGTTGGATTGAATGCAACAGCCAACCCGGTCAGGGCGCGACGTTTCGCGTCTATCTCCCATCCGTAGCCAATGATGGTTAGCGCGGCCTCTCTTTGACGATAATGTCTTTGAATTGAATTTTTAGTTGGTCGCCCTTGTGAATTTGCAACGCGATATGCCCCGACTCGCCTACATTGCGTTTTTGGTGGTGTTGGTCGTTCAGTATGCCTTCGCCCTGGAATGTGGTGATCAAAACGCCGTTCAGCGCGGCTGTTACAGTAAGCCCGTCGACCGTGATTATCAATTGGTTCCATGACGGATCATCGTCTGCATAGTGGAATATGCGTTTGGGAACCGACATTGATTCATTCACCCATTGTCCCTTAGGAAGGTTGGGGAATATCCACCGTTGTACGCCGCGGGTTTCATCCCATATCATGCCGCAACGCCAGGGGGCCTTGGGGTGGATGTCAATCTGGGGGCCATTCAACCAGCCCTCTGTCTCGTCATACCGGCTTCTGATTTGCACGCCGCTGTTTCCAGGGCTGTTTCGAAACGCCCGAAACTTCAGCGCCAGGGTAAAATCTTGATATTCGCTTCGGGTCATGAGCCAGACATAGTCGTGGCCTTTTCGCCCCAGTGAGTCGGCTTGAATCACGCCGTCGGTGACTGTCCAAAATTGTTTCTCCTGATCAGCGGGTTTACATTTTACAACCCATTGAGACAAGTCGCGCCCGTTAAAGAGTGAACTCCAATCTTCCTCTGAAGAAACAAAGAAACAAAACAATGATTGAATCAGAAATA
>CAZKYC010000068.1:0-25766 GCA_964556895.1 uncultured bacterium | reverse complement strand
GACCAAATTCCAGGTCATCCAGCAAGGGAAGTACTCAAATATCGGAAGAACCAGATATTATTCCCCAAATATACATTTACTCAGCCTAGACGTTGAATGAATGTTGAACCAGGTACAATGAAATGATTGTGAATGTGGAGGACGCCCCATGCCGGTTCGTTTAGACAATGTGACCAAAACCTACCATCGCGGCGACGAGATTGTTACCGCGCTCAATCACGCCTCATTTGAGTTGACTGACGGTGAAATGGCGGCGATGGTCGGGCCGTCGGGATGCGGCAAGTCAACCTGTTTGAACCTTGCCTCCGGCGTCGACTTGCCTGACGAAGGGCGGATTTTTTTTAACGGCAACGATTTGACCCAGGCGAGCGAAGATGAACTCACTCAACATCGCCGCTTTGGCGTTGGGGTTGTCTTTCAAGCGTTTCATTTGTTGCCCCACCTGACCGTTGAAGAGAACGTCGCCCTGCCCCAAGCCATCGCCGGGCGGCGCGACCCCGCATGGGTCAGCGAACTGGTCGAGCGGGTCGGACTATCTCATCGCGCCGGGCATTATCCGTCCGAACTGTCGGGCGGCGAACAACAGCGCACAGCGGTCGCCCGCGCGCTGGCGCTTCGGCCCACGCTGATTGTCGCCGATGAACCGACCGGTAACCTTGATACTCTTTCAGGCAAACGCGTGTTAGATCTTCTCAACGAGTTGCGCCGAGAACAGGGCGCGACGTTGTTGCTCGCCACTCACGACGACAAGATCGCCGCTGGCGCCGACCGCGTCATTCGCTTGCGTGATGGCCGGGTCGAGGCCATCGAACCCTCATGATCTTACAAGCCTTTTTTCTTCGCCCGGTCCTGCGGCGCCCGGCCCGCTTTTTGTTGACCGCACTCGGCGTCGCCATTGGCGCCGCTTCGGTGGTTGCGACCGTGCTCGCCTGCCAGGCGGCGGTGCGTTCGATGGAAGAAGACGTCAACGAACTCGCCGGGCGCGCCCGGTTAGAAATCTCACGCCCGGGCGATTTGGATGAGTCAATCCTTGGCGAACTACGCGGCTTCGCCCGCGACGCGGTCTTCGCGCCCGTCTTGGATGAGCGGGTGTTGGTTCCTGAGTTGAACGACCTCGTTCGCCTGTTTGGCCTGGACCTCGTGTCAGACGATCTGGTGCGCGGCTTAGACCTGAACAGCGACCAGTCGCTTGAAGAAGACCAGTTTGTTCAGATGTTGCGCGGCGAGGGGGTGTTGCTTCCGGCGCCCCTCGCTGAACGATTGAATATCAGCCCTGGAGAGACTCTCGAACTCTCGCTGCGCAGCCAGCGAATCGTTGTCCCTGTTGTCGGTGTGTTCTCGCCGCCGCGGCAATCGTCAGCCTGGGACCGCGTGTTGATTGTCGACATCGCCTCCGCCCAAGAGCTGTTTGGCCGAATTGGCCGCATCGACCGCATCGAGTTGATGCCGCGCCAGGGGGGTTCGATTGAGGCGTTGCGGACCAAGTTACGCGAAGCGCTGCCGGACGAATACCGCATCGAACAGCCCGATGACCGCGCCAACCAAACCAACCGCATGGTCAGCGCCTTACGCTTTAACCTGACTGCGTTGTCAGGAATTTCATTACTGGTCGGCGGCGTGTTGGTCGCAACGACCCTATATACCTCCGTCGTGCAACGGCGCTATTGGATCGCCATGTTGCGTTCACTCGGGGCGTCGAAAGCCCAACTGGCGGCGGCGGTATTCACTGAAGCGGCGGCGATCGGCGTGATCGGCGGGTTCATTGGTTCAATCGGCGGTTACTTTGGAGCGCAGGCCGCTTTGGCCAGCGTTCGAATGACCATGTCGGTCATTGTTCACGACGCGCCTCAATCTGAAATTGTCTGGCAGCCGTGGGTGATTATTCTTGGCGCCGGGCTGGGCGCGCTGACGTCAATCATCGCGGCGCTGGGGCCGCTGTTTGAAGCCTGGAAGACGCCGCCGCTTCAGGAACTCAATGCCGAGCGGCCTGAATACCAATCCAACTCTTCCTATCACAAGCCCCTTTTCATTGCGGCGGCGCTGGTTATATTGACCGTCTTGCTTTCTTTGGCGCCGCCGATTGATGACCTGCCCTACGCGGCGTTAGGCGCGTCGCTGGCGATTCTTGCAGCGTTGATTGTTGTCATGGGGCCACTGCTAGATGTCTTCGCCTCACTCTCTCATCGAGTTCGTATCGGGCCTTACGTTGGGGCCATGCACCTGGCCTTCGCTGGCCTGGCGGCGGGGCGCAACCGCGCCTCGTGGGCGGCGGGCGCGATTGGCGTGTCGGTCGCGCTGGCGGTGGGCATGTCGATCATGGTGTCGTCGTTTCGTCAGACGATTGTCGATTGGACGGAACAGAGCCTGCGCTCGGATGTATGGATTCGCTCTGTCGCTTCACAGACGGGCGTCCCATCTGGGCGGCTTTCGCCCGAAGCGGTCGAGATTGTGAAAGGGCTGTTCCCGCCGGATCAAGTCGATGCGTTTCATGTTGGCGAGGCGTTCATCGACGGCCAGCGCATCACGCTGGCGGCGGGCGAATTTGATGTCGTCAAACACTACGGCGGCGTGCCGTTTCGCGATGGGCGCGACTCAAAAGAGGTTTTCATTGAGACCCTCAAATCACACGGCGCCATTATCAACGAAGGCCTGGCGCGAAAGTTTGGCCTGAGTGAAAACGACATGGTCACGTTTCTCACGCGCGGCGGATTTGTCGAACGCCGCGTCGTCGGCGTCTATTATGATTATTCAAGCCATGAAGGCACAGTCATCATTGACCGCAAAGATTATCTAACGCTCCACCCTGACGACGGCCCGCAAGGCATCTCGTTGTTTCTGCCCGATGACGCCGACCTGCCCGCCGTACGAGAGAAACTGCTGGACGCGTTTTCGGGCAAATGGATGGTTGAGGTTTTTCTTAATCGCGAACTCAAACAAGAGATTCTGCGCATCTTTGAACGCACATTCGCCATCACCGCCGCCTTACAGGCGATTGCGTCTTTGGTAGCGGCGATTGCGGTGGTGACGGTGTTGTTCGCCTTGGTCAACGAACGCAAACAAGACTTGTCGCTGCTGCGCGCGTTGGGCGCGGCGCGGTGGCAAACCGCCAAAGTGGTTTTGTGGAAAGCGGGAATCTTAGGCGCTATCGGCGGCGCTGGAGGCCTGGCGGCGGGGGCGGTAATCGGCGTGATTCTGGTCAAGGTGGTCAACCTGCAATCATTTCGCTGGTCGCTGCAATTGATTTGGCCGATTGGCGACTTGCTCTTGCTCTATCTCGGCGTGGTTATCGCATGCGCTCTCGCGGG
Source organism: uncultured bacterium (assembly GCA_964556895.1). Classification (GTDB taxonomy): domain Bacteria; phylum Hinthialibacterota; class Hinthialibacteria; order Hinthialibacterales; family Hinthialibacteraceae; genus Hinthialibacter. The sequence continues at coordinate 22,461 of CAZKYC010000068.1, read as the reverse complement.
AGCGGTTCCAGCCTGGGTTGTCGCCAAACGAAACCTACAAACGGTGATTCGTGATGATGGGTAAAGCGATTTTTATCTCTCTTGCTATCAGCTTCTCTCTCGTTTCTATCGCGCAAGACGACGAGTGGAAAACGATTACTCCACCGTTGGAGTTTTCGTTCCCGCGCGATCATGGCTCCCATCCAGACTACCGCACCGAATGGTGGTATTTCACCGGCCAGATTGAGTCGGCTGAAGGCCGCAAATTTGGTTATCAGTTCACGATCTTTCGCGTCGGTATGATTGCGGGCGAAGCCCAACCCGGGGAGTCAGCTATGCGCCCCCGGCAACTTCTCGCCGGGCATTTCGCCATCGCGGACATGGACGAAAAGACATTTCAGTTCGCTGAGCGGTTTCGGCGTATCGGCGCCGGGTTCGCGGACGCGTCTGAAGATGACATGCACGCCTGGATCGGCGATTGGGAGATACAACGCGTCGACGGCGATGTGGTCGCCATCACCGCTCATGACAACGAGAGCCAGATTGGCGTCGAGTTTCAATTAGAGCCTGTAAAACCAATCGTCTTTCAAGAAGCAGGCGGCTATTCAAAAAAAGGCGATGAAGAAGGCAACGCCTCCGCATACCTAAGTTGGACGCGGATGAAAACCGCAGGGACCGTATTTCTTCGAGGCGAAGACTATACGGTCCAGGGCCATTCATGGTTTGATCATGAATGGGGCTCATCTCAACTTGGCGTAGGCGTCGAAGGCTGGGACTGGTTTGGTCTTCACCTGGATGACGGACGCGACTTGATGATCTACGGGTTGCGGCGCAGCGACGGTGAACTGATTCCTCAGTCAGGCGGGACGTTAGTTGACCAAGACGGAACGGCGCATCCACTAACGCGCGATGATTTCACCATGACGGCGCTGCGGACATGGACAAGCCCGGATACCAACGCCGAATACCCAATCGAGTGGCGGGTAGAGATCCCCAAGAACGATATTTCATTTTCCGTGAAGCCCTCCATCGATCATGCCGAGATGAATACAACCCAATCCTTGGGCGTGACCTATTGGGAAGGGCCGGTCAAACTCGTCGGCCAGACAACCGGCCGAGGGTATATGGAACTGTCAGGTTATGCGACCCACCTCGAAGGCCGGTTTTAGTGCCTTTTTCATGTTCACCTATGTCATCGTAATAATCCTGCCAGAAGACCGATGGGGCAATCTTTCGGTCGTCCAACGCGGCGAATACGGGCGCGCTTACCGCACGCAATTTTGTCAAACGGTCTAGCCAATCGATTGACTTTGTTTACAAATTACAAAGAGTATTATTTTCTTGACAGGGGCGGCTTCCAAGTTACAGTGTTAGGCAGAGCAGAAAGGAGGTGGTCCACTTTATGTTAGATGACTGTACCTATTGTTGTACGTCGTATAGCTCAGGTGGCTGCGGAGGTGAGGAGGGCTAGTCGGATACCGGGCGAATACGCGAGGCCCGGAGCGCCGCACTCCACTCCCACTCTTCTTTCGCGGCGTAATGGCCCTCCACGCTCTTCAATCCAACCAGTTCACCGCGCGGGGACGATGGATTCCATCGTCCCCGTTTTACGTTATGATGCACTAATCCAATTGCCCTTTATTTCCGTCATCGTGGTATTGCCCTATTGATTTGGAGTTTGTTATGACTCAAGTGGATGTCGTTGTAATTGGCGCTGGGGTTGCGGGCTTATGCTGTGCGCGCAAATTGCACCGTCACGGAATCGACGTTTGTATCTGTGAAGCCGCTGATGAAGTTGGCGGGCGTATGAGAACGGACGTATTAGACGGTTTTGTTCTCGATCATGGCTTTCAAGTGTTTTTGACGTCTTACCCTGAAGCCCGGACGATTCTTGATTACGATTCTCTCAAACTTAAGTCATTTGAGCCAGGCTCCATCGTTCGTTTTGGCAACGAATTTCATGTAATCGCCGACCCGATGCGTATGATGAGTTCGGGCTTGCAGACATTATTCACGCCAGTCGGTTCGCTTTCTGACAAATTTCGCATCGCCCTATTACGAGGCGATGTGTGTAACCCGCCGCTTCAGTCGTTGTTTTTGAGGGCGGAACAGACGACCGTCTGTCGCCTTGAGGAATTTGGGTTCTCAGATTTAATCATTGAGCGTTTCTTCAGGCCGTTTTTTGGCGGGGTATTTTTAGAAAGCGAACTATCAACGTCGAGCCGAATGTTTGACTTTCTGTTTCGAATGTTCTCTGAAGGCGACGCGGCATTGCCCAGCAAGGGAATGGCGGCGATTCCCAAACAGATCGCTGATGAACTTCCTGGCGGGCGCATTCAATTAGACGCTGCGGTCGAGGCGGTCACCGAGTCAGGCGTGCGCCTGCGGTCGGGCGAAGAGATTGGCGCCAAATCGGTCGTGATCGCCGCCGACGGCGCTGACGCGGCGGCGCTGCATCAAAGCGGGCCGCCCAAAGCGTTTCATTCGGTGAGTTGCGTCTATTTCGCCGCCGATGAGTCCCCGATCAAACGCCCGATTCTTGTGTTGAACGGGAACGGCGCCGGGCCGATCAATAACCTATGCGCGCCCAGCGACGCAGCGCCGAGTTATGCGCCTGAAGGCAAGTCGTTGATCTCGGTCTCTGTCTTGGGCGACCATTCGGCTGATGAAGAGGGGCTGCTCAAACAAGTACAGGTTCAGTTGACCGAATGGTATGGCGCCGTGGTTGAAACCTGGCGGCATTTGAATACCTATTCGATCAAGCGGGCATTGCCCAAACAGACGCCGCCCGCCTTGCTAGCGCCTCAACGGCCTGTGCGCGTCAGACCGGGGCTGTATATCTGCGGCGACCATATTGATAACGCCTCTATAAACGGCGCAATGGTCTCTGGCCGCCGCGCCGCCGAAGCCGTGATTGAAGATCTATCAAATTAAATTCATCTATAATTGTCTCGCTTATGACCTGGGGACAACTCTGGTCGCTTCGGCGCCGCTTCGCTTTTTTGCACAGGCGCTCCCCAAGTTGCGCCCAAGCCTGATTTGGTTCGGTATTCGTATCAATCGTAATGCCTTAAATCATTTTGAATCGCCGACAGGCGCTTCGATATACCCCGCGTAGCGCCCCATCCAATACGGCAATAGCCAAAAGACGCCGCTGCTCTCAAGGCGGCCTTCGTTATCATTGAAATCTCCCGACACAACGGGCCACGGGTTTTTGTCCCAGCGCATGACGCCGCGTTCGCTGGGCGGCAGCATTCGGTCTACCTGTAACGGCCCCAACATCGGGCGGCGGACAATCGCGACGTCTTCTCGCTTTGAGTTGTCGATTCGCCATTGGCGCAGATCAAGCGGCTGGTCGCGCAGGAAGACGATGTTGTCTTCAAGGCGGCGATCATCGCCTGTCAGCCATCCATAAGTGAAATTAAAAAACGGGTTCATCTCATTGGCGACGGTTTGATAGGCCCAGGTGTATCCTTCTAAATACAGTGCGTGTAATTCGGGGTCGTCTTCATATTGCAGCAACGCGGGCGCGGCCATGGTCATGAGGTCGTCGTCGATGTGAGTTCGCTCTGAGCGTCCATAACTCTTAGGCCGCCGCGCGTTATCGGCGTAGCCATGTTTGTCGATGAGATTCTTCGCTTCGCGCTGATAGTTTTTATCGCCTGTTATGTAGTAAGTTGCCTTGAGAAATGACAAAATTTCAAACGAGTTAATGGGCGCTTCAGAGCGCCAGTCGGGATTGTGATTCAAAAACTCAGGCGCCCAGACGCCCCAGCGGGTGTGTTCGCCGTCGGTATCGCGCAAGAGATAGCCGCCGTCGATGATGTAGTCCATGATCGTTCTCACCAAACGTTTGACGCGCTGTTTTCGTTCGGCGTCGGCGCACAGATCGTAATAGAGCAGGTAGGCGTAAAAGTGGCCCGTGATTTCGTCTGAACTGGTGTCGCCCTTCCACAACCATTTGCCGTCTTTCGACGGGCGCCAGCGCACTTCGACGGGTTTATAGCGCGGGTCGGCGACGCGGCGTTCAATGGCTTGTTGTTGTGTATACGTGCGGTTGGGGTCGGCCATGCGCGTCGCATCACTGGGGATGATGGTGCGAGCGACAAAGCCGTCCGTTTCGGTGACGGTCTGAAAATATTCAAGCGTGTCATAGGCGCGGTCGGCTTTGGCTTTGGCGTCGGGATCGCCAGTCACGGCGTAGCGAAACGATTCCATAACCAGGTAATGGCCGGTATAGCTGCCGTCATTGTCGTCGTCGAGCACATACGATTTTGAGAGGTCGTTGGGGTCGGGAAAGTAACACTTTTCGACGATCCATGGTTCACGAACGTGGCGTTTCATACAGATGTCATAGTAATACTGTGCTTTGTCGGCCAGGGTCATGCGTTTGCGTTTGATGGCGCTGACCCCGCCTGCCGTGGCGACCCAGGCGTTGCCGCTCGAATCAAACGCGACGTCGCGTACGTCATCGCTGAGCAGCCAGCGCTTGCTGTGACGCAGCGACCACGCCTCGCCGTCATAGCGGGCCACGCCCAGGCCGGCGCCGATCCACATGCGGCCTTCGGGGCCGACATCCAACGAGCGAACATCAAAGTAGGGCAGACCGTCTTCGGCGGTCAGCGTGTCGACCCGGGCGCCGTTTTTAAATATATCGACGCCGCCAAATTCCCCCACCCAAAGGCGCCCATCTGGCGCGAAGGCGACCGCGTTGCACTCCGTTGAATACAAATCATCGGGGCCGTTAATTCGGCGTACGCCGTAGGGCGCTTTGTGAACAAGTTCCATCCCCGTGGCGATCCAGACATCGCCGTTGGGAGCAAGTACGGCGTCGCGCAGGTTGCCTGACCATTCGCGTGTAATTTGACGCCAGCGGTGTTCTTTCAACTGCCAGGCGGAATCCGGCCCAAGCGCGAGCAAGCCGTCGATGGTTTTGCATAGAACAGATATCGGGTCGTCAAACGCGGTTTCTTTTTCAGCGTTCGTGGTTGAGAGTTTGTATACGCCGTCCCACCCTGACGCCCACAGTTGGCCGGTATTGTCGAACGCCAGGTCATAAAACGGCCCCGGCGCAGCCGGCGCCCACTTGTTGTTCTCTAAATAAAACAGCCCGCCTTTTGCGGCCGCCCATACGCGGTCTTGGCGGTCGACTTCAATCGAACGCACGTCATTGCCTTCGCCTGACAATGGATACGGCTGATGATATTCCTGCCAGAAAGGAACATCGGGTACGCCCGCGAACGGTTGCATTGAAAAAATGGCAACGAGTAAAATGCTAGACCGTAATATGAGATGGCGATTCATAAAAACATCCCTTCAAAATAACGACTGGATCAGTGAGATTGCGATAGCAATCGCGCGCATGATCGTTTATAACCAATGATGATAAATCTTACTCTGTTTTAAGGACGATTGAACAATGAACAAGTTTTTTTTGCTTTCAATTCTGTTGCCGCTTCTATTTGGGACCATTTCGCAATCGCACGAGTTAGAAAAAACCGTGTTTCAAACCGCGTCGCCCTGGCGGGCAGAGATGGACCTGCGCTCTGACGCGGCCATCATCTATGGCATGAATGACAGTTTCTTAGACCGGATGAAAAGTTGGCGGGACCGCGGATACGGAATCCACTTTATGACAGGCGTCGCTTGGGGCGAATATCAGGATTACATCGAAGGGCGCTTTGACGGAACGCTCCATCACGACGAAGGCCAGGTTGAGCGCGACGGATCCATGATTATGCACGGGCCGACCGTGCCCTACATGGTTCCGACGCCCAGCTACATCGCCTATCTCAAGACGCTCATCAAACGCGCCATCGACGCTGGAGTAAAATCCATCCACCTCGAAGAGCCGGAATTTTGGAACCGGGGCGGATACAGCGATGGCTTTAAGCGCGAATGGAAAGCCTACTACGGTGAAGCATGGCGCCCGCAACACTCAACCCCTGACGCGGCCTACCGCTCAGCGAAATTAAAATACCATCTCTACTTTCGCGCGCTAAAAGAACTGTTTTTATACGCCAAGAACTACAGCGAGTCAAAAGGCAAGCGGGTGAAGTGTTATGTGCCCACACATACCCTTATTAACTACTCGGCCTGGAGCATTGTCAGCCCTGAAGCCAACCTGGCCAACCTGCCCGGCATGGACGGCTACATCGCCCAGGTGTGGACGGGCACTTCGCGCACGCCGACGTATTATCAAGGAGTCGAAAAAGAACGGACGTTCGAAAACGCCTATCTCGAATATGGCTCTATGTTGGCGATGACCCAACCGACCGGCAAGCGCGTCTATTGTTTGACCGACCCGATTGAAGACAACCCCAACTTCACCTGGCAAAATTACAAACTCAATTATGAGGCGACGTTCACCGCCCAATTGATGCACCCCACCGTTGACCATTATGAAGTCATGCCCTGGCCGAACCGGATCTTCTTTGGCAAGTACCAGGTCGAAGGCAGCGATGAACGCCAACCCATCCCGCCTGATTACGCCACCCAGATTCAAGTGTTGATCAATGTGTTAAATGACATGCCGCTTTCTGACAACAACATCACCGGGGCGCAGGGAATCGGCGTGTTGTTGTCTGACTCGATGATGTTTCAGCGGTTCCCAACGTTTGAGGGGCATGACGACCCGCGCTTATCAAACTTTTATGGCATGGCCCTTCCGTTATTCAAACGCGGCGTCCCCGTACAATTGGTGCAGATGGAAAACCTGTTGCAACCCAGCGTGTTAGACGGCGTGAGGGTGTTAATCATGAGTTACGCCAATATGAAGCCGCTGGCGCCCGAGTATCACCAGGCGTTGGCAACGTGGGTGCGCAACGGAGGCTCGTTGATATACGCAGGCCGCGATGACGACCCTTATCAAACGGTGTCTGAATGGTGGAACCAAGACGGCAATGAATACGCCGCGCCAAGCAACCATCTGTTCGAACAATTGGGCGTTGACCCGTCCAAGGCCGAGGGGAGGTACGCCGTCGGACGCGGCGTGGTGGTTGTCTTAAGACAAAACCCGAAAGAGTTTGCCTTCGCCCGCGACGGCGGCGAACGCCTGATGGGCGAGGTGCAGCGATTGTATGGCAAGCCCATCATTCAGAAAAACTACTTTGGCTTACGGCGCGGCCCCTATCTGATCGTGGCGGTGTTGGACGAAGGCGTTAGCCAGGAGCCGCTGATTGTACGCGGCCCGATGATTGATCTGTATGATTCAAACCTGCCCGTGCTTTCACTCAAAGAAATGATGCCCGGCCAGCGCGGGTTGTTTTATGAAATCGCCTCCGCCCCCGAAGCGCCCTGCGTCTTGGCGGCGGCTTCGAGAGCGTACGATGAAATGAAAACAGAAGGCGGATTTTCTTTCACACTCAAAGGCCCGTTGAAGATCAACGGCGTCGCGCGCGTGTTGGCGCCGTCTGAGCCAAAATCCATCAAGGCGAGTGTGGAAGAGGCGGAAGTGAAAGTCTCTCATGAGTGGCACGCCGAAACCAAGACGCTGTTATTGCGATACGCCAATTCGCCGGACGGCGTCGCGTTTCAGATTGACTTCTAGATAGGAGGCCAGCAATGAAACAAACAACGATCTTATTTCTTCTCTCTATCACGGTAATGGTTCCAACAACGGTGTTTGCCTCACCTGCGTTTCATGCGGTTCCGTTCAATCAAGTTGAAATTGACGATGCGTTTTGGACGCGGCGGCTTCACGCCAACCATGCGTCAACTGTACCGCATGTGTTGGATTGGTGTGAACGTACGGGCCGCATCAGCAACTTCGCCAAGGCGGCGGGGCTGGAAGCAGGCGAATTTGAGGGCATCTATTTTAACGACTCTGACGTATACAAAGCCATCGAAGGCGCCGCCCACGCGCTGGCCCTGAAGCCAGACGCCCAACTCGAAGCGCGCGTCGACAAGTATATCGACATCATCGCCGCCGCCCAGGAAAACGACGGCTATCTCAATACCTATTACACGCTGGTTGAGCCAGACAACAAATGGACTAACTTGCGCGTCAGGCATGAACTGTATTGCGCGGGGCATCTGATCGAAGCGGGGGTCGCTTACTATCAAGCGACAAACAAGCGAGTGTTACTCGACGCGGCGGTTCGCTTTGCTGACTTGATCGACTCGATTTTCGGCCCCGACCAGCGGCGCGACGTGCCTGGCCATGAAGAAATCGAACTGGCGCTGGTCAAACTCTATCGACTGACGGGCGAAACGCGTTACTTTGATTTGGCGAAATTTTTTGTCGACGAACGCGGCCATACCGAAGGCCGTGAGCCGCAAGACAATTACGCCCAAGACCATCTGCCCGTTGGGCAGCAAAGCGAAGTGAACGGGCACGCGGTCAGGGCGATGTATCTGTTCTGCGGCGTCGCTGACATCGCCGCCATCAACCGCGACCAAGGCTATTACGGCGCCATGAAACGCATCTGGAACGACCTGACGCTGAGAAAGATGTATGTCACCGGCGGCATCGGCGTCACCGGGCACGGCGAAGGGTTTTCGAGCGGCTATGACCTGCCCAACGACCGTTCATACTCCGAAACCTGCGCGTCGATTGCGCTGGCGATGTATAACCAGCGGCTGACCCAGTTGTTCGCCGACGCCAAATACGCCGACCTGTGGGAACGCGTAGTCTACAACGGGGTGTTGGCGGGCGTGTCGCTTGAGGGCGATTTGTTTAATTACCGAAATCCGATGTCGACCCACGGCGCCAATGGGTATCACCCCGGCGGCGTCAACGCCGACCCAAACCACGCTCACCATCGCCAGGCTTGGTATGATTGCGCGTGTTGTCCGCCCAATGTAGCGCGGTTTGTTCCACAAATCGGCGGCGCCATCTATGGCGTGAATGATGAAGGCGTATATATCAACCAATACATCGGCAGCCAAACAACGGTCGAGTTAAAAGAGCAACCGGTCTCGTTTAGAATCGAATCAGAATTACCCTGGTATGGAAATGTAACGGTTTCGGTAGAGCCTGAATCGTCAGTTGAATTTGAAGCGGCGCTGAGGCTGCCTGAATGGTGCGACGCGCCTGTTGTCAACGTGAATGGCAGAAAGACTGGTTATGTAGAACGCAATGGATACGCAGTCATCCATCGCAAATGGAAACGCGGCGATGAAGTCTCGCTCGAGTTGCCAATGGAAGTGAGGCGCATCGAAGCGCACCCGTTCGTCGATTCAACCAAAGGCAAGGCCGCCTTACAGCGAGGCCCTATCATCTATTGTTTAGAGGAAATGGATAACGAAGTGGGCGTCCATCATCTGGCGGTGTCGCGGGATGAGCCTGTCGATTGGCGCTACAACGAAGACTTACTGGGCGGTGTGGTTACGCTGCATGGAGACGCTCAGTACAACACATTCGACGGCTGGGACGATACCTTATATCGCCCGGCCCTTTCGCCGCGCAGCGCTGTATTCACGGCGATTCCCTATTACGCGTGGGACAACCGCGACTCGGGCGCCATGACGGTTTGGTTGGCGGAACATTCCGCCTTGGCGCCGCCAGTCACCATCGCCAGCGAGAGCGAGGTTTCTGTCTCTCATCGCCAGCGAGACAACCTGCTGTCAGCGCTCAATGACCAGATTAAACCCAAGGCGTCAAACGATACATCGGTCCCACGGTTTACCTGGTGGGACAACAAAGGGACGCGCGAATGGGCGCAGTATGATTTTAACGATAAACAAATCATATCAGCGGTTGAAGTCTATTGGTTTGACGACACGGGCAAGGGCGGCTGCCGCGCGCCATTGGGTTGGCGGCTGCTCTATCGCGACGGCGGCGAATGGAACGCAGCGCCCTTCGCCAGCGAGTATGGCGTCGGGGTAGACCGTTTTAACCGGGTTGAATTTGGCCCGGTCGAAACCGAAGCGCTGCGCATCGAAGTGACGTTGCAGGATGGATACAGCGCGGGTATTTTAGAATGGCGGGTGTGGCCGCGCAGCGAGGTTGATCGTTAACTTATTCCGCCCCTCCCCTCAAGTCTGGAGGAGGATTAAGGTGGGGGTGTTTGTTACATTGCAATCAATTGAAAGGTCTTCCCCCCCTCTGTGTCTCCCCCCATCTTGGGAGAGGCGTCCAAACAAGACATAGATGTCTAGGAGCAAACCATGTCAATACACGTTTCGGCTAATGACGCCAACACGTTTGAAGTCACCGTCTCGAGTTCGTCTACAACGACCCACACTGTTACGTTGGATGATTCGTACTATCAAACACTCACAAGTGGTTCTATCACAAAAGAAGCATTGGTTGAATCGTCTTTCAAATTTCTGTTAGAGCGCGAGCCCAATACCAGCATCTTGGGTCGCTTTGACCTGCCGGTGATTCAACAATACTTTTCTGAGTATGAACGGACCATGAAACAACAATTCTCCAATCGAGAATGATTGATTTGAGGTGAATAAAATGAAAACCAATCGAAGAACGTTTTTCGGCGGGCTTGCTGCGGGGACGGCGAGCGTGTTGGGTAGCCATGAAAGCGCTGACGCGCAATCAAATAACTATTTTCATCTGGGACGCAGCAAGTCATATCAACGTCCCGATGTGTTGAAGCAGCCGACCGGACAAAAAATCGTCAAAATCGAAACCTATTCAAAAGGCTCCACTCTGGCGTTTGTTCGGGTTGAGACCGACGACGGCGGCGAAGGCTGGGGCCAAGTCTCGACCTACGACGCCGACTTATCGGCCCAGATCGTCCATCGAAAGTTGGCGTATCATGTGTTGGGGAAAGACCCGGCTTCTTTAGACAACCTGGTCGACCGTTGTATCGAAGCAAATTACAAATACCCCTGGTCGTATGTCTGCCGCGGGTTGTCTGGGCTTGAAACCGCAATCTGGGACTGGTTTGGCAGACGCGAGAACAAAACCGTCTGTGAACTTCTGGGCGGAACGCCGCGCCCGGTTCCAGTGTATGGCTCCAGCATGAGCCGCACGATCACGCCCAAAGACGAAGCCGCCCGGTTGGTAAAACTGCGCGACGAGTTTGGCTATCCAGCCTTTAAGGTTCGCGTCGGCGTCGAGAACGGACGCGACAAAGACAAATGGCCGGGACGCAGCGAAGAGATCGTGCCGACGGTTCGCAAGGCGCTGGGCGATAAGGTCGACTTGTTGGTCGACGGCAACAGCGGTTACACCCCGCCCGCCGCCATCAAAATCGGCCGCCTGATGGAAGACAACGGCTACAGCCATTTTGAAGAGCCCTGCCCCTATTGGGAACTCGAATGGACGGCGGAAGTCACCAAAGCGTTAACCTGCCCGGTCGCGGGCGGCGAACAAGACAACGACCTCGGCCAATGGCGGCGCATGATCGCCATGGGGGCGGTGGATATCGTCCAACCAGACATCTTGTATCTGGGCGGAGTCGTACGCACGCTGCGCGTCGCGGCGATGGCCAAAGAAGCCGGGATGAAATGCGTGCCTCATTCGGCCAACCTGGCGATGGTGACGGTCTATACCCTGCATGTCTTTGGCGCAATTGCCAACGCCGGGCGCCATGTCGAGTACAGCATCGAACCAACGCCCTGGACGAACAATTTGTATGAACCTACGCTTGCGGTCAAAGACGGGAAGGTAATGGTCCCCAACGCGCATCCAGGCTGGGGCGTGCGCATCAACCCCGATTGGCTCAACGACGCCAACCGCCAGGTGAGTGAGGATTAGGCAAGTGAGACTAACAAAAAGTAATTGGCCAGTTTTTGAAGACCGTTTATCAAACCTTACACCAAATTCTTCGCCAGTGTGGGGAACGATGTCGCCTGCCCAGATGTTGGCGCATTTGACCTTTGTGACTGAAGCGGCAATGGGCATGCATGATTTGAAAGATGAAAGTACGTTTATTTCGCGATATCTAATTAAGAATCTAGTTATGTATGTTTTGCCGTCGTTTCCACGAAATGTGAAAGCGCCTGATGTTATCACGCCAGATCCTGAAGATAAATTTGAATTGGAGCGCGTCAAATTTATCAGACAAACTGAAACCTACCTGAATTTATGTGAACATGAACCAGACAGAGTGTTTATTCACATGTTTTTTGGGCCAATGACGCTGCGTTCCAGCCAGCGGTTGAATGGCCTACATATCAATCACCACTTCACTCAGTTTGGCGTTTAATCACAGCATGCGTTTGTCTATTGAAAACGTCTACTGAGGGTCAGTTTCAACTATCTGCTTGCTCTCATCGGCGCCAAGCCATTCTCTGCCATAACTAACAACAACAGCCTTTGGCGTTGGGGTCAGGTTTGGCCGCCGAAACATTGAGGCTGACCACATAATCGCTGATCGACTCGCCTTCGCCGAAGTGTTGTTGGATGCTCTGATACAGGGGGTCTTTCATGTCGGTCATCTTTTCGATGTAGTCGGCTTTTTCTTCAAGGCGAATACACCCCAGCCCCGCCGCTTCGGCCATCTGTTTGGTTTCGTCAATCAACACCGCGCCGGCGATACAGCCAATCAGCGCTTCGACCTTTTCGCGCACGGGTTCGGGCAGCGGTTTCTTCAATGCCAAATCAGATACGGCTACGCGTCCGCCCAGTTTCAACACGCGGGCGATCTCACACCACACCTGTGGTTTGTCGGGAGACAGATTGATCACACAATTCGAGATCATCACATCGACGCTATTGTCAGCCAGAGGCAGGTGTTCGATTTCGCCGAGGCGAAATTCGACATTGTCCATGCCGGTCGATTCTTGATAATTCAGCGCGTTCTTGCGCGCTTTGGCGAGCATCTGGGGGGTCATGTCGACGCCAATGGCGCGACCCTGGGGGCCGACTTTGCGTCCGGCGATAAAGATGTCAAAGCCGCCGCCGCTGCCCAAGTCGACGACGACTTCGCCGAGCTTGAGCGACGCCAGCGCCACCGGGTTGCCGCACGACAAGCCCATGTTGGCGCCGTCGGGCAGCGACTGAAGATCGTCGAGGTCATAGCCCACCGACTGGGCCAGTTCGACCGCCGCTTCGCCGGCGTCAGAGCCGCAGCATGACGACGGCCCGCAACAAGAGCCTTCTTGCTCGGCGATCTGGCCATAGCCGTCGCGCACCTTCTGGCGTACTTCATCGTGTTGAATGGTTTGTTGAATTGAACTCATGTCGTTTCTCCTATGTTTGCATCTATTGTATCACTGGCGGACGGGGTTGGTAAAAATTTGGTTTGAAAATAGAACGCAACGGGGTCAATCACCCAATTTTGAACCAGCGACAGGCCCAGAATTTTCCCTTTGCGAAGTACCTCGCCTAATTCTTCCTATTTCAGGCTCATCCGGGATTTGGATACGTTCTCTCAAATTGAATTAAAATTTCCAGTCACGATCAAGAAACGAAAGCCCACTCTTCGTACATGAAGCCGTTTTACTATTTTATGTCAAACTCTCTGGCACGCTATCTATGTAATCGCGAATTTCATCTCTTACGCGGCGGTAATGATCCAGCGCTTCGGCTTGTCCGTGAATTTCACTGGTATGTTCATCGCCTTCCCCCCCCCCGTGGAAGCAGATTTGTGTTGCTAGTTGTTGCGAATTGTTTTGGATGCGGCGCCAAGGTCGCTCGAGCAACACGCCTCGCCGGATTCTCGGGTTTCGGCCTGACGGCGGCACAGCGTTTCAGGGTCAATCGACAATATCGCCTTCAAGCGCTTTTGGTCAAATTTGATTTGTTCATCGTTCTTGGTTGAGACAGAGACCAACTCAATTACGTCGCGCGCGGGCGGGTTGTCTTGGCTGGCGAGTTTGAAATTGATCCATCGGCCGTCTTTGCGCGATTCGACCAGCCCTGCGTGTTTGAGAATGGAGAGATGCTTCGAGACGGTAGACGGCGCCAGCCCCAGTAGTTCGATAATCTGGCAGGCGCAGAGTTCACCGCCGCGCAGCGCCATCAGGATGCGCACCCGGTTTTCGTCGCCAAGCGCTTTGAATATGGGTAAAACCGTTTTCAACATGGCCATCTTTGGCTTCCATTATTTCGCCATTTAACGGAAAACTAGTTCCGTTCATTGATCAAAGCAAGGGGGAAATTCAGGTCCGTTTTAAGATGATGTAGTCTTGCCAATGGTCAGGCGCGGGCAGGTAGCCGATGACCTTGAACCCTTCGCTCCAAAAGGTTTGGGCGAACGCCTCGGTAAAGAAGGCGTTGCCATAGCGACAGTTGTTCATCCAATCAGCCGTGTTGTTCGCGCTCTCTGGGTAGGGGTAGAACAAAAAGCCGTCTTGTTTGAGTGTTGGTTTGTCTTTATTGAGCGTTTCAGCCGACGGCGCGCCGATGTCACGATTATACGCGGCGACTTCATTCATGACGTGTTGGCCATGAAGCGTCAAAACCACAACCGCGCCGGGCTTACCGATACGGCGCAGTTCGCCGCGCCAGGCCGCCGCCGCATCCAACGGCAGGTGGCTGAATACCGAAAAGCCATACACCGCGTCAAATTGTTCTGTGTCATACCGTGTCGGCGGGTTGGGGTTGATGGTATGGAATGCAGCGAAGTCGAGGTGGAGAGAGTTCCATTCGATGAGTTCACGATCTACATCGGCGCCGAAGAAGCCGCAGGCGTCAGCGTTTAGCGCGAAGTGGCGAAGAATGCGTCCGCAGCCGCAGCCAAAGTCTAACACCGCGCCGCGCTCAAAGGTGAATCCCCCCTGACGCAGACAGCCTTCGATACGCCGCCAGTCGACCAAGCCGCTTTCGTTAAAGCGCTTCGCGGTAGGGGGCTCGCCAATGACGCGGCTGATGAGAGATTCACTTGGAAACGCATACCCGTTTTGTTGAATTTGGGGAAACAACTTCGGCCCATACCACATCAACCAATACCAGTAGGCGGGCGTGTTGATCTCAGGGAACACCTTGGGCACGCCGTAGCGCTGGCGCCAGACCGTCTCGCCGGCGCGAAACAGGGCGTCAATGCGTGGATATCGGCTGGATGGAAACGAATTGCTCATATCCCCTGAGATCATACAGCAAGGCGTCGAGTGAACCAGATAGAAGGCATCTCAAACAATGTGAAAAGCATGGCGCAACTCTGCTTGCGTTGTTTGAATATTAAGGTTTCTCTCGACTTGGCCTCGCGAATTACCCCAAAAGTTACATTTTATCGCCCCCCCCGAGGGGAGCATAACCCGCAGCGTTACCGGTTTTGTTTTCGCCTGGAGGGATCAGGCTTGAACGAGTGAGTCGAAACGAAAGCGCTATGAAGAAGAATTATGGCTCATCCGGGATTTGGATACGTTCTCACAAATTGAATTAAAATTTCCAGACAGAATCTCAAGGATGATTTTTCTATCGCTGTATGTGGCATGGGTACAACTCTGCTCGCTTCGGCGCCGCTCCGCTTTGTTGCACAGGCGCTCACAGAGTTGCACCCATGCCTGAGTTGAATTGTCTATTTCGGAAGAACCGGAATTATCTGTCATCCACACACCTTGGCTAAAACCGAGTGTGATTCACTTTTTCTTCTCGGCTTTTTTGGCTTTGCCGTTTTTCTTGCGTTTGCGTGACTCAAAATAGTTGGCGAGGTCTTCGGCGGTTTCGAGTTCGATGTAGTTGCGCTCCCAGCCTTCATACTCGCTGTAATAGTCGCAATTATCGTTTGAATATTCGCGGCAGGTTTTAGGGCGGTCGTCATATATCTTGCAGGAATTGTCATCGTCGAGCATATCGCAGCGCGACGGAAACTTCACATGCCAGTTGCCGTCTTCGACAATGATGGTGACGCCGGCGTGAAGCAGATACCAGCGGGCGTCGTCTTTGGCGCGCTTGCTGCGCGGTTTGTCGATCTCAACGGTGACATAGGTGCAGCACAGGCCTGTGCAGCGGTTACAGATTGAATCATTTAATACCGGGAGTCCCATCACATCCGCCTTTCAAACGGCAAGATCGTTCACACTGGCGCCGCCTAACTTACCCAATGTTCGATTCTATTATAAAATGGTTCAAACTTCACTCCAGTCAAACCAAGCGCAGATGTTCGCCTGCTGGCGTTGTTCGAAGCGTTTGGTCATCTGTTTGAGAAAAAAAATGAACAACCCCCAAAAAACCATTTACCTGTCAGGCCCAATTATGGGCGAAGTTCAAGGCGAAGCGGTCGAGTGGCGCGAAGAAGCCAAACACAAGCTCGGCGACGCGTTTCATCTGCTTGATCCCATGCGCCGTAGTTTTAAAGACAACGAAGTCGACAGCGCCAATGAAATCGTCGAGTTTGACCTGCAGGACATTCGCGACGCCGACATCATTCTGGTCAATTACAACAAACCCAGCATTGGCACCTCGATGGAGATTTTTTACGCCGCCTATGATCTGGGCAAATTTGTTGTCTCGTTCTCGCCGTTTGACTACAAAGACTGCAACCCCTGGGTCGTCAAGTTTTCGACCAAGATCCTGCCCAATTTAGACGACGCCTGCGAATACATTCGCCGCAATTTTTCGTAGTAATGAGTATGAACAAAATTGGGCGCAATAATAAAACATTTTTTTGCTTAACAAAATTCTCATAATTGGCGACTTAAATATCACTACATTACTATCAGTATAACTTGGAAATTGGTGGAGTTGAGCATGTGCGAAAACCCCTCGATCGTACGAATTGACCTTCATTGTCACTCGTGGGCGTCAGACCGCCCCTCGTTATGGCTGATGCAGCGAATTGGGTGTCCTGAAAGTTATGTATCGCCCAAACATGTGCGAGAAATCGCCATGCACCGCGGCATGGAGTTTGTCTGCCTCACCGACCATAACACCATTGAAGGCGCCAAAGAGATCGCCCACCTCGACAATGTCATCGTCGGCAACGAAATCACCACCTATTTTCCCAATGACGTCAAGATTCACATATTGACCTGGGGGCTGACTCAAAAACAGTTTGATGAAATTCAAGAAGTGCGCGAAAGCATCTATGACTTAGTTGACTATCTCAACGAAAACAACATCGTGCACGCCTGCGCCCACCCGCTTCACAAAGTAAACGGCAAACTCAAGTGGAACCATTTTGAACAACTCATCCTTTTATTTAAACACTTTGAATCGCTGAATGGAACGCGGCTCCACCGCCTCAACAAGGCCGTTGAGAGCGTGCTTAAAAGCCTGACGCCCGAATTGATCAATGAACTTTCCCACAAACACGGCATCAAACCCGTCGGCGACAAACCTTGGGTCAAACATTTCACCGCAGGCAGCGACGACCATAGCGGGTTGTTTGTCGGCACAGTCTATACCGAGGTTGTGGTTGACGAGGTCAGCGTCAAAGGCGTGTTAGACGGCATTCGCAAGGGCAACACCCGCACTTGCGGCCTCAGCGGCGGCTGCCTCACGCTTGCCCACCAGGTCAACAGCATCGCCTATCAATATTACCGCAGCAAGATCGGCCCCGGCGCCCATGAGTTGTTGAATGTTTTGGGGCGCATCTTCGAACGCCGCCCGATGAGCGGCCCCGGCCAAAGCCGCTTTCGCAAGACCATTCGCCGCGTGTTGGGCTTCTTTCGCAAGCCGCAAGGCACCGGCATTCACCTGATTGAAGAAATTCGCGAAGTCATTATCAATAACAAATCGATGAAGGCGCTCTTTCAAGACGGCATCATGACCCGCGAAGAGTTTAACGAGAACGTGTTTGACTTGTCGTCTGATATTCTCGACGAGATGCTCTCGCGGGTTTGCCAGAAACCGAAATTAATTCCCTACTTCATCTTTCTTGCTCCGGTATTGACGGCGTCGTATTTGATGTGCATAAAAAACCTGCACGACGAAAAAGACCTGATCGAACGCGCCGAAGACTGGCTGGGCGACCCCCGCGAGCCCAAGGTCGCCTGGTTTACTGACTCGATTGTCAACATGGACGGCGTCTCAAAAACCTGCCGCATGTTCTCTAACGCCGCCCATGCGCGCGGCAAAAACCTGACGCTGCTCGCCTGCGCGCCCGATGAAATCGAAGTCGAAGCCAAAGTCAAAAACTTCACGCCGCTGCGCCCGGTGGCGCTGCCCGGGTATGAAAAAGTGACGCTGTTCGTCCCATCGCTGTTGAAAGTGTTGAAGTATGTCGAAGACCAGGATTTCGATTCCATCGTGGTCAGCACGCCTGGCCCCATGGGCCTGATCGGCCTGTTGTGCGGCAAGTTGATGCAGATCCCCGTACATGGCGTTTACCATACCGACCTGCCGCGCATCGCCTTGCGGGTGTCAGGCGACCCCATGTTTGGCGAAGCGGCGCTGTCGCTGACGCGCACGTTTTATGGGGCGGTGGATTCAGTCTTGTCGCCGTCAAAATGGTACATCGACGACCTGGGCAACATGGGACTCGACGAATCGCGCTGTCGTATCATGGAGCGGTGGATCGACACCAACGACTTCTCGCCTGTAAAGCATGAGGACGATTATTGGCCGACCAGCGATCAATTACACTTGCTCTTTGTCGGGCGCATCTCAGAAGACAAAAATCTCGACCTGTTGCTCAAACTCTACCACGCGCTTGAGCCAAAACATGACTCATTTGTCATCCATGTGGTCGGCGACGGGCCTTACTTTGAAACCATGCAGCGCAAGACGGCGAAACTCGAGCGGTTCAACATGGTGGGGCCGAAATTCAAAGAAGAACTACAAACCGCTTACGCGTCGTCTGATCTGTTTATCCACCCCGGCTTGCTTGACACCTTCGGCAACGTGGTCGTCGAAGCCCAGGCGTCGGGGCTGCCCTGTGTAGTGATGAACGAAGGCGGGCCTCAAGAACTCATCGAAAACGGCAAGACGGGGCTGGTCGCGTCGACCGAAGATGACTTTATCGCCAAGATCGAAAGCCTGATCGCTGATCCGCAACGTCTTCAAGAAATGGGCGAGACGGCGGCGGTATACGCCGCCCAGCGCTTCTCGGAAGAACGTATCTTCAGCAACTTCTGGAAAGACGTGACCGACAAAATCGAAGACAACGGCGGCCGCTCAAACTTCAAATTCGAACACGCCAAACAAGAAGACAAAGTGGTCAAACTCACAGCGTGAGACAGTAACTTGATTATTTGGGAGGAGCGCAGCGTGCTGGGCCTTTTTTTGTGATTCGGCGGTTATTCTACTCACTCTCACGCCGCTCACTGTTGAGCGATTAGAGCGTTTGTCAAAAATATGCGCGTAAAGCGCGCCCGTATCCGCCGCGGCGGACAGCGATAGATACAGTTACGCAAACTCAATCCGCACATAATTCTGGCAACCACTATAGAAATCCCCCCCCCGGCGCCTGCTGCGCCCCCCCTTACACAAGGGGGGGGCTTCAATCGCGACGTTGGAATCTGAATTACATGAGGGGGTTAAGTTGTATCTGAACACAGTGAAACCGGTTGAAGCGACGCTAGTTTCTCGACGACTCGGGCAGGCGCCAGGCGGCGGGGGTTTTTCCTAACACGGCGAGCAGCAATCCCCACACCGCGGCGGTGTGCATCCACAAGAAATGACCCAGCAGTTTGAATGGTCGCGCGATGGGCGCCTCAGCCTTGAGCGTAATTAACAACAAGCCAAAGAGAGACGCACAGAGAATGATTACGCCCGAATAAAACGCGACGCCTGCCAACATTGATTGCTCAAGCGCCAACGCCGACGCAGCAAAGGTGAGCGCCGCAAACGGCAGGGTAAACCAACGCAAAAACTTGTGCGACAGAAATTGCCAAAAACGCAGCGGCGAGCGCAACAGCACTGGCAACAGCATGACAAACCCGCGCAGGCCGCGCGAGACGATGCGCGAGGTGCGGCGCCACTCTTCACACATATCCGTGTGGGGCTTTTCAAACCCACAGCATTCCGGCTCAAACAACACCGCATAGCCCTTGGCGCCGATGCGCGAAGGGATCTCTAAATCGTTGGCGATGCGCGGGTCAAGCGGCCCAACCAGGTCGCGCCGCGCCGCCAAGACCGAGCCGCTGCCCACCAGAACAGACCCCAGGCGGTTCTCGGCTTGCTTGACGCCGTTTTCATACCACCAATAGAGGCCTGTGCCGCGGCCGACCGCGTTCCAATCGCGTTCTTGGGTGAAGACCAGGCGCCCGGTTACGGCGCCCACTTTGGGGTCGGCGAAATGTTTGACCACGGCACGTAGGCTGTCTGGGGCATGCAGCGTATTGGCGTCAGTGAAAAACAACACGTCGCCCTCGGCCTTGGCCAGCATGGCGTTGAGCGCCGTGTTCTTACCGCCGCGCTCTGTCATGGGGGTGAATTCGATATCTGGTTGGTCAGCGAGATACTCGTCCGTCCCGTCTGTCGAACAGTCAGACGCAATCAGGATTTGGAGTTTCTCTTTGGGATATTCAAGCGCCCGCAGGTTTTCGAGTTTTTCGGGCAGCGAGGCGAGTTCGTTATACGCCGAAAACAACAAGGTCGCTTTGGGAGTGTATTGGTCGTCAGTGCGGTGGCGAATAGAGCGCAGCAATGACGCCGTATAGACCAACGCCGGATATCCGGCGTAGATGTAAGCCAACACGCTAAGTCCGGCACTGATTGTTAGTTCAAGTTCGTTCATCATCTGTTCTGTCTATATTCAACAAAAATCAGGGCGGCCATTCAGCCGCCCTAGAGCGATTGTCAAAAATCTGTGCATTTAGCGCGCCCGAATCCGCCGCGGCGGACAGCGATAGATATAGTTCCGTATCTTTAATCTGCACTTTATATTAGCAACAACTACGAAAATATCTATTTTCGCTGTAATGCCAAACCGGCGCGGGTTATTTCGCCACCATCTTTGACAGCGTGTTGCAGGCCCCTTTGACGCCGCTGTAGAGGTCGCGATAGACCGCGTAATAGTCGTCATACTGCTTCGCCCGCTCGGCGTTGGGCGCAATGCGCTCTTTGACAGAGATGATGGCGTCGCAGGCTTCGGGGATCGAGCTGTAAAGCCCGGCGCCCACCGCCGCCATGATTGCCGCGCCAAAGGCCGGCCCCTGGTCAGAACTGATAAGGGTGATTTCCGTGCCATAGATATCGGCCTGCAGCTGCCGCCAAAAGGCGCTTTTGGCGCCGCCGCCCGTAGCGCGTATTTCATTGATCTCAACCCCCAGCGAACGCGCGATCTCAAGCGAGTCGCGCATGGCGAAAGTGATGCCCTCTAACACCGAGCGGATGAGGTGCTCGCGTTTATGGCGAATGGTCAGCCCGACAAACGAGCCGCGCGCGTAGGGGTCTTTGTGGGGCGTGCGCTCGCCGGTCAGGTAGGGCAAGAACAACAAGCCTTCGCTGCCGACCGGAGCGGCGCCGGCCAACGCGGTCATGATGTCATAGGGGTCTTTGCCTTCTTTTTCGGCCTGTGCGCGTTCGCTGTCAGCGATCACGTCGCGATACCAGCGCAGCGACATGCCCGCAGAGAGAATGACGCCCATCAAGTACCACATATTGGGTACGGAGTGACAGAACGTATGCGCCCGGCCTTGGGGGTCGGTTTGGGCGGTGTTTGACGGCGCCAAAATTACGCCGCTGGTACCCAACGACGACAACACCCGGCCTTCGACCACGACGCCCGTTCCGGTCGCGCCGCAGGCATTGTCTGCGCCGCCGCCCACAACGGGTGTTCCTTCTTTGAGCCCGGTTTCTTTGGCGAATGAAGACGTGACCGTTCCACACACGTCGGTCGATTCTTTCATGGGCGGCATCCACTCTTGGGGAATGCCCAGCGCATCAAGCACTTCGCCGCACCAGCCGCGTTGGTTGACGTTGAATAGCAGCGTGCCGGCGCCGTCAGAGACCTCCATCGCCAGTTCGCCGGTCATGCAATAGCGGACGTAGTCTTTAGGCAACACCAGCGTCTTGGTCGCATTGAAGTTTTCGGGCTCTTTGTTTTTCAGCCATACGGCTTTGGGCGCAGTGAACCCCGTCAACGCGGGATTCGAGCACAACTCAAGCAAGCGCTTCTCGCCAATGGTATTGGTGATTTGTTCGCATTCATCCGCCGTGCGTCCGTCGTTCCATAAAATGGCGGGGCGAACGACTTGGTTATTGGCGTCTAAAAAAACGGAACCGTGCATCTGACCTGACAGGCCGATGCCCTTGATATCGCCCGCGTCAACGCCCGGTTGAGACAACACCGCTTTGAGCGTATTGACCGCCGCCTGGCGCCAATCGGTCGGGTCTTGTTCGGTCCAGCCCGGGTTGGGGGTATGAAGTGGATATTCTTCAGTTGCGTCGGCGATTGCCTTGCCGTTTTCGTCAAAGATGACTGTCTTGGTTCCAGATGTGCCGACATCAAGGCCGATTACATACGCCATGGGTATGCCTCCCAGATTAGGTCTATGTTTGAGTGTGTTGCGATAACCGCAACCATTACTTTACCACACCAGGGGCCGACGGCGCAATCAGGCTAGAACCGTTGAATTGGGCAGAGCCAGCGCCTGTTGGATGCACATACATTGTTGTTGTTAAAAAAAGACAACAATTATGGCTCATCCGGGATTTGGATACGTTCTCGCAAATTGAATTATAATTTCCAGACACGATCTCAAGGATGATTTTTTTTCGTTGTATTTGGCATGGGTACAACTCTG
>CAZKYC010000067.1:0-25780 GCA_964556895.1 uncultured bacterium | reverse complement strand
AGACAATGAGCAGCATAATGGTTCTTCGGATATCTTTCCCCAACATATACAGATGAAATTCATGTAACGGCGAAGAAACGAACCCAAAACGCTGATAGAATGCTTTGGCTGTTTCATCCTTAGCGGACGAGTTCCGGGAGAAGTACCGGTGGCGGTCGGGGATCGAAGCGGTGAACGCCATTCGGTTGATACCGAAATTATCGCGGTCACGGCCAATCGTCGACAAAAATTCTATATCGTTCTTTAACCGTTCAAAATTAACTGTGTATTGGTTCATACTACCTTTTGATTCACAAAGAATTCTGCATATATTGCTGGTGGAGAATTTGTAGACAGAGAAGATGATTCAGTAATGCGTCTTTTCGAGTTAATGAAACACTGTCGGTGTCACGTTTGTACTCATCGACAAACGTTTGGATTCGTTTTTTATCAAAGATACCTGTGCGTTCCACTTCATTCGGATTTAACTGGTCTTGAATCAACCGATCAACTGCTTGCTGTTTTTTTATTTCCGTGTGGCCCGGCGGCGCCATAAAAGCAAACTTTTCACGTTTGTACAATACTTCGGGCAGCAGGTTTTTCATCGCTTCACGAAGAACCCACTTTTCTACATCTTCGCGAATGCGGACTGTTGGCGGAATTTGAGTCGTTGATTCTGCTACATGATGATCAAGAAACGCAGGCCGCGACTCCATGGAGTTTGCCATATCGACACGGTCGCCGCCCCAATTTAAAATTTGACACTCCAACATTGTTTTGCTCCAAGAATATTGAGCGATATCCAACGGATGTCTGCCGTCGATCATGTCATGATCAAAACTATCAGCAATCGCCTCAATCGGGTCGTAGTCGCCTAATTCAGATTGAATGTCATCATGAAGCAGCGGCTTTGCGATAGCGAGGGTTTGCATCCACGGCTGAATCCATGATGGCGTGAATCCGCAAACGGATTCCATCGCAGGGTGGTGCATTTGGTCTTCGGCGAGAATGGCGCCTTTAAATAGTTTGTTGCTCTCTTCCAGTTTCTTCTGCATTGCAGTTGAGTCATCGCCGTCAAGTCCATGTAAGAACATGTCTCGTTTGAACATGGGGTAGCCCCCAAATAGTTCGTCGGATCCTTCGCCCGTGACAACAACTTTATACCCGTTCTCACGAACGCGTTTGCTCATGCACCATTTAGCGACTCCAAGTGTGTTATAAAATGTTCGTTCAGAATGCCAGACTGTTTTGCGATAATTCTCTCCATATAAATCACCAGCCTCCAGGTTAAGAAGTTCCTGATCGGCGCTTGTCTTTTCCGCCATTTCTTTAGCGATTGAGGCTTCGTCATATGCGTCATGGTCAAAACTGATTGTGAATGCTTTCACGGGCGATTGTTGTACACTGGCGGCCAAGCCAAGCATGGAACAGCTGTCTATTCCACCAGAGAGATAACAACCCACCGGGACATCCGCTTCGAGCCGGAACAAGACGGATTCCAATAATTTTTCTTGTACTAAATCTATGTAATGTTGATCTGGCTGAGGCGGCTTTGTGTCTTCAATTGTTGGGAACTCTAAATCCCAATATCGTTGCTGAGTGATATCAAACGAATCGCCTTTTCGTTGAACAATCAGCATGTGGCCTGGCTTTAAAGCATGAATGTTTTTAAATAAACTCGTTCCGGGGACCATTGTGTGCATCAGCTGGTGTGTAAGCGCTTTTGGGCAAAACTCTTTTTGTACACGAGGATGGGCCAGCAGAGATTTGATTTCAGAACCGTAGTATAGAACGCCATTGTGAATGTGATAAAACAACGGACGGATGCCAAAGCGATCACGCACCAGAACCATGCGGTCTTTTTTTTTGTCAAATAAGGCAAAGGCAAACTCACCACGCAACCGATGAACAAAATCCAGCCCATGTTTTTGGTAAAGCGGAATGGCTATTTCACTGTCAGACTTTGTTTTAAACTTTTCACCATCACAGATTAAATTTGCGCGTAACCGCTTATAATCATAAAACTCACCATTCACAGTAAGCGTGATTTGTTTGTCAAAAGAAAATAACGGCTGATTACCAGTATGCAAGTCAATAATAGACAACCGCGAATGGCCCATTGCCACTCCAGCGTCTTGGTCAATGTGATACCCTTCTCCATCGGGCCCGCGATGGTAGAGAGTTTTGACCATAGTTTGCAATTTTGGTTTTGCGTCGTCAGCTAGGCCTCTAGCAGACCAAAAGCCAGTTATTCCGCACATTCAATTTCTCCTGTCAAATGTTATTCAATGGGGATGTTATTGGGTAAATAGTTGAAACGATTTAAAATTGAGATCAACAAGGCTTGCCGAATAAAGACAGCGCCATGCGCTTGTGTGAAATAAAGATTATGATCGGTGTCGTCGAGATTGGTGTCGAGTTCATCTAATCTCGCTAGCGGATGGAGAACGACTGCGTCTTCTCGAAGTTTTGAATCTTTATCAAGTTTAAATCGCTGATCAAGAGTCTTGTAACTGTCGCCTAAAAAAGCGATCGAATTCATATAAATCACATTCAAATCGCTTAAAACATCATTGATATCAAAGGTGATTTCATAGGGGATGCCTGCCGCTGTTAAATCTTCTTTCACATCTTCACCCAACGGATCAGCCATTTCAGATACAATTGAAATTTTACGGATCGAATCTTTAAATAGAAGCGATAGTAAAAGAAAACTTTTTACGGCCCTCATGCTGCCTGGCGTACCTAAGATCCCAAGGTGGATTTTTTCTCTGGGGTCGAGTTCGTCTTGTATTTTGGGTTTCCATTTCAAAATCGCGTACCAATCAGCCAGCGCTTGAGTTGGGTGCTCTCCCGTGCCATTGCCTGCGTTAATCAAAGGCAAAAGCAAGCGTTCTTGCAGGCGATCAACAGAATCGGTTTCGGTGTGACGCATAATAATCAAATCGCCATATGCATTGAACATTTCGCCAATGTCTTCGAGCGATTCGCCTTTGGCCGTACCAGTCGTTTTACCGTCTGGAATGCTAATGATTTTTCCGTCCAACCGGAGCACTGCGCTTTCAAACGACAGCCGGGTTCGTGTGCTTGCTTCAAAAAAAGCAGTAATAATAATTTTCCCATCCAGCGGGTGAGCAGTTGCAATCTCTGTCGCTTCAAGAAGCGCGGCGAATTTGCATAGTTCCAAAACGGTTTCACGGTCAAGTTGTTTTACTGACACAACAGACTGATTCACTAATTTCTGCAAAATTTTCAGTTGTATTGTTTCTGTCTTAATTAAGTTCCCCGGGTCGGGGTAAAGCCCCTGAGAGATATTTTGCTTTGAATCAGATAATTCAATTTGTAATTCATTTGAGTTGTTCATTACCAGATTTCCTTATTTGAGTAGTCTTTCCATAGTAGATAGATCAACACGAATGCTCCAATAGCGGTTAATACAAGCGAGCCATAAATCAACGACGACAATACGATCGATGAAAACAACATGTTATTTGTGCGCTCCTTCAGTCTGGGCATGAGTCTCATTCAGCATTGACCAGTGGAAATCTTCAGGGAACAACCGCGCGCAGAGAACGACAATAACCATAGATACGGCGGCGCCGATTAAGGATGCGGTATACCATCCTAATTGAAAATAAGCGATTAAACCTATCCCGCTGCCAAATAGCATGCCTGCCGTCGCGCCAATGCGGCTTGCGCACTTCCAATACAGCCCAGTCACAATAGGCCATATGGTGCTTCCTACCATCGGCCCTGCAAAAAACAGCACTGAGGCGAGCGTTCCGATTCGGGGGAGGCAGATGAGCCATGCGGCTACCCCCAGCGCAACAATAATGAGAGCAGACATTCTTCGTAGTTGGGTTTCTGATGCGGAGGGATGAATGAGTTTTTTATAGAAATCTTCTGTGATTAAATCTGAGGTTGCGGCAAGAAGACTGTCAATACTTGAAGCAAGCGAGCAAAAGAAGACAGCAAAAACAATGACTGAACCCACCCGGCCTAACACATTTGCGGCGACTAAAGGGCCGACCATGTCTGGGCTGGTTATGTTTATGCCTAATGAGTCGCTGGTCAATGCAATGAAGCCCGCCGCGATAGGAATGGGAAGCCACAAGACGCCGGCAAGAAAGTAAGCATTTTGTCCAATACCGTCCCGCATGGCAAACGCCCGGCTCCACCAGACGTTACTATGAAAAATTTCACCGATTCCAAATAATAAGTTGTTGAAGACAGCCATGATGGCTGCGGGCAATAAGATGTTGATCAGCATCGGACGATCATCACTTAAGTTTGAATAAATGGTTTCAAATTCGATATGAGTCAACACGCCAAAACCAACAACGACAATCCCTATCAAGATAATAATTGACTGAATGTAGTCTGTTCCAATAACCGCATATAAGCCGCCGAAAAGCGTATACATCACGCAGACAAAAAGAATGATGCTCATGCCGATTTGGTAAGGGATGCCTGCGAGCGCATACATTAAGATGCCGCCCGCCATCCCCATACTGATCAACCATGTAAACCCATAAAAAATGGATATCGCAAGAAAGCAAAACCAGGCGGTGTTGCCATAGCGCAGACGAATGAAGTCGCCGCTGGTATATCCCTCTGGCATTAGCGCTCGAATTCGTTTTGCAATTGGTGAAAAAAGAAACAGTCCGAAGGAGGCTGTTGAATAGGCCAACATCCCCCAGATTCCTAATTCCAGAGCGAATTGCGGGGCCAGCATTGTCGTATTTGACGTGATCCATGTGGCCATTGCTGTTGCCGTACCCAGCGCCAAACCAACGTTGCGGCCCGCCAGCATGTATCCTTCCATGCTTTTGGCTTTTTTCCCCCAATAGACGCCAAGCGCTATCCACAAAACGCCTAAAAGGACGATTAACATCCATCCCATTATGGTCGAAATAATTTCAGACTGATGAGCCAAAACAGGGTCTCCTTATTCGAGGGTATTTGGGTTTCGCGTTCCACTCACTATGACATATACGGTTGCTGCGAACACGAAGAAGCCGATAGCAAACAAGAAATACGCCAGCTGTAGTGAGTGGTGCTTGACCTGAACAACGATGGGCTTTGACCATCCGCTGATTTGGTCGTCTGAAAAATGTGACCGAACTCGAAAGTGATACATTCCATTCGGGAGACCTGAAATAAAACTTGCCGTGTCAGGTCCTTTATAGCAGACAATGAAATTGGAAAAATCCGATGCATTGGACTGTTGAAGCTCAAATTCAGGCGTTTGAGTCAGTAAAAGTTCTTGAGGAATTGACCAAGCTAATCGTGTATGACCAGAATCAGACACAATCGTTTGAGAGACAGTAAACTCAGGGGTAGCCGAATCGCCAATCGGCTGAGCGTTTATTGATACGCACAAACAACTGACAAACAGAATGAGGTAAGACCCATAAAGGCAGTGGTAATGATCCCTTGATAAATGCATTGTATCAGACAAACCCTATCATTACAACGCGATTTGTCAACAGTGCGCCGAAGCAAAGCAGAATCGCGCTGTTCCAAAACCTTGATCCAGGTTGATTCTTCAGCATTGTCAGTGAATCAATCAAAAAGGTAGTTTAATTTCAATTCATTTATAGTGGTTGCCAAAATACTGTGCGGATTGATTTTTCATAACTGTATCTATCGCTGAGCCCTATGGGCTAGCTTTATGCAGATGATTATGACACACGCTCTAACTGATGATTGAATTGTTATTTCCGTTGAATGGATTCACGTATTGATTGAGTAGACGCACGTCTATATATTGTTTTTGAAGTGAGAGAAGGAAGATAGTTAAGCGGCGCTTCTGTAGTAATAGTGACACAGGCTTGAGAGATTTATCTTCCAGATTACTCCATCTCATCCAATACTTCATCGATTTTGTCTTGGTTGACTTCGCCATGCCAATCATTTTGAGGATAGACAACCATGACCGGGCCTTTTTCACATTGTTTCAAACAGCCCGTACTCGACACCATAGCGTCGAGACAGCGGTCGACGATTTCTTCTTCCAGGTATTGCAGTAGGCCGACCGCTTCTTTGCGGTTGCATGCGCCCTGGGGGTCGCCGTTGAGGCGAAAGCTGTTGCAGACGAGAAAGTGGTGTTCAGGTTTTTGCATGATGATGTTCTCCTTTTGAATTTCATGATGGTTTCAGATACGTCACTACTCTGCGTCTATTAGCCGCAGCCCATGCCGTCGCCTGAGCAGCCGCTGCCGCAGCGGTGTGAATCACGCACCGGGGCGCGCAACGGCGAGCCTTCATAGACCGAACGCAGGCCTTCTTCGATCATGCCTTCCATTCGAATGACGCGCACGCCTTCATCCTGCAGCACGTTTATGGGCGATGACCCGGCGCTATGAACGAGCAGCGCGCGGCAGTCGTTCAAGGTTTGGGCGAGCGCTTTCCAGCGGTTGTCGCCGCCGCCCTGTGGAGGGGCGTCTCGGCGGCCGACCATTTCAAACCCGCCGTTTTGTTGTTCAAACACCCAGAACGAATCAGCCTCGCCCAGGTGTTGGTTGACCAACACGCCTTCGAGCGACGCGGCGGCGATGTAGGGGCGCTGGTCGCCTAGCTCAAGCGGGCCGACGGCCGCTTCTTTCAGCCAGTCTTCAGTATTGACGTCGTCTTGGCCTAACATGCCCGCCGCATCGGCGCGGCATCGCGAGCAGTGCATCATTTGAGGGACATGGCGCATGGCTTGAAGCCTGACCCGCGCGGTTGTTTTCGCGTCAGGTTCGCCTAAATACTCAAGCGGCGTGTTGGGCGTAGGGTGCATGGGCATGCAGTTATACAAATCGACGCCCATTTCAGCGACGGCCTCAGCGACCTTCGCTAAATGAAGGTCGTTGATCCCAGGGATCAATATCGAATTGATTTTAACCGTGACATTGTTCTCTTTCAGCGCGCGAATGGCCTGCAGCTGGCGGTCGATTAACACGCGCGCGGCGTCGACGCCGCGATAGACGCGTTTGTCGTCTCTCACCCAGGCGTATATGTTCGAGCCAATTTCAGGATCAAGGCAATTGAGCGTGATGGTGACATGAGTGACGTCAAGTTCGGCCAAATCTTCAGCGTAAGGCGCGACGTTGAACCCATTTGACGCGACGCAAAGCAGCATGTCGGGGTATTTCTCTCGCACTCGCCGAAGCGTCTCCAGCGTTGGTTCCGGCGAGGCGAACGCATCGCCGGGGCCGGCGATGCCCACGACGGAGATGCGCGCGTCGTGGTTCATGAAGCGGTCGAGATACGCCATCGCCTGGCCGGGCGCTAACAAGGCGCTGCTGACGCCAGGGCGGTTTTCGTTGGCGCAGTCATGCTTACGGTCGCAGTAGTTGCACTGAATGTTGCACTTTGGCGCGACGGGAAGGTGGATGCGTCCGCGTTCATGGGCGGCGTTTGGGTTAAAGCATGGGTGTTGCGTTCGGTCTAAAGTCATCACCTTCTCCTTTCATTTCATTACGGAATTCACATATACGAATAACCAACATCAGAATGGTCTTGTTTATATTCAATGAGTGCGTTGACGACTCGGTCAAAGAGTTGCTGCGTTCCGCGATAGCCAATATGAAGCAGCCGCGCAGCGCCAATTCGGTCATGAACCGGGAACCCTATGCGCACTAATGGGATATTGAGTTTGCGTGAGATTTTTGCGCCTTTGCTGTTGCCCAGAATCAAATCGGGCTTGAGCGGCTCAGCGTGTTCTTCGATATCAGCGAAGTCGGCGCCCTCGATGGTTTCTATTTTGTGTCCGCGCAGGTCGGCGTTGGCTTCGATGCGTTCTTGTAGCTTTACGCCTTTGGCGCCAGTAGCGCATAACACAGGTACAGCGCCGACTTCGAGAAGAAAGCCTGCTAACGCGATGACCAATTCTGGCTCGCCATACACCACCACGCGCTTGTCAAAGATGTATTTGTGGGCATCGGCGTAGGAATCAACCAGGCGGCCCCGTTCGGCGATGTATTTGTCGGGCCGTTGGCCGTTCGTCAGTTCTTCAAGCCTGCGCATGAAGTCGTCAGTCTGGACGACCCCAAGGGGCAGGCCCACCGATTGTAGCGGCACGCCGCAGTGGTTTTGAAGAAACGTCCCGGCGGTCGCGCCGGGCAGGCTCGCCATTTCGATTGTTGCGTGGGCGGCGCTCATTGATTTGATTTCTTCGATGGGCGTACCGCCCTGCGGCATGGCTTCGTAGTGTTCCCAGGCGCCGCCGTCAAATGTGTCAGAATAATCGGGCAACACAACTGCGGGCAGATGAAAGTCGCTGGCGATTTCTTTTAGGTGGCGAATGTCAGCAGGTGATACCATGCCCGCGATAAGATTGATATGGTTTCGTTTTCGCCCCGGCGCGGCCAGAGTTTCGACAGTGGCGCGCACCGCTTCAACAAAGCCTTCGGCGTGAGTGCCGTTATAACTTGGGGTCGACGCCAGTGCGATGTGAGGCAGCGCCTGGCCTTTGCGTTCTTTGCGATACTCATACAAAAACAGATTGAGGTCGTCGCCAATGGTTTCTGACAAACAGGTTGACGCTACGCCGACCATAGTGGGTTGGTATTGGTGAATGACGTTGTCTAACCCGGCTTGAAAGTTGGCGCCGCCGCCGAATATCGCGGCTGACTCGCCAAAACTCGATGACGCGATGTCCATCGGCTCTTTGAAATGGCTGATAACATAGCGGCGAATGTAAGTGGCGCAGCCTTGCGAGCCATGCAGAAACGGTACGCAGCCCTCGACGCCGCGATAGGCCAGGCAGGCGCCAAGCGGAGCGCACAGTTTGCAAGCGTTGCGGGTAGAGGCGAAAGACGATGATGGTTTAGACGGCATGGGTCTGTGATCCTTTCAGCGCCTCGCGCTTGTTGCGAAACGGGTGGAGTTTCCACACCGGACTCATGACGGATGAATGGACTTCACGGGCGAAGTTGAGCATGCCTTCAAAGCCCGCCAGGGCTTCTTTGCGTTCGTGGTTGTGGTCACAGAACGCCACGCCGAGTTTGTAGGCGATGGGGCGTTCTTTGACGCCGCCGATCAGCAGGTCGGCGCCGGTTTCTTGAATAAACTGGGAAAGCTCAAGCGGGTTGGCGTCGTCGATTAGGATGGCGCCTTCGTCGCAAAGATCGCGCAGCAGCTCATAGTCTTGTTTGTTGCCGGTTTGCGACCCGGCGACGACGGTTTGTACGCCTAACATCCTCAGAGAACGGATCAGCGAAAACGCCTTAAACGCGCCGCCGGTGTAGATCGCCGCTTTTTTGCCCTGTAGCGCCTCGCGGTAGCGTTTTAACTCGGGCATGATCTGGCTGACTTCGTCGCGCACCAAATCTTGCGCCCGTTGTTTCATCTCAGCGTCTTCAAAATAATCAGCCACGTCATAGAGCGCCTGGGCCATGTCTTCAAAGCCGACATACGACACGCGAATGAACGGCTGGCCGTAGCGCTCTTTCATGTCATTCGCGAGAAAGATGGTGGCGCCCGAACACTGAACCACGTTCAGTGAGGCGCCATGCGAGCGTCGAATGTCGTCGATACGCCCGTCGCCAGTGATGGTCGCGACGACATGAACGCCGATCTTTTCGTAATACTCGCGCACCATCCAAATCTCGCCAGCGAGGTTAAAGTCGCCGAGGATGTTGATGCTGTGTTTGGGGATGCCGTCTGTCGGAGCCGTGCCGACCAATTTCGCCATGGCGTCGCAGGCGGCGCGGTAGCCGTCTTTTTTTCCACCCTTGAATCCCTCAGAGTGAACGGGCAAGACAGGGATGGCCTTGCGTTTGCTGACAGTTTTGCAGATGCGCTCGACGTCATCGCCGATGACACCGACGATGCACGTTGAATACACAAACGCCGCCTTGGGCGAATACTCTTCAATCAGCTCGTCTAATGCGGCCTCGAGTTTTTTCTCGCCGCCATAGATCACGTCTTTTTCTTGCAAGTCAGTCGAAAAACTGAGGCGGTGAAGTTCCGGCCCGGATGACAATGACCCGCGAATGTCCCAGGTGTAGGCGGCGCAGCCAATTGGCCCGTGGACGATATGTAACGCGTCAGCGATGGGATACAAAACAACCCGCGAGCCGCAGAACACGCAGGCGCGCTGGCTGACCGCGCCGGGCAAACTGGCTTTGTCGCATTCGATATTGAACGGCTCGCGGCCAGCGCGGTGAATCTGTGGTTTGCGCGCTTCTAATACTTGCGGCATGGCGGTCTCCTGTGGGTTTGGTTCGTTGCGTCTTACAACACCAATTCAAACGACTCTTCGGGGGCCAGGCGGTCTTTGCGGTCGAGAAAGGCGTCGAGAACCTTCTCAAGCAGGCGCATGGCGCCGCGATAGCCGACCGTTGGAAAATAGGAGTGGCCGACCCGGTCAAGAATTGGGAATCCGTGGCGAATGAATGGAATGTCTTCGTCGCGGCTGATGTACTTGCCGTAGGTGTTGCCAATCAACAGGTCGACAGGCTCTTCTTTGATCCATTGGTGCATGAGAAACATATCCGCCGCGCCGCCCTGGGCGTACTTGGCTTCAGGGATCTGATCGCCAAGTACTTCGGCCATGCGTTTTTCAAACTTCTTGCCCGGCGTCCCTGTTACGGCGTAAACCGGTTTCATGTTGAGGTCGATGAAAAATTCACTCAGCGCCAACACCTGGTCAGGGTCGCCCCATAGCGCGACACGCTTGTTGAACAGGTATTGAGACATGTCTGACATGATGTCGAGCAAGCGCCCGCGTTCGTCAGTCAACGTGTCAGGCACTTCCACCTTGGCCATGCGGCGCAGGGCTTCGATGAAGGCGTCCGTACCGCGCAGGCCAATGGGCAGCCCAAGGCATTCGCACGGTACTTTGCATTTTCGGTCTAACTCTTTCGCCGCCGGGGCCGAGCCAGTCAGGCCAAGCGCAATCGTTCCCATGCTGTCGCCTGAATCGCGAAGATGGTTGACGGTCACGCCGCCCTTGGGGTAAAACTCATGCTTGCCGGTTAACGGCGCGTCGAGTACGTCAGAGGTATCAGGAAAAAGAATGTGTTGTACACCCAGGATCGCCGCAATGCGCTTGATTTCGCGCATGTCGCTGGGTTCCACCCAGCCAGGAATAATATTCACCTTCTTGGTTTTGTGATTGGTGGATTCGGCGAAATACTTCACCAATCCGGCCACCATATTTGAGAAGCCGGTGATGTGAGAGCCGACATAGCTGGGTGTGTTGGCGTGTATCACATGCTTGCCTTGGGGGATGTGTCCGTCGTCTCGCGCCTTGTCGACGATCTGTGGAATATCGTCGCCAATCGTCTCTGACAAACAGGTGGTGTGGACGGCAATCACGTCAGGTTCATACAACGTGAACATATTATTGATAGCTTGCAGTAGGTTGCTCTGGCCGCCGAAGACGGATGAGCCTTCGGTGAACGAGCTGGTTCCGCCCATGACTGGCTCTTTGTAATGGCGCGTCAATGTGCTGCGGTGATACGAACAGCAGCCTTGCGAGCCGTGGCTATGAGGCAGGCAGTTGTGAACGCCCAACGCGGCGTACATAGCGCCAATGGGCTGACAAGTTTTTGCGGGATTGACCGTGAGCGCTTTGCGTTCGACGGATTGTCCGTTTGTGTGTCTCAGCAACATGATGGCATCTCCATGAATTAAGGTTGAATGTAATCCGCGTCGATTTGCGGCTTGGCTTGTTTCTGCCAGGGCGCCTGGAGGTAAGACCAGACTTTGGTGTTGACCATGCGGTCGATTTCGCGATAGAAGTTAATCGCGCCCGCGAACCCGGCGTAGGGTCCGCCATAGTCGTAACTGTGAAGTTGCTTACAGGGCACGCCCATTTTTTGAATGACGTATTTCTCTTTGATGCCGGCGCAGAAGATATCAGGCTTATACATCTCAATCAGTTTTTCTGATTCATAGTGGCTGATGTCGTCGATAACCAGCGCCTTGTCGCTCATTTCGGGCATCATCCCCTCGTAGTCTTTAAAGGCGAACCCTTTTGATTTCAGCCGTTCCATCGCTTCGTCAGACTTGCGCGGACGGAATCGGTTGGCGTCAGGCTCAACGTCGAGTTCTTCAATGTTGCGGCTGTCGGCGTCGATCTTGATGTTGGGCAAAACCTCGCGGCCTTCATAATCGTCGCGGTGGGCGAATTCATACCCGGCGGCGACTATCCTCATGCCGATCTCGGTGAATAAGTCTTGGTAATGATGAGCGCGCGACCCGCCGACAAACAACATGGCGGTCTTACCTGTACAACGCGCTTCAATTTCTTTACGCACGACTTCAACTTTGGCTGTTTCTTCAGCGATGACGCGTTCGACGTTTTTGCGCAGTGTTTCATCTTCGAAGTAATCGGCGATTTTTCGCAGCGATTTGGCCGTGCTGTCCGCCCCGATGAAGTTGACCTTGATCCACGGCACGCCGAATTTTTTCTCGATCATGTCAGCGACATAGTTGATCGAGCGGTGACACATGACCATATTCAAATCAGCGTTATGGGCGCGCTCGAAATGGTTGATTGTTGAATTTCCGCTAAACGTTGCGACCAATGTCAGGCCGCAGCGCTCAAAGATGTCTTCGATGACAAAGGCGTCGCCGCCGATGTTATATTCGCCCAGCAGGTTTACTTTAAACTTGCCTTCGATAGCGTTGTCGTCGCGGCCAATCACATGTTTAAACAGCTGGTTGTTGGCGATATGATGGCCCGCCGACTGGCTGACGCCTTTATAACCTTCACAACTAAAACCGAAGACGTTGATGCCCAGTTTTTCTTTCATCTCTTTGGCGACCTGGTGGACATCGTCGCCAATCAAACCGACCGGGCAGGTCGAAAAGATCGCGATGGCTTTTGGCTTGAACAAGTCATACGCTTCTTGGATCGCCTCTTTCAACAGTTTCTCTCCGCCGAAAATGATGTGTTCTTCTTGCATATCGGTTGAGAAACAATAGTTCATGAAATTGGCGTCAGCGTCGCTGGCGGGTTTGGTCTGGTTTCGCCGTGTGAGCCATGAATAAAAACCGCAGCCAATGGGGCCGTGGGTAATGTTGATGATGTCGCGGGTCGGCCCCAACACCACGCCCTTACAGCCCGCGTAGGTACAGCCGCGTTGGGTAATAATACCGGGGATGGTGCGTACGTTGGCCTGAATTTCCTGGCTGGCGCCCGGTTCGTTGACCAGGATGCCCTTATTGCGCTTTTTGGCGACTTTCTTCGGGTAGGGCTTAAGAATTTCTTCTTTGACGGCTTCTGGGTTCAAAACAGGGTTCTTCGACATGGAACGTCTCCTGGACTACGCGTTTTCATACAATGCGGCGTCGCCGCGCTCGGCGGTGCGCACGCGGACCGCATCAGTGGTCGGCAAGACAAATACTTTGCCGTCGCCGGCGTGTCCGGCCTGATTGGCTTCAATGATGGTTTTGACGATGAGCGGCGCTTTGTCGTCAGGCGCCACCAGGCTCAACATTCGCTTGGGGATCATCTTCGGGCCGGGGCTGTGACTGTCTAGCGCAGCCGCCAGTCCCTCGCTGGGCGAGCCCATGAGGTGGTATTCGACCCGTCCCTGGCCGCGGCCAATGACTTTTCGCGCGGTGAACGAAAAGACGCCCGCGTCGGCCAGCGCCTTTTTGGTTTCGTTCATCTTGTTCATACGGATAATGGCGAGAATCTCTTTCATGGTCAGACTCCCACTGGTTCGGGGACGGCGTCGGTCGGCGCGGGGGCCGATGCGACTTCCTGAACGCCCGTGCTGATGGTGTAGACTTCTTCGACTGGCGTGATGAAGACTTTGCCATCGCCGAAATTGCCTTTGCTGCCGGTGCGGGCGGCTTTGACGATGGTGTCGACCACCAGGTCTTTGTCGTGTGGTTGAATGACGGTGAAGATCAGCTCTTTGGGCAACTCGTCATAGGTGACTTCGCCGACTTTCATGCCGCGTTGTTTGCCGCGGCCGTATACGTCCATCTTGGTAACGGCGGGAAAGCCGGCGTACATCAGCGCGGCGAGCACGGCGTCAACTTTTTCGGGGCGAATAATGGCTCGAATCATAATCATGGGTGGTTCCTCCAGGGTGTATGCGCCGGGCGCTTAGGCGGCGACCAGGCCGAAGTCGATGAGCAGGTTTTCAAGCGCTTCAATGCGCAGCGGCTTGGGGATGACAAACATGTCGTTCTTGTCGATGTTGGCCGCCAGGGTGCGGTATTCATCGGCTTGCGTGCATTCCGCGTTCCAATCGATGACGGTCTTGCGTTGAATTTCGGCGCGTTGAACGTCGTTGTCGCGCGGCACGAAGTGGATCATCTGGGTGCCCAATTGACGGGCGAGTTCTTCGATCATTTCGCGTTCGTTGTCACAGTTTCGGCTGTTGCAGATCAGGCCGCCCAGGCGAACACCGCCCGCTTCGGCGAACTTGACGATGCCTTTACAGATATTGTTGGCGGCGTACATCGCCATCATTTCGCCTGAGCAAACGATATAAATTTCTTGGGCTTTGCCTTCGCGAATCGGCATGGCGAACCCGCCGCAGACCACGTCGCCCAAGACGTCATAAAAGACATAGTCGAGTTGTTCTGACTCGTCATAGGCGCCCAGTTGTTCGAGCAAGTTGACCGAAGTGATGATGCCGCGGCCCGCACAGCCGACCCCGGGTTCCGGCCCGCCCGACTCGGTGCAGAGCGTCTTGCCGAAGCCGTCTTTTCGAATGTCTTCTAACTCGACGTCTTCGCCTTCTTCGCGCAAGGTGTCGAGAACAGTCTTTTGCACCAGGCCGCCCATCAACAGGCGGGTCGAGTCGGCCTTGGGGTCGCATCCTACTACCATGACTTTCTTGCCCATTTCTGCGAGCGCCGCAACCGTGTTTTGGGTTGTGGTTGATTTACCGATTCCGCCTTTTCCATAAATGGCGATTTTGCGCATGATGCTATCTCCTTCAGACGAGAGTGAATTGCGGTTGTGCAATTCGAATTGAGAATTTGCTTACTGGCTCTATGCGCCAGTTTTGTGCCAAGACGTGGTCAGCGGTCTGTTTTGCGTCATCACAGCGGCGAGCCGGGGCAATCAGCGAGGAAGCAAGAAGGGTGTTAACTGGCGTGTATACAGCGGCCTATTTATTTGTTTGCGCTCATGAATACGTCATAAAAAAAGAACACGCTTGATGATAAATAAACGTTCTTATGTCTATTCTTGTTTTGTCAGTTTCGACAACGGCGCATTTCAGTATGCGGTTGATTGGCTGTGGTATGGAGCGGCTAAGTAAAGGCGAAGCAGATTGTTACATTTCGAAGTGACAATTTCGTTCGCCCGAAAAACAAAAGTGATAAAAATGTAAGCGGATTGATCAGGATTGTTTTTATGGCCGGTTGATGGTGAAGTTCGAATTCAGTGATAAAACGGTTTTGATCAATGCCTCTATTTCGTCGCGCTGCCAATATTCGTTTGTCTGTTGTTTGAGATGGGTTGAAATGGCCGCCGCTTGTTCATGCGACAATTCAATTTGGACCGACTTCGCGATTTCTCTGACCGCCCGGGCGCCCGAGTAAGGCGTCAGCCCCGCCCGGCGAATCACGCCCATCTCGTCTGACTTGACCGATTCATACAACTCAGGATGTTCAAACACCACGGCGCTATGCAGCCCCGCTTTGTGAGAGAAACGGCGGTGTTGATAAGCGTTTAAATCAAGGTTGGCCCAGACAATCTCTTCTAATGACAGGCAATGAGATAGCGAAAGTGGTTTGTCAAATTGTCCTTTCATCAATAGAGCGATCTCGGTCAGTGAGGCGATTCCCATACGTTCGCCCAACCCGAGTACAGACGCGTCAATGCTGTCCCAGCCAGTGTGCAATGCGCTCAACGTATTGGCGTTGGCAAGCCCGCGGTCGTTGTGGCCATGAAAATGAAGCCGGACATTTGGAAACAGGTTTCGCATCCCGGTAAATCGGCGTTGGCTCTCAATGGGCGTTAAACACCCGACCGTGTCAGCGAAACCAATCATATCAACACCGTCATCGGCTAATTTTCGATAAAAGCCATTTAATTCGTCATCATCGGTTCGTGAGGCGTCTTCACATGAAAAGCGCACCTGTAAACCGAGGGCCTTCGCCAGAGAAACACAGCGATCAATGTTGCCGCACAAGTCTTGATAGCGCCCCCGATACTTTGCTTCTGTGGCTTCTGGGCGAATGCAGAGAAACAAGCCAATCCAACCGACGCCGAGATCGGCGGTTTTTCGTATCGCCTCTTCATCCAACAAACAGTGAGCCAGGGTTTCAGCCTGAAGGCCTAAGCGGGCGATTGTTTTGGCGGCGGTTTCATGGTCCGGCGACACGGCGGGATGCCCAACCTCGATAATGTCGCAGCCCAGCGCGTTCAGCCCATGGGCAATCGAAACTTTGGTTTTAAGCGACGGTTGAAACCCCGCCGCCTGTTGGCCTTCGCGCAATGTCGAATCGGTTAACCAAACGCCTGAGTCCATATTCGCTCCAAAATGCCGTTCATAAATCCATCCATTACGTAGGCAATTTTCAGGCCGGATAGCGAAAAACGAAATGGCGTATTTTTTGCAACTCCTAACGTCTCGACATTGACGGGGAAAATTCGGTTCAAGAGTCAATGCCCAAATTGTATACATCACCAGGGTTAACAGCATCGAGGGCGGCATGAATACCCCTAACAACATTACCGTTTTTCAACAACCCAATTACGGCTCTCTCTGTAGTCTTCGCGTTTTCTTTCGTCACGGCCAATTTGCTTGCCGGCCAAAAATCAACATCTTGAAGTGGAGGTGTTGAAAAAGCGTCAATGCAAGATGACAACTTCGCGAGAGATGACAATTTTGTTCATTCAAGCCAACCCACGGTGAATGAGCGCTATAGCCGTTTTCTTCAAACGCTTTATTGCATCGCCAAGCAGCTCAATGAATACGACAAACAATCATCGCTGTTGACCGAGACATTGTCATTGTTAGAACGCGAGCTAAGTATGCAGAGAACGGCGATCATGTTGCTCGCGCCCAACGGCGAAGAACTGCACGTCGAAGCCGCCAGCAATGTCTCTCCCCACAGAAAAAGCCGTGTTCGATATCAGCGCGGCGAAGGCATCATTGGCCGCGTGGTTCAAAATGGGCAATACGCCATCGTGCCGCGCATCTCGAAGGAACCGCAGTTTCAAAACCGCATCCATACCCGAAACGCTGAACAGGCCCGCGAGATCAGTTTTATCTGCGTACCCATCATGTTGTCGTCAGAAGTGGTCGGAACCCTGTCCGCCGATGTGCCCTACGCCGATATCAAGTTTCTTCAAGAATACCGCCGCTTGTTGAGCATCGTCGCCGGCATCATCGCCTTCGACGTAAAGGCGCGGCGCCAGGCCAGTCTGCAAAAGCGGTTGATGGAAGCTGAGCACCTGCGGCTGCGCAGCGCGTTAGGCGAACAGTTTCGCCCCGAAAACATCATCGGTAATTCAAGCGCCATGCGCAAAGTGTATGAACGCATTCACCAGGTCGCCCAGAGCGACGCGACGGTGTTGATACGCGGCGAATCAGGCACGGGCAAGGAACTGGTAGCGTCAGCCATTCATTACTCTAGTCAGCGCGCCCGACGCCCGTTCATTCGAGTGAACTGTTCGGCGTTAAACGAACAACTGATCGAAAGCGAGCTGTTTGGCCACGAACGCGGCGCCTTCACCGGGGCGATCGCTTCACGAAAAGGGCGCATCGAAGAAGCCGAGGGCGGGACGCTCTTCTTGGACGAAATCGGCGACGTTTCGCAATCAACTCAGGTGAAACTGTTACGCGTTATTCAAGAGCGCGAATATGAGCGCGTTGGCAGCAGCCGCACGTTAAAAGCGGATATCCGAATTTTAGCCGCGACCAACAAAATACTTGAGGAACAGATTCAACGCGGCGCCTTTCGCGACGACCTGTTTTATCGCATCAACGGGTTTCAAATTTCGCTGCCGCCGCTGAGGCAGCGAAAAGACGACATTCTATTATTGTCAGACCGCTTTGTAGAAAAATATGCAACCCAGATGAACAAAACCATCGAACGCATCAGCACCACCGCCATCAACATGATGACCGCCTACCACTGGCCGGGAAACGTACGCGAATTAGAGAACTGCATCGAACACGCGGTTGTGCTCAGTCAAGACGGGGTCATTCATGGGCGTAACTTGCCGCCGACGTTGCAAATGCCTTCGACCGAGGCCAAGAGTGCGCCAACCGATATGAACAGTTGCATCCAACAGCTTGAAACCGACATGATTATTGATGCGCTCAAACTCACCGGCGGCAACATCGCCGCCGCCGCCCGCCGCCTGGGCGTTACCCCGCGCATGATCCGATACAAAATAGAAAAGTATGGAATTGAAAGTGAAGATTGATTCGATGGTTTTTTGCGGTCGAAGACAGAACACCACGGCTTTAACCGGGGGCGCAGTGTTCCAAAATTCTGACTTCGGATAATTGATCAGTAATGTCAATGTATCGTTCAAATCGCCCAAACAGTTTTAATTCGCCGTTTGAAGTGACTTAAGCCGCCTCTCTGCTGAGAGATAAGCTCCGATATGTGAATAAAACACGCAGACCCGGAATACATTCGATCTGATAACGGTCCCGAATTCACAGCTAGAGCAGCTCGGACTTGGTTGAAAAGGTTGGAAGTAGATACAATGTTCATTGAACCGGGAAGTTCTTGGGAGAATGGATACACCAAATCGTTCAATGGGGAACTCTGAGATGAATTGCTGAACGTGTAAATCTTTGATACATTGCTGAAAGCGAAGATTCTGATCGAACGTTGGAGGAAGGAATACAACACGATCAGGCCGCACAGTTCGTTGGGGGTACAGACCGCCTGCGCCGGAGGCCATCAAACTCTGTCAAAGATCGCCTGAAACCCTAACACCAACACTGGCGCCACGAAAGGAGGGGGGTAGGTCAATATGTAAATTAGAGGTTTCATTCCACTTGCAATCACTACCATAATCATTTCCGCTTGGTCAGCCGCTGGAACAGAAAGTGACTGGCCTGCTAATGTTGGCGACTATCGTTTTCATGTGGTCGGGCAAGGCCACCTTGATGGGGTCTGGCTCTGGCCCTGGTATGAATCGCTGTCTGAGGTTCATAACACATTCCGTTCCGCCCTGGACCGGATGAAGGAGCATCCTGAACTCACGTTTACGGCGGCCACTTCCCAATTCTATGTTTGGATTGAAGAAAACGATCCAGAGATGCTTGAAGAGATTCGTCAACGCGTCGAAGAGGGTCGATGGAGTCTGGCTGGCGGTTGGTGGATGGAAGCGGACGCCACCATGTCAGGCGGTGAATCACTGATGCGTCAGGGGCTTTACGGTCAACACACTTTACGTCGCCTCTTTGGGCATTTCACAACCGTGGGCTATAATCCCGACGCGCCGGGCCACCCGGCATCGATCCCCCAAATCTTGAAACACCAGGGGATGAACGCCTTTGTCTTTACTCGGCCGCAAACCCATGAGATGAAGTTACCCGTTGGTTTTTTCCGTTGGGAAGGGATTGACGGTACACGCGTCCTGGCATACCGACCCCCTCAAAACGACTTTGTCATCCAGCACTCACTGGATGACAGAATTCGGCGCATCTTAACCAAGACCAAGCCAACGACTCAAGATATCCTGCTGCTGTTCGGAGTTGGTGACCACGGAGGTGGTCCAACCAAAGCAATAATCCGAGACCTTATTGAAATCCAAAATCAGACTGACGGTCCGTTCCTTCAATACAACACACCAGAAAACTTTCTCGCTTCGCTCCCAAAACAAGCCGTATCGGAACTGCCCCTGATTCGGGGAGGCTTGCTTCACCATGCCATCGGCGGTTATACAAATGTCAGCGAGA
Organism: uncultured bacterium; assembly: GCA_964556895.1. Lineage (GTDB taxonomy): Bacteria > Hinthialibacterota > Hinthialibacteria > Hinthialibacterales > Hinthialibacteraceae > Hinthialibacter. The sequence goes on along the minus strand of CAZKYC010000067.1, from coordinate 5,960 downwards.
TGAAGAAAAACAGCCGCACGGCTGAAGCCACTCTCGTGACAGCCGAGAAAATCGCGTCCATCGGTTCCCTGGTCTGGGGATGTCGCTATCCCGGCGACGACCTGCGTTCCGCCTGGAAACGCGCCCTCTACCAGCACGTTCATGACAGCATTAACGGTGTATCTCTGCGCTCTCATTACGAAACCACGGGGAAGGATGCATTCGGTTATGCGCTGGACATCTCCCGGCGTACGCTGTACAAAGCGGCCCAGAAACTTGCATGGGATGTCCCAACAGTAGACCCGAACTCACAATACCTGTTTGTGTTTAATCCCCACGCATGGGAGATTAAGATACCTGTGCACTATCAATTCTTTAATTGGCCAAACAATACGACTGTTCGAGTCGAGGATGAACAAGGCGACGAACTGCCGTACCAGTGGATCAGTACCACGGTTCATTTTTCACCCTGGATACATAATTTGGCTACTCAGGTAACGGTTCCAGCGCTCGGGTATCGTCAGATCAGAGTCCGACCGGTGAAGGAGCCAGTCAATCAAGAGCCGAAAGTTTTTGCCTCGGATACTTCTCTGGAAAATGAATATCTTCGCGTTGAGTTCGGTAAATCCGGCGCCATCGGTATTCTGGATAAAAGAACCGATCAACAAGTCTTTCAGGGAGGAATCGCAGGAGCGCGTCCCGTTATCATCGATGATCCTTATGAAAGTTGGGCCAATGGTAAGGTTTTTGATCAAGAAATCGCCTCTTTTGACAACGCCTCCATCCGCGTGCTCGATAACGGGCCTTTATTCTCCAGCATACGCGTTCGCAGCACATATGGCGCTTCGACTTTAACGATGGACTGGATTCTTTACGCAGGCAGCCCAAAACTCGAAGCCCGGGTTACGCTTGGCTGGCGCGAGCAACAGAAGATGCTGAAATTCTCTTTTCCCGTCGACGTCACAAAATCAAAAGCGACTTGGGAGATCCCTTACGGTCATGTCTCTCGTCTCTCCAAAGGCGGTGAAGAACCCGGCCATCGCTGGATCGATGTAACTGGCCAACGAGAGGAAGACACATACGGCCTCGCTGTTATTAACGATGCCAAATACGGGTACAGCGTCCTTGATAACGATTTACGGGTTTCTGTTGTGCGCTCACCACTCTACGGTCACAGAAGCAGACAAGAAGTCGATCCAAACAAAGACTATCACTGGCAGAACCAAGGCACTCAAACCTTCCGCATGGTACTTGTTCCTCATATTGGTGCATGGCAGGATGCTGGGATTGTGCGCACAGCCGAAGAACTCTGCGCCCCCTTGCCAATCATTCTCCAAGGTATCCACCCCGGTTCACGTCCCCAAGCCGATTCACTCATTGAATTGAATAATCCCAATGCTGTGATATCAGCGATCAAGCAGGCCGAATCTGGTGATGACCTGATCGTCCGTTGCTATGAAACAAATGGCCGGAACACAGAAGCAACTATCGATTTCCGCTTTGTCGATAAAAAATGGACTGGTTCGTTCCACCCTTTGGAGATTAAAACGTTGCGCATGAATGCGAAAACCGGCGCAATCAGAGAGGTGAATGCGTTAGAGGAGTAGACATCCCTTATAAAGCCATTGCGATTAAGTGATCAATTAAAATTGAAAAACAGAATCAGGTGGAGCTGTTATAGGCGAATCGAGCCCGCACAGTCCCAACATTCTGAAACAGAATGTTTTTCAGCATTGTCAATGAATTCATCAACGAATCTTCAGAAGTTAAAGGCAATTGATGTTAACAGAACTATTTGTTACAGTATGGTCATGACAGCCACTTATTTCGACATTTCTTATTCACTTTGGATTCATTTAGAAACCTTATTGGTTCTCAGATGGCGGGAGAACTTCAGTTGACTTTATCTCTAGAGGAGCAATCAATGAAAATGCATCGAAGAACCTTTCTCGCGGCGGCGGCAGCAGCGCCCTGTATCATTCCTTCACATGTTTGGTCGGCCCCCGTCAAACCCAATGACCGCTTGACGATGGGCTTCATTGGCATGGGCAAGCGAAACTTCACGCTGCTGAGAAGTTTTATCAAACACGACACCCAGGTCTTGGCGGTTTGCGAAGTAGACGCCACTCGTCGCAAGGCTGCTTTGGATATGGTGAATGAATACTACGAAGACAACCCTGAGAAAAAGAGCGGCGATTGCAAAGCGTACAATGATTTTCGAGAACTTGTCGCGCGCAACGACATTGACGCCGTCTGCATCGGTACGCCCGACCATTGGCATACAATCAATTGTCTCGCCGCTCTGCGTTCCGGCAAGGATGTGTTTTGCGAAAAACCCCTAACCCACAACATCCATGAATCAAAAGTTCTGATGGATGCCGTTAAAACAGAAGGACGGGTTTTACAGACCGGCTCGATGCAACGGTCAAGCCGCGAGTTCCGCATCGCCTGTGAGTTGGTTCAAAACGGCGTCATTGGCGAAGTCGACCGCGTAGAATGCGCTTTTGGCGGGCCAGCGGTCGCTTGCGACCTTCCCGAAGAAACGATGGAACCCGGTTTAGACTGGGACCTTTGGTTGGGCCCCGCCCCCAAACGTCCTTACAACTCGGTCTTAAGCCCGCGCGGAGTACACAACCACTTTCCCAACTGGCGCAAATATTGGGAATACGGCGGAGGCAGCGTCACAGACTGGGGCGCTCATCACATCGATATCGCCCAATGGGGATTGGGCATGGACAACAGCGGCCCCGTTAAGGTTCTACCGTCGCCAGACGGCCCCAACGCCCAACGCGGCGTCACTCTGGTTTATGACAACGGGATAAAAGTAATTCACAAAAACGGGTTTGGCGTGCACTTTTTTGGCAGCAATGGTGAAGTAAAAGTCAACCGCGGCCGTTTTGCGCTGACTGTCGATGGCAAAGAAATCACCAAACACACTGGAAAGGGTGACAAGGTCTCGCTCGGCGACGCGCTGGACAAGGCTAACAAAGAATTTCTCGCCGACGCCAAAATCAAACTATACAAAAGCGATTCTCACAACGGCGATTTTCTGAAATGCGTCAAAGACCGCACGAAGCCCATCACGTCTGAAATCGTAGGCGCTCGCACAGCGATTTGTTGTCACCTGATCAACATCGCCTACTATCATGGCAAGACATTAAAGTGGAACCCGGCTAAAAACCAATTTGTTGGCGGCACAGGCAATCCGGCTTGGTTGACTCGCGAGTTTCGCTCGCCATGGACAGTCTAAAAGCCAAACCGGGGCAGAAGTTTCTTATTTCAGTCCTGGCAATCTGAATTTATCAGATGATAGATAGAAAAAGAGGCGACCAAAGCCGTCTCTCAGATGAGAGATACGATTTGATAGGTGAATGGAACCGCAGTGTTATTTCACGCGTTTGTCATTAACAGGCGTCTCTGCTTCGATTTTGTTTTTCCCTAGCTGGATATTTCCTACTGTTTCTTCGATGAGAATACCCGTTTTTTGGGTCTTCTCTCCATCCGGGCGGGTATCGCGGATAATGTTGCCTTCGAAAATAAGTCCGTTGACGTCACCGCGGATGCGAATGCCTGCCTGATCGGCATTGATACCGTTGTTTTCGATGATGTTATCAACCAACCGGTTGCGATGGCCAGCCATGCCGAGTGACTCGTTGCGGAAAAAGACGCCGCTATGCAGGTTTTCTCTCACTGTGTTGTTGACCAGAAGGTTATCTGAATCTTTATGGCCAATTGAGATGCCGAAGCGGCCATTTGATTCTAAAAGGTTGTTGGTGAATTCGCCATGACGCACACGCCAACATAGAAACAACCCATCAGCCCGCGTTGCTCTTCCCCTGTGGCTGTATGACCGGGAAACAGCCGCTGCTCCAAGTCGGCTTCACTTAAGCTATCCGGCAAGGGCCACGACAGCCCCGCCGCCTCCGCCCGCATCAGGTAGTCACCCACCGTACTGCGAGCCATTCCACAACTCTGAGCAATCTTTTGCTTGCTCAGCCCACACTCCCATCTTAGACGTAAAACCTCTTTGACTTTTCGCATAGACAATCGCTCCTTCGGCATTGACCCCTCCAAATCGCATCGTTTGGAGAAGCGTACTTTGCCTGATTCTCGTTCATTCAACTCTTTCAGGTATTTTGGAGAAAACGTGACTCCCGGATTATCAATTTTGATTTCATTACCGCTGTCGAGACTTGAATACACAGACGAGAAAGAGTCCAGCGAGGCGGGCTCGGCTGATATGCGAAGCTCAAGATTTTCGATTTTTTCGTTGCTTGTATTTTTGATCCGAATCGAATGGATGAAGGGAACCTTATTTTGATAAAACGCATAGTTGATGCGTTTTTCATATTTCGATATTGATTTCAAATTTTCTATTCTGCAAGTCGTTCATCCCCTGCTCCGTCGAAAGATAAAGAAAGCTGGTAGTTACTGTTTCATTGCGGTTGTTGAGCCTGATTGACCTCTTATTCCCTCAACCAGGGAAATTGGAGATCGTTGCAGCGCTGGTCAAAATCAGAATCGACCTGCTGAGCGAGCTTTAGAACTTCTGAGCGCAAGTTCTCACATAACTCTTTGGATATTGGCGTAGACCCGTGAGCAAGAATTGAATTGTTCCGCATGGAGAGGCAGTGTCTCAGGGTATTGTTATTCATAAAACTGTCGCCCAGCGGAATCCGCTTCGCCTGCAGCAATTCATACGATTTATGCAGGCCCAGTTTGGCCTCTCCATCCTTGCCTGAAAACTCTCCCTTGAATTTGTTGTAGTATCCGTCAGTGACATCCTCGCGCTTGACGTTGCCCGTATCAATGCCCAGCTTTGCCAACTCATTCTGTGCGATCATCTCGGTCAGACGATAAAGCCTGGCGGCGGCGTCGTCATATTTGCCCTCAAGAATACGCCGGGAAGCATTGTTGAAAAGATCTGACAGAATATCAGAACTCGCTTTCTTATTCTTCAGAGAATCTGACATCTTAATAAGACGATGAAACATGTTTTTAGGAAATGCGAATCGGTCCACTTTCTTTGAAGACGCTTGAACAGCGTTAAATTCATCTTTGGCAGCACTGTGGGCGAAAAGGTCCCAATGCTGATAGCCTTTTGCAAGATGGATGATGTCGACTTTCAGGGCGGCATACGATTCAATCAAGGCGTGGTCAGACGCCTGTTCTGCCCGCTGTATCGCCGATTCGTATCGCAAACCGGCCAGCTCTGCAATAGCGCTGTGAATTGAATTAAACGCATTCACGCGTGGGATTTTTGCGGATTGGTATACTTCCATGCCGGATTTGACGACGCCGCCTTCGCGTTGCCCCGCTATGTAATGAAATTCAGGCACGCCCATGCTGGCGGCAGCGAGCGCACAAGCCGCGCTCATCGCCTTGGTGCCGCTGGTGAAATCGACCGATTGCTGACTGGCGGGAAGATCATACGATGTTTCAATGTGCTCTATCAATTCGATGATTCGATTAAAAATCGAATCAATGTTGCTGATATCGTCAACCTTCCAGTAAACGGTTTCATTCGTATGCCCGCTCTGGTCGCGTACCTTTTCTGCGATTTCTTTATTCTCTTTTGAATGGATAAACGCGACGACATCGGCCCGAGCCCTCTGCACCGAGCCCGCAAGTGCGCCAATCAACGAATCCGGATTCTGACCACCTACTCCGACTGTCATGATCAATGCGTGTTTCATGCTGTTCTCCTTTTGCGTGAATCCATCGCTCTTCAGCTTTAACGCCCAGGCTGTGATGAAGATTCTAAGCGCGCATCATCTGCTTCTAACTCTGCTTTCTTTCAATATATCCTTGAATACCCTTACCAAAAAGCGCACTAAAAATATGCATGTATAAAACAAGAAAATCGCCATTCCTTTTAAGATATCTTTCAGCATAAGAGCCTCCATAAATTCAAAACTTGTTCCATGAAAACACCATTAACTCGAACTCAATCCCCTGTAATTGGGAAATGTGTTTTAAGG
>CAZKYC010000066.1:0-25864 GCA_964556895.1 uncultured bacterium | reverse complement strand
TAAAGAGAGCGGCTTTTGGTTTTGTGACTTGGATAACCGCTTACGACGCGGCCACGCCGCCGTCCATATTGGATGGGGCTGAAACATTGGAGCGGGTCAATACATACTTGACTGACACGACTCCCATGAAGATAAATTCGGCGACCAGGTAGGCAATCACATATTCGCCGCCGCCCGCGCCAAAGCCGTAACTATGCAGCCCGGTCGCGAGTACGAAGTTCACTCCGTACCATGTCATCAGAATTAAGAAGAAGCCGAGAATGGCGCCAATCGATGTGCCGAAGTCATGAATCCACCCGGTATATCGCGCGTGAAGAATGGCCAGGTAGCCGAGTAACGAAATCAGCGCCCAGGTTTCTTTCGGGTCCCAGCCCCAGAAGCGGCCCCACGATTCCGCCGCCCATACGCCGCCGAGAATAGTGCCAGAGGCGAGAAGAACGACGCCTACTTGAAGCACGCGGTATAAAAACAGGCTGAGCTCGCGAAGCAACGCCTTTTTGCCAGGACGATAGAAATAGAAAAACAAATTGACATGGGCCAGCCCCATGGCAAGGGCGAACGCGCTATAGCTGATGGTGATAGTCAAGACGTGAATGATGAGCCAGTAGTTGCTGCGCAACACGGGGACCAGCGGTTCGATGTTCGGGTCAAACGGCAGAATGTCAGCTAAGATTAAAAAGCCGACGCCGCAGAACGACCCCACAGCCGCATACCAGCGCCGGCGGTAGACCAATTCAAAAATCAAGGCAAACATCAACACGCCCCAGCCGACAAACACAACCGTTTCATACATATTTGAGACGGGCGGTCGCCCGGCGATCATACCGCGCAACAGCAACCCCCAGCCATGTAAAAAGAAGCCCCCGAAAGCAAACGCCAGCGACGCCCAATAGAGCCAATTGGCCTTGACAAAGAAGAACGACAAGAGAAACCCAAAGAACGCGATCATGTAGATGATCCAGGCGTTCAAGAAGGGACGCGACTGGTTGTAGTAAATTTCGCGTTCAATGAGCGACGCCGCCGGATAAATCTCAGGGTCGGGGTTTAATTGAGCGAGCAGCGTTTTGAGTGAGATGCTTTTCTGTTCAAATTCAGATGCGTTGCCATGATGAAACGCCGTGATCACATCGCTGAATGTGTCTTTTATCTTTGTTTGTGTTTCTGCGTCATACCCAGTCGGCTGGACGACAGAAAGCCATTTGGCGTCCGCAGGCGAGCCGGGCGGCGGTGGAACAACGGTTAACGACTCGCCGCTGACCAGAATTTGATAGGTGATCAACTGGTGCATCAAGCGGGCCATTTCATTTTCAAGTTTGGTGAGGTCTGCCCCCGCGACCTGCTTCTCGCGAACCTGCTTGGCCATCGTTTGGAATTTGGGGTTGCTGATTAGTTCATTGACAGAATAGCGCTCTTTGTTCATATCAACGCCAAGCTGTTCTTTCAGCGGAATATACCCAAACTTGACAATGTCAGCGTCAGACCAGTCGTGTGAGGAGAGAAAGAGCAACACCGTATTGACCGGTTCGCGCTTTTGAAATTTCCAACGCCCGGTGATGTCTTTGACTGCTTCGCCCGTAAAAGTTTGCAGCGGTTTGACGCGCCCGTCTTCTTGAATGGGGATAGTGTCTAACGGGCCAAAATTAAACTCTGCTTGAGAAAAACTCACTGGCGTTGATAGGCCCAAGATGAACAAAGCGGTCCAGAAATACAGTCGACTCATTTGATTCACACTCTTTCTTCCGTTTGGTTCGCGCCAGAAACAAACGGCGAGGTTCTACGATATCCATAGGTTTTTGAACAGAAGATTAACACCATGCCAAGACATAAGATGATTGATCCTACATAGATGGTTGACGTGCCCGGAGCGCGGGCGACAGTGAAGATCGAAATATCCGGCTGGCCGTTCTGGCCTTCAATATAACTTGATTGATACACCTTGAAATTGTTGTAGACCAACGGGTTGTTCATAAACACTTTGTGTTTCTCTTCGAGCGATTTGGTCTGATCAATCAACATCACATCGCTCTCAAACCGCATGGGCCGGTTGGTGCCCGGATAGCGCGGCGCGCGAAAGTCTAACAATTTCACTTCGAACCCAAGCGGATACATCTGGCTGCCGAAGTAGACCTCGACCGGGACACCGCCGACCATCATCGCTTTGGGGGCGTTAAAACTGGCGTAGCCTTCCGTCTCGCGGCCATTGTGGGCCAGGCGTACTTTCAACAGGGGGTTGTTGCGCTGGCCTGGGGCGTCTTCGCCCGCTTCGACAACGACAAAATCGCGAACCGCTTGTGGATAATATTTTTCAACTTTCAGTGTAAGAGAATTGCTCCATGTTGTATGAATCTCTTCGCCAATCAAAACTTCGCCTGATTTCAACACGCCGCCCTGGTTGAGCGTTCGGTAATGCAGTTTGCCTTCAGGGCCAACGATGACGTCCATCCGGTTCTGTTGGCCAGACGACCCTTCGGTCGGATATTCATAGGTCGCGTTGATGCCGCTTCCCTGCTCGCCATGCATAGACCCAAATTCTGGAAACAGCGCAAACGCCATGTGAGATTCTTCGACATTGCCGTGCGAAAGTTTGAAACGCAAAACAGGGTTCAGCGCGCCTTGCGGGTCGTCAACCAACTGGTTGTCTTGAATCTTTCCACGCTCAATCAACGAGACAAGTTCACAGGTATAGGTCTCACCATGGTGTTCAAATTCGACCGGGCCTGCGAGCAAGTCAGATACGTTGATAACTGCGGCGACATGGGCGTTGCCGTGATTGAGAACCAACCGCCCGTTTGAATCTTCTATGTCTTCTTGAGTGGGATGGCCGAGCGCCTTGGCGAGATCGTCTTGAGAATCGACTTGTTTGAAGTAGACCTTTGCCATACCAAAATCGATCTGGCTGACTTGTGGGTCTAAGGAAAACAACCACTGTTTGCCCATGGGCTGGGTCAATTCAGGACGGCGTAGCGACACTTGAATCGCCGGGTTTGGAACCGTGCCGGTGTCTTTGACCACTTGTTGTGAGCGTGGATTATGAAAATATTGGTCGATGTAACACTCAAGACCGCTCTCGCCAATGGCGTATTTCACCGACTTGCCGGCAGGGATGCCGTGTTTCATGATCGAATTGGGGGCAATCGTCTCTTTTACGTTTAACTGTGGCGCAGAGATTGAAAGAACCGAATCGTTGAGCCTCATCGTCCTGCCAACATCACCCTCGGTCAGCATCAATTGGCCCTCAATGCCAAACTTCCGCGTGATCAGCGAACCAAGCAGTATCACGAGGATGCCCATGTGAGTAATGACAAACCCCGTCTGGCGCTTTCGCCACGGGAACCGGATCAGGGCCGAACATAACACATTGACGCCAAGCAAAAACAACAGAAAATCAAACCATACCGTTGAGTAAATCGCCATTTGCGCCGCTGGGGTGCCATAGACAGACTCATACACCGTGGCGTAACTGAGCAGTACGACAAAAATGAGTAATAGAATAACGGCCAGCTTGAGCGAAGCGAAAAACGAGTAAAGTTCTTTACTCAAGAAAACAAAAAAGTTGGATTTCATCGATGCACTTTCTCAGGACGACAAGTTTTGTAAAGTGATTCGTTTATTTGACTTTAGAAATTATAGCAAGTCGCTACCAGAACCCAAGTAAAGCCTTAGCTAATTAGCTATACAAGAAACGTTTGACATTATGCCTACAATTTGGTCATATTCAGACCCGGCCAATCGAGGCTTCGGCCTTTTTAAGAGACAAATTTTCAGTGCCTTAGAGAAAGTGGGCTGGACAACTCACCTAACACTTGAGCCGCTTCTTGAACCGCAATCCAAGGCAAGACTTCGTGAAGATTTATTATCCACTCAGCCTGAATGGATTTTATTAATCAACCAATCAGCAGGCCAGTTATACGAATATCTTGAATGCAAGGAACTCCAAAAACCATTCCACGCCAACAAGATTGTCTGGTATTTAGACGACCCCGAATTTTTTATCGACCGTCCCTTTGAACCGAATGAATATGTGTTTTCATTTGACGAAACCTATCTGAATGGAATCAAAAAACACAAACCAGTTAAATTTGGCTTCTGGCCGCTGGCGGCGGATATGGATGCTGCTGGTGAATATGATGATCGCTTCGCTTGCGACATCTCTTTTGTTGGCGGCGTCATTGACCAAAGCGCCCGGCGTGAGCAACTGGGGCCAGCCATGCAAGAGTATGTGCGTGCCATTGTCGATCGAAAACTTCAACACCGCGAAAAAACCTTCAACGATCTGGCGGTCGAACACCCCATCGAGCCTGGCAAATGCATTCAAATTCAGCCCCAAGTCGCCAACTACCTCTATTGGGAAGCAAACAGCCAATATCGCATTAAACTGTTAGAAACATTGCTTGACTTTGATCTTCGAATCTACGGCAACGATGATTGGGCGATCGTGTTGAAGAATTCTCCGTTGCTCGAAAGGTTTCATGGCCCGGTCGACCCGGTTTCAGAATTGCCTAACGCTTTCGCCAGCGCCAAGATCAATTTAAATATCCATAGTATTCAATGCCGCGGCAGTTTAAACCAGCGCGACTTCAACGCCCCGGTCGCCGGAGGCTTCTTATTGAGCGACTGGGTTCCCGCCGCGTCCCGTTACTTCTTGGCTGAACAAGAAGCCGTCTATTTCAGCGATAGCGACGACCTGGTTCGACAAGTAGGCTACTACCTGGACAGGCCTGAAGAGAGAAAACAAATCATCGCCAACGGGGCCCGCTGTGTCAAACAAAAACACACCTATTCTCATCGCGTCACAGAATTGGTACGGATGATCGGTGTATAGCCGAGCGGTTATTCAATCGAGATGATTTGATATCGCACAGCGGCGCGGTTTGCCGTGTTTGAAAAGAAAGCGTTAAATTCTGTTTCCATGATCTTGGTTTCGACGCTTAATGCCTGAAGCGACGGGTTCTTCGTTTCTTGCTCCTCCGCCAAATGCTCACCGATGAAGTTTAACGCGCCGTCGTCAAGCCCTTCGGCGATCAGAGGCCAAACGGTCAGCAACGAAGAGGTAAAATGAATTGAACTATTGCGTTCGGAATCAGCCATGTAGTTCAATATTGATTGCAGGGCCTTCTGGGCTTCAGCATGGCCAAATTGACAGTCTTGAGAAAAGTCTAAACGCACTAATGGCGCATTGATGTATGACGCCAAGTCTGTCCATCCCCCCGCCGATGAGATTTCGGCCCCGATTTGTTCGAGGTCGGAGGTCAGCCGGAGCGGAAGCCGGATGGATTGCGGTTTCACGCCAATTTCATAGCTGGCATGAATCCACTGGTCGACGTTTTCAATCAATGGGTGGTCTTCCAGGTTACCGTCTTGTCCTGCGCGTTTGGTGTTCCATTCAATTGAAAGGGGGGAATTGAGTTTTTCGGCGTACTGGCGCGCCCATTCGACCCCGCCGCCGTCTTTCCAACTCATGTTTGAAAGAATGAAATTGCCCGACATGATTCAACACTCCGTAGAGATCATGTTATATTCGGCTTACATTACAATAGCCTGAAAAATAGAGAAGGCGGCGCTTAGCCGGTGTGTTTAAATTCAAACAACTGGCTGACTTTGATAATCTTTAAGACAAAGCGAAAGGTTTCGGGCAGGTCGCGTAAGATCACGCCCCCTTTTTGGGCGCGAACCGAGTTGCCAAATTTCACAAGGGTTTTAGTGATAGACAGGGGGACCACTTCGACCTGCTTGAAGTCAATCACGACATATTTTTCACCCCGGCCAACCAATTCACAAAGCGTCTGTTCAAACACGTCGATGTCTTCGATATCGATGTCGCCAGAGAGAGTGAGAAGACAGATGTTTTTTTGTTTGGCTTCTATGATCTCCATCATTCGTCTCCAACCAGCCGTTTCAGTTCCTTAGTCAATCGCGACATAACAGACAAAAAATCACGGTCTGACACCGGTTTGGTCATGTACTCTCGAACGGGCAACTTCAACGCAGCGCGAACCAACGGCTCTACTTTCTCTGGGCCAATCACAATGACCCAGGGCGCGCTATCAAGCTGGGGCAGCTCTTCAATCGCGAATTTGGCCAAATCGTCGCAATGGTCCAACTCAAAATCTATGATAAGCAGGCTCCAAGGTTTTTGGGGCAAGTACACATTCAAATCTTCGATGCGGGTCAGCGTCTCAGTCTCAAACCCTTGTTCCTTTAACGGCTGAAGAAGCCGATGAATGGCGGACAAGTTCCGCGCAGCGACTAGCGCCGGCCCCGTCGAGGTAGTTGGTTCAAGATTTGACGTTGAGGTTTCGACAGATTTATGTTGAGAAAACGATTCTGTTAGGTCGTCTTCGTGTGGGGCATGCGCTTTGTCATTGTCCGCCGTTATGCTTGGTTCAGCCGGAACGGATAGTTCTAACTGCTCTGATAAATCCAGTTGCCGGGTGGTATTCAGCAACATGGGCGAAACGCTTTCTTGGGCGGAAAACGTGTTTTCGCCGATGATACACGTCACATCAACGCCGTTTTGTTCGCATTGTTGAAGCGATGAGCGAATAATGGTCAAGACGGTTGTCGACATACTAGAAACTTCATGCAGCGAAATGACCAATTCATTTAAGTTGTTTGAGTGGGTCTTTAAAATGGATTGGACCAAGGCGCCGCTTTCGATATCTAAGCGGCCCGTCACGCGAATCAAGCCGTAGTTGTCCATAAACAACGTCGTCACCGCGGCCTGGCCCCGAAACCAACGGCGAAATTGAGGGCGAGGGGTGTCGTCTTGAATAAACTGAATGCCGATGCTGTCGACGGATTCCCGCCGAACCACCCGACCGATTCTCATCAATGGATGATCGCGAATTTGTTGAATATTGGTGATGTGTTTCGAGGTCTCTTCTTCGAATAGGGGAACAATATAAACCGTGTCTTTTAGGTTTGGCAAGTTATCGGTTCGTAACAACATTCCTGAGGCCGATTCATTTAAAATCGCCCCTTTATTGATGATGCGAATGTTTGAGCGGCACCAAACGCAAGGCTCATTGACCGAGCGGCGTTCTTCACGTTTTGACGCAGATGATGCAGATTCAGACCGTTTTAGCATATTCAGACTCTTAAATTTGAACTCTACACGCCACTATCTCACATTTTACCACCCAGGTAAATACAATCAAAAACTCAGTAATACTACAATATAAATTGTATTTGCTAATTCAGAATACCTCAACACGGCTGTTTTGAACATTGAGTACATATATCCTGACAATTTTCCCTAGACTGGCGCCATGACCATTTGATTAGAAAGCCGTTATGATAGTAGTCTTTAGAACAACACCCAATTCAGGTATTTGAAGATATATGAAGAAGATTTTCGTCCCTTTGTTTCTATTGTTCTGTATTCATTCTCAACTACACGCCCAACAAGAGACGCCTACCCAACTGTATAATTTGGGCAATTCTTCGTTTGCCACAGGCGATTATGTCGCTGCGACCTATTATTTTCAGCGGCTGCGCGACTCTGACGAATGGCAGGCCTTTACACTAAAAGTGGATGTATTAGGCAAACTGGGCATGGTCGAAGAAGGCCAGAGCCGGTTCGCCCCAGCAGCGTCATGGTATCGGCAAGTTGTCGACGAATTATCGGCCAAGAACCCACAAAAACCTGACGCCTTCGGCCAGTATTATATTTTACGGTACGCCGAATGTTTGGAACGGTCAGGCTCGTATTCACAGGCGGCGAAAATCTTATGGGACCTCTACGCCCGTTCAGAACCCGTAGTCAAACCAACCATTCTCCAGCGAATTTTGCGCAATTCCCAATACCACCAGATCAGCAATGACGAATTGATCACCATACGCACTGAAGTCATGGCGAACAGCTTCAATAATCTTGGCTGGAACCTGGCGGAACTGTATTTCAAAAATGGACAGACAAACGACGCCTATTCAATTTATGAACAGTTATGGCCAAACGCCCCGTCTGAAGCACGGCAACACCTAGACTCGATGATCACGGTCTACCAGGCGGCCAACAAACTCGACGCCTGGCTCGCCCAGCTTCAACAAGCGGTCAACCAAGGCGTCAATCCAAACCAGTTCATTCTTCTGAACAGCGAAATATTGCGCAGACTTGACCGCGGCGAAGAGGCGTTGGCCAATATTGAAAAAGCCCTAGCGCAACTCGCGGGCGTATCAAACGTAGAGGATATCTCTGCGCTCGTCGGCAAGGCGCCGTCTTCACTGATTCAACAATGGTTCGAACTGCTCCGGCTTTCCAAAGGGCCTGATCAAGCGCTAGAGACGCTTCAACAATGGGTCACGGTCCAACCCAATGACATCTTGTTGTTGGGCAAGCTCGCGGACTGGTTGATGAACGCGGGTCGGCCAGACGAAGCGATCCTGATCTGGCTCAACTGGGTGGGAGAACGAAACACAGAACCAGCCAGCGTGTTACATGCAGCGGAAAAACTCATTGACCTGGGCGCAACTGAAGACGCCGGACAGTTATTGCAAAGCCAGAAAAACGGTTTAGACCCAAATTACTTCATGCGGTTTGGCCAGTTGGCTCTCCGGGTCAACCAGTTTCAAACAGCGATTGAAGCGTTTAATGATTCGGCCCAAAAAGCCAAAACGCCAGCCAACCTGATTTCTGATTCGATCATTACTTACGCTGAGTCAGCGCCAAATACAGAGGCGCTGTTCTCCGCGTTAATCGATAGCGTATCCGGCGAGCCGTTCAGCGCGGTCCCGGCTTGGGCGAAAACGGCGGTCCAGTCGATTGGATTTCGGCATCAGTTCAAAGACCAGCTCATTCAATTGGCGCAGGCCGAGCCGTCTGGCGCCTGGCGCATCGAACTGGCCCGCGCCGCGTCTCAACAAGGCGAAGATGATTGGGCGCTTCGGCTTCTAGACCAGATACCAGATGACAGCCCCTACAAAAACACCGCCAAGCGCGAAAAAGCCATTCTGTTAGGCAACTCCATATTCGTGCCCGAAAAAAGAGAAGCCGTACAGTTAATGCACTCATCGATTGCAGGCATTCTCGCCGCGACCAGCCAGATTCCCTTGACTCACATCACGGCCGAACGCTTGCTTACCTATGGCGAGTATTGCCTCAACGCATTCATGCCCAATGAAGCGTTGCGGGCCATTGTAACAATCGAATCGGCGTCAAACCAATTGCCCCAACCCATGCCGCCGCAAAACCAAGAGCGCTTGCGCTTTTTTCGCGCGCGCGCATTCACCGAACTGGGGTCTTGGACCCGGGCGCTGGAACTGTTTCAAACGGTTTCGTTACCGCCCTATTCAACCGACGCGAAATTCTATGAAGCGCGCATCCTGCTTGGCGTCGAAGAAGTCGAACAAGCCAAAGCCGTGTTTGGCGAGCTGTTAGACCAGCCCGGCCATTGGCTGCGCGCCAATGACGCCCTGGCCTATCTCAACGCGCTTGAGCCGCTGGTGGGCGAGCCGCTCGAATGGCTTTGTAAGGCGCAGCTGTTCGAACTGCAAGGGCGCTTCATGGAAGCCGCCCCGCTTTACCGCCAAATCGCCGTCGCCCAATACGGCGACGACGTCGAAGAATGGGCGCGGTATGTCATTGGCGACCTGGAACGTATCTCAGGCCATTGGCAGGCGGCGCAAAAAGAATGGCGCCGGCTGGCCCTGGATGTTGATCATCCTGTAATTCATGCCATGATTCGTTGGCAGTTATGGCGCGCTGAAGCCGCCAGTGACGCTGTCGCCGCGGCGACGGGCTTTCAGGAGTTGTTACTGGATTTTCCTGACAGCCTCGCCTCCGACTTGGCCCGGCTTGAATATCAAAAACGATTGCAAACGAACAACCCGTAAGGAGGCGCACAAGCAACCATCATGCAAGCGAATGGCGACTCAATGGAAATTCCATCGACTGGTTTAACTGATTCTGGCTCAAACAAACCACGAACCGAATTACTCAAACAATCAAACAACCTGGAGATCATCGCGCTAGGCATCGCGTTTGTATTGGTCATCTTTTTTGCGGTCCCCAATTTTTTTGGCGCCTTGAGCGACTTGCGCGGCGAAGAATGCAGCCGCCGCCTCACTCTCGCCGCCAACTGCCTACAGCACCTGGCCATCAAAAACCAGACCAAGCCCGGTGAACAAATCTGTCAGTTGTTTGACTTAAACCAGATTCTCGAACGGGTCCAGCGCGGCGGGTCGCTGATCAGCACGTCAGGCCGCTACATTGTGTTTTATAAGATCGGCGTCGAACCCGACTGCGCTGACACCGGCAACCATAAAGTCACATTGACGCTTGGGGACGATGGTAAGATCATTCCGCCGGTTTGTTCGTTGGCTGAAGGCGACGACGGCGAGACCTATCGCCAAAATAAACTCCATGTTTGTCTTATGGAGCATGTAACCGGCGACCTCGGCTTAAACGCGTCAAACTAACAGACCAAGAGAGACTCGATGGCGACTATTCTCATCGCAGAAGACGAAGCCAAGATGCGAAAGATTCTCGCAATGGCTTTATCCGAAGAAGGCCATGAGATTCTCGAAGCGCAAAACGCTGAAGAAGCCGCTGCCACAATCCGCACCCATTCCATCAGCCTGGTCATCAGCGATTTGCGCATGCCGGGCGGCGGCGGCATGGCGCTGCTAAAAGCCGTCCAAGAAATCAACCACTACATCCCTGTCATCATACTGACAGCATACGGCACCATCGAGAACGCTGTCGAAGCCCTTAAAAACGGGGCCGTCGATTATCTTCTCAAACCCTGCGACCTGGATGAAATCAAACTGTCCGTCCAAAAAGCCCTTCAGATTCAACAGCTCGAGTTAGAGAACATCTATTTACGCAACGAACTCTCTGACCGCTTTGGCGATGATGTCATCGTCGCTCAATCTGAATCCATGAAGCGCGTCGAAGATTTGGTCAAGCGCGTCGCCCAGGGCGACGGCGCGGTGTTGATTTACGGCGAGGGAGGGTGCGGCAAAGAAATGATTGCCCGGAGCGTCCACCGCCAGAGCGTCCGCCGCGACAACGCCTTTGTAAGCGTCAAATGCACCGGCATTCCGACAGACTTGTTAGAAATTGAGTTGTTTGGGCGCGTAAAAAACATCCATGGCAGTTCATCCGGCCCACTGTCTGGTAAGTTTGAATTGGCCAACGGCGGCACGCTCTATCTCGACGAAGTCAGTGAACTGCCCCCGCGCATTCAAGGAAAAATTCTGCGTACGCTCAGCGAAAACGCCATCGAACCGGTTGGCGGCGTCCGAGAGAAAAAAGTCGATGTTCGCGTCATCGCGGCGACTCGTCACAACCTGGAAGAACGAGTCGAAGGCGAAGTGTTTCGTTCGGACTTATATTATCGGCTCAATGTATTGCCGATTCGCGTACCGCCGCTTCGAGAACGAAAAGATGATATCCCTCAACTCATCGATCATTACATCAGCCAGAAGTCTCCCGGGAAACCAACCATCGAGTTTTCGGCTGACGACCTTAACGAGTTGGTCAATTATTTGTGGCCTGGCAATGTTCGGGAATTACAAAACCTGGTTGAACGCGCGCTCGTTCTGGAGACGACCAACGCAAAAGACCTTTTGCCAAACTCTCAACTGCTCCTGGAGCAAGCGGACGGCCTGCTCCAACAAGACGAAGCGTTATTGGAACAATCATATAAAGAAGCCAAAAAGTTTGTGTTGGAGCGGTTTGAACGCGCGTATTTCTCAAACGTGTTGAGTAAAACGAACGGCAACATCTCTCGCGCCGCCAAACTCGCTGACGTTCACCGAAAAAACCTTCATGTCAAGATTTCAGAATTAGGGCTTGATACGGCCAAATTTTCTCAATCTGATGAGTCTGGCGCCTCAGGCGAAGATACATAGAAATTCACCGTAACTCTGCTTCCATCTTTCGGCAAAATTGATTCATTCGCAGTAAATTGTTTTCTTTGTAATGCCTGGTCGCGAATGGTATATGCGTGGTTGCTGGTACGCCCCCCGGGGCATGAAAACAAACAGGTCACACAACCAGAACGCCAGACAGGCACTAACGCCTCATGCCCGCCAACCCGGATATCAAAGTCTGCCAAACCGCTATCCTCAAACAACTCATAGGCATCGCGCTCTTCACCGTCCCACTCGACCGTAATACGCAGCTTCGAACCCAATACTCGTTGATCTGGCTCGGTCGATAGATCATCGTTTCGCTTTGTCCAGGCTTCTTCGGTTAAATTATTGCCTGGCCTTGCACCAGCGCTGATCAATTTTGACAATAACTCTACATCGTTATTGGAAATTTCAATTAACGCTTTTTTGGCGTTGCCGCCGTCTGACCAAACAATAAAATGGTGTCCGTTGGCGCGGTCTGACCGGCTGTTATAACGAGTTGGGTAGATTGTTCCTTCGATAGTAACCTTGGTATCGACCACTAGAATCATACTGTGTGTCTCATCTGATTTTATACACGATACAAGTGAAACCAATACACCCAGAAATACAAATACCGTTCCGCAACGTGAAAAAAGTGTCGTGATAAGAATAACCATAGTCTAATTATGAATGAAAAACTAAAGAAAAATAGACTTTGCCTCGAAACTATGGTGTAATGAGCAAACTGTACCAAAGAATAGCGCACAGACGGCAAATTTTGCTATAATACACCTGGAATGGGACCTAAGACATAATACGTTGGGTGGGAGCCAGTTCCGATGGCGCGATATTCACATATCGTATTACCATTTATATTGTCAGCATTCTTTATTCTGAATGCATTGCAATCTAACGCGCAAATCCATGTCTCTGCGTTGGATGTTGGCGCCGTACGTCTGAGCCACCCCGGCAATTTCTTTTATCAAATTGGCGCCATGGTTGAAGGCATAGGCGACATCGACGGCGATGGCTTTAAAGAAGCGGCGATCGGCGCGCCTTCGTTTGACCCAGGCGGCGACTTGGGCCTCGAAACCCAAAATGGCGCCGTGTTCATCGTCTCCGGCAAGATGCTCCAACACGACCAAACCTCGATCAACCTCTCTGATCCTGCTTCTATCGCCTGGTCAATCATCGGACATCAAAATTCTCAAATCGGAAGCAAAATCGCCGCGCTAGGCGACATCAATGGAGACGGGTTTGACGATTTCTCGTTTTCTTCCCTGCCCCGGTCAGAGTCGTATGTCATGTTTGGGGGCGAAGTGATTCCCCGAGTGTTGCCGCTAAACGAATTTGGAGACTATGGCGTTGTCATCAAAGACACAGGGCATGGTTTGAATGCAGCGGGCGACTTCAACGGCGACGGTTTTTTTGACGCTGCGCTGGGCCGGCCAAGCGCTCCAGGCCAACCAGACTCACCTGGCCAATTCGCCCTGATGTATGGCAAATCAGCGTTTCCGAAAGAGATGAATTTCGAACAGTTCCCGTCAATTAAGGGGCTTCCAAATACTCATCTGGGAGAATTCATCGATAGCGGATTTGATCTGACCGCCGATGGATATAGCGACCTTCTGGTAAGCGAACCGACCTGGGGAAACCAAGAACAAGGCCGCGTATTTATCATTGAAGGGGCCGAGTCGCATCAAGAAGATTTCAAAGAAGGCCTGAAAACACCGCTGGTATTTGAATCAATTCGTGGTTGTGCCAAAACTGTTTATGACGTGAACGGCGACGGCTTCGTAGACTTTCTGTTAGGCGACGACGGTCAAGAAGCCTGGTTGGTGTTAGGCCGCCCCGGTTTTGAAGGCCGAATCGACCGCCAGTTTCTTGAGAATGACCCATTGAGCATTCGGCTGGTCGGCGACGCGACGTTTTATGGCGTACATGATGTTGATGGCGATGGGTTTGCTGAGTTGGCGGTTGGAATGCCCAACGAGACCGTGAACGGAAAAGCCCTGGTCGGCCAAGTCATGATATTGTTTGGCAACGCAGAATGGCCGAATGAAATCAACCTCGCGTTGTTCGAGGAAACCAGTGACATTCAGCTTCGTTATATTTTAATTGATGGTTTGGCATCAGAAGAATTTGGCTTGTTTGGAGCCTCTATCGCGGGGATAGAAGACGTTCAAGGCGATGGCTTTGACGATATCATCATCGGTGCGCCGACTGTCAGCGATCCGAGTGGACTCAACATCGACCGCCCCGGTTCAGCCTACGTCATTCAGGGACGTAACATCTATTTCATCACTCAAACCGAACGCAGCCAGTTTTTCACCCGCAACAGCGACTAAGCCATTACAGGCGCCCGGCGCTTGGTCGCGAGTTGCATAATGGCTTCTTGCGACGCATGATCTCTGGATAACTCGCCCGCGATTCGCCCTTCGCATAACACAATGATCCGGTCTGACATCCCTATCACTTCAGGCAGTTCAGACGAGATCATTAGGATGCCTGCGCCGCGCCGAAGCAGGTCGTTCATCAATAAATAAATTTCGCGTTTGGCGCCAACATCAATGCCGCGAGTCGGTTCATCAAAAATAAACAAGCGCGACTGGGCCAACAGCCATTTCGCAAGTACGACTTTCTGTTGGTTGCCGCCAGACAAGGTCCGCGCTTCTGTTTCAACTGACGGCGCTTTGATTTGCAATTCACTAAGTTTGGTTTGAGACGCGTCGACTTCTTGTTTATGGTTGATCACGCCCACTCGGCAAAACTCGCGGAGTGTAGGCAACGTCGCGTTTTCGCGAATCTTCATGCCCAACACAAGCCCCTGAGCCTTGCGGTCTTCGGTCAACAAACACACGCCTCGGTCAATCGCCTCGCGCGGAGAACTGAACCGGGCCTCTTCACCATGCAGCCGAATCGATCCGCTTTCGCGTTTATCGGCGCCAAAGACCATGCGCGCAATCTCGGTGCGCCCGGCGCCGACTAGGCCCGTCAACGCAACAATCTCGCCTTGATGAACTGAAAGCGAAACCTCGTTGACACACCCACCCGACAGTGCCTCAACTCTGAGAATTTCACCGCCGGTTTCAACCACTTCTTTGGGGAACTCGTCTTCTAACTTGCGGCCCACCATTTTTTCAATCACTGCGTCGCGGTCAAGTTCGTTTGCGTTCCAGGTTCCGACATACTCGCCGTCGCGGAGGACGGTGATGCGTTCACAGATTTCAAAAATTTCTTCAAGACGATGTGAGATATAGATGACCGCCACCCCTTGGGATTTTAGCGCGCGAATCAACTCAAACAATTTCGCGGTTTCTTGGGGCGTTAATGCGGCGGACGGTTCGTCCATGGCGATTAACTTGCAATCAAACGCCAATGCCTTGGCGATTTCGACCATCTGTTGTTGAGCGACCGACAAGTTTTGTACGGGGACATTCAACGGAACATCCACCCCCAGCCGCTCAAATAGTTCCTCGGCGCGGCGGCGCTCTTCGCTAAACAAAACAAACCCAACGGTTGTCGGTTCGCGGCCCAGAAAAATATTTTCCGCCGCGTTCATTTGAGGGACGAGGTTAAACTCTTGGTAGATGATCGACACGCCCGCGTCTCGCGCATGAAGCGGCGTCTCCATGAAAAGGGGTTCTCCGTCAATGAGAATCTCGCCAGAATCAGCCCGCTCGGCGCCAGCCAACACCTTCATCAAGGTCGATTTGCCAGCGCCGTTTTCTCCGACCAGCGCGTGGGCCTCCCCGGCGCGAACATCAAACGACACATTGTGCAGCGCGCGTACACCGGGATACTGTTTACAAATCAAACTCATTTTCAACAACGGATTATTATTCGTCAATGTCTTCTCCACCAAAGTAATTCAAAAAATCATATCACATATTGATTCGAATTCATCTCTAATACCATTGATGACAAAGAGTTTATGCAAATCAATAATGAACAAACGTATTTAGGCATCGGTGCAACTCTGGGAGCGCCTGTGTAAATGGCCCTGAAAACCCGCACTGAAGCGAGCACAGTTACACCCATGCCTAACGCAACAAAAAAAACAGCTTTGATCTGAACTAAAATTCATGACCTTAAAATAGTATTCAGGTTCCGCTTAATCGTCGCCCATTCATGGTCTAACACGCTGTAATAGACGGTGTCGCGGTAGTGGCCGTCTCAACACAAACGCTGGCGCCGTAAGGCGCCCTCGCGAACGAAGCCGGCCATCTACACGAAGTTGTAAAAACTTGTCAATCGTTTCTTTTCTACCACTTTCCGGTGACGATGCCGTCTATTTATGTTATGTTGAATAAAACTTATTGGGGGAGAGATCCATGCGACATAAACAAGGTTTTACCTTAATTGAACTGCTAATTGTTGTAGCCATAATCGGGATTCTGGCGGCTATTGCTGTTCCTAACTTTTTGAACGCACAGGTTAGAGCCAAAATTTCCCGCGCTGTATCAGACATGAAAACCACTCAAACCGCGCTTGAAATGTACCGCCTCGACCATAACGCCTTTCCACCTTGGCGGGCGCCGCTGTCAGGCGGCGACCAATGGCCCAATGAAAAGCGCTATCAGCGCCTGACATCGCCAGTGGCATATCTAGGGTCAGTCCCCGCCGATCCATTTGCCACTTTCAGCAATCCCGCAGATTTTGAACGATGGGGTTCCGCCTATGATTACGTCAATTCGTATGATGGGAACCTCTCAGGTTGGGGACATGAATGGCGAATCAACAGCTGGGGGCCTGACAACATCAACCACTGGGGCGGCAGCCGCGATGGTATCGGTAAATGTCCCAACGGCGTGCCGCAGTTTCAATATCAAACCTCAAATGGCATTACCAGCCTGGGTGATATCGTTTGGGTCGGGGCTAAGGTGTCAGGAAATACCTGTAATATCATCAACGGCATTTAGTGGAATCAATTCACAACTCATCTCTTATTCAAAGGCGCGATCTTCGCGCCTTTTTTGTTCTGGTTCCAACAAAAAAAATAAATAGACTTTTATCTGACATTTGGTAATCTAACGGTATTCATTGGTATGGGGAGAACATCATGTGGAGTAAAACAGGGTTCACATTAATTGAGCTGTTAATTGTTGTTGCGATTATTGGCATCCTGGCGGCGATTGCGGTGCCCAATTTCATCAACGCCCAAACCCGCGCCAAGGTCGCCCGCGTCCAAAGCGACCAACGCGCCATCACCGTCGCGACCGAGAGTTATCAACTCGATAACAACAACTTTCCCTACCCCAAATCAAACTTGCGCTACGTCGGCGCCATTCCCGAACTCACCACGCCTGTTTCGTATTTAAGTTCGCTGGCGTTTGAAGACCCCTTCAATACGCGCAGGATTGGCGACGCCGAAATCTTGAATATCGGCCCAGAGTTTTCGACCTATGTGTGGGGAAACTACCGCGGCGAATGGGGCGAGTGGTGGTCGGGCGCCAATGGCGTTGCCTATTCTCAGATGCCCAACGCCTTTTCGGTCAATTCGGCCGGGCCAGACCATTCGTTTTCTTCCGCCATGCACATCCCGCTGCAGAAACATTTTGACAAACAAATCACCGGAATCATCTATGAACCGTCAAACGGCCTCAACAGCGCGGGCGACATCATTCGCTTTGGCGGCGAGTTAGGCGGCATCGGCGAATAGGAGGTGTAATGAATAAATCATCTGGCTTTACGTTAATTGAATTGTTAATCGTTGTAGCGATTATCGGAATACTCGCGGCGATTGCGGTACCCAATTTTCTCAACGCCCAAACCCGGGCCAAGGTCGCCCGTGTTATCGCTGACATGAAAAGCATCGGACTCGCCCTCGATCAATACAACCTTGACCAAGGCCACTACCCGCCCGGCGTCAACGTACCTCATCCCAAATACTTTCGGCTGACCACGCCAATCGCCTATCTTTCTTCGACCCCAAAAGACTTGTTCGCCGAAGGCCACGAAGACTTATGGCATACCAAAGGCTGGTTTCATTATGTCTCGCGTGAAGACAACGCCGCTTGGTTCGCCTCTGACTGGAGTTCGAGCAAATCACATCTTATGACTTCAGCGAATATCAACGCGCCCATCCGGCCCCCCGGCGGTCTGAAATGGCATGTTCGTTCTGTAGGCCCAGATAAGATATTGAACCATGGCTTTCCCTATGACATGACGAACGGCTTAGTGACAATTGGCGACATCAATATGTGGGGGCCTTAATTACAAACCATTATAAAAAGAACTTAAGTATAATGCGTCATCTATTGTTCTGTGGAGTGAACCGAATGGGCAAACCGACTGGCTTTACGTTAATTGAATTGTTAATCGTTGTCGCCATTATCGGTATCTTGGCGGCAATCGCCGTCCCAAACTTCCTTAACGCTCAAGCCCGCGCCAAGGTCGCGCGTTCTTATTCTGACATCCGGGCGATTTCTACCGCGATTGAGGCGATGCGCGTTGACCGCAATGTCTTACTGGTTGATTTTTGGGACGACGACCGTGAAGTCGGTCAAACGCGGCTCAAAGATACCTTCGGCGGCGTAGGCGGAAAACACAACGATCGCGGCGGCACCACAGGCGTTTTGACTCCACTGACCACGCCAATCGCATACCTAGGCAGTGTGCCCCAAGACCCGTTCGCGACCAAACTCGACGGGTTCAATGATTCAACTTCGACGCTAATCGGCTCTGACCAATTGCTGCCAATCACCTATTTATATTTTGATAACGACCCAGAGATGTCTGGGCCCGAATGCGGCGCATTGGTATTTTGCAGCCGCGACTTTCTTGGCGTTAGCGCCTTACGCGAAGGCGAGTATGTTCTCGTCGCCTACGGCCCAGACGCGCG
This sequence comes from uncultured bacterium, assembly GCA_964556895.1. GTDB lineage: Bacteria > Hinthialibacterota > Hinthialibacteria > Hinthialibacterales > Hinthialibacteraceae > Hinthialibacter. The sequence goes on along the minus strand of CAZKYC010000066.1, from coordinate 7,182 downwards.
GCGTAACAACCCGCCGGGCTATGGCTACCCCTACGCCGCCAGCAATGGCTTGACCAGTTTGGGCGATATTTGGCTGCGCACAGGAGGCGTGACCAACGACAATTAATAGCGTTCTCAAATAATGATGATAAAAAAGCGAGCACTTTGTTAGTTGATTGACATCGCATAATGGCATGGGTGCAACTCTGTAAGCGCCTGTGCAAATGGGCCTGAAAGCCCGCACTGAAGCGAGCAGAATTGTACCCATGCCATTCTCAATAAAGCAATAATCAACTATTGAGAAGGCAATGATTCAATTTCAATCGTATTGGTATGGGGAGACAAATGAAAAAGCAACATGCATTCACTTTGATTGAATTATTAATTGTCGTCGCGATTATAGGCATCCTCGCGGCGATAGCGGTTCCCAATTTCTTAAACGCACAACTCAAAGCGAAAATCTCACGCGCCCAGGCCGATCTGCGCGCCATCCGCACCGCAATCGAAATGTATGTTGTTGATAATAATGAGCCGATTCCCGACCCGGCGCTGATTTCTAACATGGAGGGCGGACTGGATGTCTGGCGCCAGCTAACCACGCCTGTTTCTTACATCAGTTCAAGTTCGTTTTTTGACCCGTTTGTTCCCGACACCAACCCGTTCACCAATTCTGCGGGTTGGGAATCTGTCGCCCATGGCGTCTACCACTACCGCAACGTCGCCTGGCAGCGCAAAGTCAATAACCAGGGCGCCGCGACCAACGCTGACCGCAACGTCAACTACCTGGCGCGCAGCGCCGGGCCTGACCGCTGGTATATCACCTCGCCCCAACGCCTCGCGATCTGGATGGCGTATGACTCGTCAAACGGACTCAACAGCATCGGCGACATCATCATGACAGATAAGGGAATCTTGGGCGTGAACTTCACCGGGCAAGAAACAACACCAGGACAAAGTGGGGGAATATAAAATGAATCGCGCTTTCACACTCATCGAGCTACTCATCGTCGTCGCAATTATTGGCATCCTCGCCGCGATAGCGGTTCCAAACTTCTTGAATGCTCAGATTCGCGCCAAGGTTTCGCGCGCCGTCACTGACATGCGTACCATCGCGGTCTCAAACGAAGCCTATCGCGTCGACCACGGCTATTACGCGCCCGTCTCAAATGGCCGCACCCGCAGCGGCGAAACCCGGCCGCTCGAAGTGCGCTTTTATCGGCTGACCACGCCAATCGCCTATTTAAGCAGCATCCCCAGCGACCCGTTTGTCACCTTCGCCAACGAAGACCAATATGAAAACTTTGGCACAACCTACGACTATATCGAAAACCAATACCCTGACAGCGGCTACAACCCCTGGGGGCATCTTTTCCGCCTCAACAGCTGGGGGCCTGACGGCTGGAATGATTACGCCGGAAACCGCCCCAGCGGCATGAACCGCAACCTGGCGACCGCCTGCCCCAACGGCAACCCGGCGTTTGTTTATAATCCGTCAAACGGGCTCAACAGTTTTGGCGACATCGTCTGGGTCGGCCCCAAAGGCGGCAAAGGCCCCCACAAAGACCTTTACTGCCCCATTCAGAATGGGTTTTAGTGAATTAGTCGCAAAAAATCGATTGACTTATGAAATGTTCGCCCTATATTATTACGAGACATAACTAATGTTTCGTTCTATCACTTTACACCTAAACGTATGTTTCGACTTCAAAGCCCTCCATCAACCCGATTAGGCTGAAATTATTTTGAGAATGGAGAACTGAGATGTTCATTCACAAACAAGGCGGGTTCACTCTTATCGAATTGCTGATTGTCGTCGCGATTATAGGCATCCTCGCGGCGATAGCGGTTCCCAATTTTTTAAACGCTCAGATGCGGGCCAAGATTGCGAACGCCGAGTCTGAAATGCGTACGCTAGACACCGCACTCGAAATGTACCGCATGGACAACAACCATTACCCGCTATGGCGCGACTCAGGCGGGACCAATCTCAACCCGGTCAATCGTCGTTTGGTGGCCTTAACGACTCCAATCGCCTATATTAGTTCCGTCCCTCAAGACCCATTCGTCTTCGGCCCTCCCGGCGCGCGCAATGACGACAGCCAACACGTCGCCTATGTAACATACGATTATATCGAAGCGTTTTCACAAAAGGTGCATGGTAACACGCCGCTGGGCGCGGCGTTTCATTGCGCAGAATGGCGCATCAACGGGTATGGCCCAGATGGAACCAACGATGTGGGAGCGCTTACTTATAACGCGTCAAACGGTCTCACCAGCCGGGGCGACTTAATTCGAACTGGCCCGCGAACTAGCATCCCATGCGACGATTCGTGGGTTGGCAGGTAAAAAAAACGCCTTTGTGAATCCACAAAGGCTTCTCAAAAATTATTGTGAAATAAAAACCGCTCCCCAATGGAAGCGGTTTTTATTTCGCGACACCCTTGATTCCTCCCCAAGCTGACCGTTTCCCCATTCTGGCTTTGTTTGGTGGTCTGACCAAAAAGCCGGTCTCCCCTTCCGGGGCTTGGCATCGCGAATCAAAACATCAAATCATTCATTCGCAAGATTATAGATAATCTATAACTTTGTCAACAGGAAAATTACTAAACGATGAGTATTTGCCCAAATAATTTCTACTTATCGGTCACAATCACCAAGAACCAGGTCTATGGTCCCGATAATCGCCACCAAATCGGCGAGCATGTGGCCTCGCGCCATTTCGGGCAATACCGACAAATTACAGAAGGACGGCGAGCGAATTCTCAATCGTTTCGGATGACCGGAACCATCGCCAACAACGTAGAACCCAAATTCACCTTTTGGCGCTTCAATTGAATGATACACCTCGCCTTGTGGGGCTTTTACGCCTTCTGAGGCTAACAAGAAATGGTGGATCAATGCTTCCATCGAGGTTTCAATTTTTTCGCGGTCAGGGAACGAGACCTTATTGTCTTCAACCTTGATCGGCCCGTCTGGCAATTGGTCTAACGCCTGCATGATGATGCGCCGCGTCTGGCGTAGTTCTTCCATACGAACCAGGTAGCGGTCAAAGGTGTCGCCGTTCTCGCCAAGCGGTACGTCAAAATCGAGTTGGTCATAGACCATGTAGGGGTTATCGCGGCGCAAGTCGATGTCAACGCCGCTGCCGCGCAGGCAAGCGCCGGTCATGCCCGCATTGATGGCGCGTTCGGCTGAGATGACGCCGATGCCTTCGGTGCGGATGCGCCAGATTTTGTTATTAGTCAGCAGTGTTTCATATTCTTCGATCTTCTTGCCAAAGTCGTCAATAAAATCTCGAACCTGCTCCACCCATCCTGGCGGAACGTCGACCGACACGCCGCCGACGCGCATATAAGACACCGTAAAGCGGGCGCCGCAGACGTTTTCGAATATGTCGTATAGGCGTTCGCGTTCGCGAAAGGTATACAAAAACACTGACATGGCGCCGATGTCTAATGCGCCTGTTCCCAGCCACAACAAGTGGGCGGATATGCGCGCTAATTCACAGAGAATGGTACGCAGGTAAAGCGCGCGCGGCGGCGCTTCGATGCCGATCAGTTTTTCGACCGCCAACACCAGGCCCGTATTGTTTGACATGGGCGACAGGTAATCTAAACGGTCAGTGAAGGGAATAAAGCGATGATAGCCTTTGGCCTCGGCCAGTTTTTCCATCCCACGGTGAAGGTAACCAACGTCAGGAATCACATCGACGACTTCTTCGCCGTCTAATACACACACCAGGCGCAGCACGCCGTGAGTACTGGGGTGTTGAGGCCCCATGTTGAGCACCATGTGATCGGAGTGGTATTCTTTGAGTTTTTCCGTGATGCCGCGGTCGGTTTGAAATTCAAGTTTATAAGGCATCGTCTAACCTATCAATAAAAATTATTACGTCGCAAGTTGTTTGTTGATGTACTCATACGGCTCTTGGTCAGAGACCGGGTAATCCTTCCGCAACGGATGCCCTTCCCAATCGTCGGGCATCATGATGCGTCGCATGTCAGGATGGCCTTTAAAGCGAATGCCAAACATGTCATAGCATTCACGTTCATGCCAGTTCGACGCCGTCCAGATATCTGAAATGGTATCGACCTCGCAGTTGGCTTCCCATACCGGGACTTTGAGGCGAATGCGCTTCTTGCGTTGAATTGAATACAAATGAATTACAACGTGAAAGCGCGGGTCGCCTTCTTTCATCTCTTTCAAATGATCCACTGCGGTCAAGTCAGGCAGGTGATCAAACTGAAGGTCAGGATGCGTACGAATCACCTCGCACAATTCACGCAGTTTCTCAGGCTTTACATAGAGAGTTAACTCGCCGCGAAACTCTTCGACCTTCTCGATGGAAGCAGTAAACAGTTCGGGGATCGCATTTTTTACGGTTTCAACAGGGTCGCCGACAATAGCGAACATATTCAGTCTCCCAGACAGTCTTAGGCGACGCCAGCCATTTTGGGTGGAACGCGGTTTTCGTCTTTGGTCTCGGCGCCGACGATGGTCGGTTCGAGTTCGTGGCGTTTCTTGCCCGTCAGTTTCATTTCACTGATCTTGCGCTGTAGTTGCATGACGCCATACAACAACGCTTCGGGGCGGGGCGGACAGCCAGGCACATATACATCGACGGGCAAGACTTCATCGACGCCTTGAACAACGCTATAGACGTTGAACATGCCCCCGCAAGACGCGCAAGCGCCCATTGAGATGACCCATTTGGGTTCAGCCATTTGGTCGTAGATCTTACGCACGACCGGGGCCATCTTTTTGGTGAGGGTGCCCGCGACGATCATCAGGTCGGCCTGGCGTGGCGAGGCGCGAAACACCTCAGCGCCAAAGCGGGCCATGTCATAGCGTGACGCGCCCGTCGCCATCATTTCAATGGCGCAGCACGACAAGCCCATGGTCAACGGCCAGATGGCGTTTTTACGCGACCAATTGATAACTTTATCAACGGAAGTGGTGACAATGTCGCTGCCAACAAAATCAACTACGGCGTTTTCAATGCCCATTCCAATACTCCTTTCCTGAGCTCATAAATGAGCGAGACCACTAAGATCGCGAGAAAGAATCCGATCACTGCGAGGCCGTACCAGGAAAGTTCTTTGAACACCACTGCCCATAAGACCAAGTAGACGATTTCGATATCAAAGATGACGAAGAGCATGGCGACAAGGAAGAACTTTACGTTGAAGAGTTCTTTGGGGTTGCCGATGGGGGGCATTCCACATTCGTACGGGTCCAGTTTTTCTGGATCGTCGACGCGGGGGCCGATCAGAAACGACATGAGCACATTGCCCACAGCGAAACCAATCGCCAGCAGCGCCATTAGCAAAATTGGAATGTAATCATAAAGCAACATAGATCAAGTTCCTAAAATCGCAATATATTTAGTATTACGTCAGTGTAGAGCCAACTAGATTTGTCTGCAAGAAAAGTGCACCCATTTTGGGGCAATTAAATCAGAAAATTCCACAAAATATTGCGCTCTCCCTTTTTAATAAGCGGATTTGACGATAGGGTTTTTTGCAACGAATCAACGCCCGATTGACCGCATCATCCTATCCATGGAGCGCCGCCTACATGCAACACGACGCCATACTCATACTAGACTTTGGTTCACAATACAGCCATCTCATCGCCCGCCGCGTTCGCGAACTGGGCGTATATTGCGAGTTGCAACCCTGCACCGCCTCCATGGATGAAATCACCAAACTCAACCCTAAGGGCATCATTCTATCGGGCGGGCCATACTCAGTCTATGAAGAAGGCGCGCCCCACGCCGATAAAGCCATTTGGCAACTTGGCCTGCCTATCTTAGGAATTTGTTATGGGTTACAGGAGATGTCACATTCGTTTGGCGGCGAAGTGGCAGCGGGTGAAAAGCGCGAATATGGCCACGCTGACCTTCACCTCGAACAGACAAATCCGCTCTTTACTGGGCTTCCTGGGTCGATTCAGGTTTGGATGAGCCACGGCGACAAGGTGTTGCGCTTGGCAGACGGATTCAGCGATATTGCCAAGACTGTCAACTCAGAACACGCCGCCGTCGCCGATCTGAGCCGCAACTATTTCGGCATTCAGTTTCACCCTGAAGTCAGCCATACCCCGACGGGAAAACAGATTCTTGAAAACTTCGTTTGCGGCGTGTGTGCATGTAAACGCGACTGGAGCATGGGGTCATTTCTCGAAGAGACCGTCGAACGTATTCGCGGCATGGTCGGCGAAACTGAGACCGTTATTGGCGCGGTCAGCGGCGGGGTCGACTCGACCATCGCGGCGGTATTGATGCACAAGGCTATCGGCGACCGCTTCCATGCGATTTTGGTCGACAACGGCGTCATGCGCCTCAACGAAACCGAACAGGTGATGAAGCGCCTGCGCGACGAGATGGGAATCAACCTTCACCTCGTCGACGCCAGCGAGCTGTTCCTCAGCAAACTCTATGGCGTGACCGACCCTGAGACCAAGCGCAAGATCATCGGCAACACCTTCATCGAAGTGTTTGAAGTCGAAGCCAAAAAGATCGGCGGGGTGAATTACCTGCTTCAGGGCACGCTCTACCCCGATGTGATCGAATCAATCTCGTTCAAGGGGCCGTCGGCGACCATCAAGACCCACCACAACGTCGGCGGGCTGCTCGAAGATATGGAACTCAAACTGATCGAACCGCTGCGCGAGTTGTTTAAAGACGAGGTGCGCCAACTGGGTCTCGAACTCGGCATCGACAAACACAGCGTATGGCGCCATCCCTTCCCTGGCCCCGGCCTGGCGATTCGCATCCTCGGCGAGGTCACCGAAGAACGGCTGCGCATCCTCAAGCAGGCCGACGATATTTATATCAGCGAACTGAAAGAGGCCGATTTGTATTATGACATTGGCCAGGGGTTCGCGGTGTTGTTGCCGGTGCGCTCGGTGGGGGTAATGGGCGACAGCCGGACGTATGAGCAAGTCATCGCCTTGCGCGCCGTCCAGACCACGGACTACATGACCGCCGACTGGTTCGATATCCCTACGGATGTCTTGAAGCGCATCTCGAACCGCATCATCAACGAAGTCCGCGGCGTCAACCGCGTGGTATACGACATCTCCTCCAAACCTCCCTCCACCATCGAGTGGGAGTAACCTTGTGGAGTTCCCCCTTTTTCACGCTCAGCTGTTTAGCCCCCCTTTTTAAGGGGGGACGGCGCGTCAGCGCCTAGGGGGATC
>CAZKYC010000065.1:0-26432 GCA_964556895.1 uncultured bacterium | reverse complement strand
CACTGAAGCGAGCAGAGTTGTACCCATGCCAAATACAACGATAAAAAAAATCATCCTTGAGATCGTGTCAGGAAATTGTAATTCAATTTGAGAGAACGTATCCAAATCCCGGATGAGCCAAAAATGTTTCAGACTTTGCGCAAACCGGCGCCGATCGTATTGACCCTTGGGAATACTGATTAACTCATCCGTTTTGAAATCCAATACACCGGCAGACCAGAAGCAACCAACCCAAACCCGATCCAGGCGCCATACGGCGTAATCGAATTTCCATAGTTGAAGCTGCTAAACAATAACATCACACAGACGCCAATGTATACAATCGGGACGAGAGGGTATAAGGGCGCGCGGTACGGCCGCTCTGTGTTGGGTTCGCGCATCCGTAGAATGATTAGCGAGGCCCCCACCATTGCCATGAATATCCAATGGGCCGACGCTGTAAAAATGACCAGCGTCTCAAAACGGCCGCTCAGAATAAGAACGCATGAGACTAGCCCCTGAAGAATAAACGCCGTAGTCGGGGTTGATTTTGTTTCGTCCCACTTACTCAAAAAGCGAAAGAGGTTGTGGTCGCGGCCAAAGGCGTGATAGATTCGTCCGCCGACTAACACCATTCCATTGACTGAGGCCAGGGCGCAGATTACGACGATGACCGCCATGATGGTTCCGCCAATGGGGCCGAAGCCTTTTTCCATCAAGACCGACATAAACCCGTCCGTCGAGGCCAATTCGCCAGGCGAAAATAGTCTCAGCAGGGCGGCGTTAATCAATAGGTATAGCAGGGTGACGATTCCGAGGCCGATGAACAATGCACGTGATATATTTTGTTTCGGCTCTTTGACTTCAGACGCGACAAAGGCGCAGTCGCTCCAGCCGCCGAACGTCAGCTGAATGAACACGGAGGCGAGAAAGAATGCGCCGATGGTTACGCCTGTTGATTCGGCGACTTCACGACCGGCGGCGTCAGTCGGTTGGACAATGAAATAGGCTGTGCCGATGACCAGCGTAAGTCCGGCGATTTGCAAGATTGCAAGCGTGTTTTGCGTCCACTTACTTTTCTTCAGCCCCAAACAGTTTAATGCGGTAAATAGAATGACAGCCGCTAAGGCGAAAGCGGTCGACGCGCCCGAGAAGGGAACCAGTTGAGCGGCGTATTCGCCCGCAATGAAGGCCATCATGGCGATGTTGCCCGAGTGAATCACCCACAGGCGCCCCCAGGCGTAAAGAAACCCAGCCCATGAACCGTATGTATGATGAAGAAAGAAATAGTCGCCGCCTTCTTTGGGATAGGCCGACGCAAGTTCGGCGTAACACAACGCGCCGATGAATGACAACGCTCCGCCCAGCGCCCAGGCGAACAGAATCCAATGCCATGAGCCTAATAGGCCTGCGACGCCAGCGGGAATTTTATAAATCGCGCTGCCGATAATGATGCCGATGATGATTCCAGCGACATCGAACACGTTTAAGGTGCGTTTCGGGCTAGAGGGGTTTGTCATGGCGTTCCTTTGATGTGGACTCTCGATGGATATAGGCCAATAAAAACCGCCCTCCTCACAAAGAGAAGGGCGGCGATGAAATCAGATTAATGTTTTTTGAACGAGAAACTCATTCCCATTCTGATTATGGTTTCCAGATTTGGCTCGTTCTTCGTCAATTTCATAAGTCATCAGTTTGCCTTTTGTTTTCTGAAGCGCCATGCCAAACCAAATACCAGAGATGCCAGTTGAGGTTCCAATCTCAACGACGTGTTTGGCTTTCATGGCTTCGGTCATCAAACGAAGCATACCCCCGTCTTCTTTGGGCACATTTCGAAACCGCTGGTTTTCATCAATATCATCAAGAATGGCGAGGATTTTCTTTTCGTTTTCATCTCTGGGTACGGGTGGTTTCTCTACCTCTGAGACGCTAGCGCCCCCTCCGCCAGGCCCGCGCTGGGCCAATACGAAGTCTGAAGAAATAGCGATAAGGCTAACACCGAAAACGGTAATCCCCAGAAACGCGAAGGCTTTTCTCATCTCATCACCCTCTCAATCAACACTTGATAGAGTTAAGCAATACACTCAGTCAACGTAGACTCGGTCGGGTTTATTGAGTGAATTGTTCCTGGAAAGGGCAGTAAAGGGGCAAACATTCTGGATGAAAACGTTGGTTAGGCTTTGTAACCAATCGCCTGAATATTTCGGGTAAAGTGTCTTTCTACACCTCTCCCGGCAATCAGAAAGACAGCGCGATGGAGCGAGTATTCAACCCACAGACGAAGTCTTCCGGTCAACTTACTCGACTGAAATGGAATGATCGAATAATCGCGAAACCCCGTGCTTTCAAAAAGTTGAAAGATCGAAGTCGATGTAAAGCAGCGTTCATGGGTCAGGTCGATATATCGTGAGTAACTTGCTGTTAGATTCGCCCCGTTTGGCATGCGGCAAATGAGTAGTCCATCGTCCATCAACGCGTTGCGGATCGCTTCCATCCATTCAAATAACAGATCATGGCCAGGAATGTGCTCCAACACGTCCATACAAAAAATCGCGCTAAATTGGTTGGGCCGGCTTTTTAAAAATTCCAGGCCGTCAGCGTTATGAATTTCGAGATTGGGTAGGGCCTTTTTGGCGGCCTCTACTTGGGTTGTTGAAAGGTCGACGCCTACAGGGTTTATCGTTGGTTGAGTGGAAAGCCAATTCAACAAATCCCCAGTACCGCAACCGACGTCTAACACGTTGCTTTCATTTGGCAACGACTTGAGATAAGGCCCAAACATCAAATCTTTTTCTTTATTCGCGCTATCAGGCGCAGCGTTAGGGTCATAATTTATATTTACGCGTTGATAGTGTTTCAGATATCCATCAATCAGTTTTGAACGAGACTCAGACATAATATTCCCTTTTTATAATATATTCAGAAGCATAGCGTTTTCTGCCTATATCTTGCAAGAAGTTGATGAGAACAGAGGAAGTTATCATCTTACAAGGAATGAAATTTTGTGCAGCAAAACCAATGGAGAAAAACGATAATCTTATTGCAAAAAAATGGATTCATGTTAGGTTAAGTTCATCAAATGGATTTTTTTTACAAAATTCTTTGTTCGATTCCTTTAACCGAGAATTTCTATGGTTTCTTTGATGCGTCATGGGTTTACGTTAATCGAGCTGTTGATCGTCGTCGCCATCATTGGCATTCTCGCGGCGATTGCTGTCCCCAATTTTCTTAATGCCCAGACCAAGGCCAGCCTTGCCCGCGTGAAAAGCGACCTGCGCGCCGTCGAAACCGCTCTCGAGATGTATCACCTCGATAACAACGCCTATCCCTATCCGGTGACGCGCCCCGCCAACCGTTTAATCAACGTCTTCGAACTAACGACGCCAGTGGCCTATATGACAAACATAGGCGCGATGGACGACCCCTTTAAACCGAGGCGGCTTTTTACCGCAGAAAACAACAACGCCGATACGGTTTCGTATTTATATCACAATTTTTTGGGCTTCTGGGGCAGAAACGTTGAAGGGATGCCGTCGGGAACCTGCCTGAAATCAGATGGCCCTGATCACCGCTACACCCAAGGCTGTAACGTGTGGAGAGTGTATTTTAGTAATGGGCGCCAACTGACCCAGCAGATGAGAGACACCATCTATAATGTTACAAATGGATTGCACAGTGAAGGCGACATCCCTTGGTTGACAGGAGAAGCCGCCGCCGCCATGCAACACATTTCATTTTGATTTTTTTATGAGGCCATGAAATATGAACCGGAATGGGTTTACATTAATTGAATTATTGATCGTAGTCGCCATTATCGGAATTCTCGCAGCGATTGCTGTCCCCAATTTTCTGAATGCGCAGGTTCGCGCAAAACTGTCGCGGGTATACGCTGACCAAAAGGCGATTTCGACAGCAATACAGATGTACAGCTTTGACCATGGCCGCTCGCCCATCGGCTCACTGGAGGGCATGTCTCTTGGTATCTATACACATGCAGACCGCCAGGCGCTCAAAGCCCTGACCACGCCCACGTCGTATATGGGCTCGCTGCCGTTTGATCCATTTATGAAGGGAGCGGGCGGGACCCTCGACTCGGACACCAACCGCGCATCGTTCACTTACAACAGTATGGAAAACCCGCAATGGCGCGGCGGAAACTATCAGATGGCGTATGAAGTCGGCTATCTGTGGTATATGTTTTCGCCTGGGCCTGCCAATACTCAAGGCGCCCCGTGGCCTGATTATTTGCTGGCGTCCAATAATCCGCGATATAGCGGCCAGCCTGAAGACCCCAAAGACCGGGTCTTCGAAGCCAGCAACGGCCTGTCATCTCAAGGCTGGATCATCCGCTCAAGCGCGGGGCAATATGAGTAAGACTTTAACACTAGGCTAATTTTTATTGTTCATCATTTGGTTTACACATTTATTTTTAGGATTCGGAGAGTGAAGCAAATCAAATGAAAAAAACCAAAAGTGGGTTTACATTAATTGAACTACTGATTGTTGTCGCCATCATTGGCATTCTCGCGGCAATTGCTGTCCCTAATTTTCTCAACGCCCAAACTCGTGCTCGCGTCGCTCGCGTCGTTAGCGACCTCAAAGCGTTAGCCACGGCGGAAGAGATGTATTTTCTCGATCACAATTCATACACGAATGAATCTGAGCATTACATCTTTAAGCAATATCCTGATGATAGACCTCGTGCTGATGCGGGCCTCTACTTTTTGATTAAACCCGTAGCGTATATCGGATCACTGCCAAACGATCCATTTGAAAATAAATTTGCACCAACGGCTGAACTCGCCGGGATTGATGCATATGAAATGGCTGTGGCGCCAAGAGACCCTGAGCCGTTTAAGCGCCTCTATAACATGAACTCACGCGGTACTGATTTGGATGAAGATATGGGGGCGCGTTCTGGATTAGAAGGCGGGACAGCGATCAAAACCTACGATCCATCCAATGGAACCATCAGCGATGGAGATATCTATATTTGGGGCGGGAACACCAGTGTTATGAAGGGCAACATCATCGTTGATGGTAAAAACCTGGGTAAATCGCTTCCGCCAAACCCGTCGTATTAGTCTTTCTATGTGTATCTGGGCTGTTCAGGCAGCCCAGATACAAACCATTCAATCAAACTGATTTCGTAGATCTAACAACTCAAGATATTGCTCATCCGTGTCGCCCAGTTTTGTTTTGAGCTGGTCGAGTTCTTTTTTTAGTCTCGCAATGACATCGTTGTAATTTGGATCGTCGTAGACATTGTTGAGTTCTTTTGGGTCGCTCTTGAGGTCATAGAGTTCCCACCCGGGTTTTGATTTCTCTTGAATCGTTGCTGTGATATCAAGCGGCATTCCATAGAAGAAGATCAATTTATACCGTTGAGTGCGCACTCCATAATGAGCGGGGCGATTGACGTGTTGCCAATAGCGGTAGTAAAACGATTTCCGCCAATTGTCTGGCGTGTTTCCCTGTAGGTTGGGTAAGAAACTACGTCCTTGCATCCAGTCTGGCGTCTCGGCGCCAGCGATGTCGAGAAAGGTCGGCGCAAAGTCGACATTCAGCGCTAAGTCTTCGTTCGTTGAATTGGGTTTGATTGACTTTGGATAACGGACCACAAACGGCATCTGCAGCGACTCTTCATACATCCAACGCTTGTCGATGTAATTATGCTCCCCCAAAAAATAGCCTTGGTCAGAGGTGTAGATGACAACGGTGTTTTCTGCGAGATTGTTCTTGTCGAGATAATTGAGGATGCGCCCCACATTATCATCGACGCCTTTGATGGTTCTGAGGTAGCGCTTCAAAAAGATTTGATAGGCTTTTTTTCGCTTCTCGTTTTCGGTCAGGCCGTCAAAATTGACCGCGCCGTCTGAGTGATAGTTCTTCGCTGTTTGACGCTCAGCCATGGTATCAATAGTGAACCCATATTCACGGGAGCCTTCAGATCGGTGTGATTTATCTTCCCAAAGGCTGTCAGGTTCAGGGATCTCAACCTCGTTGAGATAGTCGTCATAGCGGTTGGCGTTGTCCCAGGGTTCATGAGGCGCTTTGTAATGGCACATCAAGAAAAAGGGTTTTTCTGAATCACGCTTTCCGAGCCAGTCAAGCGAGATATCCGTCACAACATCGGTCGAGTGGCCAGGGTAGGTTTTGTTTTCGCCGCCAATTTCTTTCATGACAGGGGTATGGTAGCGGCCCTGGCCTGGCAGCACGTTCCAATAGTCAAACCCAGATGGCTCTTTTTTGAGATGCCACTTGCCGATCATGGCTGTCTGGTAGCCAGATTGTTGAAGCAGTTTGGCGACATTGTTTTGATCAGGGTCAAGCGCGTCGCTAAGCGAATACACGCCGTTCATATGGCTGTATTGCCCGGTGAGAATTGAAGCCCGGCTAGGGACGCAGATCGAGTTGGTGCAAAAGCAATTGTTGAGTTTCATGCCCTCGCGAGCCAAGCGGTCAATGTTTGGCGTCGGCGCAACATCCTTGAGCCTCGAACGGTATGCGCTGATCGCGTTCACCGCATGGTCGTCTGTCATGATGAAAAGAATGTTTGGACGCCGACTGTCTCTCGCCTCGGCAATTGAATTCATACCGATGGCGGAAACAGCGGATGCGAGAAAGTCTCTACGCTTCATTGTCTGGTGTCCTCATTTTTGTAGTCACAAGCCGATTTTATCAGACTTATTGAGAAATAATCAGTCTCCATGAACGCCATTTGTTCATAGTGGATTGGTTTCTCAGAATGTTACGTCAATTTATCATTATTGGAGAATGCTTCATTTTTCAATTTTGATAATGACAGTACTGAATGACTTTATTGCAGAACCTAGTGAAAACGAAACATTTTATTACGTCTGTTTCTTTAACACCTCTGGTATACGCATTGCTAAATAATAGAGCCGAATCTTAGGACACGGCAATGAAACCAGCGAACGCAGAAACCAGAAAAAGCCATGAAGAGTTGTTGAGCGAAAATTACGCTCTACGACAAAAAATTCAGCTTCTCGAATCTCAGCCTTCCAAACCCACTCTTCATATCGTTCATTCTGAACATCAAAGCAATCCACTTCATGAATCAGTGTCTGAGAACTTCCCGGGTGTTCTTTTTCAATGGTATGAACGAACCAATGGGGATTGCGGCTATTCCTATGTCAGCCCGCATTGTTACGACTTTTATGGCGTTACCCCAGACGAAGTAATTGAAGACTGGCGCCGGTTGCCTATTCATCCTGACGATATGCTCCAGTGGGCTGAGAGCATTAAAGAGGCAGTAGAGAAAAAAACGGAATGGTCGTTTGAAGGCCGATTCATTCTAAAAGACGGCTCAACCCCTTGGTGGCGTGGTGTCGCAAAGCCTATCGCTGAATATGAATCTGAAGTTGTTTACAGCGGCGTTTTGATTGATATCACAGAACAAAAAGCAGTCGAAGACAAACTGCGCCGCAATGAAGAATACTTAGAACTTGTCTTAAAAAGCGCCGAATTGGGTATGTGGGATTGGAATGTCAAATCTGGCGCCGTGATCTTTGATGAACAATGGGCGCTGATATTGGGCTATAAACTCTCTGAACTGACCAATAATGATACGGAATGGTCAACCCGGGTTCATCCTGACGATATGCCAGAGGTGTCTAAGCGCTTGGCCCTAAGCCATCAACCGTGGTCGAACGCGTTGTTTGAGGCTGAATACCGTATGAAATCCAAAGGCGGCGATTGGATTTGGGTTCTCGCCCGGGGACGCGTCACCGAGTGGGACAAGGATGGCAGCCCCACTCGCATGGTAGGCGTTTCGCAAAATGTGACAGAGCGAAAAAAACTTGAAACTCAACTTCGCAATGCAAAAGAAGACGCTGAGGCGGCCGACCGGGCCAAAAGCGAGTTTCTCGCGGCCATGAGCCATGAACTGAGAACTCCACTGAATTCAATTATTGGTTTCACCAATTTACTGCTTAAACGTCCTCAATGTGGAACCAGCGAGCATTGCTCAGAATTTCTCAACCGGATTTATGGCAATGGCGTCCATTTGCTGAGTTTAATTAATGATGTTCTTGATTTATCAAAGATTGATGCGGGCAAGGCCAAAATTGACCTACATGTTGTTGACGTGTGTGGCCTGTTACAGTCTGTTTATAGCGAATTTAAATACCAGTTTGAAAAAAAGGCGATCAAGTTTGTCTTAGACCTGCCAGAAGAACCTGCCTACCTCAAAACAGATGAATTAAAACTGAAGCAGATCCTACAGAACCTAGTTAGCAATGCGTTAAAATATACCGTAACTGGTATGGTAACCGTTTCACTCACAACATCACCCGTTTCTGGCCACCCTATTCAAGTTGAAGTCATTGATACAGGAGTCGGAATCCCTCAAAACAGTTTGAAGACCATATTTTTGGCCTTTCAACAAGTTGAATCGGGCGCATCAAGACGTTTTAACGGGACAGGGTTAGGATTGGCTATTTGTAAATCACTCGCCAATCTGCTTGACTATATAATCGAAGTTGAGAGCCAAGAAAAAGTTGGCTCGAGGTTTCGTATCGTGTTTTAGCCTAACTCGGTTAGAGAGTTTGTCGTGTTTTTTGATAAGGGGCCTGTGTTAAATACAGGTCCCTTCGTTCGTTTGTGACAGGCGACAATTGCATCTTGGTAGAAAGCGGCGCTTGTAGCATGGTAGGTTCCATTTGAATTCCGAAGGGAGAATACGCCTGGTTGGTTTCGCGCGATATAACACTCTTCAGTTGTTTCAACCAATTCATTGCTTGGGCCTTCCTCATACAATTCAATAGATTGTTAGTTCATAGAAATACGATATCGCTATGACAATCCAAATGACAACAAAAACTGCAACGATTATTGTTAGCGCTATATGTGATAAAATCGGTAAAGTTTTTCTAAAACTAATTTACCGTGCTGGTAATTGTTGCTATGATTCAACTTACATAGACGGCTGAACTAAAAATTGAGAGGCCTCAATTGAACCATTTCTCAAATCTGTCCCGTTCGATTACCGTGTTATTGATTGAAGATGAGCCTGTTATTCGTGATACGCTGAGTGAGATTTTGGCCGATTCGGGGTTTCATATCCTTGCTGCCGCCGACGGAGAACTTGG
The DNA here is from genome assembly GCA_964556895.1 of uncultured bacterium. GTDB lineage: Bacteria > Hinthialibacterota > Hinthialibacteria > Hinthialibacterales > Hinthialibacteraceae > Hinthialibacter. Next base: position 17,340 of record CAZKYC010000065.1, on the reverse strand, counting down.
CTGTGAGTTATTTGATCAGAAATGTGATGAAATAGATTTTGTCATTTTAGACCTTACCTTGCCCAAGCGTTCTGGTATTGAGGTGCTAGAGTATATCGAAAACAAACGGGATGATGTTCCTGTCATGGTTTGCAGCGGATCTGTTGAGACAGCAGATATAAAAAAGATGGTTGACGATGGAAGAATTTTTTTTATCGCCAAGCCGTTTCAGTTTGAAGAGGTCATTTCACTCATTCGTTCTACCGTCAAACTGTAGAGTAGCTCAATTCTCACCAAACCGTATCTTTTCTTATCGCTTCGCAGCCTGATGTTATCTTGACCCTTTACAGTGCTGCGAGTACCCTCAAATGCGGCTGCGACTGCAGCGAAGGAGACCTGATGACAACCGAACCACAAACGATGGGCGCTCAAAGCGACGTCGACGCCATTAAGAGCATTCACGGTAGCAAAGATCGCATTCTGAATGAGATAGCAAAAGAAATCGTCGGCCAAAAAGCCGTTATTCAAGAACTGTTGGTTTGCTTATTCGCTGGCGGCCATGCGCTTTTGGTCGGCGTGCCGGGGTTGGCGAAGACCACCTTGATTCGCACGTTTTCAGACATTCTCGATTTAGATTTCAGGCGAATTCAGTTCACCCCCGACCTGATGCCGTCAGACATCACCGGGACCGAGGTCATGCAAGAAGACCGCTCGACTGGCGAACGGGCGTTTCGCTTTATCAAGGGGCCGCTCTTCGCCAACATCATCTTGGCCGACGAAATCAACCGCACGCCTCCGAAAACCCAAGCGGCCTTGCTCGAAGCGATGCAGGAAAAGCGGGTAACGGTTGGTGGTGTTGATTACACGATTGATCCGCCGTTTTTTGTCTTGGCGACCCAGAACCCCATCGAACAAGAGGGAACCTACCCGCTGCCTGAAGCGCAGCTCGACCGCTTCATGTTTCAGATCAACATTGACTACCCCAATACAGAAGAAGAAGTTGAAATCGTCAAAACGACCACATCGGCCTACCACGCCAAGCCAGAGAAAGTATTGACCGGCGCTGAAATATTGAATATTCAAGAACTTGTTCGCCGCGCGCCCGCGTCAGATGATGTAGTTCGCTATGCGGTTGAGATCGTTAAGGCCACCCGTCCCCGACAAGAGGGGCAGGAAAGCGTTGAAGCGGTTGACCGCTATATCTCTTGGGGCGCTGGTCCGCGCGCTTCACAATATCTGATTCTCGCCGGAAAAGTCAAAGCCATTTTGGCAGGGCGCTACAGCGTCGCCCATGAAGACGTGCGCGCGGTTGCCGACCCTACCCTGCGTCACCGGGTGATGACCAACTATCGCGCTGAAGCCGACCGGGTGAGCGTCCACGATATCATCAAAGAGATTATTGATAGCGCAAAAATCTAACGGCCTCAAATTTTGCTTGTCGCTGTTCCAACCTCTAACTGTGAAAATACGGTTGAGTGGGAGAATTCACAGTTCAATCAGGTTATATTATATTATATATTATATATAACCTATCGAGTCTATTTATCTTAAGTGTATATTCAATAGTATATTACAATAAGTAAGTAGTTGGGTGTGTTCTCAAACTTAAAATTGGCAATGCACTTGCAAACATTATAAGCAAGTTTGAAGCGTTGCGTCGTTTGGAGGCGTTTTGATGTCGAAAAATCCAAGATCAATCGGGCGGCGGTATGGCGAGCTGCTTCGATCATTAAATTTGATTGAGGCGGATGATATTAACCGCGCCGTCGCCATCCAAGATAAGACGGGCCAAAACCTGGATACCGTTCTGGTTGATAATGGAATGGTCGATGAAACCCAAATGATGGACGCCCTCTCGCAACACCTGGGCATGGAAACGATCGACATTAAAAATATTGAATTGACTTCAGAGGTTCTCTTAGAAGTCCCGATTCGTTTTGTCCACCGCTTTAACATCATCCCTGTTGAGCGCCGCGGCGACACACTGCGCATCGCGACCGGCGACCCGCTTAATTTTAACGCTCTGGATGACTTGCGGCTATTGCTGAAATGCAACATAGAACCGCTGATCGCCCCTAGCGACGACATCATCGCCATGATCAAGAAGTATTACGGCATAGGCGCTGACACCATGGACAGCCTGCTCGAAGAAGACGGGCGTGTCGAAGAAGAAGTTATTGATGAAAGCAACATCGAAGAACTCAGCGAAGACGCCTCCATCATTCGCTTTGTGAACCAGATCATGATGGAGGCGGTGTCAGACCGCGCCACAGACATTCACATCGAACCGTTTGAAGAAGAGTTGCGCATTCGATACCGGATTGACGGCTTGCTCTATGAAGCGGCGGTGCCGCCCTCGATTCGGCGCTACCAGGCGGCGGTGATCTCGCGTATCAAGATTATGTCTGACATGAATATCGCCGAAAAGCGCCTTCCCCAAGACGGGCGAATCAACATCAAAACCGCAGGCTCTGAGTTTGACCTTCGCGTTTCAACCGTACCGACGCCCTACGGCGAAAGCATCGTTATTCGTATTCTCAACCGCGACAGCACGATCTTTGACCTCAAACAGCTCGGGTTTGATGAATATTCGCTGGTGCGCTTTAACAATCTCATTACAAAACCTCACGGCATTATCCTAGTTACTGGGCCTACAGGCAGCGGGAAGACGACCACGCTTTACGCGACATTATCTAAACTAAACAAGATGGACGTCAAAATCCTCACCATTGAGGAACCGATTGAATATCACCTGAGTGGAATCGTTCAAGTCCAAGTGGCTTCAAAAATTGGGTTGACCTTTGCGAATGTCTTGCGTTCTTTTCTTCGACAAGACCCCGACATTATTCTCGTCGGTGAAACCCGCGACCACGAAACCGCCGAGATCGCCATTCAGGCGGCGCTGACCGGCCACTTGGTGTTTACAACGCTTCACACCAACGATGCGCCTGGCGCCATTACGCGTTTGATCGACATGAAGGTGGAGCCCTACCTGGTGTCTTCGTCTGTCATTGGGGTGGTTGCCCAGCGCTTGATGCGGCGAATCTGCTCTCACTGTAAGGAAGAGTGCTTTCCTGAACATGACATGCTGCGCGGCCTCGGCTTGTTAGACGATGAATACAAAGACATGAAATACTACCACGGGCGCGGTTGTGAAGAGTGTAAGTTTCTTGGCTACCGCGGGCGTACAGCGATCTATGAAATCTTCGAAATGACCGAAGCCTTACGCGAACTCACTGTCGAGAGGGTCCCGGCCAGCAAGATTAAGCATCTGGCGTTAAAAGAAGGGTTGAAAACATTGCGTATGAGCGCGCTCGAGAAGGTGCAGCAGGGCGAGTCAACTGTTGAAGAACTGATCCGCGTTACTCAAGAATGGTAAGCAACCGATAAAAGGACGTATTTGAAATGCGGTATCGTTATAAAGCGAAGAAACTGTCAGGGGAAGTGGTTGAAGGCGTCTTGGAGGCCGACAACCGAAAACTAGTCATCAGCCAATTGCAGAAGATGCAGGTGTTTCCCTTGACCGTCGTTGAACAGCGCGGCGGCAAGGGCCTCAACAAAGAGGTTTCATTCAGCGCCTTGTGGGGCGTGTCGGCCAGCGATGTGACCACGTTCAGCCGCCAGATGAGCGATTTGTTGCGGTCGGGGTTGCCCCTGGTGCGTTGTTTGGGAGTTATCCGCCAACAGACGTCGAACCCGAAATTGCAAGAGATATTAAAATCAGTTGAGTCTGACGTCTCGGGCGGTACGCCATTCTCAGAAGCGCTAAATAAATACCCCAAAGTGTTTAGCACACTGTATTCAAGCATGATCAGCGCCGGCGAGGCGGGCGGCATGCTCGACCAGGTGATGGAACGCCTGGCCAGCTTCTTAGAGAACGAACTCGAAACCCGCAGCCGGGTTATATCCGCCATGACTTATCCAGCGTTTATGGTGTTTGTTTGTATCGGCGTTATCATCGTTCTGTTCTTGGTGGTCGTGCCTAACTTCAAAACCATGTTTGAAGACATGGACGTTGACCTGCCAATGTCGACGCAACTCTTGTTGGGGTTCAGCGGGTTTGTCAGCGCCTATTGGTGGTTGACGCCCATCGCGATAATCCCTGCGGTGTTGCTGTTTCGCCAATACACCAAGACCGAAGCGGGCCGATTGCAGTTTGATAAAATCAAACTGGCCGTGCCGTTGTTAGGCGACTTGATTCGCAAACGCGAAATCGCCAAGTTTGGCCGTACCTTGGGGACGCTGCTCAGTAATGGCGTGGCGATTCTCAAAGCCTTAGACATCACCGAACGCGTGATTACCAACCAGGTGCTCAAAGAACACATCTCAGAATTTAAAGAACGCATCAAAGAGGGCGAAAAACTCTCAACGCGTATGTCAGAGAGCGACCTGTTTCCACCAGTGGCGGTCAACATGGTCGCGGTCGGCGAAGAGACGGGCAGTATGGAAGTGACGCTTCAGCGTGTGGCTGACGCGTTTGAAAACGAAACCGACCGCGTCATAAAAACGATAACAACCATTATCGAACCGATGATGATCGTCATCATGGCGGTTATCGTCGGCTTTATTGTGTTTGCGATGATTATGCCGATCTTTTCGATCAGCCAAAATTTGTAAGAAACGTAATGCCGTTCTTCGGTAATAGACTCATTTCATACTCGTATCTCGGAGGAACAGAATGAACGCAGACAACAGGAAGAGAGAAAATGCTTTTACGCTGGTTGAACTATTGCTCGTGGTTACCATCATCGGGATTCTCGCGGGGGCCGTATTGGTCAATATTGGCGGTCAGACTCAAAAGGCCAAGATCACTCGCGCCCGCTCTGATATCGAAAGCATGAGCACTGCGCTCAGTTTGTATGAAATCACCATTGGGCAATACCCCACCACTGACCAGGGGCTTCAGGCGTTGGTCGAAGATCCCGGCGTTGATGGATGGGACAAGCCCTTCTTGTCAAAGAAAAACTTTAATGATCCTTGGGGCAATGAATACCAATATTCATACCCCGGCGACCAGGGCATCAACTTTGACCTATTCTCAACCGGCCCTGACGGCCAATCCGGCACCGATGACGACCTCGGCAACTGGGAAGACGATGACTAATGACTATCGCCAATCTCAACGATATGAGTTTCCAAAGCAAATGGTCTGGGTGCAACCCTGCTGGCTTCAGTGCGGGCTTTCTGGCCCATTTGCAGAGGCGCTCCCAGAGTTGCACCCAGGCCTAAATTCGCTGGTGCTATTCATTGGGGCTTTTATCCAAACCCATAGGTTTGTTGAGGTTGGTTCAAAGTAGAGACAAGCAATGAAATCGACGAAAGCGGGTTTTACCTTACTTGAATTGGTGGTGGCGATATCGCTGATCTTATTGATCACGGCCATCGGCGCGCCCAGTTTTCGTCAACTGTATGAAAAGTCAGAACTGCAACGCGTGGCGGGCGAGTTTACCAATACGCTGCGATACGCCCAACAACGCGCTGTGTTAGAACGAACGCCAATACGGGTGGTTCTTGACGTGGACGAGAACACCTTTTGGGTCCCCGTCGAACAAAAAGAAGACCGGCGCCATTACCGTTCGCGCTCTCAGCGCAACCGTTCGCGCCGCAGCAGCGTTCGCAGCGGCCGCCGGGAGCGCATCCGCGAAGAGAAGGCGACCGAGGCGCGGCTGCCTGAGGAGTTTATCTTCGAGTTTGTCTATAAGGTGTCTGAAGATGATGAAATCAGGCGCGGCGAAGGCGAGATTTATTTTTACCCGGACGGGTCGGCGGATGCGGCGTATGTGACGCTGCTGCGCCTCGCTGACTACCGTGATGACGAACAGCGGGTGTTCATAAAACTCGATCCCGCTACTGGAGCAATCCGGACTCATATGGGGTATACCGAACAACAAGGCTCCGAATTTTATGAAGGCCGCTATGACGGCCCCTATTCATAACAAAAGACGATGATACGACGAAACGAACGCGCCTATGTATTGATTGAAGTCCTGGCGGCGATGACCATTCTCGCCATTTCAGGGTCGGTCTTGATGCGTTCGCTTCAAAACGCCATGGGCGCCACGCGGTCGGTCCAAGACATCACCAAGGCGATTTATTTGACTGAAGCCAAATTGAACGAGCTGAAGACGATTTATAACAGCAAGTTCAACCCTGAACTTGGCGAGTTTCGGGGCGCTTACACTCAACCCGGCGCGGGAAAATTTAACTGGACGGCCTGGGTCGAGCATGACCGAAAACTCGACGCCTATGTGATTACGGTCTCGACCAGCTGGGGCGATGACGCTTATCGCCGCCGCCGTCGGCGCGCCAAAGATGTTGAAGGCGGCTTTGTCTTAAAGTCGATGGTGCCGCGCGCACGAATCAATGAAGAGTTGATTCTCGGCGGCGCGCCCAGCGTGGGCAGCCGCCGGTCGACCGACGCGGGGCGAAGTTCTCAACGCGGCGGCAGGGGAGGACGGCGATGACGAACCGTGTAACCCGCGCCCGTGGTTTTACCCTGCTTGAATTGATATTGGGCATGACGCTGATGGCCATTGTCATGGGCAGCGTGTTCGCCGCTGTGAAAGTAGGCGTCGACGCCTACGACCGCGGACAAAAGAGCATGCAGCAATACCAGTCAGCCCGCATCGGCCTGCGAAAAGTCATGGAAGAACTGCAGTTCTCGTTGTCGCAGGCGTCGTTCTGGCAGCCCGGCGACCAGTTTCGCGCCATGTCGCCTGAAGTGTTAATGGCGATGGAGAGCTCAAATTTGGTTCGTGAAAATGATCCAGGAAAGATTCGTTTTCTTGGTTCCGCTCAAAATGTGTTGTTTGTCCGCAAGGTGTACCAATTAAACCAAAACCCTCCGTTTGACTTACAAGAGTGTCGAATCGCGGTCGATGCAGAAAATGAAGTGTTGTATGTAGAAGTGATTCGCTCGTTGCTTATCGTTAAACAAGCCAGTTGGCATTTTTCGAAGGTGTTCAACACCAACCTCGCGGGATTTGTCAGCACATACGGCGGCCAAAATATCCGCTTTCGAAAGCCGGGCCCAATGGAAGCGCCTCCTCTCGCGCAATTTATTGGCGACGCCGGTTTCATTGGTCGGCGTTATGTGTTGGCCAACGGTGTGTCTGGCTTGCGCTTTCGGTTCACCGATGGCGATGGATGGAAAACAAGTTGGAATTCAGAGGAAGTCATTACTACCTTTCGCGTTGACCCCAACAGCCCAAATTTTAACGCTGGCCGCGATTTGACATTTAATGAAAAAGGCCCGCCGTTGGTTGCTGAAATTACCTTGGAAATGTCAAACGGCGATACGGTCACTGGCTCGGTGGAAATCGGTTCGGGCAACATGAGAGGCCAAAAAGGCGCGATGGCAGTCGAGCGCGGCTCGCCGTTGCCTGGCATGAGGCCGCCGGGCCAAAATCCGGCGAACCCGAACCTTCCAATTCAACCTTTACCAACGGTGTTGGCGAGGCCGGAAACACCGTCAGCAGGGATATAAGATGAGAAACCGAAAACCAAACCAACGGGGAATCGTGCTGGTGGTCACCTTGTGGGTGGTGTTGGTGCTTTCGGTCGTCTCGTTGTCTTACCTGCGCCAGGTGAAATTGGAACTGAAGATGACAGGGTTCCAGCGTGACGCGTCGATCGCTGACTCAATCGCCAAAGCAGGCCTTCAACAGGCGCTGATCTTGCTTCGCGAAGACCGGATCAAAGACAGCGCAGAGACCATTCAAGAAACCATGTTTCGGTTTATGGATGACGATGTCTATCAATACGACGGCGGGAACGAAGTCTGGGCCGACAGCCCCGACTTACTTGAAGACGTGATGTTTTATGAAAATGGCGACAAGGCGGGATACTATTTTGTTAAGATCGAAGACGAGTCGTCGAAGTTCCCTATCAACAATCATAAAACCACCATTGAGATGATCGCCCATTTATTAGAACTAACTGGCGTCCAAGAAAAACAGTCGATGTCGTTAGCGGGCGCAATTCTCGACTGGCGCGACAGCGACACGGTTCCGGTTGATACCGGCGAGCAGGGTTATGGCCGCGACGGGGCCGATGAAACCGCATTCTATAACACGGGTCGGCGTTCGCGCGACAAAGAAGTTCCACAAGTGATTCTAAAGAACGGGCCTATCGACAGCCTGGATGAATTTCTGTTGATCCCTGGTATGACGCCCGAAATTATTTATGGAACGGTAGAACCTGAAGAGCAGCCGCGGCGCGGGCGCTCTCGCAGCCGACGTACACGCCGCGGCGAGTATCTTGGTTTAATCCATTACGTTACCATCTACAGTGATACGGTGAATTTAAATTCGGTAAAACAAGAAGTCTTAGAATCATTGCTCTCCATGCCGCTTGGCGAAGGCGCCGAGGTGGTGGCCGAAGAGTGGGTCAAATACCGAAACGGCAGAGACAATACTCTCTATACCAAAGATGACAACGTCATCAAGACTGTAGACAACAGCGATTTAGACGATGTTCATTATACCGAAGTCGACGGCATGACCGAAGAACTGGTCACCCAGTTTGGCGCCGGAATATTCACCATCGCGACAAAGGCGTTTTCAATTGAGTGTTTGGCGGAATATGAAGGCATCGAAAAAGGCTATCGCGCAATCGTTGGCCGTGATTTTACTCCTTGGAACCAGTTGCCTGTCTATGGAGTCGACACAGTCAAAATTGAAGATTTAGAACAAGTGCAACTGCAGATTCGAATTTTTGAACCCATCTTTGACGCGAAACAACGCATTCGTCGGTATTTGTATTCATAGGAGAGGACATGGCCAGAGCGCCGCGAAGTTCACGAACAAAACAAAAGACCGCATCACGCAGCACATCGACCCAAAAACTGGGCCGGGGAAAGCGTTACGCGACTGGCATCGACATCGGGCAATACTCGGTGAAGATTGTCACGCTGGGCGGCGACGATGAAGGCAAGGTCGATTTTCGCAAGGCGACAGTCGAGCCTGTGCCTGAGCCGAACGGCGCTGAGTATCCTGAAGAACTCCATGCCCGCCAACAAGAAGCGCTGAAGGAAGCGTTAAAGCGCCACGGTAAACTGGAGGGCAAAGTCGCGCTTGGCTTTCCGCGCGACCGGGCGTCGATTCGCTATGTGACGCTGCCGTCAAACCGCATCGAAGAACTTCGCGAGATGTTGTATTACGATGTCGAGCGCCATGTTCCGTTCCCGATTGATGATTTAGAACTGGCGTTTGAGATTATCGACCAGTCAAACGAACATGAATCGCGGGTGATGATGGTCTGCGCGCCGACGTCTGAGATTGAGCCGTATGTCGATATGTGCCACGCCTGCAAAGTTGACATTGATATGATTCACCTGAATGTTGTGGCTGACGCCGAGGCGTATAACCGCACCATGGATGAGACCGAGACCGCGGCGCTGGTCAATTTTGGCCGCTCGTCTGTCACTCTGGCTGTTGTTCACGCCAAGCGCCTCGTGTATAGTCGCAGCCTGCCCGTGGAGGAACAACGATTGTTAGACGGGTTCGCTGGCGCCAAGAGTTGGAAGGACCTTCAAGGCCGGGTTACAGCGGCGGGCGCGTTAAACCCCAAAGAGAAAGAACACTTTGCGCAGTGGGTTGACCACCTTGCCTTAGAACTGATGCGTTCGATGAGCGCATATATGTGTGAAGAAGACGCGGCCAAAGTTGACAAGATGATTTTATGCGGCGGGGCCGGGTATTTTCCCGCCGGGCCGCCGCGCGGACTGACGACGAAGGTGAAAACCGCCGCCTCAATCGAACCTGCGCTGAATGGAACACTTCCTCAAAACGATGAGTATCACCCGACCGTGTTGACGACGTCAGCCGGGCTGGCGTTGCGCGCGCTGCGCAAGGAGATCGACCCGCTAAACATTCTGCCTGAAGCGATGGTGAAAGAACGAAAACAGCGCCAGGCGTCGTCATTTCGAAAGAACGTGGCGGTGATGCTCTTTATGATTTTGATGTTGGTCGGCGCGGCGGGCTATTTGAAATGGCATGAACAATACAAAACCATGTCGGCGATTGGCGGCTATCACAGCAACCTGGTCAAAGAGACCGCGGCGGTGCAGAAGATGCGCAAGAAGATATCTGACGTTGAACATTATCTCGACGTCAAACAGTCTTGCATCATCGTGCTTCAACAAATGTTAGAAGCGCTGCCGCAACGCGTTTGGCTTTACAATGTCACCTTTAAAAAGCGGGGTACATTAGAAATCACCGGGCAGGTTGAAACCGAAAACGAAGTGCAACAAATTCAAAAAGCGCTTCAAGACTTACGCCCTGACCCAAGTGGAGAGCGCTTCTTTATCAGTGTGAGCTCTAACCGGACCACAACCAAAGAATTAGACCTTGGCCGCAACAAGATGACGGTGCGCGAGTTTCAATTTAATTGTACGTTACGCTGGGAAGAAGACGATAACTAATCAGCTCGCTAGTTCGAGCCATAAGGATATTGAAATGGCCAAATCTAAATCTGAAAAATACTTGTTCATCATCACGGTGTTGTTGGCGCTGGTTGTTGGCGGGCCCTATCTCTATCAAAATGTCGACCTTGACTTGGTGCTGCTACAGAGCAACGTCGATGAAAAGAGAGAAGCCATCACGGCGATGCAGGCGGTCATGGCGCTGAAACCCGGCATCGAATCACGCTACAACGCTATGATGACCGAACTGAAACTCGGCTTAAGCGGAAACGAAAACGAAGAGAAATTTAACGACATGCTCGATTCAGAGCAGGAGCTGCAAATCCGCCAGCAGGTCACGCGTATCTTCGGCGAGTTGGGGCTGCAAGATTCCTACGGCAACATTACCGCGCGCGACCCTGATCGCGACGAGCAATTTAAGATTGTCTCCATCAGCGTTGACAAGATCGAATGCACGCCTGACCAATTGGGGCAGTTGCTGTATAAGATCGAAGAGCAATCAGAAGTCATGGAAGTCAAAGAATTAAGCGTTGACAATTTAATTACCGACCGGGGCGACCCGCCGCGCCGCCGCGAAACGTTAAACGTTGATATGAGCAAAGGGCTATTGTTAGTCGACTTGCAAATCTCGCGGCTCGTCGAATACAAAAATGGCGAAGCGCCCAAAAAGAAACGGAGTTAGATGATGAGATCAGGCGCCAAAGCGGTTTTGTCATACACGCTTCTCTTTCTGACGCTAATTGGGTCTGCGTTTTTGTTGGGGTTTGAAGTCAAACATTATTTGTATGAACAAACAGACCCGCTCAAAGAAATTGTTGAAAACGAACCAGACCCAGAAGAAATCATAGACAAAGAAAACCAAAAACAAGAACGCATGAGAAACGACATCCTGTTTGCGTTTGGCCAGACCAGCGCCTTTACGCCGTTGGCGACGCCGGTGCCGTTCCCGACTGCGACGCCGCTGCCGCCGCCCTCGCCGACGCCGATCATCCCTGGGCGCGGGTATACGGTAGAGTTCGCCGCCGCCAATATGTGTATCTTATTAGGTTATGACAAAGAACAGAGAATGAAACGGTCGGGTGAGATTGTTGAAGACAACGCGGTCGGCGATTTCAAAATATTAGAAACCAAGGCCGATTATCAAAACACAGCGGCGCCGTACAGCGTCAAAGTTCAAGACGTAAAGTCAGGCGCGGTCCGCTGGATTACTGAACAAGCGCCAAAGAAGAAATAATGAATCGAGTTACGACGATTGCCATGGGGCAAAGGAGCAGACCATTGAAGGGCATACACCAAAGAGCATTTTTGTTGTGGGGATTATTCGCCGTCATCTCGGCGTCAGTGGCGATGGGGCAGACTGCCCAGCCCGCCCAGCCAGCGACGCCGGGAGGAAACCAAAACGCCGAGCCGGCCCAACAGGGCCGGACCGGGCTTGATTACCAGATTCAAGGGCCGGTTCAGTTTGTCAATCAAGACCTCGACTTTCTGTTGGCGATGCTTCAAAGCGAGAGCGGAGTCCAGATCGTCAAAGGCGACGGCATTAAGAAAAACGTCACCTTTAATCTGATGAACCCAACCGTGCGTCAGGTGTTGGATACCGTCTTGCCTCCATTACAACTCGCCTATAACGTCAATGATTCCGGTGTGGTGTATGTTGATACCAAAGAAAAAATTGACCAGCTGTTAAAACCGCTTGTCGAATTGGTGAACCGAACCTTTTCTCCCCGCTTTGTTGATGTAACGCAGTTACAAGAAGCGATCGGAAATTTGCGCAGCAGTGACGGACAAATCATCGTCGACCCGGATTCACAAAAGATCATCGTGACCGATACGCCCGAAGTTGTCGAAGCCATCGAACAGATGATTCAACAACTTGATGTTCAAACCGAAATGCGGGTGTTCCCGATTCGTTATGGCAACGCCCAAGAGATCGCCGACCAATTACAGGGCGTTATTAACACCATCGAAGGCGAATTGTTCGTTGATATTCGCAATAACTTAATCATCATTAAAGACACCCGCGACCGTCTCGACGCCGCCCAGGCGATCATTGAACAACTCGATGTGGCGGTCGACATTCGCGTGATTCCGCTTGCGTTTGCGCTGCCTGACGATGTGTTGCCCATTATCGAGACGCTGCTCAGCGAGAATGGCTTTATCGATTTCGACCCCCGGACCTCGCGGTTGATTGTTCAAGACATCCCCAGCATCCTCGACCAGATAACAGAACTCATCGAACAATTAGACATCGCGACTCAACAAGTGTATGTCGAGGCGGACATTGTTCAAATTAGTCATGACAAGTCGTTCAGTTTTGGTACAAAAGCCGACTTTGGCGAAGATATCGGCCAGGGCGGCGACCCGTCGTCGCCGGGCGTCGGCTCAACCACAGGTTCGGTGTTTTCCAGCTTTAATCCATTTCTTTCGACTTCAAGCGGCGGGCTAACTCTGCTTGACGTCAACCAAGGGACCTACCGGTTTCAGATTGATATGATGGTCAGTCGCGAGAAAGCGGAAGTTATCGCCAGTCCGCGCCTGTTAATTCAAGACGGCGGCATTGGTTCGTTTAACCTGGGCTCCCAAGAACCGTTCGCCACTCAACAACGCAACAACTTCTTCGGCTCCAGCGGCGACAGCTTCTTTACTCAACAGTTTCGAAATGTTGGCACGACGATCAACCTTGAAGTCTACGCCAGCGAAGCTGGTTATATTGAAATGTTTATTGGCATTGAAGACACCCGCGCCCGCCGCGTTGAACTCGCCAATCTGGGCGACAGCCTCGCGGTCGATGGTTCGTTTATCGACACCAGCGTGACGGTGAAGTCAGGCCGCACGGTGGTTTTGGGCGGCATCATCAACCGCAGCAATTCCGAATCGCGTTCCGGCGTGCCGATTTTGAGCAGCATCCCCATCATTGGCGGCCTGTTCAGCAATAAAAGCAAAGACAGTGAGAAACAAAAACTGCTCGTCTTTATTACTCCACGCCTGGTCAACATCGACGACCCCTATGACTTCGCCCAGGTCGATAACGTTCAACGGTTGAAAAATCTGCGCAACAGCGGCGCGACTGGGTTTCTCGAAACCGATGTGGATGACGCATACCTCGATTGGAGCAACGAAGAAGAAAACGAACAACAGGCGGTTCTCGACGCGCTCCAGGACATTGAAAACACACCGGCGGGATCGGCCGGCGTCGACGAAAAAGCGCCTTCATTCGAGGAACAAATGGAGGAAGGCGTTGTGAGAATGAAACGAAAAAAATAAACGTGGAGTCTTCGTTTGTTCCGCGGAAACAAACAGCATAATTGAGATTTGATCATGGGAGACACTCGCCGTTGTGATGAGCGGGCGTATTATTTCGCCTATTGTTTAAGCATGGACGCCGCCCGTCTGCGCTCAAGCCGGGTCGTGTTTCTGTCTTCAGAGATCGCGACGCTGCCTGATTACAGCCTTTCATTTAATGTGCTCGAAGACCATGAGTTTGTCTTTGAACGCCGCGGCCTGGCGAACGTGGTTCCCCAGACTGGGCGATGGGTTGAGGGAGTGTTGTATGAGGCGCCGATTGAGTCGGTCCATGCCCTAGATGACTATATCGGCGTGGAAGAACTCAAATACTACCGCAAGCCAGTGCGGGTCCATCGCCAGAGTGGCTGCGTCGTCACTGCGTTTACCTACGCCGCCTGGCCTGACAAAACCGCTGAAGGCTTGCTTCCACATGACCGTTATCTAACCAAACTCATTCAAGCGGCGAAAGGGCAGGGGTGTTCGCCGCAATTTGTTTCATGGCTATCAAACCAACCGACCTGCGTCTAATTTCATTTCATCGAGTTACATAAAGTCTGGATGCAACTCTGCTCGCTTTGGTGCAGGCTTTCAGGCCTCTTTGCACAGGCGCTCCCAGATTTGCACCCAGGCCTACATTGGCTTCTTTATGACGAAAGAATTTTTTGCGTCTAGATAGGGTCTATTTTTCAAGAACCGCTATGTAGGGCAGCTGCCGGTAGCGCTGGTTGTAGTCCAGCCCATATCCAACGACAAATGCATTTGGAATGGTGTAGCCAAAGTAATCAATGGGCGTTTCTTCGAGGCGTTTTACGCCTTCTTTGACCAGGAAGACGCATGTTTTTAATGTCTTGGGCTGTTCGCGCAGGCAACGGTGATACGCATAAGCCATGCTCGCGCCGGTGTCATAAATGTCTTCCACTAGAAGAACGTTTCTCTCTTTCAACTCTGGCAATGGCAGATCCAACTCGACCACGGCGCCTTGGGGCGTGGTTTGGCCTTTGTAACTTGAGAGCGATAAAAAGCCGATTTCGATATCTAAATTCATTGCGCGAATCAAATCGGCGTGAAACATAAATCCGCCGTTTAAGACGGACAACACGACTAACGGCTCGCCGTCAAATTCTCGCTCAATCGTCTCGCCTAATTCAACCACTTTGGCCTGAATTTGTACTTGATTGATGACAATGCGGTCAATTGGCGGGATCATGGTTCCGGCGTGGCTGAGGGGGCCTCTTCAGAACTTGTCGAAGGCCCTTGTTGAAAGCGGTCGATGAGTTCGCGCACTTTGGGTTGGTTGGGGTCTGTGCTGAGTGATAGTTGCAAGTATTTGTGCGCGGGCAGCATCTGGTCTTTTCTTGCATAAAGCGTCGCCAATAAATTATAAAGAGACGAATCTAAAATCGGCGCCGCCGACTCGAGCAACTCGCGTTCAGCCTGAAGCGCCTGGGTCAAGGCTTCGTCTTCGCGCTGGGCGGCGAACAGCATTTCGGCGTATTGCGCCCGGTGCCAGGGAGTTGTATTAGAGCATACCAAGGCGCGGGTAAACGCGCTTTCGGCTTCGCCAAACCCAAGCAGGGTTAGATGCGCCCGGCCAATCAGCGCCCATAGATTGGCGTCGCGTTTCTGTTCGGGGTCGAGTTGTTCGGCCATGCGAAGCGCGCTTTGGGCCTGGCCCAACGCCAGTCGGCATTCAGCGATCTGTCGAATGGCGTCGTCGCTTTTGTCGGAGGCTGATTCGGCTTCAGTCAAATAGCCCTGGCCTTCTTCAATCTTGCCTTGCTCAATTTTAATGAAGGCCAGAGTCGCTTTGGTCAGCGGGCTGACATCGCCAAGAGAAATCGCCTTTCTCAGCGAGCCCTCGGCTTCTCCGAGAGAGCCCATCTGGAGTTGAATGACGCTAGTCAGATACAGCGCGCGGGGCTGGTTGCGGGCTGAGGATGACATCTGGTTGAGGCGTTCCCAGGCGGCTTTGGGTTCGTTTTCTAAAATGCCCAGTTCGGTGAGCAGCAACAAAACTTCATCGTCGCCGGGAGAGAGTTCGAGAGCGCGAACGGCGTTGCGGCGCGCTTCGGTCAGGTTTCCAGTGAGGCGTTGAATGAGGGCGAAATTGTAGAGAAGATTGACATTGCGCGGATTTTCGCTAAGCGCCTTGCTGATACTTTCCGTCGCTTCGTCATATTGTTTGGCATTGACCAGCGCAGTGACATCAATTGGCTCAAGGCTTTGTTGGGAAGGGCCGCAAGCAATGCACAGGATGAGTGTTGAACTATGGAGCAATACGGCCAGATAATTCATGGGCCGAATCGGTAGAATGGACGGCATATGCTTGCGTTGTTCCTTTCCAAACCACAACAGGCGCCAAGATTTTCTATACACTAACGGTTCCCAATCCCAACTTGTCATCCTATCATTTGGACAAAATCAAGCATAGCCTCGACCCTGCGCCAACGCCAGAGAAAGCGCATGAGAAAGGCGTTTTATAATCAAAGGATAGCCAATGTTTTTACTGCAATCTGAACATCTCAATTCGGTCCCATCGATTACGCATGGTTTTTTCGGCCCGGATGATTGTAACCAACTCATCGACAATGTAAGTTATAAAACCGGTTCGGTCGAAGACGCCCGTGCGGCGCGAAAACGCGCCTGTGACCTGATTGGCGTCAATAGCGCCCATCTGACCCATGTCTTTCAAGAACACAGCGACGTGGTGTTCGCCGTGACTCAATCCCAACGCGGCGCCGGGGCTGACGGCCCAGACGGCCAAGTGGGCGCTGGCGACGGCCTGATGACCTCTGACGCTGACACCCCGTTGTCTGTCTTGACGGCGGACTGCCTGCCGCTCTATTTCGCCGCCAACGACGGCAGCGCCATCGCCATCTCTCACGCGGGCTGGCGGGGCACGCTAAAAGCCATCGCAAAAAAAACCGTCGAACGAATGAACCAGGAGTATGGGACCAATCCAGCAGATATACTGGTCTGGATCGGCCCTGGCATTTCGTATGACCATTTTGAAGTGGGCGAAGACACCTGGGCCTATTTTATGGACGGCTGGTGTCAATATCACGATTGCTTCGACATCAAAAGCCGGTGTATCGATTTGAAAGGGCTGAATATTTATCAATTGATTGAGGCGGGCGTACCTGAAGAGAACATCGAAGAATCAGAAGAATGCACAGTGGGCGATGAGCGCTTTTATTCCTATCGCCGCCAGGGCGAAGGCAAAGGCCATAATCTCGCAGTGATTATGAAGACCTAAGATCGAATGAGGCGCATGGATGGCTGAAATCTATTTAAACGGCGTCTTAGAAGAAGACGTTTCGACGTTTTATCACATCTGTTTTTTCACAGACAGCGGTGGGTTGGATTTAGCCAATGAAGAGAACTACATTTTTGTCCCTCAGGTGGTTTGCCGGATCGTGGATTACCGCACCATCGCTGTCCAAGACTGGTATGTTAAACAAAAAGCGATGCAGCGGTTCATCTGTGGGCGCGCCAAAGGCCCCCAGACCAAACCTGACGCCAACGCGTCTTCGTTTGGTGTTGAAGAACGGCTCAAAGAACTAAAGCGGCGCCAGTGATTTTTTCAGGGAGTACTTAATAAAGGCTCATCCGGGATTTGGATACGTTCTCTCAAATTGAATTACAATTTCCAG
>CAZKYC010000064.1:0-26651 GCA_964556895.1 uncultured bacterium | reverse complement strand
ACCCATGCCAAATACAACGATAAAAAAATCATCCTTGAGATCGTGTCGGGAAATTGTAATTCAATTTGAGAGAACGTATCCAAATCCCGAATGAGCCTTAACTTTCGATCAATTGTCTTGTCTTGCTGCGGGCTTCGTCGTCAGCGGCGTGAATGTCGTGGAGGGTGTAGTCAATGACTGGGTTGTGTTGGTTCATGCTGGCTTCTAACAAACGCGGGATCGCGCCAAACGCGATGCGTTCCTGCAAAAACGCTTCGACAACTTCCTCATTCGCGACTGAGAGATAAGCGGGCATGGTGCCGCCGATGCGCGCCGCTTCATAACACAACCTCAGGCATGGGAAACTCTCCATATCGGGCGCGAAAAAGGTCAATTCAGGGTTATCAAGCAGGTCGAGTTTGCGCCCCGTTCGTTCAATACGTTCGGGGAACGACAATGCGTATTGAATTGGCGTGCGCATGTCGGCGTCGCCCAACTGGGCCATGATAGAGCCGTCAAAAAACTCGACCAGTGAATGAATGATTGACTGAGGGTGGACCACCACGTCGATGTGTTCGAGTGGTTGGTTAAACAAATGATGGGCCTCGATGACTTCGAGGCCTTTGTTAAACAGCGTCGCTGAATCAATGGTGATTTTGGCGCCCATGTCCCAGGTGGGGTGGTTGAGGGCTTGTTCGACGTTGACGTTTTCAAACTGGTCAGGCGTCTGGCCGCGAAACGGCCCGCCCGAGGCGGTGAGAATGATCTTTACCACTTCGCCGCGCCCGCCGCATTGCAAGCACTGCCACACGGCGCTGTGTTCGCTGTCGATGGGGATGATGGGCGAGTTGCTTTCGCGAGCGGTTTTCATTAATAGGCCGCCGGCCATGGCGAGCACTTCTTTATTGGCCAGGGCGATCTGCATGCCTTCGCTGACCGCTTCAAAGGTCGGTTTAAACCCCGCCGCGCCGACGGTGGCGACGACGGCGGTGTCGGCGTCGCAGGCTTGAGTGATCTGACAGAACGAGTCTGGGCCTGAGAAAAATTGCGCTTGGTCAGGCAGGGGTTTTTGTGAGTATTGACCCGCCGCGTCTTGGTCAGAGACAGCGACCCACTGAGGCCGAAATTCAGCAACCTGTTGTTGAAGCAAATCGATGTTTCGACGGGTCGCGATGGCGGCGATTTCAAACTTGTCCGCGTGGTTGCGAACGACGTCTAACACCTGTTGTCCGATTGAGCCAGTC
The DNA here is from genome assembly GCA_964556895.1 of uncultured bacterium. GTDB lineage: Bacteria > Hinthialibacterota > Hinthialibacteria > Hinthialibacterales > Hinthialibacteraceae > Hinthialibacter. Next base: position 25,428 of record CAZKYC010000064.1, on the reverse strand, counting down.
GAGCCAAGTAACAATAAGCGTTTCATGCAGAAAATGTATCCCCATTCTTGTTTGTGCTCTGTAAGAGTATAAGAAAATTGCCAGTAAACGAATCCTTATGAAACGCCCGTTATTCTAACTGTAGAAAAGTAGGAGTTTCATGGTAATTTTGTTAAACATCTGTTCAAAATCCCTAGTCAGTAAAAAAAATAAAGGAAAATCTCAGTCCTACAATATGTTGTGTTTATTATAGCCATATCAATCAGTATATTGGGGATGAAGATCGATAACATCTTGACTGAGATAACTCTTTCATGTAGAATAACTTAGTTACGCGAAGGCGCATTTTTTTACCCATTCCACCCGCCATCCGTACGTTATCTTGTGATCAGGTTTTGAGGGATCGTTCATGCCAAAGTCAAAACAGCACGCTAACTATGATGAAAGCAATATCGTCGTTCTTGAGGGGCTTGAAGCCGTTCGAAAACGCCCTGCGATGTACATCGGCAGCACCAGCGCCGACGGCCTTCATCACCTGGTGTATGAAGTGGTCGATAATTCCATTGACGAAGCCGGCGCGGGGTATGGGTCAAAAATCGACGTCACCATTCACTATGACAATTCCATCACCGTCTCTGACGAAGGGCGCGGCATCCCCGTCGGCCAACACAAAAACTATCCCGACAAATCGGCGATGGAAGTGGTGTTGACCGTTCTTCACGCGGGCGGCAAGTTTGACAACAATTCGTATAAAACCTCCGGCGGGCTTCACGGCGTCGGCATCTCCGTCGTCAACGCGTTGTCAGAGTGGTTGGTGGCCGAAGTCAAACGCGACGGCAATATCCACTACCAAAAGTTTGAACGCGGGCTGTCTGTTGGGCCCAAAGAGATTATCGGCAAGGCGAAAAACTCCGGCACCAAAATTCTGTTTAAACCCGATACCAAAATTTTTGAGACCAGTGTTTTTTCGTATGATGTTCTCGCTACCCGCCTGCGCGAATTGGCCTTCTTAAATAAGGGCGTCACCATCAACCTGATTGACGAGCGCGAAGAAAACAAAAAGGCGGCCTTCCATTTCGAAGGCGGCATCAACGAATTTGTCCAATATATCAACAAGAACAAAAACATTATCAACCCCGAACCAATTTATTTTTATAAGGAACGAGAAATCGTCGTCGAAAGCGGCGCCAATGAGTCGGTCGCGGTCGAGATCTCGATGCAATACAACGACAGTTACCAGGAGAACATCTTCTCGTTCGCCAACAACATCAACACCCGCGAAGGCGGCACTCACTTGGTCGGGTTTCGCAGTGCGTTGACGCGCACGACCAATGATTACATCAAGCGCAACGATCTGATTAAGAAAAGCAAGAATGAGATATCCATCTCCGGCGAAGACCTTCGTGAAGGGCTGACCTGCGTCATTTCGGTCAAGATTTCCAACCCGCAGTTTGAGGGCCAGACCAAAACAAAACTTGGCAATAGCGAAGTCAAAGGCCTGGTGGAGTCGATTGTCAACGAAGGCCTGTCAGAATTTTTTGAAGAAAACCCCTCGGTCGCCAAAAAGATAATCAACAAAGTAATCAGCGCCGCCCAGGCGCGTGAAGCGGCGCGCAAGGCGCGCAACCTGGCGCGCAGAAAGAACATCCTCGATGGCGGCGGCCTGCCCGGCAAGTTGGCTGACTGCTCGGAAAAACAGCCCGAACTCTGTGAATTGTTCATGGTGGAGGGCGACTCAGCCGGCGGCTCCGCCAAACAGGGCCGCGACCGCCGGTTTCAGGCGATCCTGCCGCTGAAAGGCAAAATTCTTAACGTAGAAAAAGCCCGCTTGGATAAAGTGTTGTCGAACGAAGAAATCCAAACAATTATTACGGCGATTGGCGCGAATGTCGGCGAGGCCGACTTTGATCTGACCAAGTGCCGCTATCACAAAATGATCATCATGACTGACGCCGACGTCGACGGCGCCCATATTCGTACGCTGCTGCTTACCTTCTTCTTCCGTCAGATGCCGCAATTGATCGAGTCGGGGCGCATCTACATCGCCCAGCCTCCGTTGTATCGCATCAAAAAAGGCAAGAAAGAACAATACATCGATACTGACCGCGACCTCGAAACCTATCTGATGGAACTCGGCATCGACAACGTCGAGTGTTTCCCCATTACGAACGGCGAAGAACAAAAAGCCTTGCCGCCTGCGCAATTTAGGGAATTGCTCAAGGGCATCCAACAACTTGACCGGTTCGACAAGCGCTTACGCCGCCGCGGCCTTTCGCTTCATCACCTCTTACAGGCGCGGGCCGACAAGAACAGTACGCTTCCCCTCTACCGCATCGAATATGAGGGCAAAGAAGAATACGCCTTCTCTGAAAAAGAATACACTCAGATTATTGCAACCTATCAAACGGGTGATCCGGGAGATGAAGCCGAGGCCTCGTCTCAACCCAAATTTCATGCGACCGAATTTTTTGAAGCGGGCGAGTTAGAAGCCATCATCAAAAAGATCGAAAAATCGGGCGTTGACGTCTTGGCCCATTGGCCCAAACTAGAAGAAGTGAACGGCAACGGCCACCACAACGGCGCGAATCAAAGCACGGATGAAGACGCAATCGAGCCGATCTTCCGCATGCAAGACAAGGCCAACCAGGAAGCCAGCCAATTTCTGACCGACGTCTTGTTATTTGTTCGCCAGTCAGGCGGACGCGGCATCGACGTTCAGCGCTACAAGGGGTTGGGCGAGATGAACCCTGAACAACTCTGGAGCACCACCATGAACCCCGAAACCCGCACCATCTTACGGGTCAATATGGACGACGCGGTCGAAGCCGAAGAAATCTTCACCGTCTTGATGGGCGACCAGGTCGAACCGAGGCGTAACTTTATTCAACTACATGCGCCCGAAGTGGCGTTCATTGATATTTAAGATGAAATGGCGTTTCAACGGTCTCATCAAACCAATGCAGGGCCTTCCATTATCCGCCGCAGCATGAACCGGCCCTGCGTTTTTTATTGTTTCGCCGTATGCGCCGCGGCGTTGACCTGCAACCTGGCAGCGTCCGCGCCGCTCACTCATTTACAACAACTGTTGGATGAGTTCCCCGACCGTCAAACCCGCTGCCTTGAAGACATTTCAGAACAGGATGGCGCATCCTTGTTCTTGCGCGGCGCCGCCCAGTTGTTTCTCGGCCAAGCGAATGAGGGGTCTGTGGGGTCTGTTACCTCAATAACAGGCGGGCAAATGGGCCTGATGGACGCCTCCGTCATGCTACGGGTTTTGTTGATCGATCAATACGCCGACACACTAACCGATAACGAACGCGCCCTCGCCGAGTCTGCCCTCATGGAGTTTTTCAAAAAACGAGAAGACGCCCTGCTCAATCAAGCCGATGAACGCGAGCCAGAAAGCCGCCGCTTGTTACGCAAGACGCTGGTGTTCTTATGGGCGCAATATGCTGCCTCTCATGATGTCGTGTTCTCGCTCAACAACGATCAAAACGCCAAAACGGCCTATGAGGCCTACCTGGGCCAATTGAGGGCTTGGCTGGCCGACCGCCTTCAGTATGGGCTTGAAGACCGTGGTTCAGTCTATCGAAACCGGGCCCTTTCGTGCCTTCTCTTGTTGCATGACGCGGCTGAAAGCGAACCCCTGCGGCGCCAGGCCCAAGCCTGTCTCGACAGCATCGCCGCTGACTGGGCCCAAGAGTCGCTGGGCGGGGTGTGGGGCGGCGCCAGGCTGCGCTCGCTCGAATCAATCTCTTCGCTGCCGGGCGACAAGGCGGGCTATATCTGGTTTGGGGCGGAGCCTCTCGACCGCACGGAAGCAGTCGACCCGGCGACGCTTCACTTTGGCGCAAGCCAATACCGCCCGCCCGCCGCCGTGATTCGAATTGGCGCCGAACGCGAAGAACGCGCGTCGTATGAAGTCAAAACCCAATTCTTCTTTACCGATGGAGAAAACAAACAAGAAGGCCGAAAATATTCGTATGTTGACCCGGAGTTCATCCTTGGCTCATTCACATTACGAAATGAGACTGTCCCCTGGCAGTCGCGCCCGTGGGAACTGACCCTGTGGAACGGAGAAAGCGCCGAAACCCGCCTATTCGCGTTCGCCGGACGCCAGTTTTTCAGCGGTGCGCGGCCTCCATACGACGCGGGCTATGACCAATGGAACGCCAGCGTGCATCAATACAAAAACGTCTTGTTCTCCATGTTTCACCGCAGCGACCAACAACTGCCCGGTGAAGACAAACTCGCCGTTCGCCGCCTTCAGCAGCCAGTGCGAATCTGGATCGACCGCAGCCTGCAGCCGGTCGAGTTTAAAGAAGGCTGGTGGTTCTCACGCCTGGGCGGGGTGTATCTGGCCTTTCGTCCAATCGTTGGCAATAGTTACTGGTGGCGCGATATCGAAACCGACTCAGGCGTGGGGGCGTCGGTGTTGGCGCTTCAAGATTTAGACTCGCCATTTTTAATTGAGATCGAACAGGCCGAGCGGTTTCTCTCCTATGAGCGCTTTCAACAACAAGTCATCGAGGCGCCGTTTATCGTTGAACACAACTCAGTCACCTTTGTTTCTCGAAAAGGCGACGTCTTTTTGTTTCCTCTCGACGGCGGCGAGTTTCTGGTGAACGGGTATGAAGTCGACCCGTGGTCTGACAACGACTACCAACTCTATGGCGGGCGGTTTGTCAGCGCGCCGGCTGGCCCTCATGCATTTAGGGCCGAATGGAAGCCCTTTGGCGTATTGATTGACCGCAGCGACCCGTTCTTGCCGGTTCGCGTGTTAAAGCCCGACCCTGACGGCGTGGATTGGATGAAACAGCCTGTGACCTTTCCCTACCGTCCCCGTTGAGTGGGAGTTACGGTTATACTAGGTTTTATCAATACGACTGGGTAACCAATGACCGACATGGCCCATATCACTGACATCAAACACCAAGGCTCGTGGGTGCGCGTCGGCGCGGCCCAGATCAACACCACCGTCGGCGCCATTGAGGGCAACATTGAACTGATGCGCCGTTGGATTGCCGACGCCCGTGAGAAGGGCGTCCAGGTGTTGGTGTTTCCTGAGATGGCGGTGTGCGGCTACCCGCCCAAAGACCTGCTGCTAAAAACCCAATTCATTGAAGAACAACACAGGGCCTTAGAAAAACTCATTCCAGAGACTAAGGGCATGTTGGTTGTTGTCGGCCTGGTGGTTCGTGAGCGCGACACCTACAACGCCGCCGCCGTGATCCATGACGGCCAGTTGTTGGGCGTTGCGCGCAAGGTGGGCCTGCCCAACTACCGCGTCTTTGACGAGAAGCGCTATTTTCAACGCGGCGAGTTTTTGTCAGCGTTTCACACCGATATCGCCGATGTGGGCGTATTGATCTGTGAAGATGTGTGGCATCCCGAAATCGTGTCGCAAATCGCCGCCAGCGGCGTCGAACTGATTGTGTGTTGCTCGGCGTCGCCGTTTAGCGTCGGGCGCTCGCGCGAACGCGAAACCATGATTCAATGCCGGTGCCAAGACCACTCGGTAGGGGTTGTTTTTTGTAACCTGGTCGGCGGCCAGGACGAACTCATCTTCGACGGCAATAGCCTCATCGCCGCCCCCAGCGGACGCATCTTGTCGCGGGGCAAGGCGTTTGAAGAACAACTGGTTGTCGCCGACATTCAATTTGAAGAAATTCACCGCAACCGCCTGGCGGCGCCCATCCAGCGAGATATCGCTCCAGGAGAACCGCTCGCGCGCGAAGCGGTGCATATCACCGCGTCTGACGGCGAGACCCAGTCGTTTGAACGAAACGTCAAACCGCCCACTCACGCCAACCCCTTCTTGTTGGCGCCTTCTCGAAACGTGAAACCGGTCGAAGACGCCTATCAGGCGTTGGTATTGGGCGTTCGCGATTATGTAACAAAGAACGGGTTTCAGTCAGTCGTCATCGGTCTCAGCGGCGGCATCGACTCGGCGTTGACCGCCACAATCGCTGTTGACGCGTTGGGCGCCGATCATGTAGTTGGCGTGTCGATGCCCAGCCGCTATTCGTCAGACCACAGCAAGTCAGACGCCGAAGAACTGGCCAATAACCTGGGCATCGAATACAAACAATTCGCCATTGAATCGCTGTTTCAGTCATACCTCGAACTGCTCAGCGATGAATTTAACAACACCGAGCCTGACATCACCGAAGAAAACCTTCAGGCGCGCATCCGCGGCGCCCTCTTAATGGCCTTGTCAAATAAATTCGGCCACCTGGTTTTAGCCACGGGCAATAAGTCAGAACTCGCCGTGGGCTACGCCACCCTCTATGGCGATATGTGCGGTGGATTAGCGGTCATCGGCGATGTGCCCAAAACAATGGTGTTTCAGATGGCGCGGTATTGCAACCAATCATCCGGTCGTATCCGCATCCCAGAGAATACCATCGAAAAACCGCCGTCGGCTGAATTGCGCCCCGATCAAAAAGACACCGATAGCCTGCCGCCCTATGGCATTCTCGACGGCATTCTCTACGCCTATATCGAACAGGACTGCAGTGTTCCCGAAATCATCGACTTGGGCTATGATGCTGACTTGGTTCGGCGAATTGTGAACCTGGTCGACAAGGCGGAGTATAAACGGCGCCAGGCCGCCATCGTGTTGCGGGTGACATCAAAAGCCTTTGGCAGCGACCGCCGCCTGCCCGTGACCAACAAATATAAATCGGGATGACCGTGATGAAATCGATTGGCTTCCGCTTGTTTGCTTTACTCATCGTGTTTGAATGCTTCGCGCTGCCGGCGCACGCCCAACAGGGCGACTTTTTTGATACCTATCTGCCCATCGCAAAGTTGTTTGACTCGCCGGTGTTTTTCGCTGTCGTCGTAGGCAGCGCAGTGTTCATCCTGGCGGCGGCGTTTCTCTTCATTGCTTATACCATCAATCTTGAAAAAAAAAGTTATGAATGGGGCAAGACCAAACCAACCAGCGAATTGATCAATTTGCTCGAAAGCCCGGTCGCCGCCGAACGCCGCTCGGCGTTTATCTATCTTCGCAAGCACGGCGGCGACGACGCCGAAGAGAGGATTATCAACCAACTTCACGAACAACGCCGCAATGGAAAGATCAACCCCTATCTCATCTATCTGATGGAAGACCTGCGCTGTTTTTCGGGCATCTCCATGTTGAAGACGATCAACAACAGCAACTCAGAATACGCCAAAATCGCCGGTGAATCGCTCGCCGGCCTGCTCTCTGGCCAAACCCAGGGCCAAGAAGACCAAGAAGACAAAGACAAAAAGTAAAAGTCGTGATTGGGAAATAGACAAAGAACCGAGTGGGTTTTTACCCTCCAAGTTGCATTCTTCCTTGCATATTCATTCCCGCTTCATCCAATAATTCAGTTTATAGTAGTTGCCAAAATTATGTGCGGATTGAGTTTACATAACTGTATCTTTCGCTGTCCGCCGCGGCGGATACGGGCGCGCTTACCACACGCAATTTTGTCAAACGCTCTAAACCACTCAGGTTTCATCCTTCATACCCCTAAGCCATTCCATCAACATTTGTATTTCATTTGCAATACCTGAATTTTTTTAATTTTCTTGTGAATGTTTCGCTGGTTCGGTTCGTATCAGTTCCTGTAAGTAAATTGGCCAATACAACACCATCAATATCCAAGGGAGTATGAAATTATGAATAGTACCCATCGAAATAGTAAAGTTGACTGGATCGGCTTAATCGTAATCGCCTTACTGGTTAGCGTGTTGTTCGTCTCAGGCGCGTTCGCCCAATCGGCCAGCGATGATAAATTGTTGAGTGTTCACGTCGATACCGAAGACGGCGTCAAAATCGACGCCAGCCTGCCGTTTTCCGTCATTGAAATGTTGATCGAGTCGGCCCCCAAACAACTCGACGAAGCGATCAAAACACACAAAACCCATGTCCTTGAGATTCTCGCCGAACTCAAAAAGATGGAAGGACGCAACCTGGTCGCCATAACAGGCCAAAACAACGTCAAGATTGGCGTCTTGCCCTGGAAGAATGAAGATGATGACTTTATTACGTTAAAAGTCGCTCCAGGCGAACAAGAAGACGATATTGACCAAATTGATATTTGCCTGCCCAAAGGCCTGGTCTCCATCGCATTGGCCGCCGTGCGGGATATCGACCTGAAAGACCATCATCATGAAATCGGCAAGATCGTTGAAGAAGTGATGAGGGCCGTCAACCAAGGCATGGAGAAAGTGGACGATCAAAACAGTGAAGATAAGTAGTGAGTATAAATCTTGGAGGGCGAACCTCCTGATGAGCCGCTAAGAAGCCATTCCATACGGATTCCTCGCGGCTCGGCGAGAGCCTCGCCCTCCACCCAAAACCTACCCTTTCTAAATGAAACGCCCAGGCGAACATTCACCTGGGCGTTTCTGATTGGTCGTACACTTTTGCTTATGGACTAAACGGGTGTCGCGGTAGGCCCAGGTAATGTAAGAGCAGATGCCCCACCACCACTTCAAGCCGCGAGTCTTCTGTGAGCGAGATGCGAATCGTATCGCCCAACCCCATCTGCAATAGCGAACCCAGCCCGGCCCATGAATTTATGACCGCCGCGCGGCCGCAGCCTGCTTCAGTTACGCCAAGGTGAAGTGGATATGGAGAGGTCTTCGCAAATATCTGATAGGCGTCAATGATCCAACGCGCGTCGTTGGCTTTGAGCGAAACCACCATGTTTTTGACGCCTTCTTCTTCCATCAGCCTGACCGAATTCTGCGCGCTAATGGCGAGCGCCTCGGCGGAGTGGTCGCCGTATTCTTCTAACAGGTCGCGGTCGAGCGAGCCGGCGTTGACGCCGACGCGAATCGGCGTGTTGCGCGCGACTGACTCGCGGGCGATTTTTTTGAGAAGTTTCGGGTCGCGGATATTGCCCGGGTTGATGCGTAGTTTGTTGGTTCCCGCCTCCAGCGCGGCCAACGCCATCGGGGGGCGAAAGTGAATGTCAGCCACCAGTGGGATCGGCGAATTTTTGACGATCTTTTCAAACGTGCCCGCCGAGCCTTCGTCAGGCACACTCACCCGGTTGATATCAGCGTGGAACGGCTGCAGCTCCATCGCCTCTTCCCAGCAGTTGAGCTGCTTGAGAATATTTTGTTCCCGGTCAGGCATCTCTTCGGGATTGATCCTGTAGACGTTGTCAATCTCGCGCATGGCTGAGTCATAGTCAGTGGTGGGCGCCTTGACCATGGTTTGGACGGCGACGGGATTGTCTTCGCCGATTTTGACATTGCCAATTTCAACACTCTTGGTTTGACGCCGGGGGCGCAAGACAGGCGCCAGCGGCGGCGTGGCGGTGCTCATAATTTTCGGTCCTCAATTTGTTGTTTGATGCGCCGGGCGTTCTCTTCCATGCGGGCGGCGTCTTCCGTCCGGTTGAGCGCTTGATACATCGAGGCGGCGAGGTCGTAGTAGCGCGGTCGGGCAGGAAAGAGCGCTTGTGCGGCGCGAAGTTCCTGAATGGCGTCTTCGGTATATCCTAGCGCAAACAGCGCATCTGCCAAATCGGCGCGCACGGTCGCTCGCCTGGGCGCCCAGGCGGCGGCGGTTTGGACGCACCGCAGCCGCTGTTGTTGGGCGATTGGGGTCAGCGTCTGCGCCCAGATCCTGCCCAGGTTGTTCCAAGAAGAAGAGTCAGTCGGGTCCCAAAACACGGCGCGTTCATACGCCAGCCGGGCGGGATACGTCTTCTCATCGAGCAGGGTGTAATAGCCCTCGTCAGCGGCGAGCCGGTTGGCGTACTTACACCCCGCCAGATAGCCCCAACAGACAAACAAGAGAATGCTGAGCGCCCACGAGACGGCCTTGGGCCATTGGGTTTTTATGGGTTGGGCGGCGCCGGTAACAACGGCCCCGCTCAATAAGAACAATGGAACATACCACAACTCAGGCAAACGGTTGTGAAAGTCTATGTTGGATAGCAAGAAGAATATCATGCCTGCGCCAAACGCCGCCCAGACTTGAGGGCGGGTGTCAGGTGAGGTTTTCCAGCGTTTCCATAACCACAAGCCAACGGCTAAGAGCAACCACGTTAACAGAACTGCGGCGATGACGCCGCCCTCGACGGTGGATTCGAGAAACACGTTATGAACATAGCGCGCTTCGAGGTCGCCGGGGCGTATATGTTGGGCGTAATAGCCTTCAAACCCCTCCAGCCCAACGCCAAACCAGGGGTGATCTTGAATGACCGCCAACGCGCCGCGATAGAAGTGGGTGCGCGCGACGATGGTTGACATGGTCATCAGGCGGTCGCCGAACCATTGCGCGGGCAGCAGCGCCGCCGCGCCCGCCAACGCAAGAATCGGCGCAGAAAGCGTAACCGCGAGCGCTTTCCAGGTGACGCGCCCGCCGCGCTGCATCCATTCAAACAACGCGATCAACACCAGCGTCAGCGCGAGAGCGATCATGCCGCTGCGCGAGAAGCTGCGATACACGGTCAGTGAAAGGATGACCGATGCCAAGCCCAGCCAGGCGCGCACCGCCCATTGGTTCGCCTGGCGAAACAACAGCCACAGCGGCCATAGGCACAATACAAGATAGCCAGCGGTGTGGTTGGGGTTGCCAAAGTTTCCCAGCGCGCGGTTCGCCTCCAGCGAGAGAATCATTTCAGCCCGCATGGTTTCGTCATAAATGGGGTTGTCTTTTAGGGCTTCGATCAATTCGCTGTGGCCCACCCACTGAGTAAAAAGCGCGTCAACGGCGGCGATGACTGCGCCAATGACCAACGCGTGCGAGAGGACGCGTCGATGAACTAATGAAAAATTCATCAGCCGCAACACGGCCCACAATAAGAATAACGAAATCACTGTCGATAGCGCGTTGCCCGCTCTAAACACGTCAGGCGCGTACAACAGGCTCAAGCCAGACGCGGCGGCGCCAAGCAAGGCGGGTAAGAAAAACGGTTCGAGGTTGAGTTGGCGATAACAGGCCTGCCAGCCATATAGTGCGAGCAAGACTGCGGCGCACAAATACAGAAATGAGCGAAAGGCGAATGCGATGTCGTAATGAATGAGTTGAGGCGTGACCGGCCCCAATAAAAACAAAACCGCCAATGCGTAGGCGATGATGGTTTGATGTCTGGCGCTGAGATGAGGGCCGTTCATCATAAAATCCCCAAGTGGGCAAGTCGGCTACAGCGAGGCCAGGCGGTTCGCCAGCCAGGATTCAACTAATGCAACAAGCAAACACAAAAAGATCAATAAAATTCGGAGGTCGACGCCGCCCTGAAGTTCACTCAACGCGGAACGGAGCGAGTCGAGTTCGACAAATTGAATTCCATAGCGCTCGTTAAGCAGCTGGCGGTCTTCAGTTGATAGCATGGTCAGGTCTGACTCAAGGCGGCGGGGCGGCGGCGTCCAGGCGCCCTGGCTCGGATTGCGCGCTGCGTCTTTGGCGAGTTCCCACAAGATGGCGGGCAATAACGGGGACAATAATGCGCCTCCATCGGGCGAAAGCGGCGTGTTTAGAACCCAGACCTTTCCTTGGCCCAGCGTGAAACCAACTAGCGTGTGGGCAGTGGCGCCGCCGTACGAATAGGCCGCTGCGGGTTGTGACTGGTTACGATTTAACAGGCCGTGTTGGTTTGGATGCCAGCCGTTCCAGGCGGATGGCGGCCAGACAGACAATACGGCGCCCAAGCGGCTGCCCGATGAGAATGAGATTTCGCCCAAAGTCGCATCGGCGTTTGTGGGCAGCCACTGCCAACCCAATTCTTCAAACAGGCCGGCCCACTCGCCTTGCGGCGCGGCGCCGCCGCTCAACACCAAGATAGCGCCGCCTTGCCGTGCGAACTCAAGCGCAAGCGAGGTGTCAGCCGCCGTCCACTGCGCGCGCCAATCTGGGTTTAACAGTAGCCAGTCAGTGTCGATAGCCAGCGCCGCCAGCGAACCGGGGAGATATGAAATTTGTATCGGCCCAGATGCGTCATTATCAGGTTTGATCGAAGCGCGAACTATCGCCAAAGACGGCGACGGCGCCGTTTCATCCGCAGCGAGCGCCAAGTTGAACTGTGTTTGAATGGGGATGGTAAATTCTAACTGGTTGTCGATTGGCAGCGGGTCATTGGGCTCAATCTGAATGCGCCACTGAGATGAATAGGTTTCTTGGTTCGACAACGCTTCGCCAAACTCTGACGCCGCCGCGGTGTACGAAAAGGGAACGCGCTGAACATCAGGCATATTCGCCGGGAACGACACATCGATTTGCATAACATCTTCGTCGGCGTCGACCCGAGTGATTGTCAAGCCGCCGTCGACAGGCTCTTGCCAGCCTTTCGCGGCCGCGTTTCCCGTGAATGACTCCCATCCCGCGACGCCCCACGGCGGCATGGAGTACGACTCGATATCAAACCATAAGTTATAGGGGGCTTGGCTTCCGGCGATTGCCACTACACAAGCAGGAACCGAAGCAGCGTTGACGGGTTCATCAATCAGCGCATTCCACGGCGCCCGTTGGCCGTCGGTGAGGATGACGATGCGCTCGCCGCCGCTGAGTTGGCCTTCAAGCGCTTCAAACAATTGGTTGGCTGATGCGCCGTTGGCGACAGGAGGCTCTTCGAACAGGATATCGATTTCCGCCCGGCTTAGCTGGTTAAACGCAGCAGGCGTGTTAGCGCCGAGGGTTGTCGCGTCCCAGCGGTAGGTGCGGAGCGCCACGCCGCCGAGTGATGAGCTGACTAGGTTCCAGGCGTTGTTAGCGCGGGCCATCCAGGTCTCTTGACCGTCGTCATAGCCCATGCTGTATGAAGAGTCAATCACGGCGACTTGTTGTTGTAGCGCGCTAGCGAAGGGCAGCCAACTCCACAAACCACTGCTCGCGCTATTGGCTTGCCAGCGAGGCCCCGCCAACGCGAGCAGAATCAGCGCGAGCAGAAGCGTCCTGAGAACTAGCAATAGCAGCTCTTGTAGTTGAGGGTTGATAAAGTCTTTTTCTTCGGCCTCAAGCAAGAAGCGAATCAGCGGAAAGTCGATATGTTGAATCTGGTCTTCGCGGCGGCGGCGAAAGATCCACGGCAGGGCGAGAACCGGAAACGCCCATAACAAAAAGGGGTTGGCGAATGTGAACATAAATTATCGTGATGATCTGTGTAAGCGGTTTCTGTGATGACAACGAGTCACGCTTATACCCTAGCACCATTGAGGCGTCTACGGCAGGCGGGCTTTGACCTTTAACGCGCCCGGGTGGGCGGGGTCGAGGGCCAACAACTGGTCAACGGCAAGCTGGGCGTCTTTGGCGTTGCCCGCCAGATAATGGGCGGTGGCGAGCGCGTTTAACGTCTCTTGGTCTTTGGGGCTGAGTTCAAGCGAGAGTTCAAACCACTCAATGGCTTGGCCGTACTGCTCTCGCGCGGCGAAAGCCAGGCCCAGGTTTCGTGAGTAGGCGGGGTTAAGTTTGTTGGCTTCATAGGCCGAGCGAAAGCGGTCTTCGGCCAGCCGCCAGTCTTCGCGCTCGAAGGCGATGATGCCGAGCTGGTTCCATGACTCGGCGTGATCGGGGCGCTCAATCAAATCTTGAAGCAACAACGTCTCGGCAGTGGTGACGTTGCCTAAATTCATCTCAAGGATGCCCTGGTTGTAGTTGGCGAAGGGCTTGCTCGAACAACCCGCAATAAAAAGTGCGATGAAAGTAAAACCGGCGAGCGCAAGGCCGCCGGTTTGAAGGTGTGAATGCATATCTCTCATCATCCGTTACTTATTTTAATGTAAATTGACATACCCGGTCTTGACCGTTTAAGTCTTTATGAATAACGAAATCGCCAAACTGGCTGCGGCGGCGAATTTCGGTGCGAATCACAGGGATGATGGTCGGGTCAGCTTCAATCAAGACATGCCCGCCTTGGCGAAGCAGCGGCGCCGCGCCGTCGAGGATACTTTTGATACAGATCATGCCGTCTCGTCCGCCATCGAGGGCGATGGCTGGCTCGTGGTCGCGAATCTGGTTGGGCAGTTTATTGATATCCTGGGTTTTGATATAGGGCGGGTTTGAGACCAGAAGATCAAAATCCAGACTGAGTTCAGAGCGCATTGGCGTAAACAGGGTGCCCTCGCGAAGAGTGACATAATTCTGTAAATCATGGCGGCGGACGTTTTGGCCCGCAACCTGAATAGCTATATTCGAAACATCGCTGGCGATAAACTCACCTTCGGGCATGTTTAACGCCATGGCGCAGACAATGTTGCCTGAGCCAGTGCACATGTCATACACCCGTGGTTCGTGGTCGGTGATCTTTTTGGTGAGTTCGAGCGCCGCGTCGACCAGGCATTCCGTCTCTGGGCGGGGAATAAACACACCTTTTGAGATATGAAACAGTGTCGAATAAAACTCGATTTCTTCAATAATATACGGTATCGGCTCATGTTTCATTCGCCGGGTCAGGCACATTTCCAACTGGGCCGCCTCAGCCGGGGAAATCGGCCGTTCCGGGCTGGCAAGAACATCAGAACGGCCCTGGTTGGTGACATGGGCGACCAACAATTCGGCTGAGAGTTTAGGCGATTCGACCTTGCGCGTCTCTAAGATATGTAGGCATTTTTCAATGGCTTCTTTTACATCGGCAGGAGGTTTCCGGGTCATTGCGTTCATGGTTTCTTGGCCTTATCTCTAGGATCAAATAGTCGTTGTCCTCAACAACCAAAAGGGGAAAATAATAACAGTTAGGCCACTCAACCCATGTCACGCATTTTATTCAGTTGGTCTTCTCGAAGCAGCGCGTCAATTAACTCATCAATTTCGCCTGCCATGATAGTTTCTAAACGATGCAAAGTCAAGTTGATACGGTGATCGGTAACCCGGTTTTGGGGAAAGTTATAGGTTCGGATGCGCCCGCTGCGGTCACCGCTGCCCACCATGGATTTACGCTGGGCGGCCTGCTCTTCGGCCTGGCGGCTTCGTTCTATCTCAAACAAACGGCTGCGAAGAACCTTTAACGCCCGCGCCCGGTTCTTGTGTTGAGATTTTTCATCCTGGCATGAAACCACCAGTCCCGTCGGGATGTGGGTAATGCGAACAGCGGAATCTGTGGTGTTAACGCTCTGTCCACCGGGGCCGGATGAGCGAAACACGTCGATGCGGATATCTTCATTCTTGACCTCGACATCGACGTCCTCCGCTTCGGGCAAAACGGCGACGGTCGCGGCTGAGGTGTGGATACGCCCTGACGCCTCCGTTTCGGGGACGCGCTGGACGCGATGGCCTCCCGCCTCATACTGCAAGCGAGAGAACACTCTGTCGCCGCTGATTGAGAAGATGACTTCTTTGAAACCGCCCAGTCCGGTTTCGTTTGACGAAAGAACTTCGTATTTCCACCCCTTCGACTCGGCGTAGCGGCAGTAGAGGCGAAACAGGTCGCCCGCAAAAAGCGCGGCCTCTTCGCCGCCTGTCCCGGCGCGCACTTCAATGATGACGTTGCGGTCGGCGTAAGGGTCTTTGGGGACAAGGTGTTTTTGAAGCAATTTGTTGAGTTCTTCTTCTTGCTGGCGAAGCTCAGGCAACTCTTCCAGGGCCATTTCGGCGAGTTCGGCGTCATCGCTTCGCATCGCGTCTTCAAGTTCGGCGCGTTCGCTTCTGGTTTTTTTCCAGCGGGCAAAATCTTGAATGACCGGAGCCAGTTCTGAGTGGCGCTTGCTGAGTTTGGTCATTAGCTCGCGGTCGGTAGCGGTTTCGGGTTCGCTGAGTTTGGATTCGAGTTCTTTATACTCGTCTTGAAGGGCCTGAAGTTTTTCTTCAAACAATTCCATATCAGTCTCAACCAACGTTTGAATTGATTTCGCGCCGTCAGCAATGTAACGGGCATCGCGCCAGAGCGCAAGCGGCGGTTGTAACATTTGGCTTCAATTATGTGTAAGATTGGTTAAATTCAATCAAAAAAGTCGTGATCGACCTTCACATACGAATGGTGTGCGGACTATAATAATGCGTTTTGCATACCACAAACAAATAGCATCACGCATCATTCCCGGTCAAACATCGGGATGGCACACAACTCTAGGTTAGGACGGGAAAAGAAGCAATGGCTAAGAAAAACGTTTACTTCTTCGGAAACGGCCGTGCAGACGGCAACGGTAAAATGGTGAATCTGTTAGGCGGAAAAGGCGCCAACCTGGCTGAGATGAGCAGCCTTAAAATCCCGGTGCCCGCTGGGTTCACAATCCCCACAGACATGTGCAATGTCTACTACGCCAACAAAGGCAAATACACCCGAGCATTCTTACAAGAGGTCGATGACAACATCGCCAAAGTCGAACGCGCGATGAAGAAAAAATTCGGCGACCCCAATAATCCTTTGTTGCTTTCGGTTCGTTCGGGCGCGCGCAGGTCAATGCCCGGCATGATGGAAACCATTCTCAACGTCGGTCTCAACGCTGAAACCATCGCCGGCATCGTCGCCAAAACCGGCAACGCCCGCTTCGCGTGGGATTCATACCGCCGCTTGATTCAGATGTACGCCGACGTCGTTATGGAAAAAGCCGCCGGCATCGAACCCAAAGACGGCCAGGGCATTCGCGCCCAACTCGAACACGAACTCGAAACAATCAAAACGAAATACAAAGTTAAAAACGACCCCGACCTCAGCGCTGAACAACTGCAAGAAGTCGTCGACGCCTACAAAAAGAAAATCAAACAAGTTCTCAAAAAGAACTTCCCAGACGACCCCAAAGAACAATTGTGGGGATCAATCAACGCCGTCTTCCGTTCTTGGAACGGCAAGCGCGCCTTCGCCTACCGTAACATTGAAGGCATCCCCCACGACTGGGGTACAGCGGTCAACGTGCAAGCGATGGTCTTCGGTAACATGGGCGAATCGTCCGCTACGGGCGTTGCCTTTACCCGCAACCCGGCGACCGGCGAAAACATCTTCTATGGCGAATGGTTGATCAATGCTCAAGGGGAAGACGTGGTCGCGGGCATCCGCACCCCGGCGCCGATGGGCAAGAAAATGAAGCGTGAGACGGGCGCCAAAGACGCGTCGCTCGAAGAAGCCTATCCAAAACTCTACAAAGAGCTCGACGCAATCCGCTTACGTCTCGAAAAGCATTACAAAGACATGCTTGATGTCGAATTCACCATCGAAGAAGGCAAATTGTGGATGTTGCAATGCCGCGTCGGCAAGCGCAACGGCCCCGCCGCCGTCCAGATGGCGGTCGACATGAAAGACGAGCGCCTGATCAACGCCAAGACCGCTGTCTTGCGTGTGACGTCTGACCAGTTGGATGAACTGCTTCACCCGATCATCGACCCCAAGGTCGAAGCCAAGACCGACGTTATCTGCAAAGGCCTGCCCGCAGGCCCTGGCGGCGCCACTGGCCAGATCGTCTTTACCGCCGATGACGCGGTGAAATGGTATAAATCAGGCAAGAAAGTCATCTTAGTTCGCGATGAAACCAACCCCGAAGACGTTGAAGGCATGCGCGCCGCGGAAGCCATCCTCACCGCCCGCGGCGGTATGACCAGCCACGCGGCCCTCGTCGCCCGCGGTTGGGGCAAGTGCTGCATCGTCGGCGCCGGCGCTATCGAAATCGATTACAACAAAGGCATTTTGACAGTCGGCGGCAAGAAATTGAAAGAAGGCGCCTGGGTTTCGTTGAATGGAACCAAGGGCGTTGTGTATGAAGGCGAGCTGCCTTTGATCGAAGCCGGCGAAGGCAATAAATACTTCGACAAATTCATGAAGATTTGCGACACCATTCGCAAACTCAAAGTTCGCACCAACGCCGAAACCCCCGAAGACGCCAAAAAAGCCCTGGGCTTTGGCGCCGAAGGCATCGGCCTGTTCCGCACCGAACACATGTTCTATGGCAAAGGCTCGGAAAAGCCCTTGTCAAAACTTCGCAAGATGATCATGTCAGACTCCGAAGCCGAGCGCAAAAAAGCCTTGAAAGAACTCTATCCATTCGTCAAAAAAGACATCAAGGCCACCTTGTTGGCGATGAACGGCCTGCCGGTTACCTTCCGTCTGCTTGATCCGCCTCTTCACGAGTTTGTCCCGCACGAAAAAGCGGAAGTCGCCAAACTCTGTAAAGAATTAAAGATCAGCCCCGCCGAATTTAATAAACGCGCCGAAGCCCTTAGCGAAGTCAACCCAATGATGGGCCATCGCGGCGTTCGTTTGGGCATCACCTATCCGGAAGTGGCTGAAATACAAATCCGCGCCATTCTCGAAGCCTCAGCGGAACTGTTAAAAGCCAAAAAGAAACCGTTGCCCGAAATTATGATTCCCGTCGTCAGCGAAACCGCTGAACTCGACGTGATGAAAGAGCTGGCGAAAAGCGTTTACAACGAAGTCTTGTCAAAGACCAAGTTGAAGAAGATCCCTCACATGTTCGGTACGATGATTGAGATTCCTCGCGCCTGCCTGATCGCAGACGACATCGCCGAAGTGGCTGAGTTTTTCTCATTCGGCACCAACGACTTGACCCAGATGACTTTCGGTTACAGCCGCGACGACTCGGCTGGCTTCTTACATCAGTATGTTGAAGACGAAATTCTTCCAGGCGATCCGTTCCAGTCAATTGACGAGAGCGGCGTGGGCGAATTGGTCAAAACCGCTATAGAACGCGGCCGGAAAACCCGCAAGGGCATCAAACTCGGCATCTGCGGCGAACACGGCGGCGACCCGGCTTCGGTGTTCTTCTGTCACGAAGTTGGTTTGGATTACGTCTCCTGCTCCCCGTTCCGCGTACCCATCGCGCGTCACGCGGCGGCCTGTGCGGCGGTGAAAAAGTAACGGCAGTACCAGCATTGAATCCGTAATCAAACGGGGGCCGAATGGCCCCCGTTTGTTGTTTACACAACTCTTTTCGCGTATGACATTGTTCGCGCCCGCATGATGAAAGGCCAAGACAACCCGTCGATCAACGGAAATACGCCGCCCGCGAAGGATGACGCGCTGCCCGTGGCGCCATAAACCGACGGCGCGTCGGTTCATTTCTTTGGCGGGGATTGAAGGAACAAACATCTTGAGGCCTTGAGGTTTGCCGCCAGATTCGGACAATAGAGAAACCACTTAGTTTATTTTGGAGGGTCACATGTCTATCGTTCGAACTGTATCAATCTTCACGTTAAGCATCGTTTGCCTACTCGCATTTTCACTGGGCGCGACCGCTCAAAGCGCCTATGAAATTCAAGGCAATTGGCAGGGAAGCGTCGACGGCTGGAGCGGCCGCTCGCTTCACGCCCAGGTGGTTGCGCTGGGCGGCGGCAACTATCGCGCCGTGTTGTTTCTTGACGCCACCTTCCCTGAAAACCATCGCACCGAAATCAAAGGCAAAACCCAAAAGAACGTTGTCTATTGGACGGGAACAGCGACCTTCCCTGAACTAGGGACATTCAGCGTCGAAGCCCAAACCCGCTTCACAGGAAAAGGCAAAAACAAAAAAGGCGAATTGGCGGGAACCTTCACCCAAGGCAATCAAAAAATGGTGTTCACCCTCGATAAAGTCTTCATCACGTCGCCGACGCTGGGCCAAGACCCGCCCGAAGGCGCTAAAGTGTTGATCCCCAAAAACCTCAAACCTGGCATGGACGCCGAGATCAACCAGCTGTGGGAGCGAGGCTATCGCTGGGCGATCAACAACGAAGGCGCGCTTCAAACCAGCGGCAGCTCGCTAGTCGCCAGGTATGAATACCAAGACGCCCAGATTCACCTTGAGTTTTCGACGCCGTTCGAACCCAATGACCGCGGCCAGGCGCGCGGCAACAGCGGCTGTTATGTGCATGGGCGCTATGAAGTACAAGTGCTCGATAGTTTTGGCGACCCACCGGCGGACAACCTGTGCGGCGGCATCTACCAACAGGCCGTGCCGCGCATCTGCGCCTCGCTGCCTCCCGGCGAATGGCAAACCTATGACATTACCTTTATCGCGCCCAAGTTTGACTCGAGCGGCAAGAAGACCAAAAACGCGGTGTTGACCGTTGTCCACAACGGCGAAACCATCCACGACAAACTCGAATTGAAACACGGCACCCCGGGCGGCATCGGCGGCAAAGAAGCGCCCCTGGGGCGCATGCTGCTTCAAGACCACACCGACAACGGCCTGCGCTACCGCAACGTCTGGATCAAGCCGTTGAAGTAGTTGACAAAAACTTCGAACAAAAAATATAAGGGCGCATTCGCCGCGGCGAACTGCGCCTTTCGTTTTATTGTCAAATTCTAGAGTTACACTCTCGCCTCTTGGCAACGGTTTTATAGTGGTTGACAGAATTATGTGCGGATTGAATTTGCGTAACTGTATCTATCGCTGTGCGCCGCGGCGGATACGGGCGCGCTTTATGCACATATTTTTGACAAACGCTCTAGTGGTGTCATCGTGAAGGTAGCGAAGCGGTCTCGCTCAGAAAGCCCCCCTTTTAAGAGGGGAAGGCCGCCGCAGGTGGGTAGGAGGGATCCCATCAGCATAGTAAGGAGAGGTAACTAAGGGAATCCAACATAGGTCTGGTGGGTTACGAACTCATCCTACAATACTAGAGGTTTCTCAACATTGCGGCTCGTCGGGAGACTCGCCCTCCCCCTGCTTCGGTCGTTACACTCTCTCGCAATGACACTCGGTAAAGTGATCAACGACATTATCTAGATCACTCGTAAATCAATCGGGGTTTGGTTGAGAACCTCACAACCATCGTCGCGCACCACAACCATGTTCTCAAGGCGGATGCCGCCGATGTTAGGGTCATACACGCCCGGCTCAATAGTGACCACATGCCCCGCCTGTAAGACGCCCTCAGCGATGTATGATAAACGCGGCGCTTCGTGAATCTCCAGCCCGACGCCGTGGCCCAGACCGTGGATATACTGGTCTTTTCGCCCAGCGTCTTCGATTCCCTTGCGCGAGACCTGGTCGGCTTCTTTTCCGGTCATGCCCGCCTTGATAGCACCGGCGGCGGCGAGGTGAGATTGCTTAACCGCTTCATACATTGAGCGCACTTCATCGCTGGGATCGCCAAAACACAGGGTGCGGGTGATGTCAGAGCAATAGCCGTCAAGCAGGCAGCCAAAGTCGGTCAGAACGATTTCGCCTTTTTTGAGTTTGCGGTCTGAGGGCCTGCCATGAGGCAGCGAACTGCGTTCGCCAAACAACACCAGCGAGTCAAATGATTCTTTCTCGGCGCCGCTTTTCCACATTTCATCTTCAAGAAAGTGGGCCAGCTCGCGTTCGGTGATTTCTTCGCGGATAAAGTCGAGCGACTTTAGGTGTGCGGCCTCTGCGACTTGTAATGCGCGGCGCAGCGCCTCAATCTCGTCTTCGTCTTTCACAACGCGCAAGAGTTCAACAATGCCTTCTTTACCGAGGTATTCCTTGGCGGGCAGCGCCTCCTGCCATTTTTGAAACTCGGCGAAGGTGCAGTGGCCTGACTCAAACAACACGCGCGCGCTTGACAAATCGCCCAGCGCGTCCGCAGCGGCTTCGTGGTCTTTGCGCGTTCCTTGAATGACCACCTCACAGCCTTTCACTTCATCGCCCACCTGTTGGTCATAACGCCCATCGGTGAGAAAGATGATGCGGTCGTTGCTGATAAACAGATAGGCGTGGCTTCCGGTAAAGCCGCATAAGTAGCGAATGTTAAATAGATTGGTGACAAAAAACCAATCCGCGTTTTCGTCTTGAACTTTTTGTTTCACCGCCGCTTGTCGAGCCAGGTAATCCATAAAACCCGTCCTTACATGGAAAATATTGATGAAGCATACCGTTTTTTTGACCCGGTCGATACCGAACCGTTGCCTCTGGCTTGACCCTGGAAATGGCGGGTAGAGAATAGAGGTACTTTCATCCTAGGAGGAGCGCCATGGAATTTACTGCATTGAGAGAAGTAGGCGCAATCGACTTTTTCTCAGAATACGGCCGCATGATCTTTAACCCAACGGGTATCTTTTACTGGACGGGCCGGTCAAAAACCGAGGCCAAAATCAACGCGACCATCGGGGCCGCCAAAGGCAAAAAATCGGTCGTGTTTGACGACGGCGACGATTCACGAATCACCCTGTGCATCCCGTCGATTCAACAAAACTTCCCCGGCCTGGGCGTCGAAGAAATTTTCCCCTACGCCCCCGAGGTCGGCCTGCCGGCGTTTCGAAAGGCCTGGAAGTCGTGGATGCTGAAAAAAGCCGGCCCCAGCGCCGAACGGCTCGAACGCCAGATTATGCTGCCGATGGTCATGCCGGGCATCACCGGCGCACTGTCAGTATGCCTGCGAATGTTTGTCGACCCCGGCAAGCCCGTCATCACTCCCGATAAACGCTGGGAAAACTACGACAACATGTTTGACCGCAACCTCTTTCTCAAGGTCGAAGAGTTTCCCGGGTTTGACGGTCAAGACTTTAACCTGCAAGGCCTGCTCGACGCCATCAACCGCGTCTGGAAAACCGAAGACACCGCGACCGTTGTGTTGAATTTCCCCAACAACCCGACCGGCTACTGCCCGCCCAAGTCGGCGGCGCGCGAGTTGGTCGACGCCATTCATGCGTTGGTATTACATACCAATAAGAGATTGGTCTTGTTGTTAGACGACGCCTACGAAGGCTATGTCTATGATGAAGACGCCGAACCGTGGTCGCTGTTTTATCAGTTTGAGCCGCGCAATAACTTCTTGCCCATCAAACTTGACGGCGTCAGCAAAGAACTGTTGTGGTATGGCGCCCGCATCGGCGCGATCACCATCGCGCTGCCGGATGAATGGTCAAACGCGGTCGACCGCGCCGACCTCGAAAACGAGATAGAAAATAAGTTTCGCGGCATCGTTCGCAACACGGTGTCGAACTGCTCCATGGTCGCCCAGTCAGCCGCCGTCAAAGCGCTAGACAACCTCGACGCGGTCATGGCCGAGCGCCAAAAGACCATCAACGAACTCAAAGACCGCTATGACGCAACAAAAGCCGAACTCGCGAAGGTAACAACCGATCTCATCACGCCCGACCCGTTCCAGGGTGGTTTCTTCTGTTTCGTGAACCTCGCCAAAGACGCCGGATTGAAGGCGGATGACGTTTGTGACCATTATTTAAAGAAATATCAAGTTGGCTCTGTGCCGTTGGTACGCGATGATATCAACGGCGTGCGGCTGGCGTTTTGCAGCGTTGAAACGGCTGATATTCCAGAGATGGTTCAAAGCCTCGAAAAAGCAGTCTTAGACTTGGCGAAATAATCTCAATTCATATTTCTAGAAACAACGTGAGGCGGCTTATAGCCGCCTCATTTTTTTCGTACTACGCCGCGCGTTCCCCTCGAAAGAACGCGCGGCAACCCTAGGCCTTATACTCCGTTGCGCTGGATCATTTATACTTTTGTATTGAAAAACGCTTCCGTGTGTTAATCCCTCAATGGGTGTCTACCGCCGCGCCACTTGGACGCGTTAAGCATTCAAAGGGATGAAATTCATCAATACTTCGAAAATGACTCCGTCATTTGTTCGACTATCGAACGTAACTTTGTATCGGTTTCGATTTCTTTTTCGATCTTGTTACACGCAAACAACACCGTTGTGTGGTCTTTGTTGCCGAAAAAGGTGCCGATTTCCGGGTATGAATGTCGGGTCAGCTTTCGGCTGAGATACATCGCCACTTGGCGTGGGCGCGCAATCGACCGCGAGCGGTTCTTGCCGATAATGTCGCTGGGCTTGATCGCGTAATATTCGGCGACTTTTCGCTGAATTTTCTCAATCGAGATTTCTTTCACCGGGCGGTCATAAATTTCGCCTAACAGTTTGGCGACGGTCTCGACGTCAAGCTGGTCGCCATTCAACCGGGAGTGGGCCGACACCTTAAACAAGGCGCCTTCCATCTCACGAATCGACGAGATGACCTTGCTGGCGACATACTTCAACACATCGTCAGGGATATTCATTCTAAGTTGCTCAGATTTACGGCGAAGAATGGCCATGCGCGTCTCAAAATCTGGTAAACCAATGTCGACGATCAATCCCCATTCAAACCGCGAACGCAGGCGGTCTTCGATGGTGGGGATGTCTTTGGGCGGACGGTCGCTTGAAATGACGATTTGTTTGCGCCGATTGTGCAGCGCGTTAAAGGTGTGGAAGAACTCTTCTTGCGTTGATTCTTTGCCCGCCAAAAACTGAATATCGTCGATCAGTAATACGTCAACATTGCGAAACACCGCCTGAAACGATAATCGTGCATTGCGCTTAATCGCGTCAATGAACATGTTGACAAACTGCTCGGCGGACAGGTACGCCACTTGAGTATTGGGGTGGTTGTTGTTGACCGCGTTGCCAATGGCTTGCATCAAGTGGGTCTTGCCCAGGCCGACGCCCCCATACAAAAACAGCGGGTTATACGATTGGGCCGGTTTGTGGGCGACCGCTTCGGCGGCGGCGTGGGCCATCTTGTTGCTAGGCCCTACCACAAACGACTCAAAGGTATATTTTTCATTCAACGGCTCATAATCGGCCTGTGTGGTCGGCGTCGACGTGGCAGGCGCTTCGACAGGCAAAATTGAAACAGCTGGCTCAATCTCGGCGTCAACCAGGCTCACGCCGATATTGAGCTGGTCTTGTTTCAATAGACCACTGAAGACCGTTGACAACAATTGAATGTAATGTTGTTCAATATATTCCTTCCGGTAACTGCTGGGCACGCCCAGCATGACGTTCGACCCGCTGCATTCAAGCAGACGCACTTCATCAAACCAGTCGTCATATTCTTCTTCGGGCAAGTGTTGACGCAGAGCGTTCTCGGCTTGTATCCATAGCGTCTGGTCATGTGAAGTCATCATTGATGTGGGCGAATAAACCATTTATTTTCGTCCTCCATGTTTCGCCTTCCAATTAGCGGCGCAAACCATGTCTCTCTTCTCAAACAAATAAAATATACGTCATCCAAAAAAGGCTGCAAATCACCTGTCCAGATACTCTGGTTTTTTCTTCTCTCCTCCTAGAAGAGGCTAGGGGTTATTGAATAAAGTGAAACAAATGGCGTTTGTGCAAATCAGCCTCAAAATGATTGTTTATAAAATTCATCTTCTTGATCCTTCTCCCCTTATAACATGTCAATTTCGATCATTAACAATCTATTCACAGCTAACTCCATTATTATCCACAAGTTACTAACAGGCTGATTTATTTAGTCTTACAAAAACGATATGTAGTTTTATCATTCTATCCACAGGAATGCAATAGCTGATTTCAAACAGTTGAGAAATTTCTATGGAATAGATAATCTAAACGCCTCTTGAGACAATGCTTACTACATTTAATTATTTTTTTCATTTATGCTTGCCGAGTCATCCCTGGATTTGCCCGATTTTTTAAGCATAATAAAATGAATTGCTTATAGCGTACTTTGCAAACTCAATCTAATAAGGCCTTAAGATGGTTTACGTTATAAAAATAGAATTTCATCCACAGAAACTCATTGATCCTCTTAAGGCTATATAAATCAATCGGATAGTTGGTTTTATATATAAAGCACTCGATTATTCAATGAGTCATTGACT
>CAZKYC010000063.1:0-26829 GCA_964556895.1 uncultured bacterium | reverse complement strand
AAATTTTAATTCAATTTGAGAGAACGTATCCAAATCCCGGATGAGCCGTTTTTTTAAACATAAAGCGACAGAAAAGAAGATTCCACTCATGAGTCACCATGAACAACCAACTGCGTTTTTTGTCAATCGGCTGAAATAACCAAAACAGGGAGACCACCATGATCAAACCTATCGTGTTGTTGATTCTGACTGCTGCGGTTGCTGTTTCCGCTGAAATCCCTAACGTCTTGCCAGACGTCATCGACGATGTAACGCCCAGTCGAATGATGGAAGCGTATTTGGGCGAGCTGCGCGACACAGCCTTCGCGCGGCGGGCCAAAGAAATCGAGGCGATCAAAACGCCAGAGCAAATCAAGGAACGCCAAGCGTGGCTGCGCGACTATTTCTTCGAATCGCTGGGCGGCTTTCCTACGCGCACCCCGTTAAACGCAACGATCGTCGAAACCATTGAAGGCGATGGGTTCACCATTGAAAAAATCTTGTTCGAAAGCCAGCCCAACCATTACGTCAGCGCGATGTTATTTTTGCCTGCCTCCAAGCCTCCCTACCCTGGCGTGTTGGTTCCATGCGGCCACAGCGCCAATGGAAAAGCGTATGACAGCTATCAGCGCGTGTGTATGTTGCTGGCGCTGAATGGCATGGCAGCGTTGATTTATGACCCCATTGACCAAGGCGAGCACTATCAACTCCTCGACGAAAACGGCGCCCCCCTCATCGGCGGGACGCTGGGCCACACCATGACAGGCATCGGCAGTATGTTGGTAGGCCGTAACACGGCCACATTCAGAATCTGGGACGGCGTCCGCGCGTTGGACTATTTATGCAGCCGAAATGATATCGACCCGCGGCGCATCGGATGCACCGGCAACTCGGGCGGAGGCACTCTCACCAGCTATCTCATGGCGCTCGACGACCGAATCGCTGTCGCCGCGCCCAGTTGTTATCTTTCGACGTTGAGCATGGTTCCGCCTCAAGATTCTGAACAAGACATCTACGGCCAGATCGCGATGGGGATGGACCACGCCGACTACATCCACATGCGGGCGCCAAAACCAACGCTGCTGTGCGCCGCGACTAGAGACTTTTTTCCTATCGAAGGAACCTGGAAGGCATTTCGTGAAGCCAAGCGGTTTTACACCATCATGGGGCATCCCCAAAAAATAGAGATCGCTGAAGCCAATGAAGAACACGGGTTCACAAAACCGTTGCGGCAAGCGGCGGCGCAATGGATGAAGCGCTGGCTTGTGGGCGAAGACGAGACCATTATTGAGCCCGACGATCTCAAACCACTTTCTGAAGAAGAAACCTATTGCGCTCCCGGCGGCCAGGTGATGAACATTAAAGGGGCCAAATCAGTCTATGACCTCAACCGTGACATCAACGAAAGGCTCGCGAAACAGCGTAAAATTTTATGGGAGAACGCAACCCAAGACGCAGCGCGAAACAGCGTGAGACAAATCGCTGGAGTGTTACCGCTTGATCATCTTGCTGAACCTGAAATCGACGAGGTTCGTTCAGAAGAGAACGACGGCGTAACCGTCACTCAACTTATCCTACAGCCAGAGCCGACTCTCTTTTTACCCGCAGTGAAATATGAACCAAAGAAGATTAGCGCTGACCCGGTTTTGATCGTTCACGGCGAAGGCAAAAACAGCGACGCTGTCTATGAAATGGCCCAACAGAAACTCGGTGAAGAGCGTGTTGTCTTAGCGCTTGATCCGCGCGGAGTGGGCGAAACCAAACATGTCGACGCCATGCGCTCTTATCACAACCACTTCAACACCTCATGGCGCAATGTGTTGTTGGCGTATATGTTGAAACGCTCATATGTTGGGATGCGCGCGGAAGATATCATGGTCGCGGCGCGCTATCTCAGCCGCTTAGACCCGGCGGTGCGCCAACCCGTCCATCTGATCGCCTATCGAGAGATGACCACGCCAGCGGCGCACGCCGCCTTTCTGGAACCAGAACTGTTTTCAAAAACTACGCTGGTTCATGGGCTATACGCCTGGAGCGACGTCATCAACGCCGATATCACAAAAAACCAATTAGAAAATGCTATACACGGCGCATTGCGTGTCTATGATTTGCCCGATTTATATAACGCGATTGGAAATGAAAATCTAGAAACCCTTGAGCCGTTTGATGTACTGCAAACACCAGCCCGAATAACGAATTGAGAAACCGCCCTCCTCAGTTAAAGCCGAGGAGTTTGGTAGACGGATAAATCCGCCTAATCAAAATAGCTCCTTTTTTTGCGAATTAACCTGAGGTTGCCCTTGATATGCAACGATCAAAGGCTGAACTCGTTACACTCGTTCTTGCCTTTGGCGCCCAATACATTCATGATGAAACAACTGAAGTCATCGCCTAGTGGTGCGGGGTTCACTCTCAGAATGTGTTAGAGGGCGAGCCTCTTGATGAGCCAATAACAACCGAGAGCATGTCTCTAAAACGCGGCTCACCAGGAGGTTCGCCCTCCCCAGAAATCCATAAACAGAATCTAAATCACTATTTCTTAATCCTCTCCGCGAGTTGGTCTTTTACGGGCACAACGGTCGCTTTGTGTTGTTCAACAACCCTAGCGATCTCTTTGATCACGTCTGGATGTGAATCAGCGATGTTATATTTTTCAGACGGGTCGTGCATCAAATTAAAGAGCAACGGCTTCTCATGTTCTTGGTGGTTTTTATTTTTGGTGTATTCCGCTTCGGTAATGAAGTGGGCTTTGAAATCGCCCTTGCGTACCGCATAAATCTTTTGTCCGCGATAATAGAACATCGTCTTTCGAGGGCTAGGCGCGCCGTTATATAACGTCGGCGTCAGGTCTAAACCGTCAATGACACGATCATTTGGAACCTTGGCGCCTGCCACCTTACACGCTGTCGGAAAGATATCCAACGTAGAGCCGATGCCATGCACAACGCCCGGCTTAATTTTTCCCGGCTGCCAGAAGATGGTCGGCTCACGCATGCCGCCTTCCCAGGTGGTGCCTTTGCCGTCTTTTAACAGCCCTGCGGAGCCGCCGTCTTGTTTGAACGGGAGCCACGGCCCATTATCAGAGGTAAACACCACCAATGTGTTCTCAGCGATGCCGTTCTTCTTTAACGCTTTGACGATCTGGCCGACGCCATGGTCAATTTCTTCGATCACATCGCCATACAAGCCACGGTCGCTGGTCCCCTTAAACTCGTCTGATGTGAACAAGGGAATATGCGGCAGGCTATGGGCCAAATACAGGAAGAACGGTTGATCTTTGTTCGTATCAATAAATTTGACCGCCTCTTCGTTGTATCGCTTGGTGATGGTGTATTGGTTGGCTGGCCGCTCAATGATCTCCGTATCACGCATCAACGGCACGTTAAACCGCTTTGGCGTTTCACGCCCTTCAGCATCGCGTTCTTTCACGTCTTTGGCTTTGTCCATGTCGTTGCTGTATGGAATGCCAAAGTACGAATCGAACCCATGATTGGTCGGTAGATATTCGGGCAGGTGGCCCAAGTGCCACTTCCCGACGCAACCAGTGGCATACCCCTGGCCTTTTAATGCGCGCGCGATTGTGATTTCACTTTGAGGAAGCCCGCCCGCTGAGTCAGGAAATAACACCCGGCGCTTGTTGCTGCACATGCCGCTTCGAATCGGCAGACGACCCGTCAATATGCCAGCCCGGCTAGGAGTGCATACGCTGGCGGCTGAGTAGAAGTTCGTCCACTTTTGGCCTTCATGCGCCATCGCGTCGAGATTTGGCGTCTTGATGGTCGGGTGGCCAAACACGCCCAAGTCACCATACCCCATGTCGTCACAGAAAATTACGACTACATTCTGTTTATAATGTTCGGCTCGTGAGTCAATAGGGTTCATCAACAAGCCAACAGCAGCGCCGCAGGCGGATTGGATGAATGTCCGACGGTTTTGAGGTGTAATTTGCATATCCTTCTCCAAAAAAACTAGCATTTCATTCTTTCGTTTCTACCATATTGCTTGAAACAGGCGCGTATTGTCAACGCCAATCGAGAATGACAAAACCAAGACTCTGTGTAACACCTTCAACCACATTATCATTTATAGAAAGGTTTTCGGTTACGACACACTTCATTCTGAGACAGATTTAATCCCTTCTGGATTCATAAGCACAAACAAATAAGTTTATTACAACGACCTTGGTCTTCTCGCTCAAAACATGGCAAATTCGGTATGTTTGTTGCTTTCATTTTTAGAGAGAAACTTTGTAATGGATGCATGTTGAAGGGTTGTAAACAAATGGTGCACAGAAAAGTTTCAGTTGATGACCTCAAGGTTGGAATGTGTATTGAGTTACCGCCTCACACACTTTCTAACCAATCAGATTTTTTGGAATATGTGATTTCCAACGAAGAAGAACTCACCAGCGTCAAAAACTCATCCAGAAAGAATTTTATTGTTCGGGATATTAAATATGACGACCTGAATTTTACGGATTCTGACAAACAAGACCAAGTCAGCCAAGAAGCGCCGTTTTTCGTGTCAGACCAGCTCATTTTAGCCATCGCCGACCCCAACCTGTCCCCCGAAGAAAAAGCGTTAAAAGTTTATCAGAACGCTATCAACCTCATTGAGTCATTGTTTGCTTCTCCGAAAGCGGAGTGTATCAAAGTCGCCAAAACAGCCCTTAGCCAAATGTCAGACATGATTTTGTCTGAAAAAGATACAGCATTGCAACTATTAAAGATCACGGCCTACGACCACAATACCTACGCCCATTCGGTCAACGTCGGTGTGTTATCGCTCTCATTGGCGAAACAATTTTTCGCTGACGATACGTCTCATGATTTAAATAAACTCGGCTCTGCGTTCTTTTTGCATGATATTGGCAAAACAGAAATCCCCTATCGAATTCTAAGCAAACCGGGCCGCCTAACCGACGAAGAGATGGAGGTCATGCGCGAACACCCCGAGCGCGGCTTGCGCATACTAAAAGAAGCAGGCGAATTGAACGAAGAGTGCGCCATCATTGTCAGCCAACACCACGAACGCAACGACGGTTCAGGCTACCCCAACAAACTGACCGGCGACCAAATTCATGAGTATGGTAAAATTTGCGCCATTGCCGACGTCTTTGACGCCCTCACCATGGAACGAAGTTACAAAAAACCGTTGACAACTTTTGAAGCCCTACAAATTATGAAAGACAAAATGAGTGGTCACTTTGACGACGATCTATTCGCTAAGTTTGTTCGGCTATTTAATTTCTAACTGACACTATTCAATCTCGTATCCCAATCGCTATATTCTTCATCTACCATCATCGCCGCAGACAAACTGACATCCTCTCGCCAGGGGTTTGAAACGAATTGCACCCCGATCGGCAAGCCGTCCTTCGACGTCCCGCCTCGAACAACCGCCCCTGGCAACCCCGACAAATTAAACGCAATCGTATAACTGAACCCGGGGAACACATCATCGTCATAACTCACGCCATGATCGAACGCGGGCGTGGCGCACACTGGACAGATAATGAGGTCATACCCTTGCATAAACTCATACATCGACGCTTTAAATTGGCTCCATTCGAACAATAAATGATGGAACCCATTGGAGTCGCGGGTTCGGGTTTCGCACAGTTCCAGCAGGCGCTGCATGGTTGGTGCGAGGTTTTTGGTCCCGCTTTGGTCAAGCACCTGCTTCAACAACGCTCCACCATCAACGCCGCACAAATCAAGCCACATGTCGGCCTCGCGCCCATAACAGTTGGGTTTGGCTTCTGTGACTTCAGCGCCTCGTTCAGAAAAAACTCGTACTGCATTTTGAACCGCCTTCTTTGTTTCGTCCGTTGGCGTCACGACTCCATTGTCGGTGTAATAGGCGATTTTCAATTTTGAGACATCAACTTGGTTGGGATCATAATAAGGCATTGGGACCACAGCCGGGTCGCCGGGGTCGCCGCCTAACAACAGGGGAAATAGATAGGCCAAGTCGCTCGCCGTGCGCGCCATCGGGCCGATTTGCCACAGCGGCCCCAATGCGCCGCCGGGGGGGATGTAGTGTCCTGTTCGCGGCAGGCGCCCGCTGGTTGGTTTGACGCCGGCGATTCCACACGCGTGGCTGGGAAAGCGAATGCTGCCCCCGGCGTCGCTGCCTAATCCAAACGGCGAACCACACGCCGCGATGATGGCGGCCTCGCCGCCGCTGCTGCCGCCGCAACTCTTGTTGAGGTCATAGGGGTTGTTTGTCTTGCCAAACACAATGTTATCGGTTTCAAACGCCATACAGATTTCAGGCGTATTGGTCTTGCCGAGTAAAATCGCCCCCTGGTCTTTCAAGCGCTTGACCAACACTGCGTCTTGCTGAGGGACAAACTCTCTTCTGCCTTCCGTCCCACACACACAGGTGAGGCCTTCGGTTTCGATACTGTCTTTCATCGTGAAGGGAACGCCATGAAGCGCGCCAAACAGTTCGCTTTTCGCCAACGCCTGGTCAGCGAAGTCGGCTTGCTCAAGCGCGTGGTCAAAACACGGCTGGATAACAGCATTGAGTTCTGGATTCACACGTTCAATTCGTTCAATACAGGCTTGAGTGAGTTCACGCGAAGACGCCTTCTTGTTTCGAATCGCTTCGGCCATTTCACATACAGACAATTTGACTAAATCATTCATGCTACACTCCTCAAAAAAAATTCACTAAAACTTTACTGTCCAACGTGGATGACACAGATCATTGCCTTATCGTATAATGCACTATCTTTTCATTGGGGACAAACCATGACAACTTCACGACGCCAATTGATTCAATCAACCGCCGCGTTTACCCTGCTGCCTGCAATGGCCTATTCATCGACGAACCAACCTACCGTCGAAACGCTCGACCGCGCGGCGAAACAGCCCGTGTTGAATCTTGAAGGCCTAAATGAGCCCGTCTTAATTGACTCGATCAAACTCTATCGGCGGGAGCGCGACCACATTCTAACGGTCACCAGTAAGAACGGCGACGTAGGTTACACCATCACCAACAACCGCGCCTTTCAGTTGTATCCATTGTTGAAAGACAATGTCGTCCCTCATTTTATTGGCAAAGACGCCCGCCAACTCGAATCGTTGATCGACGGCCTCTATCTTTATAAAAGCAATTACAAGTTACAGGGGCTGGCGCTGTGGTGTTGCACCGCCTGGGTCGAAATGGCGGCGCTTGACCTCTTAGGCAGGCTATCAAATCAGCGGATTGGCGACTTGATGGGCGGCGTGCTTCGCGAGAGCGTCCCGGTCTACTACGCCAGCGGAAATCGCCACACCACCCCACAAGAAGAAGCCGACATTCTGAAACAGAAAGTCGAACAGCATGGCGTAAAAGCAGTCAAGTTCAAAGTGGGCGCTCGAATGAGAAACAACGCTGATTCGCTGCTGGGCCGCAGCGAGGCGTTGGTTCCATTGGTTCGAAAAACGTTAGGCGATGAAATTGCTATCCATAGCGATTCGAACGGTTCCTATGACCCGCCCAAAGCCATCGATATTGGCAAGCGCCTTCAAGACGCTAACGCGGTTTTCTTTGAAGAACCATGCCCATTCGACCATCTCGAAGACACCAAACGCGTGGCGGACGCGCTCGAAATCGATATCGCCGGGGGCGAGTGTGAATACAGCCATCACCGCTTTCGCTGGATGATCGAAAACAGCGCCGTGCAGGTAGTACAACCCGATTTACATTACTACGGCGGGTTTATCCGTTCACGCCGGGTGGCCAACATGGCGGCGGTCGCAGGAATGCCGATTACCCTCCACATGGGCGGCAGCGGCGTCGGCTTTGTTGAAGTTGTTCAATTCGCGTCATGCACCCCAAACATCGGGCCGTATCAGGAATTCAAAGAGGGATTAGAAAAGTCGAAATTTTACGACCCGCCGCTGACTATGAAGAATGGGGAGGTCAGCGTACCCAAGGGAGCGGGTTTAGGCTTCGCGCCGTTGGATACTTACATCAAAAAAGCCGAACGGATTGTGTAAAAGTCTCAGGAATTGACCTAGAAGCCATCTCTATTTTTGAGATGGCTTCTAGATATGATGCAGGGGGATGCAGCGCGCTGCACTCCCCTACTATTTCTCAGTAAGTTGACGATCAAAGGTTACGCAGCTTTCGCGACAATGTCTAACTTGATTACCACCTCATCGCGAATCAGGTCATCGGCGCGGCCTGGGTATTCAATATCAAAATCAAACCGTTTGATGAAAAACTCGGCGTTGAGTTTGACCAAATCGCCGCTAACCTCAACCTGGGCGGGAAACTCTATCGTCTTGGTCACGCCATGAAGGGTCAAGTCTCCAGTCACGGTATAGGCGGCGCCGTCTTTCTCAACACTGGTCGTCTTAAATGTCGAAGTGGGGAACTTCTCAACATCGAAGAAGTCTTGGCTCTTGAGATGGCCTGTCAAGCGGTCGTTGTCTGACCAGGTCGAATTCATGTCGATTTCGATGACGCCATGAGAGCCTTCAGGCATTCCATCAACTAAAACAAACTCGCCAGTGAATGTTTCAAACCCGCCTTCGTGGCTGCCTGTAACCTTTGACCCCACGAAGCTAATCTTTGACGCTGGCGTGACGGTATAGGCCTTGCCCTCAGCCGATTCACTGGTTTGGCCTGACGGGCTTGATACCTTCGCTTCAGGCACATTGTCAGCCGGGTTAGAACAACCATAAGACAAGACGGCGAAAGTAGCCAATACCAGTAGTGTTAATTTGTTCATTCATTTCTCCTAATTATAATAGTAAGATAAATAGTATCATTGATATCGACCACGTCCAAAAAAAAGTGCGTTTGATTTTTCGGTTACGGGTATTTCATACGCCCGCCGCGTTGACAAATCAGCCCCTCGAAAGAATAATCCGCCTCGATGTTACATTTGAAGAGAAAGTGAAAAATGGCCACACCAACCCGCATCTTAGTGACAAACGATGATGGCATTCATTCTCCTGGTCTGACCGCGCTAGCCGACTCGCTGGGCGAACTCGGCGAAGTGTGGATCATCGCCCCCGACCGCGAGCGCAGCGCCGTGTCGCATTCGTTTACTATGAACCACCCGATTCGGGCGCACCTCCTGCGCAAGCGGGTGTATATGATTGACGGGACGCCAGCGGATTGCGTCATGTTTGGCACGCGCGGGTTTCTCGATTTCAAGCCCGACCTGGTCGCTTCTGGCATCAACCGCGGGCCTAACCTTGGAATCGACACCGTCTATTCAGGCACAGTGGCCGGGGCGCATGAAGGCCACTTGAATAAGGCGCCGTCATTCGCCATTTCGTTGAATCTTGTCGTTCCAGGCGAGACGCAACATTTCGAAACCGCAGGCCGGGTCGCCAAAATCATCGCCCGCGACATCGTAAAAAAAGACATGCCCGATGGGACGTTCTTAAATGTGAATGTACCCAACTTGCCCTTTGATCAGCTCAAAGGCATCGCCGCCACCCGCCTGGGCGAGCGCGTCTATCGCGACGCCATCATTCAGCGGCATGACCCGCAAGGCAAGGAATATTTTTGGATCGGCGGTGAGACGCCGACTTGGGTTGAAGCCGAAGGCACCGACTTTCACGCCATCGAAGACGGCAAGGTCTCTGTCACTCCACTTGGCCATGATTTCACCCAGTTTCACGCCATCGCCGAGATTGACAAACGAAACCTGAAACTCACTTGATTGGAGATAGTTTGTGTTAAGCGAACTCAAAGACTGGACGGTCTCACTCGTCATTCAAAATAACCAATTTACCGAGAACGCCTTAGTTTCACTGGCGATCGTGTCGTTCACCGAGTCGTCGTTTTTCCCCATCCCGCCAGACATCCCGTTCATCTTGATGGGCGTCCTGCGGCCTGAATCGGCTTACTTGTTAGCGACCATTCTTACGGTGAGTTCAGTGGTAGGCGGCGCACTAGGGTATTTCATCGGCCTTTATGGCGGGCGCCCATTCGTCACCTGGCTCGTCAATTCAAATTGGACGAAATGGATATTCAGCCAGGAAAAATTCGACAAAGTCGAAGGCCTCTACAACAAATATGATGTCTGGGTCGTACTGGCGGCGGCGTTCACGCCGATTCCATACAAAGTGTTTACCATCGCCGGCGGTTTGTGCCGCATCCCCTTTTGGCGGTTTATGTTGGTGTCGTTGATCGGACGAGCGGGCCGCTTTTATCTCGTCGGCACGGTGTTATATTTCTTTGGCGAACAGGCCAAACCACTGTTGAGCCGGTTTGACCTGTTTCTGGCCGCGATGTTGGTCTTACTGGTGCTTGGCTTTGTATCACTCAAATTTATCGGCCCTCAAAAAAGACTCGAGCCCCCCGTTGAATAAACGTAGTATCCTACACCCATGAAGTTTGAACCGACGGACGGAATTCCCGTTCAATATTTCTTGGATGACGTTGAGAACGGCGCCCGGGAACAGGCTGAGACTTGCGCCAAACTGCCGTTCGCCTTCCACCACATCGCGCTCATGCCCGACGCCCATCAGGGCTACGCCCTGCCTGTGGGCGGCGTGATGGCGCTCAAGGGCGCGGTCATGCCCAACGCGGTCGGAGTTGACATCGGTTGCGGGATGGTCGCCGCCCGCACCGACATCAAGTTTTGGGACGTTAGGCGGGACATCCAGAAAACCGCCGATGAGATTTTTCATAATATCCCAACGGGCATGAAATGGCATGAACAGCCCCAAGAGGGCGAGATTATCGACCGGGTTCGCGTAAAGGGAAAAGCCAAACGCGAGCTCAAACAAACCATGCCCGTCGTCGCGGAACGCTTGGATGAGATTCCATTACAATTAGGCACCCTCGGCGGCGGCAACCACTTTATCGAATTTCAAAAAGATGAAGATGATTGTTTGTGGGTGATGTTGCATTCAGGCTCGCGCAACATCGGCTACACCATCGCCAACCATTATCACAAGCTGGCGAAAGACTATTGCGACTCACAAGGTTCGAGCCTTCACAAAGACTATGCGTTACTACCAATTGAATTACCTGAAGCGCAGGAATACCTGAACCAGATGCAATGGGCGATGGATTTCGCCATGCAAAACCGGCTGCACATGCTCGACGCGGTCTTCGATATGATGGAAGCGGTCTTCTCGCGGCCTATTGAATGCACGCTCGAAGTGCGTACTCACCACAACTACGCCTCGTGGGAAACCCACTATGGCGAGGACGTTCTAGTCCACCGCAAGGGAGCGGTGCGCGCCGAAGAGGGCGAGTTGGTGACGATTCCCGGTTCAATGGGGACCTGCAGTTACATCGGTCGCGGAAAAGGATACCAAGATTCGTTTCGTTCGTGTTCGCATGGAGCGGGACGCTGTAAAAGCCGAACCCAAGCCCGCAAAGAAATATCAGAAGATAACTTCGCCGAACAAGTCAAAAATGTATTTATCTGCGCGCCCAGTGTGAAGCGAATCATCGACGAAGCGCCCGCCGCTTACAAAGACATCGAAGACGTGATGAAAAAACAACAACATCTCGTCGAACCCGCCTTCCGCCTGACTCCAATCGCGGTTGTTAAGGGGTGAGTAGCCCCTCTTTTTAAGGGGGGAGGGGAAGTCCGCCAAAGGCAGACAGGGGGGGATCATTTGAGCGTATTCACATAGATGAGCTGCGCTCCTGCTTCGACTTCAACAACGTTTCATACAGCCCTTCGAGATCATTGACCAAGCGCGAGATGGAGTATTTTTGAATCGCGTCGTCTTGCGCCTGGCGCCCCATCTCAATGGTCTTGGCCGGGTCTTCAAGTGCGCGCAAGAACCCCTGCGCGATGGATTCAGGATCATACGGCTCTGCGATGAATCCTGTCACGCCGTCTTCGATCAATTCAGGCACGCCGCCCACTCGAGTCGCCACGACGGGCTTGCCCGCCGACAACCCTTCGATGACCGCGACGGGCAGGCCTTCGTTGCCCGAAGTCAGCGCGACCAGGTCGACGGCTGAATAGACATCCGCCCGGTCGTCGCGAAACCCGGTAAAGACAAGGCGATGAGTGATATTGAGTTCGTTGGCCAGCGCTTCTAACTCAGGGCGCAGTTCGCCGTCACCGACAATGATAAAATAGGTGTAAGGGTGTTTTTCTATCACCTGTGGAATCGCGCGAAACAGGTCTTCATGGCGCTTAATGGGGACCAGGCGCGCAACCATCCCAACAGCGAACGCATCATCTGAAAGCCCCCATTCGCTGCGCAGCCGCTGGCGCGCGTCCGACGCGGGATGGCGAAACGCCTCAAGTTCTAACCCAAGCGGAATCTTGACAACCTTGTCTTCATTGCCGACGCCGTATTGAAGCAGGTCTTGCCGCACTTGTTCGCTAACGGCGATCACTTTGCCGCTATACGCCGCCAGAACGCGTTCGACTGCGCGAAAGAAGGCTGTCTTCAGCGCGCCAAAATATCCATGCAAGACATGGCCGTGAAACGTATGAATAATCACGGGCACACCCGCCAATAAGGCAGCGATGCGACCCACCGTCCCCGCCTTGGCGGTATGGGTGTGGACAATATCGGGCCTCTCGCGGCGGATGAGCCGGTATAGCTGCCAAAGTGTATTGATGTCGCGCCAGGGGTGTAACTCACGCCCCAGGTTTTCGACGATGACTGGCTTCACGCCTTTCTCATCGGCGAGGTGGTGCATGTCGCCTTCTTCAGGGGCCTCGACGCCGCTAACCAAGACAGTCTCAAATTTGTTCGGGTTCAGCCCATGCGTTAGCAGAATAACGTGAATCGCCGGCCCACCGACATTCAACCGGGCGATGATTCGGACGATTTTGATTTTTTTGGATTCGTGGTTCATAAATGGCGTAATGATTACGATCTGTGTCATTGCGAGGGAGTGTAAACGACCGACGCAATCTCAC
This sequence comes from uncultured bacterium, assembly GCA_964556895.1. Taxonomy (GTDB): domain Bacteria; phylum Hinthialibacterota; class Hinthialibacteria; order Hinthialibacterales; family Hinthialibacteraceae; genus Hinthialibacter. Next base: position 13,991 of record CAZKYC010000063.1, on the reverse strand, counting down.
ATTTTAACTCAAGAGATTGCTTCGCGTCGCTCGCAATGAGACGGATGAGAAACTGTTTCTGAACCCTGATGCTAGCGCAAAGCGACGCGCCGCCAAGCCTTTAGTCTATGTCGCAAACAAACAAAAACAGCCTGAGAAAACCCAGGCTGTTCGAGTGGTCATTATGTGATCTGCAATCTATTCTTGTGGAGCGGGTTGTTCCGTGTCGCCGCCTTGCGCGGGCAGGGTGGTATCAACGCCTTCCTGCGATTGTTCAACTAGCTCATTCAGCGTCGGACCCACCAGGTTGGCGTCGTCTTCTAGGAGGCTGCGTTGACCGCCTGGCGGTGTGATGATAGTCAGCGCCAGGCTATTGAGCGCAAACACAATCGCGAGGCCAAGCGTGATCTTGACCAGAATGTTCATCCCGCCAGAAGCGAATACGCTGTCAGCGCCGCCGACAGACCCGAAGGCGCCAGCCAGCCCCATGCCTTTGTTTGACTGAATCAAAACAAAGAAAATTAACGCAACACAGATAAAGATTTGTATGATGCTCAACAGATAAAACATTTTAGAGGCTCCTCGCTAGGCGTCTGACAGCGCGGCCAGGCCGGGAAGTTCTTTGCCTTCCAACAGTTCCAGCGATGCGCCGCCGCCAGTACTAATGTGAGTAATTTTATCGCTAACGCCCGCCTTGTGAACCGCTGAGACCGAGTCGCCGCCGCCGACGATTGAAACCGAGCCGGAATTGGCCACCGCATTAGCGATTTTCATGGTGCCTTCGGCAAAGGCGGGAATCTCAAATACGCCCATGGGGCCGTTCCAGACGATGGTCTTCGCCGCCGCGATCTCTTTGCTATACGCCTCAATCGTGGCCGGGCCAATGTCGATGCCCTTGAGCCCAGCGGGAATGTTCTCTTCGTTAATGGTTTGCGGTTCAACGCCGTCGCTGACTTCAGCCGCGGCCTTGTGGTCGCAGGGCAACAGAAACTTCACGCCCTTTTCCTCGACCGCGTTGATAACGTCTTTGGCGACGTCGAGTTTTTCGGTCTCGACGATTGAGTCGCCCACCTCAACGCCTTTGACTTTGAGCAGGGTATACGCCATCGCGCCGCCAATCATGATGCCGTCGACTTTATCAAGCAGGTTTTGGATTACGTCAATCTTGCCGGAGATTTTCAGGCCGCCCAAAATGGCGATGAACGGACGCGCAGGGCTATCGAGCGCCGAGACGAGATAATCTATTTCTTTTTTCATTAAGTAACCCGCAACATTGGCGGCAAAAAACTTGGTCACGCCTTCGGTCGAGGCGTGGGCGCGGTGGGCCGTGCCAAACGCGTCATTGACGTACAAATCGCCTAGTTCGGCCAGTTGCTTACAGAAGCCTTCATCATTGCCTTCTTCTTCGGCGTGAAAGCGAAGGTTTTCGAGCAGCACAACCTCGCCGTCGCTCATGGCGTTGACTTCGGCTTTGACTGCATCGCCGACACACTCGGTGAGTGATTTGACCGGCTTGCCTAACAGTTCGGCGAGTTTGTCGCCAGCGGGTTTGAGACGAAATTCTTCTTTGACCTGGCCTTTGGGGCGCCCCAGGTGAGACATCAAAATCACACGCGCGCCTTTGTCGATCAAGGTCTGAATGGTCGGCAACGCGGCGCGAATTCGGGTGTCATCGGCAACATTTCGGCTGTCATCAAGCGGGACATTAAAATCAACGCGAATGAGGACGCGTTTTCCCTGTGGGGTAATGTCGTCAATGGTTTTTTTCTTCATGGTTTGGTCCTTATCATGATGAGATTGCCGGGCGCTCCCCCGAGGCCCAACCGGGAAAACGGGGCCGCCTCACTCGAGACGGCCCCGCAAAGAAATGTTATGCAAAAACCGCTTAGGCGATTTTGTTGATCAGGTCAATCACGCGGTTTGAGAAGCCCCATTCGTTGTCATACCACGACAAAATCTTAATGAAGTTGCCTTCCATGACGCGGGTGTAGCCCGGGTCGAAGCATGAGGAATGCGGGTTGCCGATAAAGTCGGTCGAAACCAATGGGTCTTCTTCGTATGAAAGAACGCCCTTCATGGGGCCGTTCGCAGCAGCCTTCACGGCAGCGTTGATTTCATCAACCGTCGCGTTCTTGCCGAGTTCGGCGCTCAAGTCAACGACAGAGACGTTCGGGGTCGGGACGCGAATCGCAAAACCGTCCATCTTGCCTTTCAGGTCTGGCATAACCAAACCAATGGCCGCCGCAGCGCCGGTCTTGGTCGGGATCATGCTCATCGCGGCGGCGCGGGCGCGGCGCAGGTCAGAGTGGGGAAAGTCGAGAATGCGCTGGTCGTTGGTGTATGAGTGAATGGTGGTCATCAAACCGCGCTTGATTCCCCAATTGTCATGGATGACTTTGGCGACAGGCGCCAGACAGTTGGTGGTGCAGGAAGCGTTTGACAGAATATCATGCTTCGCGGCGTCATAGTCGTTGTCATTCACGCCAAACACGACGGTCACGTCAGCGTCTTTTGACGGCGCGCTGATAATGACTTTCTTGGCGCCGGCTTTCATGTGAAGCGCAGCTTTTTCGCGGGCGGTGAAGATACCGGTTGATTCGACGACAATTTCTGCGCCGACTTTGGCCCACGGCAGGTTGGCTGGGTCTTTTTCTGCTGTAACGGGAATTTTCTTACCGTCAACAGAAATCGCTCCGCCTTCATCTTTGACTTCGCCTGGGTAAATACCGTGGATGGAGTCGTATTTAAACAGGTGGGCCAAGGTTTTTGAATCGGTGAGGTCGTTGATGCCGACAATCTCGATTTCGCCCTTGGCGAGTGCGGCGCGTGCGACCAAGCGGCCAATGCGTCCGAATCCGTTAATTCCAATTTTTACAGCCATTTTGTTCCTCCTGTGTGATATCACACGCTGTTTTGTATAGCGCGCCGATCATGATCTATCGGATGGCGCAACTTTATATGTGTCTTGGATTTATTACTCTTTCAGGCAATTTATTGAAACTATATATTACACGCCGACGCTCTATTTCGTAAGGCAGGGGAAGCGCCGCTTACACCTTTCTCACAAATCTTTCACAATAATCTATAGTATTTGAACTTATGCTTGTTTCCACACGCGGGTGATAAATTGCTCTAAGTAGCCGTCAGTGATGAAGGTTTCGAGGGCTTCGGTGGTTCCCTGCCCGGTTAGGCCCCAGATGGCTGATTTGGCTTCGCCGTCACTCAAGGTAAAGTGAACAAAGGCGCGTTCTCCACTCGACCACACCAGAGGGATGCGGTTAAAAAATTCCGCTGCGGCCTGGTTGACGCCCGCCCCACCGAGAATAATGGTCGGGCAGGCTTGAAAGATCGGGTTTTCAAGATACCAATGATCAGAGACAACAATCGCTTTTTTGAAGCGGTCATCGCCATATACATCTAACGCCTGTTTGAGGCGATAGGCCATCGGCCGGTCTTTTTCTTCAGGGACTAGTTCTGAACCAACGACTATCAAAACGGTATCCGTCACATCAAACGGCAAGGTAGGCCTCCTTAGCCCGCGGCGACAAACTGGGACAACACGCCCGCCAGTCGCTCACAGCCTTCTTTCAGCGCTTCTTGGCCGATCTGACCATACGAAATTCGCATGGACGACGAACACTTTGACTCAGGACGGTCAGACGAATAACACAATGACCCTGGTACATAGAGAACCTTTGACTGGACCGCCTGTTGGAAGATTTCACTCTTCGGCCCCGTGTCAAATTCATCAGGCAAAGTCGCCCAGATATAAAACCCTCCATGCGGGTGCGGTAGCGCCGAGCCCGCCGGCATGGTGGTTGAAAACACATTGAGGGCGATGCTGCATTTTTTCTCATACAACAACCGAAGCATCTCGACATGGCGGTCGAAGGCGCCCACTTCGAGAATGCGCTTTAAAATCATCTGGCTCATGTTGCTGCTGCCAAAGTCGTGGTTGCCTTTGATGTGGATCAACTTGTCAATGATGTCTTTGGGGCCGACGCCAAAGCCGAGGCGCAATCCCGGCGAAAGCGATTTTGAGAACGACTCGGTGTATACCACCAGGTCATTTTCAACGTCCAGTGATTTGATTGGCGCAGGCGGCGCGGTGTAATTCAAGCGCCGATAGGCAGCGTCTTCTAATAAGAGAATGGAATACCCACGCTCGCGGTATTGTCGTAAAATATTCAAAATGACGGGGCGGCGTTCTTCTTTTAAGGTCACCCCATGCGGGTTGCCTGCATAGGTCATGCAATACAACAGTTTGACGCGCTCAAGTTGGCCTATTGATTCTAATTCACCAAGCGTTCGATCGAGTTTTTCGGGAACCAACCCGCCTTCATCAATATCGATTCCAACCGGCTGGGCGCCGCGAGACTGCATCGCGCCAAGCACGACAAAATAAGTCGGCGCTTCCATCAAAACGATGTCGCCTTCATCCAACATGGTTTCAGCCAACAGATAGAGAATCTGCTGTGAGCCTGACCCCATAATAAAGTGTGACGGGTCGATTGAAGCGCCAGAATTCAAAACTCCCTCTTCATGCAACCGCTGATTGAGCATGCGGCGCAGCCCTTCGTCGCCTTGGGTGGTTCCATATTGGAGCATGGCGCGGCCGCAAACCGGTTCGCTCAACAGTTCGGCGACTTCGCTCGAAACCAACTCGTGAGGCAGCGATTCTTGGTCGACAAACCCGGCGGCAAGCGAGATCAAGCCCGGCGTCTCAAGCGCTTGGGCCATGAGCCAGCTGATTTCGGGCGCGGCGGTCCGTTTCCCGGCTTCAGAAAAGCGATTGCACCAACTTTTGTTGTTCATGAATTGACAGCCCTACCTGGTGTTGTGTTACCATCTACCCTATACATCTTAAGTATTGCTTAATCCAAAAAAACGCCAAGCGCAATGGGGCCGCCATGGGAAGAATGTCGCCAAACGGCACGCTGATCTTTCTGTCGTCAGCCAGCGCAATCACGTTGTTTATATTTATATTGAACAATACTGACCCTGTCTTGATCCCCGCTGAGTATTCAAAATACCCCGAGATGATTTATAAGTTTTATTTCACCTCGCTGGGGTTCATCTTTTTTTGGTGGCCAATTGACCTCATCCTGAATTGGGAAAAACGGACCCTTGTGGCTGAAATCAAAGACCGCTGGATATCCGCCGGCGCGATGACCATTATCTTATTTATCGTCCCGTATTTTTTTCTGGCGACTCCGTTGCTTCTGACCATTATGATTGCGCTGGCGGCGGGCTTGTCGATCCCCATCATTGATCATTTTCGTGTTCGGATCCGCATCGCTGAGAGCAAAATTGATCCACAATCTGTCTATCAAATCGGCATCGAATCAGAGCGGGCGAAGCAGTTTCTGAATTATTTTCCTGACGCGTCGCTCTATATCACCGGGCTAAACGCCGCTGACGGCAACCGGGCGCATTTGTTGATTCATCAGCGTTCGCCATGCGGCGAAGCCCCGGGCTACTTTATCGACTATGTGATGGACGTGGGCGTCGACCGCGACCTTGGAATCTACATCGGCGGTAAAGAGCGCCTGCATTGTTATCTGTTCCAAAATGAAGACGACCGCGCGCGAATTGGCATGTTGCCGTCAGCCAACATTGGCCGTGCGCTTGATTATGGGTTCACAGATGAAGAGATTGAGCGCGCCGTCGAAGAGGCCAACCACCCGGGCGCGAACTTCCCCGCCCTCGAAGACCAGCCGCTGATGGTGCGCCACTACCCCGGCAAGGCCGTGAAGATGTAGGTTATTGCAGGGTGAGTTCTTAACCCACCAATGAAAGCCTATAAACGCTGGAGATCAGAATGAGAGCGACATACGACCCTGATGTTGATGTTTTTCGTATCCTGTTTAATGATTCGCCAATTGATGGTCTATGGCAACAATGATAGCCACAAAACTGATTTGATCGACCAACACTATCTATCGCAGCGTTTGGGCAAATCCTTCAAGGGCTGGCGCCGCGTTGCGTCTCCTTGCCCTTGCCGCCCGGGCGCCGTCCCCCTTTTCTTAAAAAAAGGGGGACGACAACAAACCTAACAAACCTCGCCCTATCTGGTGGATTTCCGATGCTCGTCTGTAAACAAACCAATTTTTTCAAACGGAATTTGTTTGTACCCTGTGTTTAATGCAGGGTGGTCTTTTGGCAATTGAAATTTCACTTTCTCCCAATTGATATTGTCTGTAGGTTCAAAATGATAGTTGTCTTTCATCAATAGATCATCTTCATCCACGCTTTGGTTTCGCATCCATTTCTTGCTGTATGACACATTGTTGGCGAAGACATTGCCGACCGGGTAATGGGGACGCTCGTTCAAAATCGTAACCAGTTCTGGGTAACGAACGCTGTAGGGAGGCTCTTTATAATTGACTTCCTTCAGTTTTTCGTACATCTTCCAGCCGCCGCCTTTAACGATGTATTTCTGGGCCCAGCCCCTGCCGCGCTTATCGATGTGAGTGGCGTATCCACAGTCGATCATGAGGTTGTTTTCGACCCGGTTGTCGCGTCCGCCGCCGATAAAAGCGCCAATGTCAGCATTACGAAAGATGTTGTCTCTCATGGTCACGCCGCTGGCAGCGTCGTCAAGATAAATCGCCTGGGCGCCGTGAGTGTGAGGCCCGGTGATGTCATAGAAATAGTTATGGCGAATCAGATGACCGCGCATGGTCCAATTTCGGCCAATATAAAAGGCGCCCACGTCGCCGCTTTCCCAACAGAGATTAAACACTTCATTATACTCAAGCGCGTGGTCGTTGCCGCCGAATAAAACGCCGGTGTGGGGCGCGTCGTGGATACGGTTATGGGCGATGCGGTTGCCGACGCCTTGCAGCGAAATCGCCGGGCGGTAGGTCCTCACCCAACGGGCGTATCGGTAGATATCATTATTCACGGCGGAATGATTGGCGGGGGTGAGCGTCTTTCGGTCGCCGCCGTTAATGGTGATTCCTCCTTCTCCAACGTCATAGATGTCGCAACTCATCACGCTGGTAAACTTGCCGCCGTTGATGGTCACGCCGCGTTGACCGAGGTTTCGCAGGGTGCATCCAGCGATTCTGACATGTTCCGAATCGCGAATTTCAATCCCGCTGCCGCGGCTGCAGTCTAACGTCAAGCCGCTGATGGTAACGTCTTTCGCATTGCGAATGTCGAATATCGGTTTTTCTAAAATTGAAACAATCGCTTGCGCCCCCTTGAGCGATTCCCTCGGGAATAGATACAAAACGCCTTCGCTTCGGTCAATGTAGTACTCTCCTGGCGAATCGAGTTCTTCCAGTAGGTTCATGGCGCGCCAGCGTTTGCCCTTGGTGTAGCCATACACGCCGTGAGGGTCTTTGGTGTGAACCGCTTTTTGTTTTGTATCGATCCGGCTTACTTCGGTGTATGAATCCGCCCAGTCTTGCGTCCAATAGCCATGCAGCCAGATATCCGGCGCGTTAGCCCAACGCTCTGGCCGCGAACCGTCGTAGGTGAACATCCCGCCGTCTTTTCCATTGGGGACGTCAGCGATTGTCGCCCAGTCTGTATTAGGCCAACGGGCGAGAGTCATCGCCTTACCGTTGATAAACAGTTCCATGGCGGACGGGTTGTTTGGGCGGCCAAACCCGCGTAGTTGCAGTTCGCCGTAGTCAGTGATTCCTTGCGCTTTCAGGTCGCACTGCCTGACTGCGTTTCGCGCTGATTCAGGCAAGCGGTTTAACGCCTCTTTATTGGTTATTTTTTGAAATCCCGTAATCAATTTTCCACCGACAAGGCGGGCGGTTTTGTGTTTGTCGGCAATAATCGACAAACTGACGTCACGCTGGCCGATTTGAATCGAGCGATCCAGTGGATACATGCCTTCCAGCAAAACGACCGATTTCTCTATTTCATCACCAGCCGCCCGCGTCACATCAATCGCCCGTTGAATGGACCGCAGGGGCTTGTTTTGGTTTCCTGGATTGTTGTCATCGCCTTTCGGCGAAACAAACACAGTGATCGCATAAGAAGTGATTTGAATGAGAACGAAAAGCGTGAAAAATAGAATTACGTTGCGCATGGCGTTTTCCCCCAAAGCGAGATAGCCATACTCTAAAACAAATGGACAAAAATATCTAACGGTACAATTGGTGAGCGTGAATATAGTGTATGACTGAATTGGGCGCCATGTCCTCGATCGTGCGTCCGTCTTGAATTCGTTGGCGAATGTCTGAGGATGAGATATCCATGAGCGGCATGTTGACGGTATAGATTCGCTCTTCGAGTTTATCTGGCTCCAAGTTGGTTTCAACATCGGCGCCGGGACGCGAGAACAACGCTACCGCAAACTCGCGTGGAATCTTCTCACCCTCTTTCCAGGTGTATAATTTTTGTTTCCAGTCGCCGCCGATGAGCAAAATAAAATCCGTGTTGGGATGTTGAGTTCGCAGCGCGCGCAGTGTGTCGATGGTATAACAGAACGACTCTTGTTTGATTTCAATATCACTAGCCTGAAACGTCGGTTCGTCCTCTATCGCCAGATTGAGCATGGCGAGGCGGTGGTGGCTGGAAGCGATGTTGGTTTCTTTTTTGTAATGCGCCTGCCCCGCCGAAGGGACAAACATCACGCCGTCTAGCGACAAGGCCTCAAGCGCGGTCTTGGCCAAACATAAATGGGCGTTATGGACGGGGTCAAAGCCTCCGCCATACACGCCCACACGCTTGCATGATTTATTCATTGGTTACGAATTTACTCGCGCACCGCGCCGTCGCCCAACACGATAAATTTCTGACAAGTCAACTCAACGATTCCCATCGGCCCGCGCGCATGAAGTTTATCGGTCGAGATGCCCATTTCGGCGCCGAGGCCATACTCGCCGCCGTCAGAGAAGCGCGTCGAGGCGTTGACCATGACCGAAGACGAATCAACTTCGCGCATAAACCGCCGCGCCATCGCATAACTCTCCGTCACAATCGCGTCGGTATGCTTAGAGCCGTATTGGTCGATGTGGTCGACGGCGCCTTCGAACGAGTCGGCTATCTTGATGGCGACAATCTTATCAAGATATTCGGCGTACCAGTCATCGTCCGTCGCCGCTTGAATTGATGAATCGAAGGTACGCGTTTTTTCACAGCCCCGAACTTCGACCTCTTGTTGTTTCAGTTCAATCAACAAGCGCGGCATAAAATCATCGGCAATGTCTTTATGAACGACGAATGATTCCGCCGCGTTACACACGCCTGCGCGCTGGGTTTTTGAGTTGATACAGATATTCAGCGCCATATCCAGGTCGGCGTCAGAGTGAACATAGACGTGACAATTGCCATCATAGTGTTTCAACACAGGGACGGTCGCCGCTTCGACAACCGCTTCGATCAGCGTCTTGCCGCCGCGTGGAATAATCACGTCAAGTTTGCCCTGTAACTTACACATGGTCTGAACCGCAGCACGGTCGGTGGTCTCAACAAAAGTCACTGCGTCTTTCGGCAAGCCGCAATCATTGAGCGTCGCCCGCAAGAGGCGCGCCAACGCAACGTTAGAGTGAATGGCCTCCGAACCGCCGCGCAACAAACATCCATTGCCCGATTTCAAACACAACGCCGCCGCATCGACCGTAACGTTAGGCCGCGACTCATAGATCATGCCGACGACGCCCAGCGGAACGCGCATGCGCCCGACCTGAATGCCGCTGGGGCGGATGCGCATGTCAGTAATTTCACCAACCGGGTCGGGCAAGGCGGCAACGTCTTCGAGCATGGCCGCTATGCCTTCGATGCGCTTGTCGTTGAGCTCCAAGCGGTCAAGCATGGCCGTGGTCAGGCCTTTTTCTTTGCCCGCAACCAAGTCAAGTTTGTTCTGGGCTTGAATGTCAGCCTTTGAGGCGCGCACGCGGCGGGCGGCTTCTACGAGCGCTTTATTTTTCACCGCGGTTGACGCCGAAGCGACCACGCGCCCCGCCGCTTTGGCCGACTCGGCAATCTCTTGGATGTAGTGTTCTACATTTTGAATTTTCGGCAAATTAAGATTTGACATTTGTCTTCTCTGATTTAATACGTTAGTTTGAGGCGGCTTATGATTTCGGTGGATTTAGTGTATCTGCTTTCATGCAATGAATAAAGAAGACGCCACATCTATCTTAAAGCCATCTCAAAAAATACTTGATCTCTGCTGTACATGGCATGGGGACAACTCTACTCGCTTTAGTGCGGGCTTTCTGGCCCAGTTGCACAGGCGCTCCCAGAGTTTCACCCATGCCTTGATTGGGTTTTCAATCATTGATGCGTCGAGGCTTAAAAAAAAGCGATCTCGATTTTTGAGATGGCTTCTCACTGTTGCTTGACCCGGGCGCAATGCTTTGGGATGATGAAGCGAAATGCATATACCATTGCCATAGTTAGTTCAATGGCGGGAGGATAAAATGATCAAACTCAAAACCACTCGGCGTGGATTCGTCAAAAACGCGGGGCTGGGCGCCGTCGGCGCGACCGCGCTCTCACTCGGCGCCGCCAAACCCGCCCGCAGCGCCAATGACGAAGTCGTGTTAGGCATCGTCGGCTGCGGCGGACGCGGCCAGAGCCTTCTCAAACGCATCACCAACATCCCTGGAATCAAAATCGCGGCGGTGTGCGACCTGCGCGAAGACCGCAGAAACCAGGCGGCTTATATCTGTGAGCAATACAAACCCAACGTCTACAACGATTTTCGCAAACTACTCGACAAAGAAAAACTTGACGGTTGTATCGTCGCCACCGAAGTCGGCAACCACGCCAAGGTAGTTGTGCCTGTGATGGAGTCGGGCATCCACTGCTTCAGCGAGAAGCCGATGGAAGCCACCGTCGAAAAAGTCGACTCCATCGTTCGCGCCGCGCGAAAAGCCAAAGGCATCTATCAAATCGGCTTCCAACGCCGCTACGCGCCGACGTTCTTGAATGGCATGCCGCTCATTCATGACGGAAAAATCGGCGACCTGACCTTCTTACAAGGCCATTGGCATTGGGAATGGTCAGTCGGCGGTTGGGTTGCCAACGTTGCGCTTTCCGGCGGCGAGTTGGTTGAACAGGCCTGCCACCACATCGACGTGATGAGTTGGGCGGCGCAAGAAACTCCCAACCGCGCCATGGGCATCGGCCAGATCATCGGCCCCGGCCGCGACCTAAAATACGAACACAATTCAGAAGACCAGTCCGCCGTTGCGTTTGAGTTCCCCAGCGGCGCGATCTTCTCATACACCCACTTGTTCTACCTCGCCCATCATTTCCGCAGCGAACAATTGGTTGTGCATGGAACCAAGGGCGGTATTGATTTCCACTCAGGGCTGATGCACCCACGCGGCGAAGACGCCAAGCCGGTGCGCTTCGGCGAAAAGGTCACCAGTTGGGAGTATGGCACGTCGCTCGAACTCGAAGCCTTCGCCGACCACATTCGCAACAATGAAATACCGCGTAGTAATGTCGAGACAGGACGTCTCTCAACGTTGACGGCGCTGATGGGCCGTATGGCAATGTACAAAGCGAAAACGAAAAAATTTGAAGGCAGCGTCGTCACCTGGGACGAACTGGGTACGACGACAGATAAAGCCTAATGATTTAATGGGGAGGGCGAGTCTCCTGACGAGCCGCGTGTAAGAAAACCGGCTCGTCAGGAAACGCGCCCTCCCCTCTTTCTAAATACCCTACTCAGGAACCATGTCGTAGACTTGAACTTTACTCCATGTTTCTTTATTGCGTTCAATGAAGTCAAGATGTTTTTGCGCCGTTTGGTAGTGATCGTGCCCCGCGCTGTCTTTGAAATAAACAATCAATGAGACGCCATAACTATTATCAACCACGTCCCGTTCTGTCCCGGCGGGCTTACCGACTTCGACTTTCTTCACCGTTTTAATCTCACCCAACAGGTTCTTGCAGTCATCCATCAGTTGTTTGACATCGGCGCCGCTGGCGTCTTCATTGATCCAGAAAAAGACCATGTGAATAAACCCGATTTCTTTTTCCTTGGCTTCCTCGTGGTGCGCAGCGTCGGCGTCAAACAACAACGGCCCTGCTGCAACACACATCACAATCAGACACGCGGCTGCAACAACCATGAAACGACTTCGTTCTTTCATGTACTGCACCATTGGCATTCTCCCTTCAAATTTGTTAAAGTAAGCAACCAACGAGGTTCGAATTGTTGGTTGCTTTAATACCTTCTATGATTCTAGAGGATATTTTGTAAGAAATCGAGAAAGGACGACTCATGCCCAATCCTATCACTCGCCGAACATTCAACACCCAGCTCGGATCAGCCGCTGGCGCGCTGGCTTTAGGGGGATGCGCAACGGCTCAGAAAACAGCGCAAACCGAAAGACAATCATCCACGCCAAACATCATCGTCATCTTCACTGACGACCAAGGGTGGGCGGATATCGGCGTCAATGGGGCGGAAGGGTTTGAAACGCCAAACCTCGACCGCATGGCGGCTGAAGGGGTTCGTTTTACCGATTTCTATGTCGCTCAACCGGTCTGCGGCGCGTCACGCTGCGCGCTGCTGTCGGGTTGCTATCCAAACCGCGTCGGCATTCTGGGCGCCCCCGGCCCCGGCAGCAGAATCGGCATCAATTCAAACGAGATGTTGATTTCTGAATTACTGAAACAAAAAGAGTACGCCACAGCCATTTTCGGTAAATGGCATCTGGGCGACCACAAAAACTTCCTGCCGCTTCAACACGGCTTCGATGAATATTACGGCCTGCCCTATTCAAACGACATGTGGCCGTTTCACCCTGAGACCGACCGCTTCCCGAAACTGCCTCTTATTGAAGGCAACGAAATCATCGAGTACAACCCCGACCAGTCACAACTCACCCGCGACTATACCTTCCGCGCCATGAAATTTATCGAAACGAACCACCAGCGCCCCTTCTTCTTATATTTGGCCCACTCCATGCCTCACGTCCCCCTTTTTGTTTCGGATAACTTCAAAGGAAAATCCAAGCGCGGTCTCTATGGCGATGTGATTATGGAAATCGACTGGTCAGTCGGACGCATCATGTCATCGTTGCGCCGCTTTAACCTGACCGAAAACACGTTAATCGTATTCGCCTCCGACAACGGGCCGTGGGTGAGTTATGGTGACCACGCCGGTTCAGCCGAGCCATTGCGTGAAGCAAAGGGCACAACCTGGGACGGCGGCGTTCGTACGCCCTGCCTGATGCGCTGGCCGGGCACGCTGCCCGCAGGGCATGTCTGTGACGAGCCAGCCATGACGATTGATATCCTGCCTACCGTGGCGGGGATCACGGGGACGCGCCTGCCCAACCACCCCATCGACGGCAGAGACATCTTTTCATTGATGACCAACGCCCCTGGCGCCAAGTCGCCGCATGAAACCCTCTTTTTCTATTGGGGCAAAAACCTCGAAGCCGTTCGCAGCGAAAACTGGAGCCTTCACCTGCCCCACGCCTATCGCACATTGAATGGACGCCCCGGCGGCCGAAATGGCATGCCGGTCAAATATGACCAAGGCCGGACCGAACTGGCGCTGTTTGACCTCAGCCAGGATGTAGGCCAACAGCGGGATGTGTCAAAGCAGAACCCTGAAGTACTAAAGCGGTTGGTGGCATACGCCAACCAGGCCAAGGCTGAACTCGGCCATGGCGACCAGCCCGGTTCAGGCCAACGCCCCCCCGGCAGAAGACCAAATTCATAAAATCAATCCGCACATAATTCTGGCAACCACTATAAAGCTTGACCCAAGTGAACGGGCGACTTTGGCAAGCGAACTAATCTCTAGTTTGGCTCATCCGGGATTTGGATACTTTCTCTCAAATTGAATTAAAATTTGCCGACACGATCTCAAGGATGATTTTTTTATCGTTGTATTTGGCATAGGTACAACTCTGCTCGCTTCAGTGTTGCTCCGCCCTTTTGCACAGGCGCTCCCTGAGTTACACCCATGCCTGAGTTGGATTGTCTATTATTGAAAGGACGAAATATCGTTTTTTGACCAAATTCCAGGTCATCCAGCAAGGGAAGTGCTCAAATATCGTAAGAACCTCTAG
>CAZKYC010000062.1:0-27000 GCA_964556895.1 uncultured bacterium | reverse complement strand
CACAGGCGCTCCCTGAGTTGCACCCATGCCTGAGTTGGATTGTCTATTATTGAAAAGACGAATATCGTTTTTTGACCCAATCCCAGCTCATCCAGCAAGGGAACTACTCAAATATCGGTAGAACCAAAAATCACTCCTGTATAAAATATATTCAGATTTTACTTGACATTCATCACAATCTTTTGTTACATGTCATAACTAAATCTATTTTGAAGGAGTTTGTATGAAAAAACGTATTTTGGCAGCACTCGTCTTACCCAGTATTTTTATCTTTGTTTCAACTGCTCAAGAAATCTCTCCCGTCTGGGAACACACCCTGATCGACGGCGGCGGCGTCTTGCCGATTTTGGTCAACGGCCCGGCAGACCCGCGTTGGGACGGCGACCCGGAAGACGGCCCCTGGTATGGCCCCAACCTGCATGACCAGTATGACGGCTTTATTCGCTACGATGACACCCGCTTGATGTTGGGTGTTCGCGACAATGGCATCGACGAAACCGATCCGGACCATGACGCGGCGCTAGCTGCAGAGTTTCCAGACCGCTCCATTCTTTGGATCAACCCCGAAGACGGCTCGCCGATGGGCGTGGCCTTAGAGATTGGCTTCAAACCGGTCGAATTGTCAGAAGAATATGAGTCGATGATCGACGGTGGTTCAGGCAACCCGCCCATCGAAGGCTGGAGCGACCCTAAAGACCGCCGTTTTGTATCGGGCGAACAATCCGCGCCTGAATATATGAATTTTGATATCGACGACGACGGCGTTCTCTACCTGGGTTATTGGTACATGGTCTTGCGCTATGACCCCGACGGCGCGGGCGGCTTCACCGGCCCGACCGTGGTCTATGAACAAGACTACCGCGACCACGGCGGAACCAACCGCCTCTCGCAATTTCGCTTTGGCGATGTCGAAGTCACTGGTTCCGGCGCCAACACCACGGTGATCTTGTCAGGCAAAACCTGGCGCAACGGTATGCGCTCCCGCGTGTTTGACGTTGACGCGACGACGAACACATGGACGATCCGCGGCGCATATGGGGAAACGAAGAACGGTTCATTTGGCAACGCAGGCGGCGCCAGTGTGTTAACGACGAATGATGACGGCGAAGAAGTCTTGTATCTGGCTGGAAACGTCTCAGGCAGCGGCGTGTGGCGTTATTTCTGGGACGCGGGCAGCGACACCTTCGCCCTTGATCCACCTGATTTTTACTCCGTCATTCCACCAGCAGACGCAGACGGCTTTAATCATACGCTCCCGAACCGTTTTCCAAGTGATGTCGCCACCCATGCCGATTTAGATTACATCGTTGTAGCGAGCTCTCCCGCGTGGGCGTCTCAGAACAATTCAGACACCATCGACGCGCCTGGCTTTGTCACCGCTTACTCAACCTCAAACGACAACTTGGGCGAATTCATCAGCGACTCAATGTTTGGCGCAACCAAAGAACGCACGCCCGCTGAGTCAAACGAACTCGCAGTAAACGGCAACGCGGTTTGGAACGGCATTATGAGCCAGGTGAAAGTCAACATTCTTCCCGGCCAGCCAGCCGGGTCCGCCGAAATTCTCTATCTCAGCCAGGTTTATGGCTATGGCCGCTATATTATCGGCGAGGCGCCAGCGCCAGTAAACAATTGGTCTGTGTACTAAATCAAGATGTACGAACAGCATTGAAAGAGGGCGCTTTCGGGCGCCTTCTTCTTTTTGGGCGGACGCGGGCCTGATAAATCAACTTCTAGACATCCAATGACAAACCACTATAATGTTTATGAGAATCGGCATGAAATTGTTTGCTGTCGTGAGTGTTCGTAATGAGGCCGTCCCCACAGGCGGCCTTTTCGCTTGTTACTGAGAGACGACAATTCAGCCGAATCGGGAGGGACATTCAACACATGAGTCGCATTTTGGTTACCGGCGGCGCCGGTTTTATTGGGTCGAACTTCATCCAATACTTACTCGAAGCCTATGAAGACATTGATGTCATCAATCTCGACAAACTGACCTATGCAGGCAACTTAGACAACCTGAAATCCATCGAACGCGACCCGCGGTATTCGTTCTTTCACGGCGACATCGGCAGTAAACAGGTGCTGATGGACCTGCTGTCGAGCAAACCGGTCGACGCCATTGTCAATTTCGCGGCGGAAACCCATGTTGACCGTTCGATCACCAAGCCGGATGAATTTTTAAAAACCGATATTTTTGGCGCGTTTAGCCTGCTTGAGGCGGTGCGCCAATATGAGATAAAGACCTTCGTCCAAATCAGCACTGACGAGGTCTACGGCCCCGCTTACGGCGACCACATGACCGAAGCGTCGCCGCTGAACCCCTCATCGCCTTACTCAGCCAGCAAGGGCGGCGCCGACCTGTTGTGCCGGGCGTATTTTACGACCTACCAGGCGCCGGTAAAAATCGTGCGTATGGCCAACAACTATGGGCCATACCAGTATCCTGAAAAGTTGATCCCGCTGTTTATCACCAACGCGATGAATGACCAGCCGCTGCCGTTATACGGCGATGGCTCTCAAGTGCGCGAATGGCTCTATGTCGAAGACGCCTGCCGCGCGATTGACTTGGTGTTGAACAAAGGCGAACCAGGCGAAGTGTATAACATCGGCGGCCATTCAGAAGAAAAAAACATTGATATCGCCAAGGCGATTGTCACCCAGTTGAAAAAGCCTGAAGACCTGATCACCTTTATTGACGACCGCCCCGGCCATGACGCGCGCTATGCGATCGATTGTTCAAAATTAAACGCGCTGGGCTGGAAGCCTACGGTTGACGTTGAGACCGGCTTGGCGCAAACCGTCAACTGGTATAAAAAGAACAAAGAATGGTGGCAGAAACTCAAAAGCGGTGAGTTTCAGGCCTATTATGACCGCCATTACGGCGAACGACTGGCAAAAGCGAAGGGGACGGCATGAAAGGCGTAATCACCGCTGGCGGTCTTGGCACACGGCTGTTGCCGATGACGCGTGTGACCAACAAACATTTGCTTCCGGTCTATGACCGGCCCATGATTTTTTACCCAATCGAGACGCTGGTCCAGGCGGGCATCGACGACATCATGATTATCACCGGCGGAAAACACGCGGGCGATTTTTTGCCGCTGTTGGGCGACGGCCGCGACTTTGGCCTGAAGCGCCTACACTACGCCTACCAGGCGCGCGAGGGCGGAATCGCCGAAGCGCTGGCGTTGACCCGAGACTTTGTCGGCAATGACTGCGTGGTGGTCATGTTGGGCGACAACATTATCGAAAGCAATATCGTTGACTCGGTAAAGGCCTTCGAACAACAAGAGCGCGGCGCGCGCATCATTCTCAAAGAAGTCGACCACCCCGAACACTACGGCGTCTGTCGTTTTGATGAAAACAAAACCCTGACCGCCATCATTGAAAAGCCCAACCACCCGCCCTCAAACCTGGCGGTCATCGGCGTCTATATGTATGACGAGCGCGTGTTTACCATCATTAACGAACTCGAACCATCAGGCCGCGGCGAACTCGAAATCACCGATGTGAACAACGCCTACCTCCAAGCGGGCGAACTAGAGTACGATATCCTTGGCGGCTGGTGGGCCGACTGCGGCGAAACCCGTTTCTCGTTACACGAAGCCGCCTGTCTGGTGGAACAAACCGGCGCCAATAACATCGAATAATTTAGGAGAACCGTGATACAGGCGTCTACCAACGGCAACCCACTGGTACCGTATACACAAGTTCAACTGCCCGGCGGTTTTACTCTGGTCCACAAACGCGTGAGCAGCGCCCCGATCGTCGCGTTGGATTTTTGGGTCCATACCGGGGCGGTCCATGACCCGGAGCCTCACGTTGGCCTTTCGCATTTTTATGAACACATGTTTTTTAAAGGCACCGAACGCCACGGCGTTGGCGTGATGGACCGCATCATCACCTCGCTGGGAGGCTACAACAACGCCGCCACTTCGCTTGACTATACCCACTATTTTGTCGTGTTGCCTAGCGCGGGGTGGCGCGCCGCGCTCGACGTGTTGTTGGATTCGCTCTTACACCCGGTATTTGACCCGAAAGAAATTGAACGCGAACGCGAAGTCATCACCGAAGAAATCAAACGCCACCAAGACAACCCCTGGTCGAAAATCTATGACGAATTTATCGCCGCCTCATTCGCCGACAACAACTATAAGCGAAACGTATTAGGCACGGTCGATTCGCTTCACACCATCGACCGCGATGTATTCCACCATTATCAACAAAGCCGGTATCACCCTGAAAACATTACTCTCTGCGCTGTCGGCGACATTGACGGCGAAGAACTGACAGATGTCTTAGTAAAGCAACTCGACGGCTTGTCGTTCCCTCAATTTAGCGACACAGCGCTTGAGTGGCCAATGATTGGCTCTGGCAACGAAGCCGTTGTAGAACGCGACGTCAACCAATCGTACCTGCTGATTGGCTACCCCATGCCGCGCGTATTGGGGACAGATGATGAATATGCGCTCGACTTGCTTTCCACCCTAGTCGGCGCAGGGCGTTCGTCACGGCTTCACCGCCGCCTGATTGACGAATTGGGCCTGGTTTCGAGCATCAATTGCTCGTCATGGAGCCTCAAACACGCCGGGCTGTTCTTAATTGAATCAGTCACCGAAGAAGACAAGCTCGAACAGGTCGAAAACGAAATTCAATCTGAATTAAAACGCATTCGCGACGATATTACCGAAGACGAACTCAAAAAAGCCAAGAATATGGAACGCGCCGACTTTTCGTTTTCGAATGAAAAAGCCGTTTCGATCGCTCAAACCTACGGCTACAGCCGAATGGCGATCGACATCGACCACGCAGTCAATTACGTCGAACGCATGGAAGCCGTCACGATTGATGAAATCAACCGCGTGTACGACGCTCATCTTCAACCGGGACGCCGCTGTAAGGGCGTATTGCTGCCCAAGCGAAGTTAATCATGCTTTGGTTTGCTGTATCGTTTCTGGCCGGGTACCTTGGCGCGTATGGGCGATGGTATGAACTGACGCTCGACGCCGCCGTTCTTTCATTGATCGCCTTCATCACAATCTGTGTACTCGCCAGCGGGGTTATCTGGATCGTTTACACCGCCGCGGCGCGGTCTGTGGATCCGACCGCCGCCATCAGCCTGCCGCTCGCCAGCGGGGCTTTGATTTCGTACAGCCTGGTCACCGGGTTCGCCCATTTTTGCGGCTGGGTGCCGCTGCCATTGGCGGCGATAATCGCTTCGCCGTGCGTCTTGCTGCCGCCGTTTCTCTATTTCATTCGCCCCGTCGCGGCGGTCGAACAACCAACTGTCGCTTTGAGCATAGAAGAAAACTGCCGCGTAAAAGACCGCGCTCTCAATTCCACGCTAATCCGCCAGTTCTGCGAACGGTATCCAGATTCGAACGTATATATCTACCGCACAAGCAACGCCTACACGGTCGGCGGGTTGATGCTTCACAACCGTGAACAGTTGAACGTACCGCTCACCACCTGGCTCGATGTGACGCTTGATTGTCCGTTCTCATCGACCATGGGCGTTTTGGCCGAGGGCCGCGAAGCGTTTCGCGCCTATCTGATTCGCCCCAAAAATTCCAAAACCGCAGTCTATTCATTTTCTACTACTGACTGGGACGAATGGCTGGCCGGTTTTACTCAACATGACTGGATGGAAAAAATCAAACAACTCGACACACTGCCCGCGAACCGTCCGCCGTTGGGTGGACACCCATTTCAACTGGTTGAGAAAAACTATCAGTGGCAAGTCTATCCGTTGCATGATTAACATCAGTGGGGCCAATCATGAAACTTAAAACGCTCATCGACCGAATTGAACGCATCCTGCCGCCGGAATGGGCGCTGCCCAATGATCCAATCGGCCTGCATCTGGGCGGCCCCGACCAGGAGGTCAAGCGCGTGTTAATCGCCCTCGAAGCCAGTGCGAAACTGATCAAGAAGAATGCGCGAAAAAACATCGACCTCCTTTTCGTTCACCACCCGTTGCTTTACCGCCCATTAAAACAAATCGTTGAAGGCGACCCGGTCCAGTCGATTGCGCGAACGCTGATTCAAAAAAACATTGCGCTGTACGCCGCCCACACCAATGTCGACCTTCACCCCGGCGGCATGGCCAAACTGTGGGCGGAAAAACTCGGCTTTGAAGACGCCGCGCCGCTCGCGCCTAAGCCCCAGGCCGGCTTGTTGAAGATTGTGACGTTTGTTCCAACCCAAAACCTGACAGCCGTTCGCCAGGCGCTGTCGAACGCTGGCGCGGGGACCATCGGCGAGTACGGACAATGTTCATTTACTTCGTCTGGAACCGGGTCATTTTTCGGCTCAGACGATAGCAACCCGCATCTAGGCGAAGCGGGCAAACTCGAACAAGTCGCTGAAGAACGGCTTGAAATGGTCTTGCCCACAGGGCGGAAAAACGCCGTGATCAGAGCGCTGTTTCAGTCTCACCCCTACGATGAGGCGGCCTATGATTTGTACCCGCTTGAAGATGTACGCGATATTGCCCAGGCCGTCTGGATTGCCGAACGCAAAAAGGCAATGAGTTGGAAGTCGTTTGAGTCGCTGATCGCCGCCCATGCGCCAATCGCGCCCACCTTCGGCGGAACGCGCCCTCAGCCCAAAAAGCCAATCAAGCGAATCGCCATCCTGACCGGCAGCGGCGGCAGTTGCATTCCCTTCGTCTCGTCATTGGGGGCCGATGCGTTTGTGACCGGAGAAGCGGGCCACCACGAGTTGTGGTACGCCAGCGAAACGGGCCTGAATGTGTTGACGATTGGCCACGATGTGAGTGAGTCAATTTTCGCTGAGACCGTCATTGGGCTGGTAAAAGATCAAATACAGGACGTGAAATGGATTTCGGAATATTGATCGGTTAGTTTGAAATTCGCATCGAAAGCAGCGTAAAATCATCGAGCCGGTCAACGGCGCCGCGGTGTTCTTCAACCGAGGCGTGAATCGCATCAACGAGATGTTTTGCGTTTGACGCCGAGAAGGCTTCTAACGATTGAATCAACCGGTCTTCGCCATAAAACTCGTCTCTCGCGTTGGGCGAATCCGTCACGCCGTCAGTATAAAACAAACAGATATCATTCGCACTCAACTGAGATTGTTCTTCGGGGTAGTCTTCAGCGGGGAAGGTACACAATGGGTAACTCGGCTGAATGGACAGATGTTTGACGCAGTTGGTCGACGCCTGAAACTGAAGCATGGGGATATGGCCCGCCGAAGAGTATGTCAATGTCTTGGTTTTTACATTTAACAGTCCAAAAAACATAGTGACAAAATGGTGAGGCAACATATGCTTTTGGAGTTTGTTGTTGATCACGCTAAGCGCCTCAGAGGGAGAAGAACAACCTGGCGCAAACTCTTTGACCGCGAATTGGGTCATTGACATCACAATCGCCGCCGAATACCCATGCCCTGAAATGTCAGCCATGATGATAGCGAAGGCGTCGTTGTTCATGGGGAACACGTCATAATAATCGCCTCCAACCATTTTGGAGGGATGATAACGC
This sequence comes from uncultured bacterium, assembly GCA_964556895.1. Lineage (GTDB taxonomy): Bacteria > Hinthialibacterota > Hinthialibacteria > Hinthialibacterales > Hinthialibacteraceae > Hinthialibacter. The sequence continues at coordinate 19,489 of CAZKYC010000062.1, read as the reverse complement.
GCAGCCCATTCGATACCGGGCAAATCAGGGAACGATTGCGGCAGAAAATGGTGCTGAAGTTCAATGAGTCTTTTTTGTTCGCGGTCTGGGCTTCCAAAATCGCCAAACCGCGGCGCGCCGATTTTCGGCATATCCTTGGCCATACACATAGTGATTTCGTAATATCAATTCATCGCAAGACGAATTGACTACTTTAGATGAAACAATTAAAACGCGCCAATCAATACATTCAAGCTGCCGCTTATAATTGTGACGGTATTATTATCAAAGCTGTTAATTTCTTTCTAGCCCTTAGAAAACACGCGGATTACACGGTTTTCAATCTGGTCAATTTCGCGGCAAAAATCGACGAACCCACCATACTCATCCGGCTGGATGGTCTGGCTGGGGACCAAAAACGACCTGCGGGCGATGATTGTATCGCCGTTCCATTCAAAGAACAACGAGTAGTAGCCATACGAGGTCAATAACAGCGCGTTTTCAGGCAAGACCACCCGGGCGCCCTTCTCTATGTGGTGAGAGAGGTCAATCTCATAGGTCAGGTGGTCTTGAACCGGGCTGGCGGTAAACACCAACGGAAACTGGCGCGTCACTTCACTCACCAGCGCTGACGCCTGAGACCGAATCGGCGCGGCGTCGATCTTGAGTGAGCCGTCTTGATCGGGTTTGGCCAGATCAGGCAACGTCCCCTCGAACACGAGTCGTGGATACTTAGACAGGTCTTGAACATTGACCAGGTCGGCTGAATCTAATTTGACGCCGCGAAAATCATTGGCGGCTTGAGCATCAGCCAGGCGGTCGCCAATCTCAGGGTTGGTCAACGCTTCGCGAATTTGAAGATCAAACAGGTTGCCGTAGGTGTAGGTCCCTTTGAGATGGGCGGATTGGTCTTGATTGATCGTCGTTTTGATCTCGCGGGTTAACAGGCCGTGTTCCCACAGTTCGCTTTGAAGCGGGGTGAAGTAGGGAACCGGGCCGTCATAAATCATCGCAACTTGTTTTCTCACAAACGGGTCGATCTGGCCCAACGACGCAAAGCGGCTGGAGAAATCAACATGAATTGGCCCATCTATGCCGTCTTGTATTGGGATGCGCAGCAACACTGCGCCCTGAATATTGGGGAAAGGCAGCGGTTTTGAGCCTTCATCGCGGTTGGCGTCGAGCGCAATCGCCATCTGGGTTTCAAGCCCGTTGAGTTGTAAGAGATGGCGCATCAGCCGCATCTTTTGATAGCGCCCGCCCGATTTTTGCACCAAGGTGTCAAGGCTGGTCTGGCCGCCGGCGCCGTCTTCGATGTTGGTGGATATCCACCGGTAGGCGGCTTCGACTAACTCATGCTTCGTCTTCGCGTTGCTTGCGATTTGGTCGGCCAATTCACGCACCAGCGGCGAGTCTTCTTGATAGCCCAACTTCGACAGGCGGTGGCGTTCGGCGAATGGCAGCCAATCGCGTCCGGTCGTCCATTGAACGGACGGAACACGTTTGTACAGGTTGGGCGAGAAGCGCTCAGGCTTGATGCCGTCCTGCATCCAATTTTCCCAGATCAACACGCGCTTGCCGTCTTTCTGAATCACTTGCGGCGCCAGGTCATGGGGGTTTGAGTCGGTATTGAAGGGCAGATTGTCAGGCAAGATGATGGCGAGTTTCGACAACAGCATGGGGTCGTCTTCAGCGCCAAAATAATACCCGCCGCTATGGGCGCGCACGCCCGGCTCTTTGCGCCCGCCGCGCTGAAGGTAGGCGTAGTCTAAAATCGCGCCCTCTTCGATGCCGTACATCGACAGCGATTGTTGGTTATTTAAGTCTTGCAGGTGAGAGAGAGTCCATTCGATGCCGTCTTTGGTAATCGTACGGGCGTGGATCAGTTCCACATTGCCGCCTTGGGGGATCACCATCTCGGCCCACTTGCGCATGCCTTCCTGGTTTAGCACTTTGATGGCCTGATGAACGTACATGTCGTAGGCGCCATCGGTGTGATAGTTCAATACCATGATGTCTAGGAGGTAGATTCCAGCGCCGCGCGAATTGTTCCAGCGGTCGGCCATGCTGATTTCAATATCATCGAGGTCAACGTCATACTCCATATACGGAAAATCGTCTTTGCCCTCAACGTCGCGCAGGGCGCGAAAGGCGTCCATCCAACGCGGTTCTTTTTGATGGACGGCGCCATACGACGCCAACGCCTGTTGGGTTTCGCCCTGGCGCATCTGAATCGCCGCCAGGCGGTTTAACGGTTGGGGATGATTTGGGAACGCTTTCGTGAGTTGCTTGTATCCGTCCGCCGCTTTGTCAGCAGCCCCCTGGCGTTCATGGGCGGCGCTCAGTTCTAGCCCGTAGGTCATGGTGTATGGATGGGCTTTTATGAGTGATTCGAGGTTTTCAATCGCCTGTTTGGCGACGGGGCTGCCCTTCATCTGGGCGGCGCGTTGAATGAACGGCAGATAAGCCGGGTAAGCCTCAAGCGCGCCCTTGATCATCTCGCCCGCGCGGTCTTCGACGCGATGGGCGTAATAGTCGTCAAACAGTCGGGTATACACATCAAACGTAGGGACGAATTCATCCAACGCCGCTTCAAAGCGAAGGCGCGCGTCTGTGCCAAAGCCTTTTCTTGAGTATAGAACGCCGTCCATAAAGTTGAGTTGGGCCTGGTAGCCATTTGAGCGCAACTCTGGGTTGGCGCTGTCTTGGTTCCGCGTCAATTCGAGCGCCTGGTCGACCTGATCGCGGTCTAAATAAAATGATTGCAAGCCGATCAACGCCGGTTTGGAGTTGGGGTCGAGAGCCAAGGCGGATTGAAACGCCTGTTCGGCTTGTTGTTGAAAACGGGTGCGCGAACCAGGTCGGGCCTGCGCCTGGCGCAGGGCGAGGTCGCCTTTCATCCAATGGGCGAACGAAAATTTGTCATGGCGTTGTAAGACGGCGTCTATGCGCGCTTGGGCGGCGTCGAGTTCATAGCGGTCAGTATGCCAAATGGCCAAGAGCAGGTCTTGGTTGACGCTTTGCCCCGAAGGGCCCGGCAAGACGGCTGGGTAGAGAGAATACATGCCCTGGCTGATCTCAGGTTGGATGATTCTACCTTCAAACGGCTTTAGGTAGAGCGCCTTCCAGTCGTTCAGTTCAAATGGAACCGAGCGAACATTGAGCGGCTGGTCTTTTGTGGAATGAATTTGCGCCCTGACGCGCCATTGGCCAAACGCCATCGTCTTGATGACTAAGAGGTTCTTGCCGGACTGAAGTTGGACCGTCTTCGAAACGGTTTGGGCGGTATGAAGCGCGAGGTGGTTTTTTTCAAGAACGGGCTCGCCATTCAGCCAGAGGCGAACATCTGCGGGCGAGTTGACAATCAGCTCGACTTCACGATCATCAGGTGATTCAACAGCATTCAACAAATAAGCAACGCCGTTGGCGGGATAGAACAATCCGCCCAGGTCAATTGATCCCGTCGAGTCGGGTGGATCAATCTCATTAAACGACACCGGGCCATACCAGCCGTCGTATTGTTCGCTCCACTCAATCTCAGGGCCGAAGGGGCGGACGAAATCCGCCGCGCCATAGCGGCCAAAGGCGCCCGCGACCTGCCAGTGGTCAACTAACACGCCCGCTTCGCGCGCCGCCGCCGGTGCAGCGGAATCAAGCAGCAGGTCAAGCGTCTGCATCAGTTCATGTTCAAGCCGTTGCCGATGGGGCGCGGGCGGGGTTTTGGCCAACGCTTTACGCAAGGTCACCGCGCGGTCTTTGAGCGCCCATCCCTTAAATACAGGATGGCTCAACGCCGCCAGGTAGGCGGGCAAATAAGCGCTGTCGGGGCGCCTCTCAATCAACGCCGCGACATGGTTCGCCGCGTCAGGATAATCGCCCTGCGCCCAAGCGTTGAATAACTGCGCCTGCAACGCCGCTTCGGCGTCAGCCTCATCAACCGAAGACAACGCCTCCAGCGATTCGGCGTATTTGTTTTGGAGCAGCAACGTCCAGGCGCCTTCAACATCTGCAAACGAAGGCTGCAGCGCCGCAATCAAGACGCTTGAAATGAGAATGGTTTTTATATAGTTCATCATGGCGCGTATCCTTATTGTTTCAGGGTCACATTTTCGCTCTGGTATAAATCAACCAGGCGGCAGAACTCGCGAAACTCCGCGTATTTGTCTTTTTCAACCCGGACCGGCAAGAACACCAGGGTTTCACGAATCTCAACGTTCTTGCCCTCGACGATGCTCTCGCGGGTGTATTCGCCAAATTCGCTTTTAAGGGTGCGGTCAGCCGGAACCTCAATGGCGTCGCCGTCTCTGGGCATCTCGAAGCGCATGATGTTGGTGCGCGTCCAGGGGTAGCTCAACACCAGGTCATATTCGCGGTTGGTGAGTTGGGCGTACCGCTGAGACAGGTCGTCAGTAAACAAGGTCGTCGGGAACACCAACTGAGAGCCTTGTTCGGTTCCAAACTGAGGAATCGTCAGTTCATAAGCCAAGCGCTCTGAGGCGGCGTAGTCTTCGAGGTTTGATAAGTCGATATTTGATGACGAGCTGCCGGGATAGCGGCTGACTAAAATTCGCTCAACCACTTCTCTGGCCTTGGTTTCGTTTTCATAGGTGCGGCGAACGATGGGGTTGTAGAGGCCGCGAAATTCTGAGATGCGAACGCCTTCAGCGTTGCCTTGTTCGTCAATGCGTAATGCGGTGGTGTACTCGCCGCCGTTGTCGGGCGCTTCTGAGTATCGGATGCGTTTGAAAAAGTAATCGCCGCCGGGTTCGATGATCAAACTATACGACCCCTGGTCGCCGGGCGGCAACTCAGAGGCGTCAAAGAAAGTCGCGGTGCCGTCAATCCAATAGTCTTTGCCGTCGAGGTCGGGCAGGTAATAGATGGCGTGGTTAAACAGATTGAGCGAGGGCAACTCATAATCAATCTCGCCCTTGTCGGTGGTGCGTAAGATCACCATGCGCGCTTCAATGCCCAACTCGCCCAACATGGCGATGGCGAGCGAGGCCTTGTCTTTGCAGTCGCCGTATTGGGCGTTACATATTTCGTCGACCTGGTGGGGCTTAAAGCCGTCGATGCCAAACTCAAGGCCAAGGTAGCGAATGCCGGTATTCACATATTCATTGACCGCACGAACTTTTTCCCAGTCGGTGAGTTCACGTTCCTGGGGCAGCCCGCGCTTGCGGCGGTAGTCTTGAATGACGAATTCCAGGCGTTCTTTCACCACCGGGCCGGGTTTGAGTTGGTCTTCGATCAGGTTCCAATACCAGTTCGACATGTCTGACCAGGTCTCAAAGGTGGTGACTTTAATGTAAGGCAATATCTCAACCGCAGCGGGCATGAGCGGCTCGCGCGGCAAAGCGGGCAAATGATTGAAGCGCCATTGATAGGTACGTTCGTCGTTTGTCTCTTTGATAGCCGGCTCTTCTTTGAGATCCGGGGGCGAACCCGCCAACACCGACGCGGGGTAATTGGGGCCGATATACTTCCAATAGAAGTTGCGCGACTTGGGGGTAATCAAGACATACTCGGCGTCAGCGGTGGGCTCATAGCGCGAGTCGCCGATATAAAACTGGTCGCCGAAAAAGTCAGCGAAGATGTTGTCTTTTTTACTGACCACTTCATACTCAACTTCAATGATGCTGCCCTTCTCCAGCGCCGGAAACTGAAGCACCGCCACCATGTAATCCATATACAGCCGCGCCTGGGCGTCAGCGGCGGATGAGGCGCTTTGTTTTCGGACCGGCGGCGCGTCAAATGCGCTGCCGTCGGGCTTGTGAACGCGGGCGCGTTTGACAACAACGTCTTCCGTCCCGGCTTCATAATAGATGGGGCGCACCTGCTGCATGCGTACACCGGTCTCGGTCAACACCTTCACCGCTTCCTGGACGGTGCGGCTGGAGTTGCCATTGGGAAACACCTTCACAATTGTCTGGCTGAGCAGAGAGAGGTAATTGGCTTTTGATAGATCAAGCGAATCGGGCGCTTCAACCTCGCGCCAGTCGCGCAGGTAGGGCGCGGCGTAGTTTTGTTCTTCGGGCTGCAAGAGTTCGTGATAATCGATGCACCACGGGTCAGACGGCAAAATCTCTTGGGCGCGTTTGAGCGCCGCCAGCGCTTGGTTTTCGTTGCCCATCGCGTGGTTCAACACCGCCGTCAAGCGGTGGGTTTGAAAGTCATCGGGCGAGATGCGTTGAATTTCAGCCAACACCTCAAGCGCGTCTTCAAATTCGCCGCCAGCCTGGTGATAGAGCGCAACATCCATGAGGCCGGTAATTGAGAATGGGGCAATGCGCTGTTCGTGTTTGTTAAATATGTCGACTGAATCCAGGTTGCCGTTGCGCAGGGCGATACGGCGCAAGGTGTGGACCACTTCGGCGTTCATGGGGTCGTCTTTTAAAGCGCGTTTAAGAGAATCGAGTTGTTTTTCGCGCGAAATTGAATCGCCCATGCACTGAAGCAGTAACATCAATCCGTCCGCGCCCAGTTTGTCTTCGTATTCGAGCAGCAACGCCGCCGCCGCGTCTGCCAGCCCTTGTTTGCGCAGCATGTGGGCCTGTTGAATGCGCGCCGAGAGCGGGACGGTATTGTTGTTTTCCCACTCGCGTATCAGTTCAAACCCTTTGGTGGCGTAGGCGGTGTTTCGGTAGTAATCGACCAGGCCTAAGAAGGCGCCTAGATCATTGGGGTCGCTCTCTAAGACAAGCGCGAAGGCCAGGCGCTGGCGGTTGTCTTGGGGTTCGGTGTAACCCAGATGGCGCAGCAACAGCGGGTTGCCGGGGAAGCGCTTACACATCGCGCCCATCAGTGTATTGGTCGACTGGTCATTTGTGTCGGCGGTCTCAAGCAGCGACAACATGCGAACATAGAAGAGCGTCCGCTGAGGGTCGCGCCCGGCGTTTTCGCCGTAGGCTTTGAGTTGTTTGACGGCTGTCGCTTCAAATAAAAAGGCGTCGTCATCAACGGATTGATCAGGCGTAGGCGTATCGCTGGTGAGGTCAGGCTTCGTGTCGGGCGTTAGCGTAATTTCGTTTATCTCGTTGGCGGCGGTTAGGCGGGCGAAGAGGCCAAATTTTCCTTCTTTGGGGGCCGAGACTTTGATGAGCAGGGTGTTGTCGCCTTCACGCAAGTTACACGAGGCTTCGGCCTGGCCGGGCAGCGCGGCGTGGTAGCGGCTGATGTCTAGAACTAAAGTTCCATTCAACCAAGCCTTTACCGCCCCCGCGTAGCCCAACGACAACTTGGCGGATTGTTTCTCTGGCGACGTTACTTGCGCCGCCAGGTACACGGACGACTCATGGGAAGGTTGGACTGCGGCGTGTAGGTTGATGTAACCGTCATAGGGGTCGACCCCAAGCGGGCGCCACGACGCCGTTCGGCGTCGGCCTGGGTAAGTCGCGGTCAGGTCAAGCAATTCTTCGGGCCCAAACGCCTGGCTGTGGCCGCGTTTCTCGGTGTTATCAAACGGGCCGCACACCCAAAATTGGGTCAAAAAGTTAAGTTCATCAAAGGCGGTCTCGGCGTCGCTCCATTTGCCTAACTGTTGGAGCAGCTGCGCCCGTGTAAATTGAATGCGGTCAAGAACATTCTCAGCGATGTCATCGCGCTTTCCCAGGCCGTCGAGCCGTTCCAACATGGCGGCGGCGTCTTCCCAGCCTGAGACGCGGTGATAGGCTTCGAGCAAGAACAATGGCGCTTCGGGCGAGTCGGCGCCAAACTCAAGCGCGTCGAGAAACGCATTAAGGGTTTCGCCCTCGCCGACGCGGCACTCTGACAGATAGGCGCGCCCGGCTTGAGCCATCACGTCTCGGGGGGCTTCATCCGCCGCGCGGTTGAACCCCTCGATAGCGGCGTCAACATCGCCTGACTCAAGAAACGAACGCCAGATAACTTCTCCGCGTCCCGCCGCCTGGGCGGCGTCAACAAAACATACGCCGATAAGTAGTAAAATAGAAATACTAAAATAGTTGTGAAATCGGTAATTCATATACATACCCCGTTTGCCCGCGCGGCTTTACGCCTGCTTGAGTGGGTGTGGATTGTATTGACCGTAGCGAGGATGACGTTATAACAATAACAGGGTACTATGGTCACGTTCTAAATGCGAGGGAACACTACAGATATGTCAAATTCAGAACATAGAGAAACGATCCAGCCGAAATCAAACAAAATCGGGCTGGTTCTCATCAATCTCGTGGTGGTTATCGCTATCGTATTCACGTTTTTATTGACCAGCCAAACCCCCGAACGGACCGGCGTCGGCGCCATGAAAGGCGTCATCTATTCGGCGATAGAAAAAAACCCCGATATCATCGACCAGTTATTAAACTCGCCCGCCGATGCCCGCAAGCAGATTCAAGCCATTGTTCTGGCCAAGCCTGACATTCAATCTCAGCTCAAATCCCATAACTTGTGGCAACAGCGCGACGACCTATTTTCTATCGCCTGGGATGAAATTGTCGATGAGTTTCAAGAACCAGCGCAATAGCATTTGAAAAAAATAAACTCCAACCCTACATCAGCCCCCGAGTTGGTTTGTTTATTTTTGACAACAACTTTCACTGCCCGTCCATGGCGACGCGAAAGCCCATCTCGCCCCAATAGACATGACCAACTTCAGGCCAGGCGGCGCCGCGCCAAGCGCAACGCAGCAGGCGTTTGAATCCTGAGAAGAAACTGCCGCCCTTGAACACACGCAAAGGCCGCTGGAGGGTCATGGCGTCATCCGTCATAAACGCGTCGACCCATTCCATGGCGTTGCCCGCCATGTCTTCGCAGCCGTATGGGCTGGCGCCCGCCGGGAACTGCCCACCCGGCGCAGAAAAAGCGAAGCCGTCAGCCGCGACAGTGGGCAGGCGGCGGCCGTCTTCGCCGCCTACCCAGTTACAAGCGCCGTCGATCCAATCGTTTCCCCACGGAAACACGCGCCCGTTCGTCCCCCGCGCGGCTTTTTCCCATTCCATCTCGGTGGGCAGGCGGTAGGGCTTGCCGGTTCTGGCGGCCAGCCAGGTGCAATAGGCTTCGGCTTCAAAATAGCTGACCGCGCCCAGAGCGTAGTCTTCCATCTTGCGCCCGTTGTGGCCGGGGTCATCCCAGCGGCGCGGCTGCGTCCAGCCAAATTGTTGGCGGGCCTGCCAGCCGTCGGCGCTCCACCAGTCTTGATTGGAGTATCCGCCGTCTTGCATGAACCGCTCATACTCACGGTTGGTTATTTCATATTTCGCGATAAAAAAGCGCGGGAGGATTACTTCACGCTGCTCGAACTCATGCATGGACGGAATATACGACTCGCGTTCTGCTTCGCTTGAACCTGATAGAAATGGCCCGGCGGGCGCCTCAATCATCTCAGGCTCTATTGGCTCGACCGCAGCCGCCGTTAACGAAACCGCGAAGAGACACGCCAGCGGCGCTTGCCGCAGCCAGCCGCGCCGCCGATAATGCGGGCGCATGGTTATGGAAACGCTCTCATTCATCCAATCGTTCCTCAGGCGCCATCAAACAGCGCTGTTTTGGCTGAGCATCGCTATCGTCGCCGCGTTGCGACTCGTGTATTGTTTTCAGTTGCAAGTATACACCACCGACCTCAACCGCAACCTAGCCTACGGCAAGGCGTTTTCGATTTACGGCTTCACGCTCTATGACCTGACGCCTTACGACCTCTCGCCCTGGCCGGTGCAATATCTCTGGCCTAACCACCACTACCCCTATCCCGGCGCGACGCTGTTGTTTTTTGCAGCGCTGGCCCAACTCTCGACCGCTGTCTGGGTTGGCAAACTTGCGCTGACCGCGCTCGAAGCGGCCAACGCCTGGCTGGCCTACAAAATCACCCATGACAAATGGACGGCGCTGCTGTTGTGGTGCAACCCGATCTCGATCTGGTTTGCCTCGCGCGAGGGCCAGTTTGAGCCGTGGGCAGCGTTTTGGTCACTGTTGGCAATCTATGCGTTGCGACGCGGCAAGCCCTGGGCGCTGGGGGCGCTGGGGGTGGCGGTGCAGTGTAAGTTGTTCCCCATCCTGTTGGCGCCGATGTTTTTGATGGACCTTTCGTGGAAGCAACCCAAGCGCCTCGCACGAAAACTCGCTTGGGCGTTGGCCAGCCTGGCGCCGACCGTGCTCGCCAGCCTGCAGAGCGATTATATGAGGCGGTTTCTGACGCCGGGGTATATTCCGGCCTACAATCCCATTACATGGAACCTGTCTGATCCGGCGTTGTACCCGTTCTTTCCTTTCTGGCTAGTCACCGCGCATTGGGCCGCGGGCTTGCTCTTTGTATCAATCGGTTTGTGGGGGCTATGGCAGACCAACGCCTGGCGCCAGTTTTTGGCGCCGTTACTTCAGGTTGTTGGCGTGAAAGCCAACCTGCTGGGGCAGTTTTGGTATCTTATGGTTGTCGCGCCGTTCTGTGTCGCCATTGAAGACACGCGCTGGCGCCGGGGCATGTTGACGCTGGCGGTGTTGCTTGGCATTCGCTCGCTGTATTCGATCCTCATCGGGCCGGTCGGGTATCAAAACCCGCCCGACGCCGTCTATTTGATTGAGCAGATTTTTAATGGATTTTGATATGAGAGAAAGGCAATTTCACAGACACCCGTTGAATCCCAGGGGCCGGGTGGTCTCATTCGCCGAGCGGTCAAATCATTTTTGCTTCATCCCAAACTACCGTGGATGCTGGCCGCCGCGGCGGTGGTGTTTGCTCTGCCTTCGTTGACCGTCTGCCGGAACCGATGCCGCTGATGGCGATGTTTCGCTACGACTGCTGCAATGGTGCAATAACCAACTGGGGCCGATCCGGTTGGTTTAAGACGAATTACCCATCCCACTTAAGGCTATAGATGCGAGCGAGTTAGAGAAAACTGTATTTTAAAAATGCATCTCTTGTTAAAGCCTGTTACACCATTAGCCGATAGTAATGTTGAACGAGGCGCTTGAAAGGAGGTCAAGTCCATGTTCGACGGAAAAGTAGACGCAGCCCGCAACTTCGCCATGAATTACGCTACCACTCAGGGGGCCAACAAGGACGTCGGCCAGGCAGGCAAGTATGAAGGCAAAGACGGGGGCGCAGGCCCCTACATCGCGCTGAGAAAAGAAAAAAAGAAAAAAGACGAGAAGAAAGAAGAAAATCCCTCAAAAAAAGGCCACATTAACATCGTCGCCTGAACCAAGTAGAGCCGACAAACACAGCCGCCGCTTCACTCGAGTGAAACGGCGGTTTTTCGTGTGTATTCTTCTGGCGGCGGTGTCCGTCTCAGCTCGTTTCGGCGCCGCTCCGCTTTGTTGCACAGGCGCTCACAGAGTTTCACCCATGCCTGAGTTGGATTGTCTATTATTGATAGGACGAATATCGTTTTTTGACCCAATTCCAGGTCATCCAGCAAGGGAAGTACATAAATATCGGAAGAACCATAAATTAGATAATCTTCAACCGGGCGATCATCTCGACATGGGGGGTTTGGGGAAACTGGTCAAAAAGGGCGACTGAAGTGATTTTGTATTTGTATTGGAGATGTGAGATATCTTCGGCGCCGCGTTTGGGGTTGCATGAGACATAGATGATTTCTTGAAACGATTGGTCTTTGATCCATTTGAGCGTCTTGGGGTGGAGGCCAGAGCGCGGCGGGTCAATAACAAGCGTGTCATACTGGTCTAGATTCAATGATGAGATTCGCTCGGCTTCCATACAGATGAATTGCGCGTTGGGCTGGGGCGTGTTTTTGCGCGCCAGTTGCGCCGCTTCGGCGACGAGTTCGATTCCAAGCGTTTCAGCGCAATGGCTCGAGAGCAAGGCGCTGAAGAACCCAACCCCGCAAAACAAGTCGACCAGTTTTCGTTCAGGCTTCTCAGAAATAATTGAGCGTAAGTGCGCCGCCATCTCTCCCGCGACAACCGGGTTGGGCTGAAAGAACGAACGCGGGCCAATGTGAAATTCATGCTCTAACACGCGCTCGCGCAAATAGTACGATCCGCCCAAATGGCGCGGCCCGCCGTCTGACTGGTCGTTTTCTGGATTGGTATTGATTAACTGATAGATGCTGGCGACTTGGGTAAACCCGCTCCATAGCGATTCTGGCAGTTCCATGGCGTCGCTGACAAACAACAACATCACTTCGCCGGTCATGACGCCGCGGCGCACCACCAGGTAGCGCATGCCTGGCGTCTTGCGCTTTGAGTCGCGAAACGGCAGGCCGGCGTCATGCACGCGTTGGTTGATCTCAAGCGCAATCTCCATCACCTCAGGCGGCAGCAGGCGGCACTCATGCAGTTCAACCACGCGATACCAGCGTCCCAGCTCACGCAGGCCAAATGAGCCGTCCCAGTTCCAGACAAAGTCCATGCGGTTGCGGTAGCCGAATGGCGGCGACGGCGTTATTTCGACAGCATCAAAATCGTAATTCAAACAGTGTTGTCGAAATGAATTCGCAACCGATTGTGTTTTGAATTTAAGCTGTTGTTGATAATCGATGCATTGCCAGGCGCACCCCCCGCAATGGCCAAAATGTTGACATGCCGGTTCAATTCGATGCGGCGACGGCTCGATCACCTGATTGAGGCGGCCTTGGCGGGATTTGACCTTGGCGGCCTCGACCACATCCCCAGGCGCGGTAAATGGCACAGACAACTCGCCGCCGGTGTCGGTGGTTCCCTTGCCGAAGCCTTTGGCGTTGAACGAGTCGATGGTCACAATGCGAGTTGGATAGTTCTTTTTCATAACAGGCCCCGCGTATATTGTGCTTTCTTGCCGCCTGATGGAAGATAGACGCGACTAAATCAGCGAATGAGTTGAATGAACGCGCCAAACCAAACCCATCAATCGACGACGCTCGTAACGCTGCTTAGCGTTGAATTGGCGCTAGTGTGTTTTTTAGTCCCGGCGGGGCGTTTTTATATTGACCTGGGGTTTTATCAATTCACAACGGGCTACGACGCTTACAAATTGTTTCCTGTTGTCTTCATCACCTGGCTCGTTTGGCGCTGGCGCGAACATCGAGGCGGCGTTAGCCATTCGCGCTTGTTTGACCCTATGGCATTGTGGTTTCTGTGTTCGTTTTTCGCCGCTGTCGCAACCTGGAACCCCTACCAGGCGTTAACCGAAAGCCTGGAACTGTTTTGTTATCTTGTTTTTTTCATTTTTTTGATTGACCTGCCCTGGCGGCACATGCGCCTCGACTGGATCGCGAGCGCGTTCGTAATCGGAAATCTCTACTTATGCGGGATCGCATTGCGGCAACTGGCGACCGCGCAAAGCGGCGGCGGCTTGGTGCGCCTCAACGCCGTCTTCGACCACCCCAACCAGTTGGGCGGCTACGCCATTCTGGGCGCGCCCCTTCTTGGCTGGCTCGCGCTCCAGGCGAAACCATCATGGCAGAAAACCATGATTAGCCTGACCGCGCTCGGCGTAATCTGTGCGGGCGCTTTGACTCTGTCGCGTTCGGTGTATGTTGCGCTGGCCTGCGCGGGCGCAGTCGCATTGTTGATAGGCTCGCGCACGCAACGCACGATTGGCGTGACGCTGGCTTGTGTTATGGCTGCGGCGGGATTGATTGCCGTCCCTTCGATCAGCCAGCGCTTTATCGACCTGTTCGACCCGGCCCAGATTCAGAGCGAGTCATCGCGGCTGTTGATCTGGTCAGCGCTGTTTGACAGCGCCGCCGTCGGCCTGCCTCACTTTGGCGTGGGGTATGGCCCGATTCTTCAAGAACAACTCAACAACTGGATCGCCTCAGCCCCTCCCTCTGACCTGCCGCTTTCACAATGGGGGCCTCACAGCGCCTATCTGGCGACGCTGTTGAGTACGGGGCTGCCGGGGTTGTGCGCCTATCTGTGGCTGTTGATCGAAGCGTTTCGCCTGGCATGGCGCTGCCCGGCCCCAGAGCGAGTGTTTTTGGTCGCGGCTTTGTCGGGCGCGGTTGTCCACCAGGCGTTTATTTTCCCTATTCTGACAGGCAACTACCCCATCGCGCTGTTTGTTCTGTTTGCGATTTCTCAGATGCGCTCTCAACAGGAGGATACAGCATGCGAGCGCATCTGATCGGCGCCATCATTCTCGCCGGGGCTTGGGCGTCAACCACCCATTGGGACCTGGCGCTGCCGCTAATCACAGCATGGGGGCTTTTGTTTATTGTGTATCTGACGTCTCTCCAGCGCCAAACGCGCATGGTGATGGTTCTCACCCTCTCTCAATCGCTGTTCAGTATTTTTGTCACGCTGGCGCCAAAAATGCCATATCAACTCTGCGTTGGAATTGGAACAACTCTAATAGCCGTTTGTCTGATTAGTCTCATTCGACACCGTAATATCAAACACGTTTGGGTCGGCGTCAGTGGTTTGGCTGGCTTTGTATTGCTGGCGGCGAGTGTTACTCACCTGGTTATAAACTCGATGCTTGACAAGCCGTTCGACGGCTCGATCTGGGCGCCAACCGCCTGGGCGGCGGTTTCGTTCACAGTGGCGTTTGTATTCGATGATGAACAGTCAATTTCAGATTCGATGAAGCGACTACCAATAGCAATACCCATAATGATTGGTTTGGTTTTTACTGTGCATTACTTTCAGGCAGATGCATTGAAGATCAAAACTGGAAGTGTTGAACCAGCAGAAGTCGCTCGGCGCGCATTCAGCAAAGGCTATGATGAAGTCGGCAATCGCGCCGCCTGGCTCGAAACCGACCGCCTGCTCGCCACTCAAGGCGTAGGCGCGGCGGTAAGTTATATGCGCCAGCAGTGGCGCCATCTTGATAAGACGTACTTTATCGCAGAAAGGCGCGATTTATGGAATGGGCGCACAAATCTGTATTTCATGGTTTTGTGTTTTGGCGTTCAGTTGCGCTTGAATGACAATGAAAGAGTCATCGACGGCGCGGTTGATGCAGCCTCTGAAACGATTTTCGTTCTCACATCGCAAGACCGCTTATTGGCGATCCAAAAAGAGGGCGTGAATTTCGTTTCGGTAAATCGGTTAAATGCTATTGCCATTCATGCGAACCAACATGGCGCGGCCCTGTTATGTGAAGGCCATGCCGTCATTCTTGAGAACGAGCAACAATCCAGAATTGTACTCAATGGACCTCACTCGGCAACAGACATTTCGCTCTCACGCGATGGCCAGCGTTGTTTGGTTTTATTTGGGAGCGGTCGAGTCGATGAGTACCAGAAAAACCAAGAAAACGATTGGGCGTTTCACCGAACGCGGTATAAACCACTGTGGAAGGAACCCGACGCCGCAGTCGCATTTCATGTTGGCAATGATGACAGCGCCTACATTCTCACTCGAAACGGCGGCGTTCATTACCACGATGACGCGGTCTTTAACCGCGAACTCTCGCCCTTCTGGGACCCCAACCGCGCCGCCATGCGCGACTTGGGTTTTGAGCCTGGCTCAAACCAAGTGTTTGTAATGGATGACTTTGGCCGGCTGGATTTCATCGACCTGGACCATGCCCCGACCACCGTACAACCTGTCGCGGCGGGTTGGCCGTCGCTGCCGGCGCCGATTCAATTTGACCGCGCCAACGCGGTTTGGAGCGCTACCCCCAACCGCGCCGCGCTGGCGGTGGTCTCAAACGCTGACACGGCGCTTCAGTTTTTGAGCAACGGATTTATCCAGGCGATTGCCCTGCCCCAAGGCGCTCGCATCATCTACCGCCGAGGCGAGTTGAAGTTAGACGCGCAAATTTTGGTTTCTGACTAGAGCGTTTGAATTGAAATAAAGCATGTCGGTTGTCTAAAAACAAACCCCCGCGTTTCGACTGAAACGCGGGGCGAAGTTTTCTTCGAACCGCTGCCCTTATGAGACGAGGCTAGGCTCCGGTGTCAAATGGCTCGTGTTCGAGAACAATCAGACGGCATTCTGAACCAGAATGACTATTTTGTTCCCAAGATGGCGTCTTTGCACGCCTTGGCAATACGGAACTTGACGACGGTCTTGGCCGGGATTTTGATGGTTTCGCCAGTCGCCGGGTTGCGGCCTTTGCGAGCTTTGCGTTTGACTAAGACGAGCTTTCCGAAACCAGGCAAGGTGAAGCCTTTTTTGGCTTCTTTGTAGCCAACAGCCGCCAATTCGTCTAACAACTCAGAAACCTGCTTTTTGGTGATTTCAATTGTTTCCGCCAAGTGGCCAATCAACTGGCTCTTGGTCATGGGTTTGACCGTTTTTGCAGCGGTTTTCTTCATCATACCTCTCCTTTGTGCAAGTAGTCTTACATTGGATGTAATTTAATTCATTTTTCGCCAGCGTCAAGAAAAAAATGCGTTTTGAGGCAATTTTATGCCCTATTTTCAGGGTATTTCACACTTTGGGGGCTTAAAACCGCCGAAATCAGGCGTTTTATTGACCTCAATCGCTGATTGGCCCCGTCTATAAAGCGCTTCAACGCCTGGTAATCTTCGTCAATCAAACACCCGCACGGGCGCGGCGAAGTCGCCTTCGACCACTTCGGGCATCATCCACACCCCATCGGTGTTCTGGTTGGTGAAATACAACCGGGAGATCGACGGCGCTAACGAGTCGCCGTCGGCCCAGAAGGCGTAAAAGTCAGGATGCGCGTTGCGCGGCCTGCGAACGTAGGTGTGATTGCGCTCGCTGTGAAAAGTTAACTGGGTTCGTTTCCACCAGGTCTCGCCGCGGTCGATGCTCGTCCAGACGCAAACCTCACCGCCTGTCGACCAGGCCTGCGGGCCGGGTTCGGTGGGGGCGATAACTTTCCATTGGTCGCCTGATTCGATCCAGATCGACCCCATGTCATAGTTGTGGTCGGTCTCGCAAACCGTATGAAACGCCCATCGGCCGGTTGTGTAATCCGCCACGGTGAAATAGCGCGGCCCGCTCTCAGGGCCGGGGCGGTAGTCGCCGCTGGTAACATATAAAATGACCGGGTCGCCGTTTGTATCAAATGTCAAATCTTTCAGATAGACCAAGCGGCCATACTTTTGATAGTCGCGAATCAATGAGAGATGAGCATTTTGCTGTGAAATGATTGTTTGAAATCTCCCTCCCTTTTCAAAATCAGTTTTCGCTGTCCAACTTTGGCCCAAATCATGTGACTCTTGATAGTAAAGGTTGGTGCGCGCATTGAGCCCGCCTTTGGGTGGGTGCCAGTTGAACGCAGTGGCGATTGTGTTCTTATGACGTTCGACCAATTGATAGTGACCGCCAAATCCGACCAGATGTTTGTTTTCGCTCCAGGTCACTCCATCGGCGCTGGTTTTTAAGAACAGATTCCGGCCATTGAGCCCATTCTCTTTTGAGCCGTATTGGGTGTTAAAAAAGAGAAATTTTTGGGGCGCATCCATACCAGAAAAATACACAATTTGGGGATAGGTAAACCGCTCACGTTTCACTTCGATAAACGCGCTGACGTCGTACGGCTTCTCACTTTTGAAAATAAACCCGTCCGGCCCCCTGTTGCCGTGCGAGCTGACAAACACCCAGATATAACCAGCGTCGTCGATGCAAATCGCCGGGTTGTGATGGGCGTCTTCGGTGTCTTTGCTGATAACGACGGTCGGCTTGGGGAACATCTTGGTCTTGTGGTCGAAGTATGACGCCATAATCAACAGCGGCTGGGTGGGGCTTTCAACCGTCGCGCCGCCATAGACGAAAAAGGTCTTGTCGGCCGTCTCGCTATACCAGGCCAGTGGGCGGTGTTTGGCGGTGTAGGAGCCCAGCCCGCCGCTATATTTGTATTTATATTGGTCGCCCGACGGCTGGTTCATATACCAGTGTCCGCGATAGCCCTCTTGGCGCGGATTCGGTTCGTTTGCGCTAGCCAACAAACTGAACAACACCATCAAATTCATGCTGTAATAGGTAAGCCGTTTCATTGGTTTTCCTCGTTGAATAATCGTAACGTTTTGATCTGTCCGCCGTATCTGTAAGAGAAAGCCTGGCGCACGGCGGCTCCCTGAATTTACAGACTGACATGCTATACTACGTTGTTTAACGCTAACTTATCATAAACAGGCGGGTCGTGACTACGCCTTTAGGAACGATTATGTCAGCCCTGCAATTTGTTCTAAAAAAAATCTTCGGCACCAAACAACAACGCGACATGCGCCGCTACGCCCCACTGGTTGAGACCGTCAATGGTCTCGAAGAGTGGGCGCAAGGCCTTTCTGACGGCGACCTGCGCGCCCAGACCGACATTTTTCGCCAAAAGTTGGACAACGGTGGGTCATTAGAGGACTTTTTGCCAGAGGCCTTCGCCGTGGTACGCGAAACTTCGGTTCGCGTATTGGGCATGCGTCATTTTGACGTGCAGCTGATTGGCGGCATGGCGCTGTTTGAAGGCAAAATCGCTGAAATGGCCACCGGTGAAGGCAAGACTCTGGCGGCGACGCTGCCCGCGTACTTACACGGCCTCAGCGGCAAGGGCGGCCACATCGTCACCGTTAACGACTACCTCGCCAAGCGCGACCGCGAGTGGATGGGGCCGATCTATGAGACCCTCGGCCTGACCGTGGGGACCATTCAACACGACCTCGACTTTGACCAACGCCGCGAAGCCTACGCCTGTGACATCACCTATGGAACAAACAACGAATTTGGCTTCGACTACCTGCGCGACAACATGGCCATCGCCAAAGAACACTGCGTTCAACGCGGCCTTAACTTCGCCATCGTCGACGAGGTCGACAGTATTCTCATCGACGAAGCGCGTACGCCGCTGATTATTTCAGGCCCGGCAGACGCATCGACCGAAAAATACGGCGTTGTGGACAAAGTCGTCCGCAAACTTGAACTCGACACCGATTTCACCGTCGATGAAAAAGACCAGGTAGTTTCTCTGACAGAAGAAGGCCAGGAACGCATCCAAGAGATGCTCAACGTCAGCATCTATGATGAAAAAAACCTCGACTTGGTCCATCACGTCAACCAGTCGCTGAAGGCGCACTACCTCTTTAAGCGCGATGACCGCTACATGGTCGAAGAGGGCGAAGTGGTCATCGTCGACGAATTCACCGGGCGTAAGATGCCGGGGCGCCGCTACAGCGACGGGCTTCACCAGGCCATTGAAGCCAAAGAAGGCCTCAAAATTCAACGCGAAAACCAGACGCTGGCGACGATTACATTTCAGAATTATTTTCGCCTTTATAACATCCTCTCCGGCATGACCGGCACCGCCGACACCGAAGCCGAAGAATTTATGGAAATCTATAAACTCGAAGTGGTTGTCATCCCCACTAACCGCCCTATGTCGCGGCAAGACCACCCCGACGCGGTCTACAAAACTATCCGCGAAAAATACGCAGCGCTGGCTGACGAAATCGAAGAATGCCATGAAAACGGCCAGCCCGTCTTGGTCGGCACGGTCTCAATCGAAAAGTCGGAAAAGGTCTCTTCGCTTCTCAAAAAACGAGGCATCAAACACCACATTCTCAACGCCAAGTTTCACGAACGCGAAGCCGAAATCGTCGCCGAAGCGGGCCAGTCTGGACAGGTCACCATCGCCACCAACATGGCGGGCCGCGGCACCGACATCAAACTCGGCGAAGGCGTCATCGAGGCCGGCGGCCTACAC
>CAZKYC010000061.1:0-28259 GCA_964556895.1 uncultured bacterium | reverse complement strand
CGTTTTTTGCCCCAATTCCAGGTCATCCAGCAAGGGAAGTACTCAAATATCGGAAAAACCAGATTTCTTATCACGCTCTGTGCTGTATCCCCCAATTAAACCTAACTTTAGAACATTCTTCATTTATTAAAAAAACTTCTCAATAAACCAGCCCGTTTTGTCGTTCCACTAGAACCAGTCTTTTTATTTCACGAATGATTTGAGGAGAATTCAAATGAAAACAGCAATCCGTACGTTGGTTATTGCCGTACTCATCGCCGTTGGCGCGGCGGAAGTCGTTATGGCCCAACCGGGCGGCGGGCGCGGCCCCGGCATGCGCGGCGGCCCCTTTGGCAACCAGGGCGAAACCGTCAGCGACGCGCTTGTTTTAAAAGAAGAGCGCGCCGAGAAAGTTGTCGCAATCTTTGACGCACAACGCGACGCCATGCGCGAACGCTTTATGAGCGGCGACATGCCTGATTTTCGAAATATGAGCCCGGACGAACGGCGCGCGGCGTTTCAAAAGATGCGCGACGAAGCCCAAGCCGATGTGATTAAGAAATTAAGCGCGGTGTTAAGCAACGACGAAATCGAGTTTGTTAAACCGCTGTTGGGTATGTTTGGCGCCCGTCCTGAAGCCCAAATTCGCGCCCTGCGCATGATCGACATCAGCGATGAAACCCGCGGCAAACTGCAAACCAGCGTATTGATCTACTACAACACCATTGCGTCCGTACAGCCTGAGTTCGTTCTAGGTCAACCGCCCGAAGGTGGACGCGGACAAGGTCGTGGACGCGGCCGCGGCGCCATGAGCCAGGAAGACCGCAAGACCATCGAAAAAGCCCGTGAGGGCCTCCTCACTGATGTGAAAGCCACCCTCAGTGAGGAGGAAGAAAAAGCCTGGCAGAAAAAAGCCGAAGAAATCGAAAAAGAGATGCAGCGTCAGCGCGATGAGCGTGGTCAACGCGGAGGCGGGCAAGATGGACAAGGTCGCGGGCAAGGCCGAGGCGGCGCGAGAGGTTAACCAAGCTACCCCATGGTTTTAACTAACAATTGTCTCCCAATTGTTAGAAATAGGGGCCGCATACCGCGGCCCCATTTTTTTTAACATCTCTGAACGATTTAGATGATCTTCACATTTAACCTGGGTATAGATCTGCTCGCTTCGGCGCCGCTCCGCTTTCTGCACAAGCGCTCCCAAAGTTACACCCAGGCTAACTTTGACGATTCATGTAATTCTGATCTCACAGTTCCTTAATTCGAATATTTTTCCATTGCACCCAGGCGGGCGGATCGCCTTTGAATGAATGGACCTGAAGGCCAATGAAGCCTTCTTGGGTCATTGAGTCGGTCAGGTCTTCAATGGGCGTTCCGTTGACCCAGGTTTTGATGGAATCGCCATCGCACAGGATGCGGTAGTGGTTCCACTCGCCGCCGCGAAAGGCGTTGACCGCTTTCTCTTTGTCGGTGTTTTCTGTGAGAAACTTACGGCGCCGGGCTTCGTCATAAACATAACCGGAGAAGCCGTTTTCAGCGATTTCAACCTGATAGCCATGGACGCGCCCGTTGTCATAATCGGCTTTGCTTTCGCTGCGCACCTGCACGCCCGAGTTTAAGCGCTTGTCGACTTTGACTTCAAATTCCAAAACAAAATCGCCGTAGTTGCGGGTGGTGCACAAAAATGAATTGGGGCTTCCTGGCGCCGTCCAGCCGATGATGGCCCCGTCTTTAACGCTGTACTTGGCGGTCCCGTTGATTTGCTTCCAGCCTTTGAGCGTCTTGCCGTCAAACAGGTTGGCCCAGCCTTTGTTTGAATCGCCCTGGTCGGCCCAGGTGATCGCGTTTGAGATCATCTGGCGATAGTTTTTGTCGACGAACGCTTTTTTGTCATGGCCAAATTGAAGATAGGCCACGCGTCCCGGCGAGTGGTCTATGGTCCAGGCGAGATGGGGCGCGTTGGTCGGCTCCGTAGTGGTCATCAATACATGGGCGTCAGGGTGAAGGTAGGTGTCGTCGTAGGTTTCGTCGTGAATGGTAAAGTCTGACAAGCCCTGGGTAATGGGGTGGGTCTTGTCGACGATCGTAACCGGGACGTCCACATCATGTTTATAACTTGACGCTTTGAGCGTCTTACTGTGGCGCTCAAGCGGCTTTATGACATACATTCCGCCGATCATGTCGACGAACCCCGGCCAGCCCTGGTAGGACGCCAAACTGTGGTGGGCGGCGACGACGCCTTTGCCCGCGCGCAGAAATTCGAGATACCCCTCTTTTTGGGCGTCAGTGATTTTGGGCCACATGTCATAGAGAAACGCGACATCGTATTGCATCGCTTCGCCCGTCGCGAACATCTCGTTGGCGCTGGGCTGGATAACCTGGCGATAGGTGATGTTGGGAATCAGGCTAAAGACTTCAAAGAATTCTCGGCGGTCAAAATCATGCCCGCCAGTGATGATCAACACCTTGACCGGCTCCGCCTGAACGGCGAGCGAGGCGGCCATGAAACAAACGGCGAACAGCAATAAAAAAATCGTGCGGATCATTTTCGTTTCCTCCCAGAAATTAAGATTGAATCTAGTCTACTACAGATCAAAATTAAAATGTATGGACGACCTGAAACCTTGAGCCGGCGCCTGGCTCTTTGTTCACTTCAATTCTCACCATGAACTGTTCTTTCAGATCTTCGAGGTGAGTGATGACCAGAATCTTTTCAAACTCGTCTTGGATTTCATCAATCGCCTGGACGATCTGGCTGAGGCCTTCTTCGTCTTGAGTGCCGAACCCCTCGTCGATGACAAGCAACTGGAGTTTGCTGCCTGCGCGGCGGCACAACAGTTTCGACAAGGCGATGCGCAGCGCCAGGTCGGTGCGAAAGGCCTCGCCGCCGCTAAACAGTTCATAGTCGCGTGTACCCAATTCGTCGCTGATTTTGATATCAAGCGTCTCGGCCATGGCGCCCGATTTGCGTTGGCGTTGCGATTCGAGTTTGACGGAACAGGCGCCCTGAGTCAGCCGGTGAAGCAGCCGGTTGGCGTCGTTTTCTAGTTCGGGCAGGGCGCGTTCGACGATCAGCGCCGGGATGCCGTCGCGGCTGAAGGCGCCGCGCAAGATATCATACAGCTTGACATCGCATTGAAGATCTGCGCGTTTGGTTTTTGCTTCTTTGCGCTCGTCTTTTCGTTGTTGCATGCGCTTGACGATTTCTTGCACCGCCCCCAGCCGGCGTTGGATGTCAGCCTGGGCCGCTTCACGCTGGGTGATTTCTTTTTGCAGCTCAGCCAAGCGGGATTCGATTTCAGGCATCGATTCGGCCAACGGTTGAAGGCCTTTCATCTCGTCTTCAAGCGCTTTCAGCCGGGTTAGCGCTTGCGCCTGGTTTGCCCGTTGTTTCTCGATTTCTGTGTTGAGTTCGGGCAGGCGCTCTTTGGCCAGTTGAAGGCGGTTCCATTCGGACAGCGCGTTTTTTAACGCGGCCTGTTCGTCGTGCAGCGCCTTTCGCTTCGCTAGTTGTTGCTGCAACGGCGCCATTGTGTTTAGCGTATCGTTCAATGCGTTGCGCGCCTCGACAGCGAACGCGTCTTTCTGTAACACCGATTCAGTATCAGCAATTTTCTGTTGCACGGCTTTACGTTGCGCTGTTCGCTGTTGGCCGCGCTGGGTTTCATCTTGCAGCCGGTTCCATTGCAGAACATCGTCCTGTCGCGCTTGAATCTGTTGTTGAATCTCAGTGTGTTGTGATTCATCATACCCAAGCGTTTTCAATTCGTGTTGAATGCGGCCGGTTCGCGTTCGCGCATCCAATGCGAATTGTTTATCGGTCAACTGCGTTTCAATCGTTTGGGCTTCTTTTATTACACTCTGGCGGGCGTCCCATTGGTTTTGCAGTTGAGGCAACAGGCCGGCCTGTAGTTGCAGCTGTGCGAGGTGTTTTTCAGCTGTTTCGCGTTTGGCTTTATCGTGTTTATATTGCTCCCGCAATTGGTTGACGCGCTTGCTTTCTTTGTCTGCATTTGTCTTGCACTCGTTGATCTGGGCCTTCGTTTGTTGGATTTCTTGTTTGAAGTGAAGGTCTAAGTCAGTTTGGGAATGGGCGTCAAGCGGCTGGCGGCACAGCGGGCAGGCCTGGGTCTCGCCCTTGTTTAACAGGTCAAGTTTTTCGTTGAGTTCAGCCAGCGCCGCCTCTAAGCGTTGTTGCTCGCTTGTTGCGGCGTCTACCGCGGCGCGCGCCTGGCGGCCTTGTTCGGTCACACGTTCTTCACTCTGTTTGAGTTTGTCTAATTCAAGTTTTGCTTTGTCTAGTTCTTGTTTCGCCTGCTGGCTTTGGTTGACCTGTTTGTCTAATGCGCCCTGGTCGTCTATCCGCCCTTTTATCTCAGCCAGACGATGGTTGAGTTGTTGGGTTTCTTTCTCAATCTGGGCTTCAAGTTCTTTTGACTCTTTCATCAAAGCGTCATATTGAGGCTTGAGGGTTGAGAAGCGCTGTTCGCGCTTTAGACGTTGTTGATAGACTTTATAGTTTGCTTCAATTTCTTTTTTGCGATTCAGTATGCGCTCGCCTTCGTGCATGGCGTTTTGAATTTGGGCCTCTTCGCTTTTCACTGACGCCAGCGCCTCGCGCAATTTGGCGCGCTCTTCATCAATCGCCTTCTCATGGCCGCGGCGGGTTGTTTCTAATGTTTGCAACAGGGTTTCAACTTCAAGCAACGCCTGCAATTCAGCGCTAATCTGGTCATTGCGGTCTTTCTGTTGTTGAATATCCGCCTCGCGCGCGATGAGTTCTGTCAGTGAAGTTTGCTCGCGTCCCAGCCGCTCAATCGCGGATTGGATTTCAATGGACCGTGTTTGAAGGTCGGCGTTTTCTTTTTCATGCTGCACCCGTTTTTCTTGATTCCGTTTGAATTCGGCCTGGCGCGCTTGCTGCGTCCGTTCTTGGGCGCGCAGGCCCGCCATTGATTTATCTACCGCGTTCAGCGATGCGCCCAGCTCATTTTCCTGCGCCTTTACATCGGCTTCGTTGGCGAGTTCCTGGTCGATGGATTCGAGCGAGTCTTCAATCGAACGCAGCGACGCTTTGGCCTGGCTGAGGCGCGCTTTGGTCTCTTCGAGCAGGCGTTCGTAATACGACAAGCCGAGGATGTTGCTCAAAATGGCCTTGCGGTCTTGGGGCGACTGGCGGGTAAAGGCGTTGGCTTTGCCCTGTTGAAGAAATGACGAATTGACAAACGTACGGTAATCCAGACGCAGCGTTTCGATGATTCGTTTTTGGGTTTCTTTTTTGGTGGAGCCAGTCAACAAACGGTAGGTCTCGTCGCCCTTGTCGCGTACGCGAAATTCGAGCCGCCCAGATCGTTTGTTGCGGCGGTGTTCGCGCGCCACCTGATAGATTTGTTCATTGAGTTCAAAAGAAAACTCCACTGACATTTCATCGGCGCCGAGGCGCAACAGGTCACCGTCGGGCGTGCGGCTGTAGGCCGC
Source organism: uncultured bacterium (assembly GCA_964556895.1). Classification (GTDB taxonomy): domain Bacteria; phylum Hinthialibacterota; class Hinthialibacteria; order Hinthialibacterales; family Hinthialibacteraceae; genus Hinthialibacter. The sequence continues at coordinate 22,805 of CAZKYC010000061.1, read as the reverse complement.
CTTGCGCGCCTCGCCCCACAACGCCCAGGTGATGGCGTCGAGTAGCGCCGACTTGCCGTGGCCGTTGCGCCCGGTCAGGCAGGCGACGCTAAATCCGGTAAAATCAAGCGGCCCGACCTCTTCGCCGTACGACAAAAAGTTTCGCAGGACCAATGTTCGTGGAATCATACTCGCCTTGGCGTCCAGTGATTTCGTCTGGCTTGAGGGTATACTGCATTTATCGTTTGGCTCAAGTAGAAGGAGGCGCTGCGTTGAAGATTGATTTGTTATTTACCTGGCATGAACTCGAGCCGCGCTCGCTCGAAAACAGCATCGTCATGGTCGCTGATGTTCTGCGCGCGACCACTGTTATGGTGCGCGCCCTACAAAACGGCGCCCGCGCGGTGATGCCGCAAGACAGCGAGCAATCGGCGCAAGACATGTATACCCTGCTACAAGAACAGGGGCTGCCGGTGCTGCTCTGCGGCGAGAAAGACGGCGTCAAACGCGAGGGGTATCACTTGGGCAACTCCCCCAGCGAATTTACGCCCGAAGCCGTCAACGATAAGTTTTTGGTGCAACTCACCACCAACGGCACCAAAGCGCTCGCCGCCTCGCGCACCGCGCAAAAGACGTTTATCGCCGCTTTCAGCAACATGACCGCCGCCGCCCAGCGGCTGCTTCTTTACAAAGACGACGCCCAAGAATGCCTCTTTGTCGTGTCGGGGCGCGAAGGGCGCTATTGTCTCGAAGACGCCGTCTGTCTTGGCGGCGTCATCGCGCAGCTGATTGAACCGCCCGGCGTCTTCACCGAGGTGTCTGACGCGGCGCGTTCGGCGGTCGACCTCTATCACCTGTACCAGGGCAACCTGCATAACATGCTCGAGACTTGTTTTCACGGGCGCTACCTGCAAGACATCGGTCTGGGCGGCGACCTGGCTGATTGCGCCCAGGTGAATACCACGCCGATTACGCCTGAAATGAAAGGCAACCGCATTTCAATCGCCTGACGGCTGTGATACCCTGAACGGTCTAACGAACTAGATTGAGGACGGCATGAGCGACCAAACCGCGCGAATCAAAGAGATGCTTGCTGCGCTGTCAAAACAGGGCAACTCTAAAAAAGGCCTACAGACGCTGATCGGCATGTTAAGCCAGATGGATCGCCAGACCGAGCAGTCCATCCTGCGTACGCTTGACCAACAAGACCCGGCGCTGGCTGAGTCGCTGCGCGAACAGTATTTCACCTTTGAAGATTTGGTCGCCATGGAAGACGCCGTATTAAAACGCGCCTTCGAAGAAGTTCACCGTTCGACTCTGGCGGCCTCGCTAAAGGGGCAGCCCCAGGCCATTCGCGATAAAGTGCTTACCAACCTGTCGCCGCGCGCCGCCGCCATGCTCGAAGACGATATGGACGCGATGGGGCCTCAGCCGCGCCACATTGTCGAAGAAGCCCAGCGCGAAGTCGCCGAAGCGCTCAAACGCTGGCGCAATGTCATTTTGTAATCTGTTGAAGGAAACGCGACGTCATGGAAACTGTCTTGCAAACCATCGCCAAACAAGCCAACCTCGACCGGATTCTGTTTACTCCAGCGTTGAAGAAACTCTACTTTGATATGGCGGTGAGTTCGGGCGGCGCCACGCAATTCAAGCACGCCGACACCATCCGCAACGGACTGTCGTTCGCCGCCGACAAATCAAAAGACCAAAAACATGTGTTGCTATTTTGCGCCGTCCATGAGTTAGTACACAGCTATGACATGTTGCTCAAGTACGCTCACGGCTTGACGCCGCTGGTCGTTTTGGCGGTGAATGTCTCGCCGCCTGAGTCGATGCGCGATGCGGGCGGTTTCCATCCCTACTTCCAATGCGGCTGGCTGGCCTTTCAAACTCATACACTGCAAGAACTGTATGACCATTTGGCAATGTCATACCATCTTATTCACCACCAAAAACAACACCCGCCCGTGTTGGTGATTCACAGCGCGGTCGACCATGATGACGCAGGCGAATTTACCCCGCGGGAAGATTTTGACATGGGCAACCCACTGACTGGATTGCAAACCAAAGACAAATCAGATGAAGACCCATTCGCCGCCGCCCTGGCCGCGGTCGAAAACAAAACCAAAGAAAAACCGACCTTGCGCAACATGACCAACAAAGCCGAGTCGTCCATTCGCGAGACGTATGCTGAATTGGGTTACACAATTCCCGATGATGGGTTTCCGGTTGTTGGCGCGGTTTCAACAAGCGATTCCGTGGTTGTGACCTGTCTGCCGGCGCTTGGCGCGCCGGATGACTATCTCAGGCTGTTCTGCACACGGCCATTTCATCCAGATGGATTGGCTGAGATGTTGAAAACGAAAAAATATATTGCGGTGGTAGAGCCGGAGCCGGCCCCGGGGTGCACGGTTGCGCCTTATTTCGCTGAACTTGCATCCAGCCTGGGCGGCGAAATGGACGCAACATTTATTTCGGTCCAGGCCCCGCCAGAGTGTGTGGTATTAAACCCCGGCGACCAAGCGAAAATTGATGATATCATAGACCAAGCGGCTTCGAGCGGCGAACGCCCCTATTACACCCTGTAAGGAGACCGTCATGACCTCGCCCGGCATCCCTGCAGCGCCTGAAGTCACTCACAGCATGGGCCATTATCTGATGGCGGTGCGCGACCAGTTAAATGAGATGGGTTATGCGCGGGTGACCGACATCGCCACGCGGCTCAACATCTCGCGCAGCAGCGTCTCGGTGGCGCTGGCTTCGTTGCGCGACAAAGGCTATCTCACCGAAGACAAAAACCATTTCTTCAAACTCACCAATGAGGGCAAAAGCCTGGCGGCCCAAATTTACGCCAACCACCTGCTCCTAGAAACCTTCTTCGAAAAAATACTTGGCGTATCTGAAGACACCGCGTTGGTTGACTCATGCCAGATCGAACATCTGCTTAGTTCTGAAACCAGTCGCAAGTTGTATTGTCTTGTCCATTACTTTCTTGATAATCAAAACGAGATTTCAACCCTGCGCGACAACATCCATCAATACCGCCTCAGTTGCCCCCACCGCAATGAATGCGAACTCTGCATTGACGAACCCGGCTGCCCCTTCATGGAAATTGAGGGGTATCGCAAAGAAGAGTAGAAGCCTTCTTTTATACTCGATGCCACGCTGTGATCGGCTGTGCAGAAAGCGGAGCGCCTGTGCAAAAAGGCGGAGCCGCACTGAAGCGAGCAGAGTTGTACCCATGCCAAATACAACGATAAAAAAATCATCCTTGAGATCGTGTCTGGAAATTGTAATTCAATTTGAGAAAAAGTATCCAAATTCCGGATGAGCCACAATTAACTATTTATCCGCATGCAAAAACGCCGGGGTGAAAGCGCCCCGGCGCTGATGTGGTTTGAATGAAAACTACCCCTTCAGCGCTTGAACCACCTTCTCAGCCACTTCGGCCAGGCCGTCAGCGACCAGGAAGTTGAAGTCTGATTCTTCGAGCATCTTTCGCGCTTCTTCAGAGTTGGTGCCGCGCAGGCGAATCACAACAGGCGCGTCAACCTTCACCTGTTTCATCGCTTCGATCACGCCGCCCGCGACGCGGTCGCAACGTACGATTCCGCCGAAGATATTGATCAACACCGCTTTGACGTTTTGGTCTGACATTAAGATGCGAAACGCCGCCGCCACCCGCTCGACGCTGGCGGTGCCGCCCACGTCGAGAAAGTTGGCGGGCATCGAACCCGCCAGTTTGACCAGGTCCATCGTCGCCATAGCCAAGCCGGCGCCGTTGACCATACAACCCACTTCGCCGTCGAGTTTGATGTAGTTGAGATCGTGTTTTGAGGCTTCGACTTCGAGCGGGTCTTCTTCGCTCACATCGCGCAGCTCAATAAAATCAGGGTGGCGATAGAGCGCGTTGTCGTCAAAGTTGACTTTGGCGTCGAGCGCGATGATGCGTCCGTCTTCGGTCACGATCAGCGGGTTGATCTCGGCCAATGAGGCGTCGGTGGCTTCAAACGCTTTGTAGAGTTTGGTGAGGAACGACGCGCATGACAGCGCCTCTTTGCCTTCCAGACCGATGCCAAACGCCAGCGCCCGCGCCTGGTAGCCGGTCATGCCGACGGCGGGGTTGATGAACGCCTTGAGAATCTTCTCAGGCGAGCGCTCTGCCACTTCTTCGATCTCGACGCCGCCTTCGTTTGACGCCATCACCACCACTGACTCCGTGTCGCGGTCGATGACGACGCCGATGTAGAGTTCTTGCTTAATCGGCAAGCCTTCTTCGACCAACACCTTTAAGACTTCTTTGCCTTCGGGTCCGGTCTGGTGGGTGACTAGGTTCATGCCGAGAATCTCGCCCGCAATTTTCTTGGCTTCTTCAGGCGACTTGGCGAGTTTGACGCCGCCGCCTTTGCCGCGGCCTCCGGCGTGAATCTGGGCTTTGATGACGACAACATCACTGCCGAGTTCTTTAGCGAAGCCTACAACCTGAGAGGGATTGTCTGCCACAAAGCCGCGCGGAACGGGCACGTTGAACTTGCGCAGAATTTCTTTGGCTTGATATTCATGAATCTTCATTGCATGGCTCCTAACAATACATCTTAATCGTGATCGTCATCTTTGTGTTCGTGATCGTCATCGTGGTTGTCAGCCGAAAGGTGTTTGACGGTTTCTTCGAGTTCTTTGATTCGGTCTTCTAGCGATTTTTGTTCATCGTTGACCTTGTCGATGCGCTCGGCGTTATTGGCCGACAGGTCGCTCGCCTGGTCTTTACGAATCTCTTTGATCGCGTTGCGCGCCTGTTCGCGCAAGTTCTCGTTGCGCCCGCCTTTTTTGGGGCCTGCGTCGGCGAATTCCTGCAGGTACGAAATCGCGCCTTCGTCACGAAGGTTTTGCAGCCCGGTGATCGCGGCTTGTTGGATTCGCGGGGAAGTTGATTGTAACTGGGTTACCAGAAAATCTAATACATCGGCTTCATGCGATTTGAGTTCGTTCGCCCATGTTCCTAACCGCGACATGGCTCGGACGCGCAGGTCGCGATGGTAAGGGTCGTCAGCGTACTGACGCAGGGTGGAATACAACTTCTTGTCTTTGAAGTCGACCAGCGCGTTAATCACCGCGTTGCGGACATACTCGCGATACGACTCGCGTTTGAGCTGCGAGCGCAACACCGGGATGGCCTTCTCGGCCTTAATTCGCGATAGTGAATTCGCCGCCGCCGCCGTCACCCTCAGGCTGGGATCGGTTTTAAATACCTTAATCAACGCGTCAGCGAGATCATCATTTTTGTAGAACCCGCCCAACGCGTTCACAACAGTACGGCGCACATGCGGTTCGTCAATTTCAACCAATTTCAACAGTTTTTCGCGAGCGAGGCCGGTCTTGATCGAACCCAAGGCGCTCGCAGCGTCTTGGCGAATGCGACGGAAGTTGCTTTCATCCGCCGCCGCTTCGGCCAGCGCTTCAACCACGCGGTCGGTCTTATGGTCTTTGAGCGCATCCGCCGCCCGCATTTTCACAATCGCGGTCGAGCCGTCTTTGAGGTCGCGCAACAGCATCTCAGTTGATTTTTTGTGGTCGAGTTCCATCAAGACGACCAGCTGCGGGTCAACCACCACCGACTGGGGCGCCGAGTCGCAATCAATCAACGCGCTTTCATCTTTTTTGGTGATCTCAAGTGTTTTGACAAACGGGCCATCGTCTGTGACGATTTCAATATCAAGCGGAAAGGCATACGCCAAGCGGCCTTCTTCCATTTCTTGGGTTTGTTGGACGCGAATCTTGACCTGCTTGCGGTCAGGCAGCCATTCATGCGCCACTTTGACCTTGGGGTGCCCCGGGCTGTAAACCCATTGCTCAAAGAAGCGGTCCATCGGGCGCCCGGCGACGGTTTCGACTGCCTCCATCAGGTCGTCGGTGTCAACCAGGCCCGGCCCGGTTTCTAGGTAGTGTTTAAGCGTCTGGCGAAACAGGTCTTCGCCAATCTGGCGGTGGAGCATCGACAACACAAACCCGCCCTTGGGGTATGAATGGGCGTCAAACATTTCGCGCGGGTTGGGGTATTGATTGGTCACAATCGCGCGTTGATAGCGGCGCGACGCGCCGATGTAGCCGTTCATGTCGTCCCACAATTTGACCAGGTAATAATCGTGCCCCGACTCGTGGCGGCGCCAGAGACATTCAAGATAAGTGGCGAACGACTCGTTTAACCACAGGTGGTCCCACTTTTCGCATGTGACCCAGTCGCCAAACCATTGGTGAATCAGCTCGTGCGTAATCAAGTCGTCATATTCGACGTCTAGACGGGCTTCTTCATCAATGGTCAGCCATTCAAACATGGTTGTGGCGGTGGTGTGTTCCATGCCGCCTGCGTTGAAGTATCGCACCATCGACTGGGCGTATTTCTCATACGGGTAGGGCACGCCCAGCCACTCGCTATAAAACTCAATCATGGCGGGGGTCTTGCCCAGGCTGGGGATGGCGTCATCGGCGCGGCCCGCTTCGACGTAATATTCAATCGGGACGCCGCGCCAATCTTCATCGCGCACGATGTCAAAGTCGCCGACGACCAGCGACACCAGATAGGTCACATGGTCAACTTCTTGTTTCCAATGGTCGGTGCGCCAGCCGCCGCGTTCGCTTGAGTTGATCAACAACCCATTCGATAACGTGACAAACTTTTTGGGTACGGTCACTACCATCTCGGTTTGGATGCGGTCATTGGGGTAATCAAAATTAGGGAACCACATCGCTGCGCCGAAGGGCTCGTTGAGCGTGTACAGTTGGTCTGGGTTCTTCGGCGGAATCGAATCAGGCGCCGAGAAATACATGCCTTCTTCGGGCCAGGCTTTGTAGCCGATTGAAACTGAATGAGTGCGGTTTGTTGGCAAAGGCCCTGGGAATTCAATAAAAATCTGGTCGTCGAGATACTGCCAATCAGATTCAAGCCCGTCAAACGTAACGCTATTGATCTCCATATCGACCGCGTCGAAGCGCATTGTCGTCACATTGTCATGGATGGGGCGAAACCGAAAACTGGCGTTGCCCTGAACGGCCTTCTCATCCATCAGAATCTTGATGTCGAGGCGCATGTGCTCAAAATCGACCGTACGGTCTTGGCGGTAATGGCGCGGATATTCGCCGTCAACTAACTTGGGTGGAAATAAGCCATGCGCGCAGGTGAAGTCTGTTTCAGCATTTGCGGCGAAACCGAATGTTGCGCAGAAGACAATCACTAAATTAACGCATACGGCTCTTCTCATTATTCTGCCCTTTCTTGTGGAGAGTCAAGAACCTCTATTATAAGCCCACAAACCAGTTTCACTAGACCGTTTATCCGCTTTAACGCTTCTCAAGAATAGGGTTCTTTGCAACAATACCACATCCAAAGCGGGAGGAACAAACCATGCCGAATCTATACGGACAAAACTGGACGCGCAAACAACTGCTCAAATACGCCGGAGCGCCGTGGCAAACCGGCTCGGTCAGAAAACTTCGCTTCGCCGAAGGCGCCGAAGACGGAACCGAAGTCTTGCAATTTGACGCGGGAAATGGCCTGATGTTTAACGTGTTGCCTCACCGCGCTCTCGACATCGCCGGGGCCTCGTTCTGCGGCGCGTCATTGTGTTACCACACCCAGACCGGCGAAGCCCACCCCGCTTACTACGACCCCGACGGCATCGGCTTCATCAAAACATTCTTCGCCGGGCTGCTAACGACTTGCGGCCTAAGTTGGGCGGGCGCGCCCTGCGAAGATGACGGCCAACAGTTGGGCCTTCATGGCCGGATATCACATATCCCTGCGCGCCAATTGAAGTTTGGCGAAGAATGGGTAGGCAACACCAAACGGTTGTTTGTCTCAGGCGAGGTTCGCGAGAGCCACCTGTTTGGCCCCAACCTGGTGATGGCCCGGACAATCTCGACCGAAGTTGGTTCATACACCATCCGAATCGAAGACACCATCAGAAATGAAAACTTTGAAAAATCTCCACACATGATGCTCTATCACATAAACCTAGGCTTCCCGGTTCTCAGCGAGACATCTGAGCTTGTTATGAATTCCAACGTCTGGGCGCGCGACTCGTTCTCAGCGTCTGGGTTGGATGACCACCACCGGTTTACGACACCTGTAGCCAATATCGCCGAGCAGGTGTTTTATCATGACGTCAAAGCCGACTCGAAAGGCTTCGCTCGCGCCGCGCTGGTCAACCCCGCCTTTAACCAAGGCCAAGGGTTGGGCGTTCAGGTTCGCTACCGCAAGAAAGAGCTGTTTCGTTTCGCCCAGTGGAAAAACCAACGCGCGGGCATGTTCGTCTGTGGGTTGGAGCCATGCAACTGCCGCGTTCAGGGGCGTGATTTTGAGCGTAAAGAGGGAACTCTCGAATTTCTCAAACCGGGCGAAGAACGAAGCTATTTGATCGAGATTCGCGTCTTACCTGACAACAAAGCAATCGAAACGGTCAGTTCGACTATGAAGGCCAAGAAAGCCAAAACCACAAAACGGACGCAGAAAAAGAAGTAAACCACACTCTTATTCGGTTTCATTGCTTGTTTGATTACGGCAATTGCAACAAAAAGTTGCAAAAATTTGTGTTTGATGGAATTATAGTCAATTTTTGTTGCATAAATCGCTAAAGTGTGGTATTGTTTAAATAGAATGAGGATTGTATTAGCCGTAATTCAGGTGGGAAAGAAGACGAGAGATGATGCCGGTGAAACCAAAATCTGGCAAATTTGTAGAGTTCTTAAAAACTCAGCGCAGACATATTCGCTGCGTTATGTGTGGGCATGGCCTGACGTCTAAATATGAGCCAGACATTGACGCCTTCCCGACGTACCACACCGCCAAAACCGGCCGCCCGTTCTGTGAAGTCGACTTCTATTCAACCTTGGTGAGAATCTACCTCCACATTCACCACCAAGGGAAGAGCATCTCAATCAGCACCCTCATCAATGAGGTGGATTGGGTTGAGCCGATTCAAATGAAAAAAGAGATGATTACCTGGTGTCTGGGACGCGGTTATCTGGCGGTCGATTCTCTCAAGCGAATCGAGGTTCCGCCTCCGGTGGCTGAAGCCTGCCTGGAGATGTTCGAATCAAGGCAGTTGCAAAGTTTTGATGGACGCGTCCACGCGGTCGAGATTTTGAGCGCGGCGTTGAAATGCGTCAAAGGCGAACTCCACCCGCTTTCTCAAGAAGAGATGCCGCTCAAGTATGACACCCCTGACCACGGCAACGTCAATGACATTGAGATGGGCGAAAAACCCGATGATGAAGAACCGGGCATGCACACCACCGAGCAGACCGGCGCCAGCGAGTTTAACAAACGCACCACCAGCCTTCAGCAGTCAATTGAACAATATCGCAGTTAATGCCTTTGAGGCAGGCTATCCTTCACGCAGGCCTTCATCTCCCTCGCCGTCGTCGCCGCGTTCGAGTACTCCATACACCTTGTTGCGGCATGGCGAACACAAATCTAACTCGAAGGCGAAATGGACTTCGTCGTTTAACTCTTTTTCAGAGCGCTGTTCGGCGAGTTCGATGAGGCGTTCCATCTCGTCTTGAACGTCTTTCTTTTTCCCGCCGCTTGATTCGTCAAACACGCCGCCGTCATACGCGCAAAACAACTCGCCTTTCATGATGAAGCGCGGCCGGCCGACTTCGATCAAACAGCCGCACATATCGCAGACAAACTTGATTCCTTTCGAATTCTCCATCACCATCCCCCTGTGTTCATTATCACCCATGAGAAAGGGAGAAGACAATGGCAGCGAACGCCCAACCCGCCGCTTGTATTACACAAATGAATAGTCCGCTTGGGCCGATCACCATCGCCGCCAGTAAAGACAAACTGCTTAGCATAAACATTGGCAAAGAGAGCAAATCCAAAACCAAAGCGCGGCTAGAGCAGTGGGGATACACCATCAGCGACAAACTCACCTCGGCGGCGAAGAAGACCGAGCGCGAACTGACAAACTATTTCGCAGGGAAGGGCAAGCGGTTTACCGTGTCGATCGAGCTTCACGGGCCTGAATTTCATCAACAAGTATGGACGGCGCTACAAGACGTGCCGTTTGGCGAGGTGTTGTCGTATGGCGAGTTGGCCGGGCTGGCGGGGCGCCCCTTCGCGGCGCGCGCGGTGGGTCAGGCGATGGCGAACAACAACACACCGATAGTCGTACCCTGTCACCGGGTGATCAGCTCATCAGGAAAACTGCACGGCTTCACCGGCGGCCTCCACATCAAGCAACAATTGTTGAAACACGAAGGGGTTGAGGTGAAGCGGTAAGGTTGTATAAGCCGTCCGCCGTGACAAACTCTCATGCAAACAAGGGCTATGAAAGCGTTTTTGAAGCCCCACTGTCATTCGCCGCAACTTTATGACGCCCATGTTTGTCGCGATTGACTACCCGCCGCCCATCTCAGATTTACCTTGGAGTTCGACTTGCCAGAGGTTTTTACCCTCAACCCACACCAAATAGCGAAGAGGCCAATAAAATATGATGACTACTGAATTCGATCCATAATTTCTCCAATGAACGGTGTGTTATACGCCAATCACAATTCAGGGCTGATCTCTTCGTCAGGTTGGTTGTTCATTTTTCGCTTCATCACCTGGTCGAACTTGGGGCCGATTTTGGGCGGGATGGTGAAGGTGATCTTTTTGCCTGTATAGAGAGTAAGAACCACGCGGTGGTTGTCACGGGTGTATTGCCTCATGCGCCGCCAGGGGACCAGGTCGCATTTAATCAGCAGCCATTTTCGGTGGAGAGCGTAGATGCCGTTCTCGCGCACCTCAACCGGAAAGGCCGCGATGAGAACAAACCCCAACAACGCGGCGATCAGCAAAGACGATGTCACGCTTTCGGTCAGAGCAATGACGGCCGCCGCCACCAGTGCAATAAACAGAACGGCAGGCGCCGAAAGAGAATGATAACTAACAAAACAGACCAAGCGCTTGCCGCCTTTGCTGTCGCGATTGAGGCGGTCGTAGAGTAGAAAAAATCCAGCGACCAACAAAAACATCGACAATTGGCTGATGAGGCTGAATATCGCGTCTGACGCCGCCCAATGAGCATCCATACTGGACGTCTCCCTCCCTGACGAAACTCTCCACTCATTGTATCAGAACGGCCAGGGTTTAGCAGGCGTTTTCGCGTATCTGCGACTCATCCCCAATTCGCTTTGGCGGGTTTTTGAGGAATGATTCGATGTCTGAAACCAAAATGGGGACGGTCGCGCCAGAGGTCGAAGCGACCATCGCGCCAAGCGCGTTGCCCCATAAACAACATTCGTTCAACGGCGCCTGGTTGAGCCATTTGGCCATAAACGCCGCCGTAAACGCGTCGCCCGAACCGCATGGGTCGACAACGTCAATCTCAAACCCCGGTTCGTAGAGAGGTTCGGTTTGGCTTTTCGCCAAAACCCCTTTGTCGCCCATGGTGATGAGACAGAGTTGTAGGGGCCATCGCTTCATCATCGCATCTGCGACTTCAGGCAGGGTGTCAGCGTCAAAGCCAAACAGGTCGCGAATCATTAACGCTTCGTCGTCATTTAGTTTTACTATTTGAGATTGATCGAGTGAATTTGAAATCACCTCGGTTGAATAACAATCTGTTCTAAGATTGACGTCAAACAACTTTATGGCGTTGCTTGCGTGAGCGAGTAGTTGTTGCAATGTATGACGAGAAACCGGGTTTCGTTGGGCAAGCGAGCCAAAACAGATACAGTCGGCGTCCTTCGCGGCGTGAAGGGCCGCCTCCACCGCTTCGATGAAATCATAGGCGACGTTGGCGATGATCTCATAATCGGGCTGGTTGGCTTCGTCGAATTGAATGTCGACGGCCCCGGTGGGGTGTTTATCATCCCATTGGATGCACCCGTCCGACACGCCGAGTTCAATAATGCGTTGGTGGGCGCGGGTTCCGAGTTCATCGCGGCCCAGGCGGCTGATCATGGTCCCATTCATGCCCAGCGAGTGGGCGCGGTAACAAAAATTAAACGGGGCCCCGCCCAGTTGGGCGCCAGCGGGCAGAAGGTCCCACAACACTTCGCCAAAAGCGACAATTGGTTTTTTATTCATGTTGTTCTCCTCAAAAAAGATTATAAGATTGTGAGACGCTTTCAAGCGCAACGCGGCGACAAGAAGGACGCTCATGACAGAAGCCTGGTTTGATGAAGCGCAACAACGCTTTCAAGCGCACGATTGGGAGGGCGCGCAGTCGTTACTCGAACAGGCGGTCAAGAATGCGCCCGATGGCCCGGTTCCACGCTATCATCTCGCCAATTTACACCGCTTTTTAAAACAGCCGTCTCAGGCGGTCGAAACCTTAGAGCCGCTGGAAAACGCGCCCAACACGCCCGCCGAATATTTGTGGGCGTTGTTTGAAAGCCGAATCGAAGCGGGCGCCTATCAAACAGCCGCCAACTCAGTTCCGGCGCTGCCTTTTGATGAAGACGCCTCGCCAGAACGGCTTGAATTGGCGTTGGACTGCGCCCGGTTGTCGGGCGATTATTCTTTCGCGCTGCAAATCGCCAATCGAACCGGAGATAAAAAAGCCGCGTCAGACATGCGCTGGGTGTTGCGAGTCAAGCGGTTGTTATGGTTTCTGCCGCGCTATTTGAGAATGAAACTGCCCCGCAATTTTTCGCTTCACGCCCTTCAACGCTGGCGCTGGCGCCGGGCGCGAATCTGGCTTGAGGCGGCGCGGATGTTACACCCCGGCCAGTTTGAATGGCCGTTTCGTCTAGCCCACCTTCAACGGATCAGCCGCGACCCGTTTGACCCGCAGTTTCAATGGGAATTCGCCTGGCTGTCAATCGCGCTGGCGCTACAGCCTGATCGAAACGAGGCGAAACGCATGCGCGCGCTGACTCTGTTTGATATGGAGCCGGGCCAAAACGCCGTCAATGAAATTGAAGACAACCCAGACGCGTTTGAAGACGCCGAACGGCTTCGCTTATTGGCGGCGTGTCATGCCAACTTACATCGCTATGACAAGGCCGAGGCCCTATATCGCCAATTGTTCCAGACTGACGACGCCAGTTTCGCCCAGTTTTGTTTGGGGCTGATCAAACTCGAACAAGGCGACTACTCAACGGCGTTGAAATACTTCGAGCAGGCGGAAGAAGATTGCGAATCAGAAGACGGGTTTCAATTTGCGCTTTGGTTTTTCTACCAAGCGAGCATGCTACTTGAGAACGGATGCGGCCTGAATGAAATCAACGGACAAACAATCATTGAAGAACTAGACGGCCGCAATGAGGCGGCGAACGCGTTTGAAGAGATCGAAGAGTTTTGTTGTTCGCTCTGCGGCGACACTGGCGGCGCTGAACCCCTGTGGAAAGACCGCTCGACGGGATGGCAGCGGGCGCGGTGCGGCGCGTGTGGAATGATCAGCGTGACGCCCATGCCGACCGAGGCGCAAATCAAAGCGATTTATACACGCAGCAACCGCGGCGACGATTCGGTCAATCGTGGATACCGCCGCCAACTCATGGAAGCGCTGAAAGCGCCTGACGACCAACTCAAAACCTTAAACGCCTATCGAGAAGCCGTCGTGTGGGACGGCCAGTTTGACTGGGACCAGTATGAATTATCGCTTGGCGCCGACAAGCGCTGTTTGGATGTTGGTTGCGCCTCTGGGCGGACCGTGGCGACATTTCAACGATTGGGATGGAACGCGCAAGGCATTGATGTTGACCCACAGGCGATCCATGTCGCTGAAGAACACGGGCTGAATGTGTCTCTCGCAACATTCGATGGCTTAGACGCGCCGCGAGCGTCGTTTGACCTCATTACCTTCGTTGATGTGATTGAGCATGTGCGCGAACCCAAGGCGCTGATGAAGCGCGCGTGTGAATTGCTCAAACCTGGCGGCGTCGCCTATCTCAAAACCCCATGCGCCGATAGCCTGCCTCACCGGTTGGTCGGCGAACGCTGGTTAGAATCGGCTGAGCATATCCAGTTTTTTAACCTGCGTACGCTTACGGCCCTCGCAACGCAATGTGGTTTTGAGATTGTCACATCGACTTGCCAAGTCGATGAAGCAACCCCGCTGCTTCATTATGAGCAATGGCAGGGACAGCGGTTGCCCAATTTGTTCCGCCAGTGGGTCGACAAATTTCAGGCCGGCGACGCGGTGAGACTGTTAGTAAGAAAACCTTGTTATCTGTGAGCGGCGCCCAGAGTTGCACCCATGCCTATATGAAACTATCCATTATTGATCAGTCGAGACTTTATAGATAAGCAATCTCTATTGTTGAGATGGCTTCTAGAGCGTTTGTCAAAAATATGTGCGTAAAGCGCGCCCGTATCCGCCGCGGCGGACAGCGGTAGATACAGGTACGCAAACTCAATCCGCACATAATTCTGGCAACCACTATAAAAACCTAGTCACAGAACGGCTTTTTTTTACCGAACACAACGAGCGGGTATACTACTAGGTATGTTCGGCGACACAGTTCATCTTTCCATTGGTATCATTCGAGAGGCCGCAGCCGGAGAAGCCAGGCGTATTGAGGTTGAAAACCAGCGTTGGCTCTTCATTGTTGGTCTCCTGCTTCTATTCAGCGGGCTGGTTCATAGCTTGGTTTTTGCCATCGACCAGGGCCAGTGGACAGGCGATGTCTCATGGCGCAAACCAATTTTGTTCGGCCTCTCCACTGGAGTAACGCTGCTTTCGCTGGCCTGGATTTTTACCCGGTTACAACCAAAGCCCAGCGACGCCAAGGTTGGTTTCGCGCTGGCCGTCAGTGCGCTTATCGAAGTCGGCTTGATTACCATTCAAACCTGGCGCGGCGTCCCATCTCATTTCAATACTTCGACAACCATTGATCAAACCGTCGATTATACAATTACTTTTTTTACGCTCATTCTCGCGATAGGAATTTTCTATCTTACATATCGCTCAGCCTTTCAACTTAGAGGTTGGGTCAACAGCGATATCGCATTGTCGATTCAGGCCGGATGTTTGTTTCTGACGCTTTCGTGTCTGTTTGGACTCTGGATGGTCTATTATGGACACGGTCAACAAGCCCTAGGAAAACCTCATTCAATCTATGGCGAGGCTGGCGTCTTAAAGTTTGTGCATGGCGTCCCCATCCACGCCATCCAATGGCTGCCGTTGTTGGCATTTTGGCTCTATATCGTTGGAACTCCGCTTCGAGAACGAACCCGGTTACTCATTGTCTCGATCATCAGCGTTGTATTATTCACTCTGTTTTCCGTCATCCAGACATTTTCAGGCCTGGCGCGGTTTGATATGACGCCGCTTTCGTTCTCAATACTCATCTTGAGCCTAGTGTTATTTATTTGGCCGCTGGCTTCAGGGGGATGCTCACTATATACAAACCAAAAACCATTACACCCAAACGGGGCAGAGAATACTCATGAACACAAATCAAAATCAACATCCACCCAGTGATGTTCTTATCATCGGCGCCGGGATATGCGGCCTAAACGCTGCGACCGTCTTACAAAAGAAAGGCCAAACCGCGGCGTTGCTCGAAAAAAGCCGCGGCGTGGGAGGCCGAATGGCGACCCGGCGAATCAATGACGCTGTTCTCGACCACGGCGCCCAGTTTTTTACGGCGAGAAGCGAGGGGTTTCAACAATTTGTTCATTCAATGATGAAAGAATCCATTGTGGATGTATGGTGTCACGGGTTCGAAACCGAAGACCGCCATCCACGCTACTTCTGCCCGGGTGGAATGACCGCGCTGCCAAAACACCTTGCGAACGGGCTCGATATTCACTTTTCTCAACGGGCAATCCAGATAGAACAAGTTGAAACCTATTGGCGGGTGTATACCGACCAAGGCATGGTCTATCAATCATCGAACCTGCTCATCACCTCGCCCTTGCCTCAGTCAGTGGAGCTGGTCGACAACAGCCAACTGCGCATTGATGAAACGGTGATGAAACCACTACGAGCCATTGAGTATGACCCCTGCATCGCGCTGTTAATGACGTTTGATTCAAAAACAAACATCCCACCGCCGGGCGCCATTCAAGTGAAGGGCGATCCAATCGCTTTCGTGGCGGACAATGTTCAAAAGAAAACGTCACCCGTTCATTCGATGACCGTCCATACATCGCCTCAATTCAGCCGGGCGAATTACACAAATGACGATCAATCTATAATGAGCCAGTTGATGGGCGCCATTCAACATTGGCTGCCGGGGCCTCCAACAGAAATCCAAGTCAAACGGTGGAAATTCAGCCAACCGCAACAGGTATTGAACGATCGCTTCGCCGTTATTCACCAATCCCCAAACCTTCTCCTGGCGGGAGACGCATTTTGTGAAGCCCGGGTCGAAGGCGCCTGGCTGAGCGGGCTGCATGCAGCTACGTTCTTGCTTGAAACCAACGAGTAGAAAAAAAATGGACAACCTGTTATACAGCGTCTTACTCATCAATACCGCTTGCGCCCTGTTTATGAGTGGAGTGATATGGGTTATTCAGTTGGTTCATTACCCCCTGATGGACATGGCCGACAAAGAAACCTACCCCACATTTCAACAACGCCACATGAAACGCATCTCGTTTGTGGTCATGCCGCCAATGATTGTCGAACTGGCGTCCACGATTTTTCTACTCGTGAGAGCGAGTGAAGATATCTCATCTCTTGTCTGGGGTTCTGCGGGATTGCTTCTCATTGTCTGGTTGTCTACGTTTTTGTTACAGGTTCCACAACACGACAAACTGACCAAAGAGTTTGACCCCACCTGCCATCAGCGCCTGGTGATGACCAATTGGATACGCACTCTCGCTTGGAGCCTCAGAAGTATTGTCTTGTTGATTATATTGGCGGCGGTTCACGCAAGTTGATAACCAACAACCTGTTACTCCCTTCTGTCGTTCGGTGAATCAAGAAAAGCAAAAAAAATTGGGAATTCACGACATTGCTTGATATCATTATTATGAACGTTATATCGTTCATACAAACTACTCAAGGAGAGTCCCATGGAAAATCAAACCATCCCCACAAACTGGCCCGATTTAGCGATCAGTCTCTATGATCGCCTCACAGGCCGCAACGCAGAAATCGCCTATGATTTTGTAGATTTTAAAATCGAGGTGCCTCACAGCGTTGGCGAAAATCCACAACACGCCACATGGAAAGTGAACGGCTTGTTAAAAGTTCGCACCCAAAACCACAGCCAAAACTAAGAGAGGCAGTCGTGATAACTTCTGTTGAAGCGAATATTGATTTAGTGATTGACGACAGGCCAGTCGCCGTAGTTTCGTCGAACGGCCTGTCGTTGATCGTCAATTTTCATACCGTGAGAGATGCGCTTTTCGTCTATCGCCACTACAAGAAAAGTTTGTCTCTCACTGGTGTGGAATTTCTGTTGCAACACGCAGCCAAACGTGAAACGTTGAGCCTGTTTTTCCTGGTCAAGAATCAAGAGATCGGCTCGATTCAAAAAGGGCAAACAGCCAGCGCTCTGAGCAGAATGATTGGAGCGCCAAACGCTCGGTTCCATTTAACCCGAATCGTAGTGCTACTACTGCGCTCGTTCGTTACGGCAGACCGGTCACAGACATCGTCATGAGATTTTCACAGGATTGCATAGACGTTGCCCGCCTGCTGAAAGAAACCGGGCTGAATTGGAAACCACAATGTGGACAGTTTGTCTGGGATGAGGCGGGCGTGATTGATGCGCCGTCTCCGTTTCATGACAAGGTCTATTTTATTCTCGACATCAAACACTTTCTTCGCCGCACAAAAAACATCGAAAGACTCAAAGAAGTGATGATATGGCTGCCCACATGGCATGATTGCCGTGAAATGCTCAAAGAGTTCGGCGTCACAAACAGCCAAATCTCAGACTATCTCAATGAAAACCAATCCATTCAAGATGAGAGCGAACTGCTTGCGCTCTACCACCTCATCCAAAACCAATTGACCAATTAGCGCATATGGTCTTCATTCTTTCTGCAGCCGTTGACCCAACGCGCCATCATGTGAGAATGACTCTTGTTGAATGACTCTCATTTCAAGAGGCGAAAACGCATGAGAAAGAGCCTGGTTCTCACCCTGACCGGACACGACCGCATCGGCATCGTTGAGGAAGTCACCAAACAAATTCTTCCCTACGGCGGTAATGTCGAAAACAGCCGCATGGCGCGGCTGGGCGGCGAGTTCGCCATGTTGATGTTGATTTCGGCGCCCGAACAACAATTTTCAGAACTCGAAAAGTCGATCCAAACCCTGGCGGGCAAAGGCTATACCGTTACCACCTGCGTTACACAACAAGATGCCCCCGGCCAGTTCCAAAATTGGTCAAAATTTCAGGTCGAAGTGTTTGGCGCCGACCACGAAGGCATCATCCACAACATTACTCAGCGCCTGGCTGAATTGAACGTCAGCGTCGAAACCATGGATACGGGGACGTCTCAAGCGCCGCTCAGCGGATCTCCATTGTTTATGATGACGGCGATCGTTTTAGCGCCTCCCGAACTCAAACTCGATAGCATCCAAGACGATCTCGAAACAGTGGGCGACGCTCTCAATGTCGACATCGAAGTGACTCGCCCCAATGTTGACTCAGTCAACGAAACCGAATAACCATTGTGGCCGCTTGAACATTACGCCAACAGAAATAGCGGTTGGCATGGCGTATAGATTACGGCATTAGACTTCGAGCCGTGCTTTCCGTTTTTTTTGCTCATCGTTGTTGGCGGCATAATTTTGGTTCTTCCGATATTTGAGTACTTCCCTTGCTGGATGACCTGGAATGGGGTCAAAAAACGATATTCGTCCTATCAATAATAGACAATCCAACTCAGGTATGTGTGCAACTCTGCGAGCGCCTGTGCAACAAAGCGGAGCGGCGCCGAAGCGAGCCGAGTTGTACCCATGCCAAATACAACGATAAAAAAAATCATCCTTGAGATCGTGTCTGGCAACCACTATAAAACTCCCTGCGCCAAGTCAAAATAGCGTTTCATACCAGCGAGTTCGTTGTTTTCAATCGGGTAATAAACCGACTGGGTGAGATAGTCGTGAAAAAACTCCGCGTTCTGGGCGCCGTTTTTCGCGCAGTTTTCGGCCAGAGTCTTTAAGTTTGCGACCCCTTTTTCCATCGCTTGTTGAAACGGCCCCGCAATCGCTTCGGGATCGACCCCGCCTCGCGTGACCCAAACCGCGTAGACAAACGGCAGCCCGGTCAGTTCTTTCCAGACCTGGCCTAAATCCACATATTCATACGCGCCGTCAGGCGCATCAACAAAACTGCTATCGCCGATGGTGAGCGCGGCGTCGGCGGCTTTGAGGCCATTCTCTAACGGCGGGGTATAGTCAACAAATTTCGGCGCTGTCTTCCAAAATTCGCGAAACAAAATACGCGTCATCATGGTCGAACTGAGCGAGTTGCCGTCAAGCGCGACCGTGGTCAACTCGGATGGATGCCGCCGCGTCCATAATAGAACGCTGCGCACCGGGCCGTCGCTGCAGACGCCCATGCCGGGAATATACGAGTATTCAGGATGGCGCAGCAGCTCGATAGTCGATAACATGGCGACATCAAGGTCGCCCCGCGCCAACATCGGCCCCAATTGAGACGGGACCGCCTGTCGCACAGACGGTCCCGGCATGAAATCTGGAAGGTAATAAGAAAGCGGCAACCCGTTGCTAAAGGGGACAGCGCCGATTTGTAAGGTCGAAAGTTCGTTCAAGCCTGCGCCTCTCGACTCATCCAAGATGAATGAGTTTGAGTTCTTTCACATGTTGAGTGGCGCGCAGCTCGTCCAACACCTTGTTGGGTACTTCGCCGTCGACGTTACAGACTGTTACGGCGTAACCGTTCGGGTCGCGGCGCCCCAGGGTCATGTCGGCAATATTGATGTTGTTCTTGCCCAACACCATACACAGTTCGCCGATGGTTCCGGGCTTGTCGATGTTTTTGAAGAACAACACCGTGCCATACGGCTTGGCTTCGATGTGATAGTCGTCGACTTTGACAATGCGCGAGTCGCCGGTGCTGTACTTGGTGCCTGAGACGGAAATCGTTTCTGAGTCAGAACTCAACCTGACTGTGATCAAGTTGGCGTAACTTTCAGACTTGGCTTTCTTGCTTTCGGTATAGCTGATGTTGCGTTGTTCGGCCAAGACGGGCGCGTTCACGAAGTTGACGGTTTCGCCCATGATGGCTGACAGCATGCCCTTCAACACTGCCAGCGATAGATGGCCGCAGTCGTGTTCAGACAGCCCGCCCGCGTAGATGATTTCCATTTTTTCGAGCGGCTTGCCGAGATATTGTATGGCGAACATGCCCAACTTTTCGGCCAGGTCGAGGTAGGGTTTCAACACAGCCAACAGCTCGGGCGACACCGATGGAATATTGACCGCGTTACGCACCTCAACATCGGTCAGCGCGTCGAGAACATTACGGGCGATGTCGATTGCGACATTGACCTGGGCTTCTTCGGTTGACGCGCCTAAGTGGGGAGTACAGATACAGTCGGGGCTTTGCACCAATGGGTTTTCTGGATCAGGCGGTTCTTTTTCATAGACGTCCAACGCCGCGCCAGCGCATTTACCGCTTTCTAGGGCGCGCAACAGCGCTTCTTCATCGACGATGCCGCCGCGCGCACAGTTGATGATGCGCACGCCTTTTTTCATCATGGCGAAGGCGCGGTCGTCGATCAGGTGGGTGGTGTCCTGCGTCTTGGGCGTATGGACGGTAATGAAATCGGCCGTTTCAAAAATCTGGTCGGTGGTGGCTGGTTCGAAGCCCATCTTCTTCATGGAGTCTTCGCTGGTGAACGGATCAAAGCCTTTCACTTTCATGCCAAACGCCAATCCGCGGCGGCCCACTTCGCGGCCTACCCGGCCCAGGCCGATGATACCAAGGGTCTTGCCGAACAGTTCGGCCCCGGTATATTTTTTTCGGTCCCAACGGCCTTCGCGCAGCGACTGGTTGGCTTGAGAGATGTTGCGCGCCAACGACATCAACAGGGCGAAGGAGTGCTCTGCTGTAGAAATGGTGTTGCCGCCGGGGGTGTTCATGACGATCACGCCGCGTTGGGTGGCGGCGTCGAGGTCGACGTTATCTACGCCGACGCCAGCGCGGCCAACCACTTTGAGTTTGTCGGCTTTGGCGAGAATGTCAGCGGTCACTTTGGTGCCGCTGCGAATCACTAAGCCGTCATATTCGCCGATGATCTTGGCGAGTTCTTCGGGCGCCAGGCCGATATTTATATCAACCTGAACGTCGCTATGGCTTTGAAGAAGGTCGACGCCTTCTGATGCGAGTGGATCACTGACTAATACTTTGAATACCATCTCAGTTGCTCCCCTTTTAGCCTTCGATCGAATCGAGGCCCGGCCATTGGTCGAGAATCACTTGTTGGGCGGCGGCGACGCCTTTGCCGAGTTCGATGGGATGGCCCAATTCTTTCAGAACCATCTCGGTCACCGACAAAGCGAACGGAACGTCCATCTTGTCTGAATAGCCCATGTGAGAAATTCGAAATATCTTCCCTTTTAGATGCGCCTGGCCGCCCGCGATGGTCATACCATAATCAAGGCGAAACTTCTTGCCAACCTCGCCGCCGTCAATTCCATCGGGAACGTTTATCGCAGTGAGGCCGTTGAATGGACGTTTCGAGAAGAGTTCCAAGCCCAGCGCCTCGACGCCGGTGCGCGCCGCATGGCCAAGAATCTCGTGGCGCTTCATCACCGCGTCATATCCTTCGTTGCGAAACGCTTTGAGGCTTTCGCGCAGGCCGACAACCAAATTCACGCCAGGCGTGTAAGGCGTGGTTTGTTTGGAAAAGTTCTTTTTATAGGCCTTCAGATCTAAGTAAAATTTGGGGCATGTTGATGAATCAACCAGTTTCCAGGCTTTCTCTGAAACGGCGATAAACGCCAGGCCGGGCGGCAACATCAACGCTTTATGGCCTGCGGAGACCAACACATCGACGCCCCATTCATCCATATGCAGTGGCGTGGCGCCGATTCCGCTGGTAGCGTCGCACACCAAGACAGCGTCGGTTTTGCCGACCACCTTGGCGTAGCCTTCGATGTCAAACACACAGCCCGAGCTGGTTTCGGAGAGAGTAGAATAAACCGCCTTGGCTTTGGGATGTTGTTTAAGCGCTTCTTCGAGTTGTTCGGGAGTAATCACATCGCCCCACTCGACGTCAAGGCAATGGGGCGTGACGCCATAGGCTTCACAAAGTTCGCCCCAGCGCTCGCCGAATTTACCGCCGCGAATCACAATCGCTTCATCGCCGGGCGACAATAGGTTTGAAACTGACGCTTCCATCGCGCCAGTGGCGGATGAAAGAATCATGTAGACTTCTTGCTCGGTTTTATACAGATATTGCAGGTCGTCCCAGACCTCGACCATCACCTCTGAGAACGCAGGAGAGCGGTGATGGGTGATGGGGCTGCCCAAAGCGCGCAAAACATAAGGCGGCACATCGGTTGGGCCGGGGGCATATAGGTACTGCTTTTCACTAGCGCGACAACGTTTGTTGTTGCTCATGGTCAATATGGTCCTTCCCGTAAGAAGTGTTAAGTATTTATATTAATTATGTTTATGTATTCAACGATGAAATATGACAAACGAGCCAAAATGGCTAAAAACATATCATATCCATCCCATGCAAAGGTTCAAGCAGAGACAGGCGATTTATACTTCATATTCTCTCGGCTTGCTCAGAGGTGAAATTTAGTTCGCTTGGAATAATTAATTTATCTATTTCTTTACATAATTGTTGTTCTTCCGATATTTGAGTACTTCCCTTGCTGGATGACCTGGGATTTGGTCAAAAAACGATATTCGTCCTATCAATAATAGACAATCCAACTCAGGCA
>CAZKYC010000060.1:0-28270 GCA_964556895.1 uncultured bacterium | reverse complement strand
GACCCAATTCCAGGTCATCCAGCAAGGGAAGTACTCAAATATCGGAAGAACCATAATTCTGGCAACCACTATAAAAAACGCCCTCATATGAATGAAGGCGCTTTAGGGTTATTGATCACATCGCATGGTGGGCCATTCGCCAAGGCGAATGAGCCCGCCTTACCTCTAAATTTCGCTACGGTGTCGCGTTTTTTTCGTTTTCCATCTCTTCTTTCAGCAGATCAATTTCTTTGAGCAAGACATCGGCGGCTTCTTCGATGGAGACCACGCGCACCTTTTCGCCCTTTTTGAAAAGCATTCCCTTTTGGTCGCCAAAGGCGATGCCAATATCCGCCGCCTTGGCTTCGCCGGGGCCGTTGACTTCGCAGCCCATCACCGCAACGTCAAGCGGCGCTTCCATCTGTTCGAGGCGGCCTTCGATAGAACGAACCATTTCGGGAAAGTCGGTGCGGCAGCGGGCGCAGGTCGGGCAAGAGATGATGCGAATGCCGCGGGAACGCAATTCTAGCGAACGCAGCAAATCAGCGAAGGCTGGCAGGTAATCCTTCGCGTCAACCTGGTCGGGCAAAATCACCACCAGGTCTTCTCCCGTCCAGCGATAGAGCACAGGCGAGAGGTAGATCAACAATCGCGGCAGCTCGCGCTCGCTGAACCCACGCAGGTCAAGCAGTATACGGTTTGCGGAGATATCGCCGACGCTTTCCATCAGGTTTAACACGTCGGGAAACGCAGAAATTCGCAGTTCATTGATGGGCAGCGAAGACGGGTCTGGCAGCGGCTCATAGCCGTCACAGAGCGTAGGCGAAACTTCGTTGCGCATCTGGTCGGCGCGTTCGTCTTCGGCGGCCACTTTTAGATTGACGGAATACAGCGACATAACATCCTCACAAGTTCGTCAAGCCGCTTTTGAGGCCGGCTCAACATTGGATTTTTCAACTGGCTTGGGTTCTGAACGCCATGTAAGACGAAGGAGATTTTTGGCGCGTTGCATGGCGGCGCTCAGGTAATTCATCGCTTTGCCGGGCGAGCCGGCGTTGCGAAGGGTTCGTATAATATAGTGCGGACGCAGGTACATCGTCCAGAGCGCCTTACGGCGCCAGCGCTCGAGTTGGTCGGGCGACAGCGTTTCGGTCGAGACGGCGCCGACTGCGTAGCCGCCGTTTGAGAGGCGCTCGCGAATAACGAGGCCCTTCTCGCCGACCAGTTGGTCGAGCTCGGTTCCGGGCAAGGGAAACACAACATTAAAGTCGAAAAAGTCAGGGTCGAGTTCCGCCGCGAATTGAATCAACTCTTGAATGGTCTGTTCGGTGTCCCACGGGTAGCCAAATGTAAGAAATGCGTGAGAGCGAACATCCAATTTTCTACAGAGGCGCACCGCCTCACGGGCCTGGTCGCCGGTCGCGCTTTTTTTGATGGATTTCAGGTGTTCATCGTTGCCGGTTTCGACGCCAAAGCCGATCACCCAACAGCCTGCGCGTTTCATCCAGATGAGGCGCTCTTCGTCGATGGTATCGACGCGGCTGTTGCAGCCCCAGCGAATGTCAAGTTTCTTTTGAACAATCAACTGGCAAAGGTGAATCACCCAGTTTTTGTTGAGTGTGAATGTATCGGCGTGAAAGAGAAATTCGTTGATGCTATGTTCGGCCATACAATGTTCGAGTTCCGCCACCACGCTTTCGGGCGAGCGGTAGCGAACGGTTGTCCCGGTCATGGCGGGCACGGAGCAGAAGATGCACTTAAACGGGCAGCCGAGAGAGGTAACTACAGTGGTTAAGGTGTTGCGCGATTCGGGGCTGCGATACAAACTGACATCAGTGAGATGGCGCGCCGGGAAAGGCAGGTTGTCTAAGTCCATCAACGCGTTGTTTGACTCTGTGCGCACCACCTCGCCGTCGCGTAAATAGGTCAGCCCGGGCAAGTCCGCCCAATCGTCGCCGCCAACAAAGCGCTCAATATAGGCCTCAACCTCGCCGCGCAAGATCGCGTCGAGTTCATCATTTCGCTTGATGATTTCTTCGTCCATATAATGCAGCGGTTCGCCCTTGGCGGCGGTGACAGCGTTCGGGGAAAGGTCTTTAATCAAGCGCGCGGCGTGAAGGTCGTTATCCAGTGTGGCTATGGTCGCGGTGAATATGGCGTAATCGGGTTGAAACTCGCGAACGTCGTTCTCGAGCAATTGAAAATCAGCGTCCATGGCGGGGTAGTCGCGAACGCGCACTTCATGGCCGGCTTGTTCTAAAACCGCGGCGTTATAGAGGAGTTCCATCGGGGGAAAGACGACGTTGACCGTCTGGTCTTCGACCTTGTTCTGGCAGCGGTTATCGCGCCGGTATAGCCCCGAAGGCGGATTAAATAGCAGGACACGTTTCATGGGTTAAACCAATAGCGCCCCTTAGTCAGACGGCGCGGGTTGGGCGGCTTTGTTTTTCTCACTTTCTATGAATTGTAACAGTCGCTCCACTTCCTGCATGGCTTGGGGCACGTCTGAGTATGTCAGTTTGATTCGGTCGAGAGTCTTTTTGGCGTCTTCCCAACGCTCCATCTTGATGTAGGCGTCTGAGATTTGGAACATCGCCAAGATCGGCCGCTCAACCGAGGGCGGTTCAGCGATGATCTTTTCAAAGCGTTCGACCGCTTCGTTAAGATACTGGTTGGCGACTTCAGGGGTGGTATCTTTGATCAATCGGGCGATTTCAACCCGCGCGCTGGTTCCATAATCGGTCGTATCAAAGTCATCAACCAACCGTTGGTGTTCATGAACCAAGACGGCGACTTGTTCGGGAGTATATTCGGCCTCACTGGCCAATATTGATCGCAAGCTTTCGATCTTCCAAACCACCAATTGCGGTTTCAGCGAGTCTTGAATGTAGGGGTTGTTATGTAAGTGGTCATATATAGTCGCGGCGGAAATAAAATCATTGGCGCGGGCGAAGGTATGCGCCCATTTCAAGACCGCCGACTGGCGCATCTCAGTCACGCCGGGGATTCCCGTCGCTGATTTGGTCACATTGAGGCTGCGGCGAAAGGCGTCGCGGGCTTCGGCGAATTGTTGGCTGGCTTCATAAATCATGCCTGCGCGTTCATGGGCGGAGACCTTCAGCGTCACCGCCTGAGTAATGTTGTCGACTTCGGCGTCGGCGATTCCTACGATCTCGTTAAAGTACTGTTCGGCGGTTTCGGTTTCTTTGGCGACGCCGTACGCGTCACCCAGGCGCCATTTGGCGTTCACGCGCCATTGGACGTCATCGGTCGCGTCGATGACGCTTTTAAACGCCTGCGCCGCCATCTCAAGGTTGCCCTCGCTGGCGTAGGTGGCGCCGATTTGCATGCTGCAATTAAACACGATATCGGCTTCAGCATAATTGGCGGCGATATCTTGAAACACGCCGCGGGCGCTGCCAAAGTCGCGCATTTGCATATAGGTGTTGGCTAACAAACCATACGCGTCGAGAGCTCGCTCATCTTCAGGAAACTTGGTGATAAAATCATCCAAGTAGATTGAAGCGGCGATCATGTCGCCTTCTTGATAGTGTTTGACCCCCCGGTTAAACACCGCCTCAGGCGTGTTTTGAGAGCACCCCATCGCCAAGGTAATCACAAACAGCGCGATGAGGCTGAGATTGACTATCCGAATTTTCTGAACCATTTGACTCCACTCTACTTGTTCTCGTTGTATACCGCCGAACCATTCAACCGCAAGATTATTGCCTATTCTAAACGAAACGGAAGTGAACACACGACTGTCTAGATGTAAAAAGTTGTCATGCTTGGGTTTCAATCAATTCGATGTATCCAGCGGTTTGGTGTTCAACCACTGCGGCGCCGACTGAGTCGCCCCAGACATTTACGCCGGTGCGAAAGCGGTCTAAGAACCAGTCGACCGGAAAGATCAGCGCGATGCCCTCAACCGGGAGCCCCAACGCAGTCAACACCAACACCATCGTAATCAACCCGGCGTGTGGAATCGCCGCGGCGCCGATTGAGGCCAACACCGCTGTCAATATCAAAACCATTTGTTGACCGAAGGCGAGGTCAAATCCATAGGCGCTGGCAATAAACAATACGCCGGCGGCCTCATAAAATGCGGTGCCGTCCATATTGATTGTCGCGCCCAGCGGCAAGACAAAGCCTGAAACTTTGGGATTCACCTTGTTGTTTTCTTCGACGCAACGCATGGTAAGCGGCAAGGTTGCGGCGCTGGATGCGGTCGAAAACGCCGTCATCACCGCGCTCAGCATGTTCATAAAATAGTGTAGCGGATTGCGCCGGGCGAATATATATAACAGAAGTGGAATCACAACGAACGCATGAACAAACAATCCCGTTAATACGGTGACGACAAACCATCCCAAACTTTTCACGACGGTCCATACCGCTTCGCCGCCGCCGTACTTGCCCAGGGTGGCGGCGATTAGCGCAAACACGCCAATCGGCGCAAACCACATGATGATAACCACGATCTTCATCATGGCGGCGTCGACGCCTTCAAAGAAAGCGAGTACGGGCTTGCCCTTGTCGCCCAAGGTGGTCAACACGCCGCCAAAGAGAAGGGTGCTGACAATCAACGGGAGAATCTGGCCGTCAGCCATGCTTTGAAATATATTGGACGGGACGAACCCCATAATCAGGTCGATAATACTAAACTCTTTGCCGCGAATCGCCTCAGGCAGTTCCATCGCGCCAAACTCTATGCCGTCTCCAGGATTAAAAATTTTTATCATCAAGACGCCGAGAACGACCGCGATAGTCGTTGTCGACATGTAATAAAGAACTGTCACGCCGCCCAGACGGCCTAATTTGGCCAGGTTGCCCAGGCTGGCGACGCCGACAATCATTGACGCCATGATGAGAGGAATCATTACGGCTTTAAGTGCGTTCATGAACATGTCACCCAAAAACGCAATCGCCAGCATCTTCTCGCCAAACACACCGCCGCAGACTACGCCTAAGACCACGCCGACGACGATGCCGATCAGCAATAGGTTTTCTGAAAAATGGTTTTGTCCTGACATAGCGTCTCCTCAGGCAATCATTATCCGTCTTCTAATATGACAACCGCCGCCGCGATGTCGCCGTCATGGGTAATGGTCACATGATAGCGCCGGGCGCCTTTTTCGTCGGCCAGCGCCTTGGCGCGGCCCTCAAAGTGAAGCACAGGTTTTCCGGTTCGTTCATGGGTAATATAGATGTCTGACCAGGGGACGCCCCGCCCCGGAAAGTCGCCAAACGCCTTGAGAGCGGCTTCTTTGACGGCAAAACAGCCCGCGAAATATTCGGCGCTCTTCTTGCGTGAATTGGCGATCTCAACCTCACAATCACGGAACAAGCGCTTGGTGAAGCGCTCGCCATGACGCGCCAACGTTTGTTCGATGCGAGAGATTTGGGCCAAATCCATTCCAAGACCAACGATAGCCATGACATCCTACATTTCTTTGTGATGGGTTTAACAGAGATGGGCGGTTACGCTGGGATGAGACATCACAAGATCATACAACTGGTCAACCACTTGTTGTTGATTGAGTTGGCTTGAGTCAAATTCGATTGCGCCCTCGGCTTTTTTCAGGGCGCCCACAGGCCTGGCGGCGTCGCGGCGGTCGCGTTCCATCAAATCTTGATAGGTTGATTCAAGATCAGCGGGTTTGCCTTGTTCGACCAACTGGTCGTACCGCCGTTGCGCCCGAATGCGAGGATCCGCATTCAAATATATCTTGATTTCCGCATTGGGAAACACCACGGCGCCGATGTCGCGGCCTTCCATGACGACGCCGCCGTCGCGCCCCATCTCTTGTTGCATCGCGACCAACCGCTGGCGCACGTTGACGTTGTCAGCGACGGGAGACGTCCCTCGGCTGACCTCTGGCGCGCGAATCTCGTCAGAGACATCAACGCCGTCGCATTCGATTCGCAGCCCGTCTTGGTTTCTCACAAAGCGCAACTGTATGGCTTGTGCGATATTGGCGACAGCGCCGATGTCTTCGAGGTTGATGTTCTCGCGAATGGCTTTGAGCGTGACGGCGCGATACATGGCGCCGGTATCGATATAGACGAAGCCGAGCCTGTCAGCCAGTTGGGCCGCGACAGAACTTTTGCCCACGCCAACTGGGCCGTCGATAGCGACAATGGGGTTTCGCGCGCTCATCATTCGACCTCGATGCAACCGGGCTGCAAAGAATTCATCAAAGCAAAGAAATTGGGGAACGAGGTTGCGATTGGCGCGGTGCCTTGAATTTTGGTTTCACCTGTTGCGCCCAAGGCCGCGACTGCGGCTGACATGGCGATGCGGTGGTCGCCCAACGACATCACTGCCGCGCCGGACAGGCCGCCTCCGCCTGAAACCGAAAAGCCGTCGCGGGTTTCGCTGAGTTGAGCGCCCAGTTTTTTGAGTTGGTTGACCACGGCGGCGATTCGGTCTGATTCTTTGACGCGCAGTTCTTCGGCGCCTTCAACCACTGATTCTGTGTTCGCATACGCTGCCGCCGCCGCGAAGATGGGAAACTCGTCAATCATACGAACAACAACATCTCCCGACACACGGACGCCGTGTAATTCTGAATGTTGAACTCGAATATCCGCCGCTGGTTCGGCGCCCATCATGCGCTCATTTTCGATAGAGATGGTGGCGCCCATTTCACTCAGAACATCAAGGATCCCGGTCCGGGTTGGGTTTATGCCCACGCCTTCGATTTGAAGGTCGGAACCGGGCAGAATTAAAGCGGCGACCATAAAAAACGCCGCGGACGAGATATCGCCCGGGACTTCGATGGCGCCTGCTTTAAGCGATTGCCCGCCTTTGAGCGACACGGCCCCTGTTTCGCGTTCAACCTCCACGCCAAATGTTTGCAGCATTCTCTCAGTGTGGTCGCGCGAGGGGCCGGGTTCGCGCACCGTGGTGGTTCCATTCGCGAAGAGGCCTGCGAATAAGAGGGCCGATTTGATTTGCGCGCTGGCGACGGGCGAGTCATATTCGATGCCTTTAAGCCCCCCGCCCTGGACGGTAATCGGCAACAGTGAACCGTTATTACGCCCCATAAACTGTGCGCCCATTTGGCGGAGTGGGTTGGTCACACGCGCCATCGGGCGCGAGCGCAACGACGAGTCGCCGGTGAGAACTGATGTAAACGGCTGGCCCGCCAACATGCCCAGCAACAAACGCGAGCCAGTGCCTGAGTTGCCCATATCGAGGACATTGTCAGGTTCCTGAAGGCCATTGGCGCCCGCGCCCTGGACAAGAAAGTCGGCGCCGTCTCGCGCCGATAACACCCCCATGTGTTGGAAGGCGTTGAGGGTGGCGATACAGTCTTCGCTTTCGAGAAACCCTTTAATGCGCGTCTTGCCCTGGGCCAACGCGCCCAACATGACAGCGCGGTGAGAAATCGATTTATCGCCAGGGACGCGGATGGTTCCCTTCAGTGGGCCGCTGGGGCGAACGGTGCACACACCCTGGTTTAAGTTATGGTTTGGTTTCATGTGAGTTGATATACATTTTGGGAATTATTTTCCAGACAATGACTCTAGCAGGAAGGCGCAGAAAAGCGAAGAATCATAGCATATATATTCAAGGCTCATGTAAGAGAACCTGAGAGAGCCAGCATTACTTTCGTGTCATTGTGAGGGAGTCAGCCGCAGCGGGCTGCGCCGGCGATGACAGCTACGATTTCTTAAGCGGATTGAAAATTACTTCACTTGCTTCTTGGCGTATTCAAAGACGAATTTCTCGCCCATTGATTCTTCGACGCGCTTGAAGCGCTGATAGCCTGTTCCATAGTTTCGGTCGCGTCGGTCTTCGAGTTTTTCAAGCGACATTTTGAAGTTTTTGCTCTTTAAGACCTGGGCGGCGATCCATTGCGCGAAGCCTTCTTTGAGTTCCAACGACTGGTTGGGCGGGCAATTATCGGTCTGCCAGGCGTGGGCGTATTCATGGGCGGCGGTTTCATAAATCATTTCGATTGGCAGGCCATAGAGAAGAAAGACGTCCGCTTTACCGCCCTTGAACCGATATAAGCCCAATTCTGACCCCATCAGCGGGCTTGCCTGGTTTAAGCCCGACTTGGCGCGGCGGGCCGACGCGAATGAGTTGGAATTGAGCGGCTTGATATGTAATGTCATGGGATGATTGACGTCCATACCATATTGTTTTTGCAGATAGAGTGAGACTTCTTGCCATATTTTTTCAATCTGTTTTTCATCGACCACCGCGCGGTCGTGGCAGGCGTTACAGATTGAGCGGCCGTCGTCAAATTTCCAATAGGTCGGCCCGACCGGAACGCCGCATGTGTAACATGCCGCTTTGGTGCGCTTACATTTTTCGCAATATTTGCCCTCGGCGTGTTCAAATTCAAAATAGCGGCCCGTTATCGCGACGCCGCATGAATTGCAGTTATGGAGTTTGGGCAGGCAATCGACGCACGCCCCCGAAGCCAGGTCGATGCGGCTGGGCGGCGTAGGGCGGCTACACATCTTGCACTTGGGCGCGCGGGAGTAACACGACCCGCAGAAGTGAGAAATTTTTCCGTTATTGTTCGCCTTGCCGTCTGTTTCCGGATCAGTGAATTGATAGTAGCGGCCCTGAATTCGCTTGACGCAAATATTGCAGTACTTCGCCTCAGCCGCGCAGGGCTTACAAAGCCGTTCGCCGCGTTGTAACAAAACGTCTTTATGGAAATGGGGCAATTTGCAGGCTTCACATTTGGGATAGTTTTTATCGCAATCAGAACAGACAACCAAGCGCTGTTTGGCGTTTTTGTAGACCAGGTAGCGGCCTTGAATGTCTTCGCGGCAGAAGTGACAGACCGCTTCAGATATCGCCCGCCGTCCGGCGGTCAATCCCAACCCTAGATAGATTAAGCGTAGAACAGCGCTGCGTCGCACAATCATTGTAGAATTCCCATCCTGAAACGCCGATTCAACCTTGGCGACTCGGGCTTCTACTTGGTAAGACGCGCGTGAGTGAAGCTTTTTAGCCATTTCACCCATAATTGTAGTTAGTTTTTACGATTTCGCCTAATGGATTGTAATTTGCTCTATCTGGATTGAACTTTACCGCATCCAGCGCCAGATCGTAGTGAGAATGTTCTTCTTGGCTGGAGTCAGTTTGGTTTTGGTATACAGATCGCCGCACTGTCGAATCGCCTCGGCTTTGGTGGGATATGGGTGAATCACACTCGCTATAGAGCCGAGGCCGATTTTGTTTTTCATTGCCAGTGTGATTTCGTTAATCATGTCACCCGCATGATTGGCGACAATAATGGAGCCCAAGATTTTATCGGAGCCTTTTTCGGTTATGATTTTGACAAAGCCGTCGGTTTCTTCGTCCGCCATCGCGCGGTCGACGTCAGAAAAAGGCTTCTGGTAGACGTCGTATAAAATGCCCTTCTCTTTGGCCTCTTCTTCTCCCATACCGACATGGGCGATTTCGGGGCGGGTGTAGGTACACCAAGGGATGACCAGGTCGGTCCATTTTTGTTTGGTCGGCAGAAACGAGAACAAGCCGTTGCGAATCACAATACGCGCCGCGAAATCAGCCGTATGAGTAAACTGATAAGGCAGACAGACATCGCCGCATGCGTATATCTTCGGGTTGGCGGTGCGCAGCGTCTTGTCGACTTTCACCCCGCGATTGTCATAGTCGACGCCGACGGTTTCGAGATTCAATCCCTCTACATTGGGCCTGCGACCGACTGATAAGAGAATCACATCGACTTCTATCGTCTCGTTTTGGCCATCGCGTTCCAACTCGATCAACTTGCGGCCATTGTCGACCCAGGCTTTGGTGAATTTGGTTTCAAAGCGGACGTCCATGCCGCTGGTTTCAAACGTCATTTTCAGGATCGCCGCCGCGTCTTGGTCTTCGCGGCCCAGCAAATGAGACGCGGCTTCAACCAGTGTCACCTTCGAACCCAGCGCATGAAACGCCTGCGCGAGTTCGCAACCAATCGGGCCGCCGCCGACAACCAGCATACGCTCTGGCCGTTCGGTTAAATTAAATACGGTTTCGTTGGTGAGATAGCCGGTTTCTTCGATTCCAGGGATGGGCGGAACAAAGGCGCGCGCTCCCGATGCGATGACCGCTTTGTTAAACTGTAATTTCGTGTCGCCAACAGAGATGGTATCCGGCCCTGAAAACGCCGCCTCGCCAAGAAATACGTCGACGCCTAAATCAGAAAACCGTTTGACGGAATCATGGGGGCTGATGTCGCTGCGTACTTTTCTCACGCGCTCCATCACAGCGCCAAAATCAATGGAGACGCTATCGCTGTTTACATTCACGCCGAGATGTTGGGCGGCTTCGATGTCTTGCACAGCGTGAGCGGCGCGCAGAATCGCCTTTGACGGAACGCAACCAATATTCAAACAATCGCCGCCCAGCATGTGTTTTTCAATGAGGGCGACTTTTCCGCCCAACCCCGCGCAGGCGGCGGCGGTAACCAGCCCTGCCGTCCCGGCGCCGATGACGACCATGTTATAGCGGCCTTCCGGCGTAGGGTTGACCCAGTCGGAGGGTTTGACGTTGTCGATCCATTTTTGGTTGTAATGATCTTGAGGCCATTCTCGAAAGAAATTCGTCATCAGGCTCTCCTAGTCTGCTTTCGCTTCAGTCTTTGCTAGTCGTTTTTTGGCTTTGCGGATGATGGCGGTCATGATGACTAACACCGCGGCGATGACGAAGACCAACGCCCAAGGTATGGCGCCGTCTCGAATTGCTTTGACGATGGCGTCTGAACCGACGACATAGACTACCGTAAACGGCAGCATACACAACCATGACCATAAGACATATGTTTTGAAATCCACCCGCGTGAGTCCAAATCCGTAATTCAACACGTTAAACGGAAAGAGGGGAATCAGGCGAGTGATCATAACGATGATGTCGCCTTCTTTTTCGGTGAGTTTGTCGAGTTTTTGAAAGCGCTCGTTTCCTTCAAGCCACCCTTTGATCGAATCACGGGCAACGTAGCGGGTGATTAGAAAACACAGCGAAGCGCCGATAGTTGAGCCGATGCTGACGAGGATTGTTCCTAAGACAGAACCAAATAAGGCGCCGCCCATCAAGGTCATGATTGTGCCTGGCAGGCAGGCGACCGTGGCGCCAATGTATAACAAGACAAATACTAGCGGCCCCCAGGGGCCAAGGCCTTTGATCCATCCTTGGGCTGATTCGAGCCATGCGCCAACACCGAGGGCGTTTAACCCCCAGGTAGCGAGGATGACAATGAGTATCAACCCGATGGGCTTGATCAATCCCTTAATGGATTTTGGTTGGGGTTGTTGCGTTTCAACTAAACCGTCTGTTTCTGCTTGGTTGGCGTCCATTGGTTTGTCCTTACTGTTCATTAAGCGACCAGTCATAGTCGAGGTATGAAATGGAAATCCGCTTTTCTTTCATCGCTGTTTGCTGCGACTCGCTCAGGTAGGGATACAGAAAATTCATGACGCCGCGTTGTTCCCTGCCGAGATAGTCAAAGTGGTTGAATTTGTCAGCGAATTGAACAAAGTCTCCCGCGTACCAACTAAGAATCATCGAAAGTTTCACGGCGCCGCTGTTCGCGTCATGGTGAAAATCGAGCGGACGTTTCAAAAAACGTGTCACTTGAGCGTCAAGTTGTTTATCAAGCCGCTCGCCAACATACGGTTGGTTCAATAACACCGGGCAGCCCATCGAGGCGCAGTTGACGGCGAAATGAATGCGCGGTTCATTAAAGTCTTTGCGCAGCGTTCCGTGTTCGATTCCGTCGATTGTGACCATTTCACCCATGAGATTCCATTGTAGTTTGTCCCACACGCCGCTGATCTGTCGAATGCTGTTGGCGGGAAAACGCAGGCGCCCAAGAAAGGTCGATTGGATGGGGTAGTGGTTGATAATGGCTTTGAGGGTATAGGCGTTATATGCATTGATTAAAAATGCAATGCGGTCGGCCTCGGGCCACGATTCATACGTTGCTGGCTCAAGCGAACCGATTGAAGACAAACTCGCGTCGAGCTGTTCAGCGTTCTTTTTTAGTCCAGCGTAATCAACCCTGCCTTCGCTGGAGACATAGGTCTTCAACACAGACTGATAGTTTGTGTAGTCAATCGCATCGGTCTTGGATTCAGAACTAAACACAGAAGTTGAAACCAAGACGACAAGACTACAACCAATGAAAAAACTAAAACGAAACGGGCGCAACATGGGCGTATCCCTTCTATTCGGTCAGTTATACATGAGTGGATTACATTGCTGTGAGGTTATGCAACAAGGCGCCGCTGCAGGATGAGCCGCAGCCAGCCGTACATCCGAAACAGTGCTCGCCGGTTTCGATTCGCCGCTGCATGAGCGCGGCCGGGTCAAACTCTTTGATGTGGTTGGGCGCGCCATGATTGACGGGAACCTTTAACGCCAGATTAAAGTCGCAGTCATACAACACGCCGTCCCAGTCAACATTCACCTGATGGCGGCACATCAGGCCATCGACGGTTTCGGTGTTAAACGCGCCAACGAGCAGGTCCATATAATCTTTGTCTTTTTTCTGGCGCCGCAGGTCTGTCTGAAACCGCCCAATGGGCATGTTGGTGATCGTTAATAAATTCGTGAACGAAATTCCATACCGTTCATTCAACTCGCGCCGATAGTCGCTTTCAAGAGCATCCTGACTAGGAGGTAAATTTGGCCCCAGCGGGTTGTATACCAAATTCAATTGCATGGCGGGATCAACGCCATAGCCAATTTGGTTGAGGACTCTCAGCGCTTCGATACTGCCTTCATATACGCCAGCGCCGCGTTGGGTGTCGACATTCTCTTGAAGGTAGCACGGCAACGACGCCACCAAACGAAGGTTGTGTTCCTTAAAAAATTGAGGGAAATCGTCGTAAGCCTCTTCGAGCAAGATCGTCAAATTGGTTCGCACTTGGACTTCGAAGCCTTCAGCACGCAACCGTTCAATAAACGGTCTGAGATATGGGTGAATTTCGGGCGCGCCGCCTGTGAGATCAACCAGTTTGGCGTTGGCGCGCTTGGCGGCGCCCACCACCTCAAGCATGGTGTCCCACGACATCATTTCTTTTCGCCTGGGCGAAGATTTTACATGGCAGTGAACACAGGCCTGATTGCATTTCAGGCCGACATTTACTTGAAAGACGTCGATGGAGGCGCTTTGTAGCGGTTGGCCGATAGTATCGACGATTTTCTGGTCAAACGAATTCATTCCTGGGTTCTCCTTCGCCTACACAATTCCAACGAATTAAATTAGATGAAATCAGCGTACAACCCTATTGTACAGAACTAACCTCTATAGTAAAAAAATAAATAGGCTTTTTTTTTAGCCGTTTGAGCAATTGGTCCAAATTCACTCTTCTACAGAACAAAAACAGGCGGACAAACCGGCCGCCTGTTGGTTTACATGCTTTTTTTGCGGCTAGCCTTCTTTGAGCGCTGTCGCTAAATCTAACATCGCCTTCTTGCCGTCGCCAAACAACATCAATGTGTTGTCCATTTTGAACAATGGATTATGCAAGCCAGCGAACCCGGGGCTGAGGCTTCGTTTCACCACAACCACGGTGCGCGATTTATCGACATCCAAAATCGGCATCCCGGCGATTGGGCTGTCGGGGTCGGTGCGCGCCAACGGGTTTACCACATCGTTGGCGCCAATTACCAGGGTGACATCGGTATTGGCGAAACTGGGGTTAATCTCGTCCATCTCTTTCAACTTGTCATATGGGATATCGGCCTCAGCCAACAAGACATTCATGTGGCCGGGCATGCGCCCCGCGACTGGGTGAATCGCAAACTCAACCTCGGCGCCGCGCGCTTCGAGCAGGTTGGTGATGTCGCGCACGGCGTGTTGGGCTTGGGCGACCGCCATGCCATAGCCGGGAACGATCACGACGCGTTGGGCGGTCTCCATCAACATGGCGACTTCATCAGCGGAGGTCGCTTTGACCTTGCCTTCATAATATTCATCGCGGCCAACGCTCTGCCCGCCCGTGTCGCCCATGCCAACAAAGAAGACATTGGCCAGCGAGCGGTTCATGGCTTTACACATAATCGCGGTCAGGATGACGCCCGACGCGCCGACCAGTGAACCTGCGATAATTAACACATTGTTGTTGAGAACAAACCCGGTCGCCGCCGCCGCCAAACCAGAGCATGAATTCAAAAAGGCGATGATGACCGGCATGTCAGCGCCGCCAACGGGCAATACAAACAAGATGCCCAACACAGAGGCGATGACAACGATGGCCCAATAGTAGAGAACGACTGAATCAGAATTGGGCGCCGCCATTAACCCGGTCAACACAATACACGCTAAGAGCATGATGATATTGACGAATTGAATTCCCGAAAACTTGATGGGCCTACCAGGGAGCAGCTCTTGCAGCTTGCCAAACGCGATTAGGCTGCCGGTAAAGGTCACAGCGCCAATCAGGCCTGATAGCGATGTGGAAATGGTCATCTGCATGGTCGTCGCGCTGGCCATCATCAGCGCCGCGCCCGCGACAAACACCGAAGCCCCGCCGCCAAAGCCGTTAAACAACGCCACCAATTGAGGCATGGCGGTCATTTGTATTTTGACGGCCAACACCGCGCCGATCAGGCTGCCGACGATTACGCCAGCGATGATGACTTCAAAACTGACGACGTTGCGGTCAAAGAGCGTCACGACAACAGCGAGCAACATGCCCAGGGCGCCGAGCAGGTTGCCGCGCACGGCGGTGCGCGGGTGAGTCAGGCCTTTGAGGCCAAGAATAAACAGAATGGATGCGAGAAGATACGCAAGATTGATGATCGATTCATGCATGGTCTTTATCCTATGAACGTACGGGGCCGGTTATTTTCGTTTGAACATTTCGAGCATTCGGTGGGTGACCCAAAACCCGCCCACCACATTGATGGTCGCGAACACCACCGCCAAAAAGCCCAACACCGTTGTCAGAAGCTGATGCTCTCCGCCTGACGCCAGAATCGCGCCGATCAGGGTGATGCCCGAGATGGCGTTTGAACCTGACATCAGAGGCGTATGCAACGTAGGGGGAACTTTGGTGATGATTTCAAACCCGATAAACACCGCCAGGGCGAATATGGTCAATCCAGTGACGAATATGTCCATTATGAACCGCTCCCTTCTGTTGAGAGGCCAAGTAACTCGCGCACCCGCGCGTGTGGAACGCCGCCGTTTTGGGCGACCAGGGTTTCGCTGGTGATTTCATCTTCAAGGTCAAGTTGAAGTGCGCCGTCTTTGAGCAGATGGCCCAAAAACGTCGCAACGTTTTTCGCAAACATCCTGCTGGCGTGATAAGGGATGGTCGAAGACAAGTTGAGCGGCCCGACTAACGAGACGCCGTTGATCTCGACTGTTTGACCCGGGACGGCGCCTTCACAGTTGCCGCCGCGTTCCGCCGCGAGGTCGATGATTACTGAACCCGGGGCCATCGCTTCAACCATATCGAGCGTGACCAAGATGGGCGCTTTTCGGCCAGGGACCGCCGCCGTGGTAATGACCACGTCATTTCGCGCTACCACTTCTTTCATCATTTGTTGTTGTTTTTGATAAAACTCATCGCTTTGCGCTTTGGCGTAGCCGCCTTTGTCTTCCGAACTGTCGGTTTCGAGTTCAAACTCAACAAAAGTCGCGCCCAAACTTTTGACCTGGTCTTTGACCGCTGGCCGAACGTCATAGGCCTCGACCACGGCGCCTAAACGCTTGGCGGTCGCGATCGCCTGAAGCCCCGCCACGCCGACGCCGACAATAAACACCTTGGCGGGCGTAACGGTTCCGGCGGCGGTCATCATCATCGGGAACATTTTGGGCAGTTGATTCGCCGCCATTAACACCGCTTTATAGCCAGCCACCGTCGCCATGGACGAAAGGATGTCCATGCTCTGGGCGCGGGTAATGCGCGGCATCAGTTCTAACGCGAATCCGTTGACGCCCTTGCCAGCGAGGTCCTGGGCCGCTTTCGGTTCTGACAGCGGGTCCATCATACCGATGATGGTCTGACCGCTTCGCATCAGATCGAGGTCTGCTCGCCCGGCTTCGAGGTTGGCTCCTAATGAACGCACCTGGGTGATAATGTCGGCTTTTGAGAATACGTCTTCGCGGCCAGAAGCAAGCGTCGCGCCTTTTTCTTGATACTCAGAATCAGTAAAGCCTGCAGGATCGCCTGAGCCGGATTGGACAATGACCGAAGCGCCCGATTTGAGTAGCGCTGGAATGACATCAGGCGTCAATGCAACTCGCTTCTCCTCGGGGAAGGTTTCGTGGACAACGCCGATTATGACGCTGGCGTTTGAGTCATTCATACAATGCACCCCCTATGGTACAGATGAGAGTTTCAAGAGATGTCTCTTTATTATGGTAACTTGAACAGATCAAGGAAGCGAAAGCGAGCAAATTCATAAAAATAGATCGTTAAAAATAAATCCATCTTTCGCTGCGCCAACCAGATCAAAGTGTGTTACGATTGGAACTGATTGAAGTGAACCTTGAATTTATACTGGGGAGAAACGGATGACTACGCTTCAAACTCGCCGGACATTTTTGCAAACGAGCGCCGCGGCAACGGGCTTGGCCTGTTCGCCGTCGCTGTTCGCCGCCGAAGCCAAACGGCCAAACTTGGTTTTCATTCTTACTGACGACCAGCGCTTTGATATGTTGGGCTGTATGGGCAACCCCATCATCCAAACGCCGATGTTAGATAAACTGGCGTCTGAAGGGTCGCTGTTTACAAACAACTTCTGTACGACCTCAATCTGTATGAGCAGCCGCGCGTCGATCTTGACCGGACTGTATGAACGCTCACATGCGATTACCAGTTTTCGAACGCCGATGCCCGACGACCGGTTTCGCTATTCATACCCTGCCCTGCTGCGCAACAACGGCTACTACACCGCCTTTATTGGCAAGTGGGGCCTCGGCGGGGCGCTGCCCAAACAGAAATTTGATTTCTTTAACGGCTTCCCCGGCCAGGGAAAGTATGAGCATGTGGTTGACGGCAAGGACCGCCACCTGACCAGCATGATCGGCGACGACGCCATCGAATTTATTGATAACGCTCCTCAATCGAAACCAATCTGTCTCGCCATCAGCACCAAGGCGCCGCATGTCTTAGACGGACAACCCAACCCGTTTCGGTCTGACCCGGCGCTGGATGATGTCTACAAAGATATTCCCATTCCCGACCCCAAAACCGGAACGCCTGACCATCACAAAGCGCTGCCAGAATTCTTACAGGGCGAACACACCGAAGGCGTCAAACGGTGGAAACGGCGCTTCTCAACCCCAGAGCTCTATCAAGAAAACGTCAAAGACTATTATCGCCTGATCACCGGCGTCGACATTATGATTGGCCGAGTTTACAACGCCCTCGAACGAAAGGGCCTCGCCGACAATACCATCATTATTTTCACCTCAGACAATGGTTTCTTCTTGGGCGAGAAAGGCCTAGCGGGCAAATGGATTATGTACGAAGAGTCAATTCGTACGCCGCTGTTGATTTATGATCCGCGCAAACCGATTCAACAGCGCATTGACGCCATGTCGCTCAATATTGATATCATGCCGACATTGCTTGATTATGCGGGTGTTGAAGCGCCGTCATTCGTTCAAGGGCGCAGCCTGAAGCCGCTGGTTGAAAACCCACAGATCAAGTGGCGGGACGACTGGTTTTATGAACACGCGTACAACCACAACAACACCATCGCAGACACGGTTGGCGTGCGCTTTAAGGAATCGAAGTACACCCGCTATGTTAGCGACAAGTATGAAGAGGTGTTTGACCTGAAGGCCGACCCAAAAGAACTGAACAATTTGGCGAAGAATGAGAGTTCGCCCCTGCTCAAACGCGGGCGCAAACGAACCCAGGAATGGGTCGACGCCTTGGCCGACTGGCGCCATGACCCAAATTATGTGTGGAAAGACCCGGCGTAAGGTAATCGAATCGCGCTGCGCCCCTCCCCCAAGTTGGGGGAGGTTGGTTGAGGCTCGTTTGATGGGAAGTGCATAGGCCAAGGCTATCTTACTACTGATTCGCCCAACCTCACCAAATCACTATTTCGGTTCTTCCGATATTCGAGTACTTCCCTTGCTGGATGACCTGGAATTTGGTCAAAAAACGATATTCGTCCTTTCAATAATAGACAATCCAACTCAGGCATGGATGCAACTCTTTGAGCGCCTGTGCAAAAAGGCGGAACCGCACTGAAGCGAGCAGAGTTGTACCCATGCCAAGTACAACGATAAAAAAATCATCCTTGAGATCGTGTCTGGAAATTTTAATTCAATCTGAGAGAAAGTATCCAAATCCCGGATGAGCCACTATTTCTATGACTTTGGCATGGCATGCGCTTTGTAGTTAATGGTCAGTTCCCCGCCCTGGTCTTGGCTAATCGGGCCTTGAACAACGATGGAACCGATTAGACACTGCCCCTGATTGTCATCACGGCAATAAAAGAACGTTACTGCCGCCTCAAGCAGTTCCGCGCCGGCCACGTTCTCATAATTTACATCAAAGAAAATCGAGTCGCCTTTGACATCGGCCTCCATCGTTGGGCTGACCCAATCACTGTTTCTGCCCGTGACGCGCAATTGCACCACTGGACCAGCAAGCGGGTTCAAATGAAACTTCTCAGGAAACTCCAACGCGATTTCAGCGCGCCCGTTTTGGCCCAACGTCTTGGTTTCATATTCGACTATTTCAGGATTGCCGAAAATCTCAAAATCTGGTTTAGCTTGTTTCTTCAGCCATTCAGTCAAATCAAGGTTTAGCGTGGTCACCTGTTTGGAATTTAAATCAACGACGCGAACAGAATGGTTATTGGTGTCAGCCACAAACAGTTGGTCGCCCGCAATGTTAACTCCGCTGGGTTCATAGAACTGCGGCTCGGTCGACGCGCCCACGCCAGGAACGCCCGTGCCGACGAAGGTATCTAACGTTTTGAGTTCGAGGTCGGCGACTTTTACCTTGTGGTTATAGGTATCGGCGAGATAGACCTTGCCGTCTTTGTAGGCCGCGCCGAGAACATGCTGCAGCCGCGCTTTGGCGAATGGGCCGTCTTTGTCGCCAAAGTCGAAGAGGCCTGTACCGATGAGCGTTTCGACGCGCGGGGGGGCGACTTCCATATTGACCATGCGCAGGGCGCTGACTTCACTATCGGCAAAATAGAGATTGACGCCGTCGGTGGTCATGCCGCTGGGCTGGGCCAGTTCGCTGCTGGAGATCACACCGTCGACGATGCCTTCGCGGCCGGTGCCCGCGAACGGATTGGTGGTTTTCTTGACGGGGTCATACACCCACAGCTGGTGAGGGCCTGCCATGGCGATATAGACCGGCCCGCCCGGTTCGCGCTGCACCAACGCCCAGGGCGAATTCATGCCAGTCGTCAGGGCGTCGCCGCCGCGGCGGGTGTAGACCTGCTTACCCACTCCCGCAATAGTCGAAACGGTTTTTGCGTCCAGATCGACCGCGCGTAACGAGTGGTTTTCTACATCAGCGACATAAAGAATGTTACCGTCCAGTTCCATGCCCTGGGGATGGTCAAACTGGGCAATGTCATAGGCGCCGTCTTTCCAGCCAACTTCGCCGTCGCCGATGATGTCTAACACCTTGCCGTTAAAATCAGAAACGACAATGCGGTTTTGGTTTGAATCGGCGATGAACAGCCGCTGGCTGGCTTCATCCGCCAAAACTTTGCCCGGAAACTCCAACACCGTCGGCGGCTTTTTGTCTTTCTCAAGCGCCAAGGGGAACGGCTCAAGATTTAACTTGTCTTTGTGTATCTTGATCAGGCCGCTGATGATTTCATCCAACAGGTCATAGTGGCCTTCGCCTGATAGCGAGCCGACGATCTGGCCTTCTGGGTCGACGATCACCAGATGAGGCCAGCCGTGCGCGCCGTACTTCGTCCAAATTTTAAATTGCGCGTCATTGACCACCGGGTGTTCGACGCCGTAACGCAACACCGCCTGGCGTATGTTGGCGGAATCTTGTTCATTCGTGAATTTGGCGGAATGGACCCCGATGACGACCAGTTCGTTAGGATACTTCTTTTCGAGTTTTTGTAAGTCAGGAATCACATGAAGGCAGTTGATGCAGCAGTACGTCCAAAAGTCGATCAAGACAACTTTGGCTCTCAGGTCTTTGATACTCACTGGCTTGTCGACATTGAGCCAGCCAAGGCCGCCGTCGAGTTCGGGCGCTTCGGTTTTTCCACTCAGATCCATCGCGCCCGCCACGGCG
Organism: uncultured bacterium; assembly: GCA_964556895.1. Classification (GTDB taxonomy): domain Bacteria; phylum Hinthialibacterota; class Hinthialibacteria; order Hinthialibacterales; family Hinthialibacteraceae; genus Hinthialibacter. Next base: position 8,059 of record CAZKYC010000060.1, on the reverse strand, counting down.
ACGCCGCCAAAGCCCATGTTTAACAGCCACCGGTTAACCACCGTTGCGCTGGCGTAAAGAATGGCAAACCCCAACACAGACAGAAAGACGATTTGCAATAATCGGGCGCTTTTGATCGAAGCCATAACCTTGTCCTCACCAATTCACAAACTTTACTCACTGAATTGTATCAATCAGAAATCTCGTTACAAAACGGGACCGCAGATCAAGTCTTGAAGCCGTCTCAAAAATAAAAATTGTTTTTTTACGGTTATGACGTACCAATTATTGAACAACAAATATAGGCGTGGGTGCAACTCAGTGAGCGCCTGTGCAAAAAGGCGGAGCCGCACTGAAGCGAGCAGAGTTGTACCCATGCCAAATACAACGATAAAAAAATCATCCTTGAGATGGTGTCGGGAAATTGTAATTCAATTTGAGAGAACGTATCCAAATCCCGGATGAGCCTAAATAACTTACTTCGCTTTGTAGTCTTTCAAAAACTGGTGCAGATCAGGGATGAGGTCGGTATTGATTAAATCGACGCCGGCTTCCACCGCGGCTCTCCAATAGGGTGGAATGTCGGGCGCAGCGTAAAACCTGACCTTTCGGCCTTTGCTGTGAATGTCTTTCACAAGCGCGTGTAACGTCTCGCGCTCATCGTCAGACAGCGGGCCTTTGCCTCGCCACTTGAAGTGCGATCGCCAAGACAGGGCGTACCACATCCAGCCATTGTCGGCCTTTGGATCGTCTAGTGAATAATTGTTGCTGTCGCGGCAGGCCTTTCGAGCTGGCGCCTTGACGTAGTCTTCTTTGAATTGCGCGTCGCCTGTGAGAACCACTGTCACTGGGCCTTGATTGATGGCGCCATCCGTAAATGTGGTGAGCATTGGGTATTGGTCTAACACTTTGATCAACGCCGCTTTTAAGTCGGCCCCACGGCGCTTCACATCGACCCAAAGATAGAAAGTCTTGCCGTCGCCATGAACGGAGCCTTTTTCATCGACGCGCTTTTGCAGCACATCCAGATAGTCTTGTTGTAAGAGCGCTTCGTAGTCAGGTAGGTCATGGGTGACGATAATTTTGTCTTCTTCAAAATACACGTCCGCCTCGACGCTGTAAAATTGGTGGTCAAGCGCGTCGAGCAGCGGCCGTTTATGCACATAATCGTTGTGAGCATGGGCGTAGACTAGATTGTCTAGCCCCTCTGCTTGAACCTGAAACACAGCAGCGGCGATTAAAAATAAACAATTAAATGGTTTCATCAATTCACCTTTTATAGTTAAACGGATTATTCATATCTCATGGGGAGAGCAAGTCTCCCGACGAGCCGCGAGGCCCCGTCATCGTTTCGCTTTATTTGCGGCTCACCAGGAGGTTCGCCCTCCCCTCTATATGCAATCAACAACGCTATCACACATCAGGCGAAGTTTAAAAATAGTCCGGCTCGGCGCCTGGATGCCATTTGATGTTGCATCCCGCGCTAGGCTTTTGGTCATCGATTGGGCCCTTGCCCGCCAACGCCGCATCTAACGCGGTCCGCAGGTCAGCGCCGGTCACCGCGAGGTCATTGCCGGGTCGGCTTTGGTCTAACTGGCCGCGATAGGACAACTTCTGCTCTTTGTCGAATACATAAAAATCCGGCGTACAGGCGGCCTTGAATGTCTTGGCGACCTCCTGGCTCTCGTCATACAGATAGGGGAAGGTATAGCCTACCGCCGCTTTTTCTTCTTTCATTTTTTCGGGCCCGTCTTGGGGGTGGGTTTGGATGCTGTTGGATGAGATTCCCACCACCGCGACCCCTTTGGCCTGGTACTCTTCAGCAATGCGTTTAATCTCATCGCGAACATGAATGACATACGGGCAGTGGTTGCAGATAAACATCACCAACACCGCCTGGGCGACAAGAAAGTCGCCAGCGGATACAAACTCGCCGTCAGTATCTTTCAACGAAAAGTCTGGCATTAGCGTGCCCAAGGGCAGCATTGTCGAATTTTTAAGTACCATGTTTCACGTCTCCCGCCAAACGAGGCAACTGTACATTGCGTTCATTTGGTATTGATTAGTTTAGTCGCAAACAGTAAGCGTTTCTGATAGTTTATTTTCTTCGAACCAATCTCAGAAGTTCATCATAAAACAGGAAGCGCCCCAATGCAAAGAAACTGATGATCCCCAGGCCTACCCCGAGCGTCGTTCGTAGAAGATAGAGAAAGAAATTGGCGTTGGCTTGGGGGAACCACTCGCCAAACGACCAACAGATAAATGCCATACCCGCCGACGCCAACAACGTTTTGAGGCCAAACCCAATCAATGGCAAGTATCGCAAGGTCGGCATTTTATGACGAATAAAAACCAACAACAGCGTGACATTCGTCAAACTGGCCAGCGTCGCCGCCAACGCCATCGACCAGAGTGGCAGAAATGTTGAAAAATACGCGCATAAGGCAATGTTGACTCCAACGCCAATCGCCCCGGTAAAGACTGGCGTACGAAAATCATGATGGGCCTGAAAGGTGCGAACCATCACCCCGAATGTGCCGTAGAAAAACAGCCCAAGCGAATAAAAAACCAGCAATTCATAGGTAGGCGTTAGGTAGCCATTCGTAAAGAACTCGCCGCGGTTGAAGATCACGCCGATGATGTCCTGGCCGATGGTGATGAAGCCCGCCGCAGCGGGAAGCATCAGCAACAGCAAGTATTTCAACACATCAGATAATGTCCGCGCGGCGTCTTCGCTGCGGTCTTGTTCTAAGTATTGGGCGATTCGCGGGAAAGACGCCGTCGCCAACGCGACCCCGACCAACCCCAATGGAAACTGAATCAGACGGTGCGCATAGGTAATCGAATTAACGCCCAACACGTCATACTTAGTCGCAAAATAGGTCTGAGTAATCAGCGCATTGATCTGATAAATCGCCAGGCCGGCCACACCGGGCGCGAGATTGTGCAAGAACTTGCGCACCGCCGGATGAAATGGGGTAATCATTCTCGGTGGGAAAAAGCCCTGCTGATAGCAGGGCCAAATCTGGACGGCGTATTGCAGAAACCCGCCAATGATGACAGCCAGGCCGAGAATAGATATGTATTGTGGTGTGTTCGAACTTTGCCATGCAATCACACAACCAACAATCACGCTCACGTTAAAAAACGCCGATGCCAGCGCGGGGACAAAAAACACCCGGTAGGTGTTTAACACCCCCATCGACCAGGCCGACAACGCGATGAAGATCAAAAACGGAAACATGATGCGCGTGGCTTTGACGGTCTGTTCTTCTTTCCATTCGGCCGAATATTGGTCCAGGTTTGGGTCGCCCTCAGGGAAATCAAGAATCAGCGGCACAAAATAAGGCGCAAAGATGATGCAAACCACCACCACCAGCGTTACCGTCATCGAAAGCAAATTAAAAACGGCGAAGCTGACTTCACGCGCCTTTTCTTCGCCTTCGCGTTCTTTCACCCGCGTCAACAATGGAATAAACGCCGCCGACAACGCTCCCTCGGCGAACAGTTGGCGAAACGTGCTGGGGATGCGAAAGCCCAACCAGAAAACCGCCTGCCAAATCGGGGGCAAAAAATTAGACACGCACGCGTCGCGCACCAGGCCGAGAATTCGGCTGATAAACGTCGCGATGCTAAATAAACTGGTCGATTTGAGCAGGGAGTCAGATTTCATGCTGGGACGATTGTAGGCTATTGGAGATGCTTAAGTAACGTCTGAAAAACCAAATAGCAACAGATGTGCAAACACAACCAATCCTTAAACCAAACTGTGAGGTATGATTGATTAAGTACTGTCATAAAAATACAATCAACCACCACCTAGCCTCCCCCATCTTGGGGGAGGGGTAGAGTTTGCAATTTTAATTTGTTCTTGCAGTGCGGGCCGCGGTCCTGCACTAAGAGTGGAAAGTGGGTGGGGAGAAAATCGCCAGCAAGCCAGGAGCGTATCATAAGAATTACCTTAAAACTGGTTCTATTTGATTTTTTGAATGAATCCTCTACTATTGTCTAAGGGGTGATCAACCATGTTTAATCGACGGTCATTTTTACATTCGCTTTCAGCCATCACATCAGCCGCTATGGTTTCAACCAACGCCAATGCGCAAACCTCAGACGCGCTGGGGGCTCTTTTGCCCCAACGCCGCTTAGGCAAGACCGGCGAGATGGTCACCATGCTCGGCTTGGGCGGCGCCCATGTCTCTCACCAATCGACCGAGAGTGGAGCGCAGGCGCTTATCGATGCCAGCATCGAAGGCGGCATTCGCTTCTTTGACACCGCTCACCTTTATGGCGGCGGCTCCAGCGAAGAACGCTATGGGCGATACTTGGTTCCCAACTACCGTGAACACGTCTTCATCATGTCAAAAGCCGAAAAAAACACGGCAACTAAAGTGCGCCAGCAACTCGAAGATTCGCTTCGCCGCATGAAAACCGACTACATCGACCTGTGGCAGATGCACCAGGTGATGTCAGTCGACGACGCCGAAGACCGCATCTCACACGGCGTCTTGGAAGAATTTGTCAAAGCAAAAGACGAAGGCAAAGTGCGCTATATCGGTTTTACCGGACACAAAGACCCCGCCGCCCACCTGCGCGTACTCGAAGAAACCGACATCTTCCAAACCTGCCAGATGCCGATGAGCTGCGCCGACCCGAGTTATGGCAGTTTCATCCGAAACGTGCTGCCCCAGCTCACCCAGCGCGACATTGGCGTGATTGCCATGAAGACGTTGGCGGCGGGCGGGTTCTTTGGCGGGACCACCTGGTTCAAGAGCGGCCCCAAACCCAAACTCTGCCCCGACCGCATGAGCATCCAAGAGGCCATTCATTTTTCGCTGTCGATGCCCATCAGCGTCCTCGTGACCGGGCCAAACAATGTAGAACAGTTGCGAGAAAAGATCGATTTCGTCCACTCGTTCACAGGCATGAGCGATGATGAGCGACAAACTCTGATCGACAAAGCCGCTGACCTGACCCCAGACAGCGGCGTGGAGTTTTACAAAGCCAAAGGCCTTCAAACAGCGGTCGATTGGCGAAACCACTGCGAGTAGCCGCCCATACCTTACTCACGCCGTTGGGCTTCTGTATAATTGTTCCAGCCAAAGTGACATGCCTTACGATAGTCACCGTAGGGACACATCGACGAAATCTTTTGGGAGAAGAAGAATGTCTAAACCGAATTTAACCCGGCGCGAATTTTTTAACAAATCCGGCAAGATTTCCGCCGTCGCCAGCGCCGCGGCGATCGCCGGCCCCGCCATCAATGCGATTGGCGCCAATGAGTTTATCCGGGTCGGCGTTATCGGCCCCGGCCAACGCGGCAACTACCTGATGGACATGTTAGGCCAGTCGGCGCTTCGCGAAGACTTGCCGATTCAGTTCGCGGCAATGGCCGATATCTTTGAAGGCTGGCGTGAGCGCTCCGCCATGAAAGGCGCCCAACTCAATGAGCGTCTAGACCGCGAAGGCGAAGTCAAACAGTATGACCATCACAAAAAGTTGTTAGACGATAAAGATATTGATGCGGTCATCATCGCCACCCCCGAACACCAGCACGCCGTGCAGTTGATCGACTCAATCCAAGCGGGCAAGGACGTCTACTGCGAAAAGCCGATGGTGCAAAACATCGCCCAGGGCAAGAAAGTTCTCGACGCCTACAAAGGCAGTAAGCAGGTCGTCCAGGTTGGGACCCAACGCCGCAGCGTTCCTTTGTTCTACGACGCCCGCGACATGATCAAAAACGGCGACATTGGCGACGTAACCTATTGCGAGGGCTGGTGGCGCCGAAATTTCCGCCCGGATCAAGACGGTCACGCTTGGCGTTATTTGATCCCCGAAGACGCCTCGCCTGACACCATCAACTGGGACGAGTTCCACTATGACGCCAAGAAACACGATTTTGATAAAGAGCGCTACTTCCAATGGCGCTGCTACTTCGATTATTCAAACGGCATCGGCAGCGATTTGATGGTTCACCAGGTTGACGCGATTTGCTGCACCATGGACGTCGGCATCCCCAAAACCCTGGTCGCCTCCGGCGGCGTCTATCGCTGGGACGACGGCCGCACCACGCCTGACACTTGGAGTTCGGTCATGGAATTTGAAGAAGGCTTCCAACTGAACTACAACTCACGCTTCAGCAACATTGGCCGCCGCGACATGAAAATGGCCATGCGCTACCGCGTCGATAATATGGATGAAGACGACCAGGGCGACGCCATGGACGCATTTGATATCGCAGACGACCTCAATCTGTTTGGCGAGTCGATTGACGACTACGGCGTTCGCTTCTGCGGCGTGAAGGGCGCCATCGAAGTGATTACCCACCATCGCCTGCATGTCTGGCCCGAACCAACCCATATCTGGCCTGACAATAAGTTAGCCTATAAAGAAATGAAGTTTGGCCGCAACGTCGGCGACGCGGTCAACCTCGCTGTCCGTACCCACCTTCAAAACTGGGTCGAGTGCATTCAAAGCCGCAAGACGCCGAACTGCACCGTCCAACACGGCTTCGACGGCGCGGTCATCTCAAACATGGGTACTGTCTCATACACGACCGGCAAGCGAGTTGAATGGGACAAGAAAAACATGAAGATCAAAGACGTTTAGTTTATAACTGAGTAACCTGTTCTGTCTCAGACGATAAAATGATTTATCGCTGAGCCCTTCAGGCGCGCTGATACTGAGAGTAAAAGCGACGCCTGACTAACAAACACAGTCATTCAAACCGGTTATGTCTTAATGGCATAGCCGGTTTTTTCTTCAACTACACACAATAAAACTAAACTAAACTAAATTTAAGTGGCGTTTTTCTCTGTATGAAGGGCTATTCATAGTAGGTTTCATTTAGTAAACTAACTTGACCAATCAGGAGAAAGTTATGATTATCTCTAATATTCACGCCGCTAAGACCCATCTTTCCAGGCTGTTAGCCGATGTTGAAAATGGGGCGGAGATTATCATTGCCAAGGCGGGAAAACCCATCGCCAAGTTAGTGCCCTACTCTGACGGCCCCACCGAACCCAGGACACCGGGTCGCCTGAAAGGCAAGATTGTGATTCGAGAGAAACAAGACGAACCAGAAGACAAACGCCAAAACACCTTTCAGGGAATAGACTGGTGAAATTACTTCTTGATACCCAAACCTATCTTTGGTGGCTGATGGATGATAAGCAACTCTCGGATGAAGCCAAGACCGAAATCAGCAAGCCGCACACGGTGGTATTCATCAGCGCCGCCACCATCTGGGAAATCGCAGTCAGTATAAAATCAGGCAAGATTAAAATTCCTGACTGTTACGCGGATGTTGAAACAGAGCAGTTTGTTCCCCTGCCCATCTCATTTGATCACGCCAAAGCAGTTGGGAGCATCAGCGGCTTGGATAGTTCGCCCCTTGAGCGCATGATCGTTGCGCAGGCGAAATGCGACCAGCTGACGCTAGTGACCAAAAACCAGAAACTCGCCAAGCAAGGCGTCAAAATTCTGCCCGCCTAAAATGAAAACCGCCTGTTGGATGAACAGGCGGTTGGACGTGCATTCGAAAAAAACGTGAGTGGCTTATTCGCCAGTGATAGTAACGTTAACCGCTTTTGGGCCTTTGTCGCCGTCTTCGACTTCAAACTCTACGGTTTGGCCTTCGTAAAGGTTTTTGAAGCCATCGCCAGAAATCCCAGTATGGTGAACAAAAAGATCTTTTCCGCCTTCATGCTCAATAAACCCATACCCTTTTTGCTCGTTGAACCATTTTACTCGACCGGTCGCCATTGCACGGTCTCCTTTCAAACTGTGTGTCTAGAATGTTGGGGCGCCCTCAGAGCCTGTCTTTCCGGCGCCTTTCCAGACCCAACGTCAAAAAGGGGAAATGCGAATCCGGCGTATCAGGTACTGCGGTACTGCCTCTTCCGGCATATATTACACTATTTTCAGGTGGCGCCTATAGAAAATGTAAAAAAAATATACCCACGATTTTCACGGTTAAATTCTGAGTTCATCATACATACTATTTAAGTTAGTTTATGGCTCATCCGGGATTTGGATACGTTCTCTCAAATTGAATTACAATTTCCCGACACGATCTCAA
>CAZKYC010000059.1:0-28311 GCA_964556895.1 uncultured bacterium | reverse complement strand
GTTTTTAATTTTTCATCGAATGGCAAAAGAAATTCGGCTTTAACAATTTTATCTACTTGTAAGCGTATATCCTCAATTTTTTTGCTTAATTGCTCTTCGCTCGAATCATCCTGATACTCTAACAAGAATTTGTCTATCATTCTTAGAACATCTATCCAACTTGAACGAATATCAGAAATCTTCTGTATTTGTTCAGACCAGTTGATGAAAGTAATTACAATTGAGGTGATTGCGGTTATTGAAGAAAGCAGTTTCCATGCAATTGGATAATAACAATTAACCAACTTGCAACAGCGCTTGAAGATAAAATCGCAATAGAAATTTTTGACCAGCGGTCACGAAAATGAAGCCGAGAGCCAATTTTTGACCAATAGAGAACATTTAACTCAGACAATAGTTTTTGTTCCCATATATATTGGCGCAGACTATCGATCTTTCATCTCCTCATCAGATAGAATGTCACCATCTTTAAATATAATTAGATAATATGCAAGCCTAACTAATCAGCTGTGCGCAGAGCTGAGCGTAGCGGGCGAGAGAATCCCAAAAGAGGCCAAAGTAAACAACCGGGACGCTGAGAAGCAACAACAGTAATGCATACGCGGGCTGCATGAACAGCGGGCCGTCGGCTTCGGCGCTTTCTTCGAGAAACATGACTTTGATGACGCGGGCGTAGTAATACAGCGAAATCACAGTGTTCAATACACCGACAATCGCCAGCCAGTAGAGTTGTTCTTCTAACACGGCGATGAACAGATAATACTTGCCGACAAAGCCCGCGGTGGGCGGTAGGCCGACCAGCGAAAACATGGCGATCGCCATCATACTCGCGGCGATTGGGGCGGTGCGCCACAGGCCGCGGAAGTTGGTGATGCGCTCGCCGCCGGTGGCTTCAGCCACGAACAAGATCACCGCGAAGGCGGTCAGGTTGGTGAAGAGATACATCACCAGGTAGAACAACACCGCTTCGAGGCCGGTAGTGGTTAATATACACACGCCCATCAACAAATAGCCGGCGTGGGCGATGCCCGAATAGGCCAACAGGCGCTTGAGATTGGTTTGAGGGAAAGCGCCCAGGTTGCCGACGGTCATGGTGATGGCCGATAAGACGGCGATGTTGAGGCGCCAGTCGATCTGTAACCCTTCAACCATGGCCCAACCGCCGTCGCTGGCGGTCATGAAGGTCGAGTAGAACAAGCGCACCAACAAAGCGAACCCGGTCGCTTTAGACGCGACAGAGAGAAAGGCCGTGACCGCAGTCGGCGCGCCTTCGTAAACATCCGGCGCCCAGAAATGAAACGGGACCATGGCGATCTTATAGCCCACGCCAACCAGGAGCATCAATAAGATAATGAACCCAGTCAGATTGAGCCCGTCGCTTGATGTTGTCAGCGCCCGCTGGACGGCGTCGAAGTCGGTCGCGCCGGTCAATCCATACAACAGGCTGAGGCCAAACAACATCACCCCAGTCGAAACGCCGCCATACAACACAAACTTCAGCGCAGCTTCGTCTGACTTGCCGATGTTGCGCGAGAAGCCCGCCAACACATACGAGCCCAGGCTCATCAACTCAAGCGACAGATAAATCATCAACATGTCGCGCGAAGACGCGACCAGGCACATGCCGACGCAGACCGAAAGCAGGATGGCGTAAAACTCGCTCTTTTTAAACCACACCACCTCACGGCTGAGAATGGTCATGGCGGCGACAACGCCTGTACAGATGATAAAGAAGGCTTTAAAAAAGACCGCGAACATATCATGCGCCAACATGCCCATGAACAGTTCGGTCGGTTCGAGTGAATACAAATGAAAATGGAACAAAAACGCAAACACGCAGCCCAACATGGCGATCTTGGCGGGCAGGTTTGGTTCATACTTCTCTGCGCCAAAGATATCAGCCGCCAACACCGCCATTACGGTGACGGTCAAGACCAGTTCTGGAAGAAAATATGCAATGCTTTCAACGTTGCCCATAAAGGTTCTCTTTGCTTATCCTTGCGTCAAAATCTTTAAGAGTTGGTCAACCGTCGGCCCAAAGACCTGCAAGATCAAATGAGGGAAGATTCCCAACAACACCACGATAAACGCCAATGGATACAACGTGACCTGTTCGCGCACGGTACAGTCGCGCATCGACGCGTATTTTTCGTTGAGCGGCCCCAAGAAAACGCGCTGGTAAGTCCATAAAATATAGGCCGCGGTGATGACGATGCCCGACAGCGCGAGAATTGTAATCCAGGGAAATACTGGGAACGCGCCCAAGAACACCAGCGCTTCGCTGATGAAGCCTGAGAGGCCGGGCAGCCCCAGCGAGGCAAAAAACGCCAGACAGGTGATGCCCGAAAAGACCGGCATGGTTTTGGCCAGCCCGCCAAAGCCGTCGATGTCGCGATGGTGAGCGCGGTCATAAACAACGCCGACTAACAAGAAGAGCATGGCGGTGATGACGCCGTGGTTAAACATTTGTAAGATGGCGCCGTTGAGGGCTTCGGGCGTGAACGCCGCCATGCCCAACATGACATAGCCCATGTGGCTGATACTCGAATAGGCGACCAGTTTTTTGAGGTCGGTCTGGGCCATGGCGCACAACGCCCCATAAACGATGTTAATCAACGCGATGATGGCGATAAACAACGCAAACTCGCCCGCCATCTCTGGCAGCAGCGGGTAAGCGATTCGCAAGATGCCGTATGTCCCCATCTTCAAGAGAATGCCCGCCAGAATGACGCTGATGGCGGTCGGCGCCTCGACGTGGGCGTCAGGCAGCCAGGTATGGAACGGGAACGCGGGAATCTTAATCGCGAAGGCGACGTACATGCCCAAGAACAACCACCACTGAACCCCCGCCGCGCTGACAAACTCTGAAGCGGCAATCTGTTCGCGCAATTGAACCAAATCAAACGACCCGGTGTACACATAAATCACGATCATGGCGAGAAACAAGAAAACGCTGCCGAACAAGGTGTATAAGAAGAATTTGATGGCGGCGTATTCACGGCGCGGCCCGCCCCAGATACCGATGAGAAAGTACATCGGCAACAGCATGATTTCCCAGAAGACATAAAAGAGAAAAAAGTCGAGCGCGCAGAAGACGCCCAACATGCCCGTCTCCAGCAGCAGAAACAGCGCAAAATAGCCTTTGACGCGGTCATTGATTCCCCAGGAGGCGAGGATGCAGATGGGGCACAACAACACCGTCAAAAACAACAGCGGCGCGCTAAGGCCGTCAGCGCCGACGAAATAGAAAATGTTAAACGAACTGATCCACGAAACGCGTTCTACGAACTGGACGCCGCCCGCCGGGTCGTAGGCCTTCAACAGTTCAACGCCCATCCACAGCGGCGGCAGGGTGGTGACCAGGGCCAGCTGTTTGATAAAGGTCTTGGCCCGTCCGGGCGTGATTAAAATAACCGCCATCCCGATGAGGGGAAAGAAAGTCATCCAGGTCAAAAGGTGCGTTTGGTTCTCCATTGCGCTGCGTCTCCCTACTTAGAACGCGTACTGAATGTATTGATGTATGAGCAAAATCACCGTCACTGCGACCGCAATTTTTAAGATGTAACTTTGAATGACGCCGTTTTGCACCAGCGTGCTGACCGAGCCCGCCGCTTGAACGATCAAGGCGCCCAGGTTGAGGATTCCATCGACGACAAAGTGGTCAACGCCGCCTGAGACGCGGGCCGAGCCGCGAAGGAGCGGCGCGGTCGCGTTGACGACGCCGTCAACGACAATGCGGTCAAAGGCGGCCAAGACGTTTCTCACCCACATGACAAAGCCGATAATCGTCGCCCAATAAAACTCGTCGATGTAATATTTGTTGAGCGACAATTGATAGAGCGGGCGGAAGGTTGTCGCGATGCGGTCAGCGGGGATCCATTTTTTGAAGTAAACCACATACGAAACAAAGACGCCGATGGCGGCGGCGGCGATAGACATCGCCATGGCGCCATAATGCACCCAGGCGTTGTGAGCGTGATGCGCGCCGCCATGGGCGTCATGTACAACCTCCATCGGGACGACCAGATGGTCAAACCACAGCGTCCCATAGGCGCCGAAGCCGCCAATAATCGACAACCCCGCCAATACCATCAGCGGTATGGTCATCGACAGGGGCGATTCATGGGCGTGGTCAAATGACGCCTGGTTTCGGGTTTCGCCGAAAAAGGTCATAAACATCAGGCGGAACATGTAAAACGCGGTGATGCCCGCGCCAATCAACAGGCCGACAAAGATAGTGAAGTGATGGGGGTGGTCGACGCCAAACTGAAGCGCCCCCGCCATGACGGCGTCTTTACTGCCAAAGCCTGAGAACAGCGGCACGCCCGCAATCGCCAGCGTACCGATCATCATCGTCCAAAACGTAATCGGCATCTTCGAGCGCAACCCGCCCATCTCGCGCATGTCTTGGGTGTGGGCGGCGTGAATGACGCTGCCGCTGCACAAGAAGAGCAGCGCTTTGAAGAAGGCGTGGGTCATTAGGTGGTAGAGGCCCGCGGTATAGGCGCCAACCCCCAGCGCCGCCACCATATAGCCCAATTGGCTCACTGTAGAGTATGCGAGTACGCGCTTGATATCGTTTTGAGTGATCGCAATCGTCGCGGCGAAGATCGCGGTAATGAGGCCCGTATAGGCGATCACCAACATGGCTTCGTCTGATAGCGAAAACATGGGGAACAAGCGCCCCACCAGATATACGCCCGCCGCGACCATCGTCGCCGCGTGAATCAACGCGCTGACCGGGGTGGGGCCTTCCATCGCGTCGGGCAGCCAGATATGCAGCGGAAACTGGGCCGACTTGCCTACCGCGCCGCCAAACAAACACACCGAGGCGATCATCAACATGGCGCCCGACAGTTCGCCGTGGGCGACGCCTTCAAACACTTCGCGGTAGTTGAATGTTCCCAGCGTCATGGCGACGATCAACAGCCCCGCAAACATAAACACGTCGCCGACCCGAGTGGTCAAAAACGCTTTGATACAGGCGTTGGCGGCGGAATGTTTCTCGTAGTAGTAGCCAATGAGCAGATACGACGACACGCCCACCAGTTCCCAGGCGATGTAGAGCACAAACAAGTTGTCGCACAACACCAGGAGATACATCGAAAACGTAAACAAACTAAGATAGGCGTAAAAGCGGTGATAAAGCGGATCGCCGTGCATGTAGCCCATCGAGTAAAAATGCACCAGTGTACTTACAACGCCGACGACAATCAGCATAACGCAGGTCAAATTGTCGACATGAAAGCCAAAGGCAAACTCAAGGCTGCCGCCGCTAAACCAAATGTATGGGTTGATCGCTTCAGGGTAAATAAACTGAGGGTTAAACTCTAACACCACCACGCGAAAGAACATCATCACCGCAAACAGCAGCGTCGCGCTGACCGCCGTGATCGACACCCAGTCGCCCTTGCGCGGCAGGCAGGGGCCAAACGCCATCTGAACCAGAAACGCCCCCAGCGGAAACGCAAGAATTAACCACGATAACAGTTCAAGCAAAGACATTGGCGGCCCTCAGTGTTTCATGTTGCTGATTTCGTCTATGTGTATCGTCGAAAACTGCTGGTAGATCGCGAGAACAATCGCCAGCGCAATCACCGCCTCAGCGGCGGCGAGAATGATAATAAAGATCGCAAAAATATGGCCTTCAAGCGCCGCGTCGGGCAAGAAGCGGTTAAACGCGACAAAATTTAAACTGGCCGAGTTTAAGATCAGTTCGACTCCCATCAACACCCGAATGCCGTTGCGGCGGGTCACGATCATAAACACGCCCAAGAGAAACAGGGTGATTGAGATCACCAGATAGTGTTCGATGTCAATGGCCATTGTGTATGCTCCAACACACCGCCCCGGGGTCAGGCCGCCGGGGTGTCTTCGTCTTCTTTTTGTTCGCCGCGCGCAATCACCACCGCGCCAATCAACGCGACCAATAAGAGCAGCGAGGCGATTTCAAACGGCAACAAATATTGGGTCAATAATAAATTTGCGATTTCTGAAATGGTTGACTGGGCTTCTGGCAGCTCAGCCGGGGCCGCAGTCGGCCAGGCGGTGCGAAACGCGACGGGCGTCATCAGAATGAACAACAACACCAACAAGGCGCACGCCGTCTTAACGTTGAGCGTTTGTTTGACCGCCGCTGAAGCGAGGTGTCCGGTAAACATCACACCGAAGAGCAACAGCACCAAGATGCCGCCGACATAAATGACAACCTGAGAGAGGCCGACAAAGTCAGCGCCGAGATAGAGATAGATACACGCCAGCCCAAAAAAGGTAAACAACAGCGAGAACGCCGCATGGACGAGATTGGATGTAAACGCGGTGAAAGCGGCCGAACCGACCACCACGCCGGCAAACACATAGAAGAGCAAACTAGGCAGCAGAGCGTCCACGATCGGGGGCGTCCTCCTTATAGGGGTTTTTGCCCGGCTTGGGGTCGACCTCGACAAACGGCGGGACGGGGTCTTGAACAAAATCGCGCACCATTTTCGTGCGGTCGGTAAAGACGGTTTCATAATCGTGTGACATGGCCAGGCTGTCGTCAGGGCAGACCTCGACGCACAGCTCGCACCAGCAACATTTTTGATAATCCAGCACCCAGGCCGTCACTTCGCGCTCTTTGCCCTTGCCTTCGCATTTCACTTCGATGCAATCGACCGGACAGACGCGGGCGCATTTGGTGCACCCGCCGCAAAGCGACATATCGTTGACCAACATGCCGCGAAAGCGCAGGGGCACAACCCGCTTTTCATAAGGATATTGCAATGTGATGGGCTTACAAAAGAGAAATTCACGGCCCGTCACCCACATGCCTTTCAGCGTGGTCACGACGCCAGCCCAAACTTCGCTTACTACGTTCATAGTTGTCTCCTAAGGCCTACGCGCTGGTATAAAAGATCCAGAATGCGACCCCAAGGATGTTAATCAGTCCCAGCGGGATGAGAAATTTCCAACACAGCGACATCAACTGGTCGATGCGAAAACGCGGCAGCGTCCAGCGAAGCCAGATGCTGACAAACATCAAGGCGCCAATTTTTGCGAAATACACAAAGAACGATTCGACGCCAAAGGGGCCGTGCCAGCCGCCCAAGAACAACAGCGACGCCACCGCGGCGACCAGAAACATTTCAGCGTATTCAGCGAGGAAGAAAAAGGCAAAGCGGATGCCGGTATATTCAACGTGAAAGCCCGCCACCAGCTCTGACTCTGACTCGGGCAGGTCAAACGGCACGCGGTTGGTCTCGGCCAGGCCCGAGACATAGTAACAGAAGAACGACAGAAAACAAAACGGGTTCCAGATCGCCCAATTGGCCATGTTCCAAAAGCCGCCCGCCTGGCTGTCGGCCAGCGCGGTCATGTTTAACGTCCCGGCCAGAATCACCGGCGGCAAGATGTGAAGCGCGGTGGGGATCTCATAGCTCAAAAACTGGGCGGCGGTGCGCATGGCGCCATACAGCGACCATTTGTTGTGAGAGCCCCAGCCCGCCATGATGACGCCCAGCGCCACCAGCGACGAAGTCGCCAATAGATAGACGACGCCGATGTTGAGATCAATTGGCGCCCAGCTGCTCGATAGCGGCAAGATCGCCCAACCGAGAAAGGCGCCGCCAAACACCAACACCGGCGCGGCGACAAACAGCCATGTATCGGCTTTCTCAGGGATAATGTCTTCTTTGAGCATTAACTTGATCGCGTCGGCGACGGTCTGAAGAATGCCGTGCCAGCCGACGTGCATCGGCCCCACACGCGCCTGCATGTCCGCCGAGATTTTGCGTTCAGCGTACACGGTGACCAACGCGACCAGCGAAACTATGCCCATGGTGAGAGCCGCCGCCGTCAATGCGGCGGAAAGCGGGATAAATGAACTTGAACTGTCAAACCCAAAGTAAGCAAAGAGAGAGGCTATCGCTTCCATTAGCGGTCAACCTCCCCCATCACCAGGTCGAAACTGCCGAGAGTCGAGACCACGTCAGCGACAAGCATATCTTTGGTCAGTGATTCAAATATTGAAAGATTACAGAACGACGGCCCGCGGACTTTAAGCCGATAGGGTTGTTTTGAACCGTCGCTAATCATATAAAACGCCACTTCGCCGCGCGGACAATCTTGGCGGACATAGACTTCAGCCTTGGGTGGGCGCAACACCGCCGGGACCTTAGCGCGAAATTCGCCTTCGGGCAGGCCGTCGATGACTTGCTCAAGAATTCTGATGCTTTCATACATTTCCAACATGCGCACCCAGTAGCGGTCCCAGTTGTCGCCGACCTTGCCTTTTATGCCTTCGCCGACAGGCACGTCAAAGTCAAATTTAGGATAAATCGAATAGGGCTCGTCGCGGCGCAAGTCAAAATCAACCCCCGAAGCGCGCAACATCGGCCCAGTCAGTCCGTAGGCGACCGCGTCTTGGGGGCTGATGATCGCCAGGTTGGCGGTGCGCCGAATGAAGATGTGGTTGTGAGACAACAGTTCGTTTAGCGAATCGAGTTTGGGGCGTAATTGTTTGATATACGCCTTGGTCATTTCAACGGCGCGCGGGGTTATGTCATTGGCGACCCCGCCGATGCGAAAGTAGCCAAAACATAGGCGCCCGCCAGAGAGTTCTTCAAGAATATCCAACGCCGTCTCGCGCTCGCGGAAGCAATGCAACAGCGGCGTCCAGGCGCCGAGGTCAAGTCCGTAGGTAGCGATTGCGACCAGGTGGCTGGCGATGCGGTTGAGTTCTGCCACAAACACGCGGATAAACTCCGCCCGTTCGGGCGACTCAATGGCGGCGAGTTTTTCGACCGTGGCGGCCCACACCCAGTTGGTGTTCATCGCGGCGAGGTAGTCCATCCGGTCTGAATAAGGCAGATACTGGTCATATGGAAGCGACTCGCCAATCTTTTCTTTGCAGCGATGCAAATAGCCAATACGCGGGATGGCGCGGTTGACGATTTCGCCGTCGGTATGCAGCTCAACTTGAAGCACGCCGTGGGTGCTAGGGTGTTGAGGCCCCATGTAGACCACCATGGGTTCGCCTTGCAACGGCTTGGGTTGTGCGGGCGTCATTGGCATGGTTGCGCGTCTCGTCTTACAGCCCGATTTCTTTCAGGCGTTCGTGTGTGGGCATCTCATAATCTTTCCTGAGAGGGTTGCCTTCCCATTCTTCAGGCAGCAGTATTCGATTTAAATTCGGGTGGCCTTCATAGACGATCCCCATCAAGTCGAACGTCTCGCGTTCATGCCAATTGGCGGAAGGCCAGATTGACGAAACTGATGGAACCTTCGGGTCGTCTTTGGATGGTCTGACTTTGAGAATGATCTGGTGTTTGAGCGAAATCGAAAACAGGTGATACACGCTCTCAAAATACTCAGGCCAGTCGACGCCGCTGATACAGTGAAGCATGTCAAACTGACAGCGCTCATCGTCTTTTAAAAACTGGCCTATTTCGGTCAGAGACTCTGTCTGGAGAAGAACAAAGGGGTCGCGAAAGCCTTTTTTCTCGTCGCCGGTTATAACGTGTTCAATGACGGCGTTTTCGCCGAAGGTTTCACGCAGAAGGTTGAAGAGTTCAAGATGTTCCATGGCGCGAATTCGTAGATGGTCCCTTTAATAACGATGTATTAGGCGGCGTCGACTTTCTTTTGTTTTCGTAAAATACGGTCTTGCCGAATCTTGTCCTGCAATTCAATCAGGCCCGCCATCAGCGTTTCAGGACGCGGCGGGCAGCCTGGTACATGTATATCAACAGGAATGTATTGATCAACGCCTTTGACGACGTGGTAACCGTGTTCGTAATAGGGGCCGCCGCCGATGGCGCAGCTGCCCATCGCGATGACATAGCGCGGCTCGGGCATCTGGTCATAAAGCAGCTTGATCTTATTGGCCATTTTGTAGGTGACCGTCCCCGCGACGATCATCAAATCGGCCTGGCGGGGAGTGGCGCGAAACACGCCCGCGCCAAAGCGGTCTAAGTCAAACCGGCAGGCGGCGGTGTGCATCATCTCAATCGCGCAACAGGCGAGGCCAAACGTCATCGGCCAAATAGAAGAGAGGCGCGCCCAATTGAGAAGAGAGTCAGCCGAAGTGACGATGACCCCTTCTTCAAATTTTCCTTCGAGCATACCCACGGTGGGAAACTCCTTCGGCTGTTGTGTCAAAGATGCCTTATTTGCTGACTACGACAGGAGTATATCAATCAAGATTGTCTGAGCGAAGGCGAAAACACAAAATTATTTCACAGAGTTGGAGGGATTGCCTCTTTTACAGAGAAACCAGCCGATTCCGCCAATAATAATCAGCACGATCAGCAGGTCCATCAGCGATGTAAATACGGTGCTCAAACTCAACCCGTCTATTGTATTCATAGTTCCCTCGTTTGTTCCTTGTGGGGTTTTGGCCCGTGTGCGCTAGGCGCGCTCTGTGACCGTTCGACTGGTTAACACCCATTCGAGATGGCCTTTGACCCAACAATAGGCCAGACCGATCCCCAAAATGAACAAGAATATAAACATTTCCCAAAACGCCAGCGCCCCGATAGAGCCCAGCAGGTTACGGTATTCAACCGCCCAGGGAATCAAAAATAACACTTCGACGTCAAATATGATAAACAAGAGCGCGATGATGTAGAAACGGATGTTAAACCGGATCCACGGCGACCCTACCGGCCGCTCGCCGCACTCATAGTTGGTGAGTTTGTCGGGATATTGGTTACGGGGGCTGATGATTCGGGCCAGAAAAACGCCCGCAAAAACCGAAAACACCGCGAAGAGAATAAAGACAAAGGCGCCCAGAAAATGGGCTGCCATCGGCAACTGAGATGCGCTATCCACGTAAGAATGACCTCATACTGATGTTGTTGTAACCGCTCTCATAAAAAAAGGCGACCGCGTCGCCATCGTCTACCGGGTTATAGTTGTAGCAGCCCCGACGCCAAGAAGCAAGAGCAAATTATTGGCAAGACAAACCCTTTTCACTTAACCGGCTCATTAGGCTGGCTTTACAGCGGAACCGTATTTCAATACTTCTTAAAGAAAAATAAGACTCATCCGGGATTTTGGATATCTTCTCTCAAATTGGCGAATAGCCCACCATCAGACGAGTTTCTTCGTGGGGAGGGCGAGTCTCCCGACGAGCCGCGTATAAACGAATCGGTTTCGCTTATATGCCGCTCCGCCTATTTGACAAGGCTTATCATGTCAGACAAGACCAAAATAAAAGCCTATTGTTGGAATTGAACTTTGAGTTGTTTACATATTATTTTGCAAAGGCTTTCGGGTATTTCTCGATGCCTTGGAATTGGCGCGCGCTCTCCGCTAACTTCATTATAATAGATATCGTGGTTCGACCCATTACGTAAAATCCTACAGCCTTGTTTTTCAATTCGCCGAATGAGTTCAGCCCGCTTCAAGGAGAATTTCTTTCTTTGTCACATTAGAAGGCAGAAGTTCTTCATCCGTTTTACGCATGAGTGTATACGCTTCACGAATGTTGGCTTCTAATTCTTCTAGGGTTTTCCCTTGAGAAAAAACATCCGGCCGCTCTTCTAACCGGCCAACCAACCAGCCGTCGTCTTGCCAATACGCCAGAGTAAACCGTGTCATATTGCTTTCCCCAACTCTTTCATTTCGACTTCAATTGTAGCATCGTTTGTAGCAAGCAGCGCCTTCTCGGCTCGCCATCTCAAACCACTTCATCAATCGCTGTAGGTAGCATTTGTTCAAATGCTTTGATGCGGCTTTCCAGTGATAGGAATCAATCACAATCTATCGTATAGTGATGATTGTGATTCTGTCAGAAGGGGAAAGGATTTCATATCATGCTACGCAGAACCTGTTTTGTCGCAATTTTCGCTTTTTTGTTGCCCCAACTCGCATTTCCCGCCAGCAACTGGCCCGACTGGCGCGGGCCCACTAGCGACGGCCATTCGACCGCGACCGGGCTGCCGCTCAAGTGGTCAGAGACAGAGAACATCGTCTGGAAAACCGCCATCCACGATCACGGCCATTCGTCGCCTGTGGTGTGGGGCGACCAGGTGTGGGTCACCACTGCGACCAAGCGCGGCGAGACGCTCTACGCGGTTTGCGTCGATTTCAACAGTGGTGAGATCATTCACGATATCCCGGTGTTCAAACCCGAAAAACCGCAGCGCATTCACGGTAACAACACCTACGCCACCCCCTCGCCCGTGATCGAAGACGGCCGCGTCTATGTTCATTACGGCACGTTCGGAACCGCCTGCATCGACACCAAGACAGGCGACATCCTCTGGACGCGCACCGACTTGAATTGTGAGCACATCCAAGGCCCAGCGTCGTCGCCGTTTTTATACAAAGACCTGCTGATCGTCCATCTCGAAGGCGTTGATGTTCAATTCATCGCCGCGCTCGACAAAAAGACGGGCGACACGGTTTGGCGCTATGATCGCCCCCGCGACCTCTATGAGAGCATGAAGACGACCGTCTACCGCAAGGCCTATCACACTCCGGTGATCGTTACGGTCGACGGCAAAGACCAGCTGATCAGCAACGGCGCTCTGATGGTGACGGGCCATGAGCCGCTCAGCGGCGAGGTGATTTGGCAGGTGCGCTACTTCGAAGACAACTCGATTGCGCGCGTGGTCAGCGGCGACGGCGTCTTCTTTGTCAACAGCGGCGGGCCGCCCAACCGCTCTCAGTTGTGGGCGATTCGCCATGGCGGCAAAGGCGATGTGACCGACACCCATGTCATCTGGAAGATGACCAAAGACGCGCCGCTCGAAAGCTCGCCGCTGTTGGCCGGCGGCCTGCTCTATAACGTTAACGACAAGGGCGTGTTGATCTGTACGGAGCCAAAAACCGGCGAAGAAATTTGGCGCGAAGACCTGGACGAACGCTTCGGCGCCTCGCCGCTGTTCGCCAACGGGCGCATCTATGTATCCAGCAAGAAGGGCAAGACCACCGTGTTCAAACCGGGGCGTTCCTTCAAACCGCTGGCAGAAAACCAGATTGACGACGAGTTGTGGACCTCGCCCGCCGTATCTGGAAAATCGATTCTGTTACGCAGCAAGACTCACCTTTACCGAATCGAAGAACAATAACGACACCTGCTCCCCTCCTCAAAAATGGGGAGGGGAGTTGATTAATTTCATCCCCTCGTTAGATAAATCCTGCTCTTTTCAGGTACAATAGAGTTAAGGAGAGATCATGAGTAAAAACATGTTTTTGTTATATCTCAAAGCGCTGATCTGGTCGGTGTTTGTGTCCTATAGCGAGTCGACCGTTAAAGCCATCGTCCATTGCCTGCGCGAGGGGCGCATTCTCGACGACTATCCTGAGTTTCAAAACAGCCATTTGAGCGAGGGCCTGCGTTTTATTCTCAAAGAATTGCCCGGCGGCGAAGACCGTGAGCGGCTCGCTGACGCGTTGTCTCATGTCAAAGACGGGTCGGCCTCGACCATCTACCAAAACATGGTGATCGAAGTGGGCCATTATGTCACCGCAAACGACTGCCTGACCGACCTGCCTGAAGAGTGCCCCGGGGTGGTGTATAAAATCGAAGGCCAAACAGTCAACGTGCTGTTTCGTCTGCCCGACAAGCGCCTTCAACCCAAAAAAGTGCATTCGTTTGAAATCATGCCCGTGTATACCTTGACGGTTTCAGACGGGCCTAACTGATTTTTTTACGCGTCCCCTATATAATTCGACCGCATAATGTCACTCTAGTATGGAGCGCTCTGGCCGCTGTTTGCCTGGCGCTGTGGACTTAATAATAAGGGAGAGACACTGAATGAAGTATGCCATCTGTAACGAAACCTTTCAGGGCGCCGACTTTCAAACCGTCTGTGAGTGCGCGTCAAAGGCCGGGTATGACGGCGTCGAGATCGCGCCCTTCACCTTCGATAAACTCGCCACCGAACTTTCACCGGGTGAAAAGAAGACCATCAAACAAATCGCCGACGACAACGGGCTTGAGATTATCGGGCTGCATTGGTTGTTGGTTTTACCCAAAGGCGTCGAAAACAACTTGCACATCAACTGCCCTGACGACTCGGTCCGCAAGGAAACCCAAGACTATTATAAAGAGTTGATTCGCCTGTGCGCTGAATGGGGCGGCAAGGTGATGGTGCACGGCTCGCCCGGCGCCCGCAACTGGCAGGAAGGCGATAAATATTATGAGGTATTCAACCGCGCAGTTGAATTTTTCAGCGGCTGTATGGACCTGGCGGCCAGCTCGGGCGTGACCATTTGTTTTGAGCCGCTCACACACGCCGAGACCAATTTTATCAACCGCGCCCAAGACGGGCTTGACCTGATCAAGGCCGTCAACCATGACAACTTCAAACTCCATCTCGACGTCAAGGCGATGTGCGGCGGCGAATACGCCTCGCCCGCCGAGACGCTCAAGCAGTATAAAGACATCACCCGCCATGTTCACGCCAACGACCCCAACAAACGCGGCCCGGGCATGGGCGACGTCAAGTATGAACCCATCGCCGCCGCGCTCAACGAAATCGGCTATGACGGCTATGTTTCGGTCGAGGTGTTTGACTATACGCCCGACGGTGAAACCATCGCCCATGAAAGCATCAACTATCTCAAATCCGTATTCTCTTAATCGTAGGGAGGCAAGCCATGAAACGATTTTTTCAAACTCTATTGATTCTATTCTCAGCGTTGATCGCCCTTCCAGCCAACGCGCTTCAGATTGAAGTGTTCGCGGGGTCGAATGCGCGCGACCTCTGCCCGGTCACCGTCGAAGCGCCCACGATCGACAAAGACCTGGTCTTCATCCAAGCCGAAGGCCGAAATGCGGTTCCATGCCAGGTGACTCAACACAACGGCAAATCGCTTTTACATTTCATCGTCAACGATTTGAAACCCTTCGAAAAACGCGTCTACACCCTCGCCAAGGGAAAACACAGCGGCAAGAACGACGTTTCAATCAAGAAAGACAGCGGCAAACTTTCTATCAACATTGGCGGTAAGCCATTCACCGAATACCGCACCAAAACATCGAAGAAGCAGCCGTTGCAAGTCTTCTACCCGCTGTTCGGACCAGACGGCGTTCGCATGACTCGCGGGTTCCCTATGGAAAAATTTGACGGCGAGGCCGAAGACCACCCCCACCATCAATCGCTATGGGTGTCTCACGGCGACGTCAACGGCGTCAACTTCTGGCACCTGGGCGACAACCAGGGCTATCAACGCCATCAAGAGTTTACCGCCATCAATGTCGGCCCCGTGTGTGGACGAATCGTTCAGTGCCTCGATTGGGAAGACCAAGGCGGCAAAAAACTGATCAACGAAACCCGCACCGTCACCATTTGGAACACCCACGACGGCGCCCGCATGATGGACTTTGACATCGAAATGACGCCCGCGAGCGGCGACGTCGCCTTTGGCGACACCAAAGAAGGCGGGCTGCTTTCGTTGCGTATCGCCTACACCATGCGCGAAAAGTTGCCAAATGGCGACCGTGGCGGCGTGATTACCAACGCCGAAGGCGCGGTCGGTTCGGGCGACGCTTGGGGCAAGGCCTCGCGCTGGTGCGACTACTCGGGCCCGGTCGGTGGAATCACCGCTGGCCTGACCATCATGGACCATCCCGCTAACATGTTTTACCCCACACGCTACCACGTTCGAAACTACGGGCTGTTCACCGCCAACCCGTTCGGCCTGTCACACTTTATCGGTAAAGGAAACGACGGGACGCAGGTATTGAAATCCGGAGAGAGCTGGCGGCAGCACTATCGCTTGTACATCCACAACGGCGACGTCAAACAAGCCGACGTGAAAGGCGTCTACGCCAACTACGCCGACGGCCCAACGGTGGTTGTGAAGTAAGCCTTTTCAGAATTGATTACAATAGGTTAAAAGGGGGGGGGTGCAGCGCGCTGCGCCCCCCCCTTTTTCTGATTCTTATTTATAATTTCTATCTCACCTCATTCGCCTTGGCGAATAGCCCACCATCAGACGAGTTTCTTCGTGGGGAGGGCGAGTCTCCCGACGAGCCGCGTATACACGAATCAGTTTCGCTTATATGCGGCTCACCAGGAGGTTCGCCCTCCCCGACAAAGACGATTCCCTCGCCCTGCGCCGCGGCGGACAGCGAAAGGTGCAGCTATGTAAACTCAATCCGCACATAATTCTGCCAACCACTATAATATTGTTTCGTCAGCGCCTATCGGGCATTTACCCGGAGAGAGATACACTAATCGGGTTGTCATATTTGAATTTGTCTACGAAACGGGTTGGAGCCTGTGATCGATATCATCATCGTGAATTACAACGCTTCTGAGTATCTGAAGCCGTTGCTCGAAGCGTTGCTTGATAAAAACGCCCAAGCCAATAATCATCGGTTTCAAGCCGCCGTCACTGTCGTCGACAACGCCTCGACTGATGGTTCGGTGGGCATGGTTGAGGCCCGCTTTGCACAGGTCAACTTGATTCAGCGCGAGTCAAACGACGGCTATGCGGCGGCGGTGAACGAAGGCGTCGCGGCGACCAACAACCGCGAAATTTTACTGCTCAACAGCGATGTATTGATCACCCTCGGCCAGGTCGCGGCCCTGCGGCGAATTTGGGAACGGCTCGATTTTCCCGCCGTGGTCGCGCCGCTGCATATCGAAGACGACGGCTTTCCTCAACAAACCTGGGGCGCGTTGCCCACGCCGCAGGTGGAACTGAAGCGTAAGAAACTCGAACAGGGCCTCAGCCGCCGCGAGCCGTGGGCGCGGCGCGAAGCGATGAACCTGGCGTCGCGCACCCGCGAGGTCGATTGGGCGTCTGGCTCGTGTTTGTTCTTTCCACGAATTACGCTCGAAAACGCCGGGCCGTGGGACCAAAATTTCTTTCTCTTTTTTGAAGACATTGATTGGTGCCTGCGCGTCAAAGAGAGCGGCGGCGCCATCTTTCACACTCCCGAAGTCCAAGTCACACACGCCCACGGCGCCAGCATGAACCAAGACCCCGAATTCAGCGAAATCGAATACCGCGCCAGCCAGTGTTATTTCACCCTCAAACACTTTGGCGGCTGGGCGCTCATGAAACTGCGGTTGTATTTGACATTGAAACAATTGGGGCGCCTGTTAATTGGCGGGCGTTCGGGCTTTTCACGGGGGGCCTCTTGGGAAATTTTGCGCACTGTTTGGCGCAACCCCATGAACCAATAGCGGAGACGGCCATGGCGAAGCCGCGCAAGGTGTTACAGGTTGTCGCATCGCTGCATGGCGGCGCCGCCCGCCATGTCGCCCATCTTTCGCGCGGCCTGCTCGCGCACGACTGGCAGCCGACAGTCGCCTCACCGTGTGACGATAACGTTTTTCGCCAACACTTACTTGAGCGGGGCTGTGAGTCGATTCATTGGGGCGGTTTTCAGCGGGTCCCTGTTTTGCCATTTTTGAAGTTACGGACGTTGCTGCAATCCAGCGACTATGACATTGTTCATGTTCATGGACACCGCGCCGCGGTTCTCGCGCGGGCGGCGGCGATGAGCGCAAAATCCCGCCCGCCGATTGTGTATACCGTTCATGGCTATCACCCGCCTTACTACCCCAAAGCGCGCTCGCGTATGATCGTCAACACGCTGGAGCGAATGCAATGCAGCGCGACGGGCGCCTACATCTGCGTGTCGCCAAGTACAGAGGCCGACCTGGTTCGCGCTGTGCCAAACGCCGAGATAAAATCACAGGTCATTTACAACGCTATCCCGGTAAAAGAAACGTCAATCGCTGAGCGCCGTGAGAACCGAACCCGCATCCGCCAGGCGCTGGGCATTAACAACGAAATGTTTGTTTTGGGGACCGTCGCGCGGCTGCAATGGCAGAAAGGCGTTGACCGCCTGCTTGAAGCCTTTCAATGGGCGGGGCGAGAAACGGATGTCTTGCTCATTGTCGGTGACGGGCCAGACCGCCGGGCGCTGCAGGCGCTGGCGCGGCGCATGGGGTTGGGCAAGCGCTGTCAGTTTGTCGGCGCCCAAGATAACGCGGCGCCGTTTTATCATGCAATCGATTTGTTTGTCTTGCCATCGCTGTGGGAAGGCCTGCCGCTGACTGTTCTCGAAGCCTGGGCGGCGAACACGCCGGTGGTTGCGACTGACGTCCCTGGTTCGCGCGATATGATTGTCGACGGGGTGAACGGCCTGCTGGCGCAGAACAGCGCCGATGGAATCGCCGCCGCCATCCACCGCTTTCACAAAGACAACACGCTTGACTCGACGCTGGTTCGCAACGGTCTCGAAAGCCTCGAGCGCGACTATTCGCTCGATGACATGGTGAAGAAGACGGAGGCGGTGTATGAAAATTTATTGAAGACCTGAGGGATGGGTTTGCCCATGAAATACGCTGGGGTTTTCTTCTGGTTTTCCCAAAACTGTCTCAAATATTAACTGGCAGATCGGCATGTTCGGCCTTAAAGTGATTGAGAATGCGCCAAGGTTAATAATTTCTAATGTGATCGTTCCTTTAAAACCCGCGTGGATTGTTGGAGCAGTAAAGTGAATGAGTAATCCGCAGCGAGCCAATGAACTTTTGCCTTCAACTCTTGCGGCAAGATAGTATCCCCGTTCATCAGGCTCAAATGGCAAGTGAATTTTCTCAAATGTTTTCCCCAAGATAAATTCCCCTGGGTCGAGTACATACGCGTCTTCGATTGTCTTCGTGCTGTAGATTGTGTTAAGTGTTTGAACAATGCTTTCGCGTTGAGGGTCAATACAAACTAATAGTTGGTTTGGCTCTTGAATGATATTGCCAAACCTTAGATCAACAGCTGTTGAGTCAAATTCTGTCTTAGGAGCGGGTTCCAGAATAATTCGGTTCTCAATGATGGCTTTATGAATTTCTGTGTTGGATAGTATCAAGGCTGTGGTTCCTAGGACGCAAATTCAACAACTTGATCTTTCGAGACAGAAACAAACTTTCGCGTTTCAAATGGATCAGCGGGTAGCTTGATGAGACAGGATGAACTGTTTGTTTTGCAAAGAAGGACTTTTAACAAGTTTTCACCAATTTGATCTTTGTTTTTAATAAAATCTAAATCCGCAAAAAGAGAAAACGGCTGACCTTCAGATGTTTTTGACACAACGCCCATTTCATCTGGAAACATGCCTTCTATCGTTTCACATTTGAGCCAATACGATTTCTCAGACATGAAGTTTCCCTTCCTCATTCAAAATTATATCACCTGTAATTTATGGTTTTGTACACTATGTTAACATGTCAATTTGTGTTCGTCATGCAAAGAATAGATTTTTTCGCGCATTATTTCAAATCTAAACTGCGATAATGCCATTCAGCCCGTCTTGTTGATTTTGGGGATTGAAGATAGGATAGTTGTTCGATACAACCGCAAAAAACGAGACCGTTGTGGTGGCTGTAGCTCAGGGGCAGAGCATCGGATTGTGGCTCCGAATGTCGTGGGTTCAAATCCCATCAGCCACCCCATTTAAATGAAGTTTCCCTTGATCTCAACTCTCATTTTAATTTCTTCTTTCAATTGCGGCAATTATTTCAGGCCGCCTAAAATCCATCATAATTTATGAACATAAATATGGAGGAATTTGTCAATATCAATTGAAATTATCTACAGTTTTGTTATTATCGTGTGAGTAAAATTCAAAATGGTCATACAGCATGAATGACGAAAAACCACCGCAACTTCCTGATGTAAAGCCCTCTTACATCAACTCAGTATAATTGAAAATATCGGTAGATTATTTCAATCAGCCCTGAAGTACGGCACGATTATTACTGTGGCCTATTTATTTTTCTCAACCGTTGAAAATTGCATTCGAATTTCTGCGGGTGAAACTACATCAATAGCCTTCCTTTTAGGTTTTATAGGCTACGGGCCGATATCATTAACAATCGGGGTAGCAATCAGCGCTGGGAGTATTACAATTGCCTGGAATGAAAGAAAGGCAAAAGAAAAGAAGACAAAATACTTGCAAGATCGTATAATAGAATTAGAGAATGAGATTGACCCCAGCAGATCAACAAGCGGATTGACCCCGGAAGGACGCACGAACCCGGAGGATAAGATATGATTTCCGCAGACATCCAAACCACTGTCAACGCACTTTTTTCACTCGTCGGCATCGCCGTAATGTTGTACCTGTGGCTGTTTCATTTCAAATTATTTCAAATTGACCAGTTTAGGCTAGAGATGTTCCAATTGCGCGATCAGATGTTTGATTACGCAGCGGAACAAGAAATCCTCAACAATCCAGGCTATAGAGACGTAAGGCGCTTCATGAACGGCAGCATTCGCTATGCTGACGTCTTCTCTATTTGGCTTTTCATGTTTATATCGGTTTTTGCGCGTAAAGCATTAGCCGAAACAGAAAGTCCGTGGGAGCATATTGAAGAAAAGATGTCCGATCTTTCCAGTGACCAGAAAAAGCGGCTTGAAGAGTTTTACTTAAGCAATCAAAACCTGTTGGTTCGGTATCTATTCAAAAAGAGCCTTTTTTTCACAGTATTGATCAGAGGTTCATTCTTAATTGCTAGTTTTTCTAGCAGGCTCTATGGCTCTGCACTGAAATACAAATCTAAAGTGGAAGAAACCATTCTAACGAGTAACGATATTCACGCCCTCGAAGACCGCTGTTATGCGCACGGTGCATAAACCAAATCATGTCCTCATAGACTGGGCGGCCAGCCAGATGCATTGGTAAGGCTCAAGCGTAATCTCGTTGCTTTTCATGGGTTGCTCGCTGATGAGGTCGTAGACTTCTTTGCGGGCGTGAAGCGTGGGCAGTTTATACTGAACGTCAAGCGTCACGGTTTTGTTGGTGACATTGTGAAGCGCCGCCACCGCGCTGGCCTCGCTTTCTGACACGCGCTCTATGGCGAAGACGTCATTGCTGAGCGCGTAGACCGTCTGTTCGCTGTCGGGGTGAAACGCGCAATGCTGCTTGCGGATGGTTAGGCGGCGGATGTACTCGTCAAACACCTGGGCGGTCGGGGTGTTTTTGTCGCGCAGCAGGGTTTCGAGTTCGTCTTCTTTCCATTTACGGCGGTTGATGGTGCGGGCGCGGCAGGTCTCGGCCACACCGTCCTGCCAGTTGGGGGTGGCGGTCAGGCTATGGAAATAGATCGCCGGCACGCCCCTGAAACTCAGCGGGATGGTCTGTGAACACAAGAAACGCTGGATATGCTCATTGCCCGGCGCGTGCATCGGGTCAGACAACGCGTCGAAGTAGGTGATGTTGAGTTCATAGGGGCTCATGGAACCGTCTGGGTTGCTCTTGCTTGAGACGCGCCCGCCGCGCGCTTTGACCATTTCGGCAAGCGCATTCACTTCTTCGTTGGGGACCAGATTTTCTAATGGACGCACGCCGACGCCGTCATGCGACGCGGTGAAGTTCAAGAAGGTGCACCCAAACGGCGGCGGCGCCAGGCTAGACGCCCACTGGGTCAGGTAATGAGCGTTGCCGTTGAGCAGCGCGTGTAACACCAACGGCGGCAGGCTGAACTGATAGACCATGTGGGCTTCGTCGCCGTCGCCGAAATAACTGACGTTCTCGTCATGGGGCACATTGGTTTCGGTCAACAAGATCACGTCAGGGGCTGCCAGATCAAGTACATCGCGAATCAACTTGACCACTTCATGGGTCTCGCGAAGGTGGATGCAACTCCCGCCTACTTTTTTCCATACATACGCGATAGCGTCGAGGCGAATGATTTTCGCCCCCATCGAGATGTAATAAAACAAAATATCGAGATATTCAAACAAGACATCAGGGTTTTTGAAATTGACATCAATCTGGTCGTCGCTGAAGGTCGTCCAGACATAGCGCTCGCCTGAGCGGGTATAGACCGGCGTCAACAGCGGGCTGGTGCGCGGCCGGGTCACTGCGCTCACATCGGTGTCAGGCGGCAATTCGATAAAGTAGTTGCAGGCGGGCGCAACGTTAATGGTGAAGTCTTTAAACCACGAGCTGTGGCGCGAGACATGATTGATGACCAGGTCGGCCATAAAGCGGTAGTCGGTGCTCAAGCCGCGAATGTCGCTCCATGACCCTAAGTCTGGATCAACCTTGCGGTAGTCAATCACCGAGAAACCATCATCAGACGAATAGGGCGTGAAGGGCAGGATATGAACCGATTGGATGGCGTCTCGCACATGGCGCAGCAAGAAGTGGCGCAAGGTATGAAGCGCGCTGTCTTGCTTTGATTTCACCATGTCGCCATAGGTAATCAACAGGCTTGAGGTCTCGTCCCACAAAGGTTTGGGCGGCCTGGGGTTTAGCCCGACCCCATAGCGGCCCACCATCATATTGAGACGCGCCAGGCAACGGGCCGACAGGTCGCCGTAGAGCCGTTCAAAGCGCTGCTCAAGTTCTCGTAAACGGCCGCGCGCGATACTTTTCAACATGTCAGACTCCACGCAGGTTGGCGACAAGCGAGTTTAACTTGCGTTCTAAGACTTCATAACTATAAAACCGCCGCGCCAGTTTGTAGTTGTGGTTGATGACGTGGTTGCGGTGGTTTTCGTCTTCTAACAGCCGCCTGACCTCGTCAACAAAACGGCGGGTGATATAGCCGTCAATCGCCGGCACCAAAAAGCCCTTCGGCTCAATGTCGCGGGCGTAGATCGAATAGCGGTTGACGATGATCGGCTTCTTAAAATAAAAGCCTTCGAGCAGGGCGTTGCCAAAGCCTTCATAGAGGCTCAGATAGGTCACCAAGTCGGCGTGAGGGTAGAGATCCCACAGGGTGTATATTTTTTTACCCTGGCTGTCGAGTTGGCGGTATTCGCCGATGCGCGTGGCGATAAACCGAAGGTCGACGCCCTCTTCGGCGGCGTATTCGGCCAGCATGTTGCGATATTCAAACCCCTCATCGCCCGCTTCATGAGACACCACCAGTTTGTATTTGGGGTCTTCTAACATCGCCACCATGTGAATGGCGTGTTCGATGCCTTTACGCGGAACAATTCGCGTCGGCTGAAGAATCATCACGTCATCGGGCGTGAGGCCGATTTCGGCGCGGATGTCGGTGGTGTACTCGTCAGGCTCCATGGCGGGAGGCGAATCAAAATCAAACACATTCGGCGCGAGTATCGCCGGGACGCCCTTGCGCCATGAGAGTTCTTCTTGGGCGGATTGGTTAATCACCACATGCTGAACGCTGTGGCTGCGCGGCGGGAACGACATATCGAGATAATCCTGAACGGCGTTGACCAAGAAGCGGCTGCGTTCCCAATAAAAGTCGTGGTGGTGACCGATGGAGGGAATCTGGGTTTCAGACAAAAATTCGGTCGCCGCGACGCCCAATGGGACATGCATGGGGATGCTGAGAACATTTTCGAGCACTAAAATCGTAATGTCATAGGCGCCGACAAACTCATAAATGGTCTC
Source organism: uncultured bacterium (assembly GCA_964556895.1). Lineage (GTDB taxonomy): Bacteria > Hinthialibacterota > Hinthialibacteria > Hinthialibacterales > Hinthialibacteraceae > Hinthialibacter. Next base: position 4,994 of record CAZKYC010000059.1, on the reverse strand, counting down.
TTTGAGATAATCGGCCAGGTCGTGGATGCGGCGGGTGATGATCGACGAACGGGTGCCATAGCCCCAGATTTGTTTGTTGATCCATTCGTTTTCAGGAAACCCAAAGTGGGCCTCAGGGATACAGAAGCTGATGTCAGGCGATTTGTCGATTCGCCCGGCATACCAAAAGGTCTTATGGCCCAGTTTGGTTTCAAACACATGGGCCCATTTGTTGGTCTCAAGCGACACACCGTCGGTGCCGGCGAAGCGGGTTGAAAGAAATCCGATGCGTTCTTTCATGTTGGCGTAGAGCTCCAACGCAGCGCCAAAATTCGTCGATTGCCCGCCCCGGCCAATTGAAGAAAACCTGCGCCTGCATTACATTGGAATTAGGCTTGGAACGATTATAAGCACAAAACCCCGTTTTTTGGCGTGACAAAAACAGAAAAAGTAAAAAAATGTCTATCCACACCCCAACGATGGAGCAAATACTCGAATCGTTGCCCAAGTTGCAGGACGACATCAAAGCGGTTCGCGAAGTGGTCTTGTCAAACCTGGTAATGTTGGGCGAGATTCCCTCGCCGACCTTTCAGGAGGCGGACCGCGTCCAATTTTTGGTCAACCGCTTCAGCGAATGCGGCCTGGCCAGCATCTCGACCGACGAAGCCGGCAACGGCCTGGCGATTCACCCCGGCGCCAAGGGCGACCGAAACATCCTGCTGGTCGCTCACACCGATACGGTGTTCCCTCGAACGGTCGACCACTCAATGAGCGTCGAAAAAGAAAACGTGACCGGCCCCGGCGTCGCCGATAACAGCCTGGGCGTTGCGGTGTTGGCCTCGCTGCCGACCATTTTGGAACACCTTAACCTAACTCTCAACGCCAACCTGATTCTGATGGGGGCCACCCGAAGCCTGGGCCGCGGCAACCTAAACGGCTTGCGCTTCTTTCTCGGCAACTCTGAAGTTCCCGTCCATTACGGCGTTTGCGTCGAAGGCATGAAACTGGGCCGATTGAGTTTTAATTCCATCGGGATGATTCGCGGCGAGATTCAGTGCGAGGTGCCCGAAAACTATGACTGGACCGGCATCGCCGCCTCGGGCGCAATCACCATTATCAATGAGACCATCAACCAGATCTGCGCGATTCCGCTGCCCAAAAAACCTTACAGCACCATCATTCTAGGCTCGGTCGAAGGCGGGACCTCCTTTAACACCATTGCCACTGAGGCGCGGCTGAGGTTTGAAGCGCGCAGTGAATCGGCTGAAATCGTCGCCCAGATTGATGAGTTGCTCAAAGACATCGTCGCTGAAATGAAATACCGCTCAAAAGCCAACGTGACCCTTGAGACGCTGGCCATCCGCCAACCGGGCGGCATCGGCTTTCGCCACCCGCTGGTGAGAAACATTCGCAGCATCATGCAGGCGCTTGAGCTGCAGCCCCATGTTTCGCCTAGCCTGTCTGAACTCTCGGCTTTCATTGACCGCGAGATTCCCGCCGTTACGGTCGGAATCACCGACGGCGAGCGCCACAACCAGGAAGACGAAACCATTCAGATCGAACCCATCAATAAAGGCCTTACACAATTGATCGGTACGCTGATGGCGATAGACGGAGGGTATTGTGACAACGATTAATGACTGGCTCGCCAGCAATACCTTTCATCACTCCCAATATTGGGACCTGTTAAAGTTGGTGGAAGAAAAAGAAAAACAAAACCTGACCATCTCGTTGTGCATCCCCACGCTCAACGAAGAATCGACCATCGGCAAAGAGGTGATTATTTTTATGTCTGAATTGATGAAGCGCTATCCACTACTGGATGAGATCGCTGTTATCGATTCAGGCTCAACCGACAAAACCCTCGACGTGGCGTCGACCTTTGGCGCCGACACCTATCTCTCGGCTGACATCTTGCCCAAATACGGCGAGAAAAAGGGCAAGGGCGAAAACCTTTGGAAGGCGATCTACCAGCTCAAGGGCGACATCATTGTCTATGTCGACGCTGATATTAAAAACATTCACCCGCGTTTTGTGTATGGCCTGGTGGCGCCGCTGATTTACCGCCCTGAGATTAAGTATGTCAAAGCCTTTTATGACCGTCCGCTGGCGTTTTCACAGGGAATCCGCCCCTCCGGCGGCGGTCGGGTGACAGAAATCTTGACCCGTCCAATGTTCTCGTTGTTTTTCCCTGAACTGACGGCGATTATTCAGCCGCTTTCGGGCGAGTACGCTGTGCGGCGCGAGGTGTTAGAGCGAATCCCGTTCCCGATCGGGTATGGGGTCGAGACCTCACACCTGATTGACGTGTATCACCAGTGGGGCATGGAAGCCTTTGGCCAGACCGACCTCGACCAGCGCGTCCACCGAAACCAGGCGACGCGTTCGCTGGGCAAAATGTCGTTTGGCATCATGCAGACCTTCTTAAACCGCTGCGAATCATTGGGCGTGATCAATGAGATGCCCGACCTGGGCAAGGTCTTACACCAGTTTCAGGCGCATGACAAAACCTATGAGCATGTCGAACACAACATCATCGAAGAAGAGCGCCCGCCGATGATGGAGATTAAGGAATACCGCGAGACGTTTCACCCCAATGACTGAGCCCGCGCTGCGCGTCGCCATTGTTCACTACCATCTTCGCCGCGGCGGGGTGACCCGCGTCATCGAAAACGCGCTGGCGTCGATGAACGGGCGGGTTAGCGCGGTTGCGATCTCCGGCCCCAACGACCCGTCGTTTGAGCGCCAACGCTTCCCTTGCCCGGTGGTTGAACTGTCTGGGTTGGCCTACGAAACCGGCGCCCCGCTTGGTTCGCCTGACGAATTAGCCCACCAACTGGTCGAAGCCGCAAACCACGCCTTGGGCGCCGCGCCCGATGTCTGGCACATCCACAACCATTCGTTAGGCAAAAACCCAACCCTGACCGCCGCTGTTCATCGCCTGGCCCAACGCGGCGAACGGTTGTTGCTTCAGATTCACGATTTCGCCGAAGACGGGCGCCCGCCGAATTACCGGTTTCTCTGCGACCGTTTGGGCGCATCCGGTGCGGGCGCGTTCGCCGAACTGCTTTACCCCAGCGCCGGGCATGTTCACTATGCCGCGCTCAATGGCCGCGACCTGTCGATTCTGGCGGACGCGGGCGCGCCGCCTGAGCGCCTTCACCCCTTGGCCAACCCAGTCGCGTTGAACGATTCGGATGTGGACGTGATGCCAAGCGAGAAACACTTCTTTCTCTACCCCACTCGCGCGATTCGCCGAAAAAACCTGGGCGAGTTGTTGTTGTGGGCGGCGGCGTCTCATCCCGGCGACCGCTTTGGCGTTACCCTGGCGCCCGACAACCCCGCCGCAAAACCGGTGTATGAACGCTGGACGCAATTCTCAGCCGAACTCAACCTGCCCGTCAAATTTGAAGTCGGGCGCACCTCGCCGCTGCCGTTCCCGGCGCTGATGAAAAGCGCCTACGCCTTGGTCACCACCAGCGTGGCGGAGGGATTCGGCCTGGCCTTTCTCGAGCCGTGGCTGACTAACAGGCCGCTGGTGGGCCGCGACCTGCCTGAAATTACCCAAGACTTTGTCGATGACGGCGTCGACCTGGGCGGGCTATACCATCGGCTTGAGGTTCCATTTGACTGGCTCAATAAACGAGACTTTCGCCAAACCCTCAACCAGGCCCTTACAACCGCCTGGAGCGACTATGGCCGAACACCCACGCCCGCTGATGAAGAGACCGCCTTTCAGGCATGCGTAAACAATCAGCGCATTGAGTTTGGCCGCCTGTCTGAAACTATGCAGGAAACCGTCATTCGAAGAGTTGCTGAGTCTGATGAAGCCAAGTCAGAACTGACGCCGTTGACCATCGACCAATCCATCGCAGATGGCAGCGTTATCCGCAAAAACCGCCAGCGCATTCGCAGCCATTACAGCTTAGGCCAATATGGCGAACGGCTTTTCGCCATCTATCAAACCATCGCCGCCGCTGACGCCGCCGCCCTGGGTTCGCTCAATGCCGAGGGGCTGTTGCAGTCGTTTTTATCGCCGCAACGTTTTTGTTTATTGAGGACATAATGACAACACCTCTTTCACAACGCATTCGTGAGTTAAGCGCGCGGTTCGAACCGGTCCCGACCGGGTTGTCGCCGAAAACCAAACCCGTCTCCGAACTCAAGGCGGCGGTCTTTGATGTCTATGGGACCTTAATTTCATCCGGCGTCGGCGACATCAGCCTCAGCCAGCAGGGCGCGCGCGACGCGGGCGTTTGCGAAGCGCTCGAGGCCTGTGGCGCCACCATTCGCGACGAATGGGCCGACGCCGCCTTTGGACAGCAACTGCTCAACCAAATTCGCGCGCATCAACAGGCCCGCCGCAGCCAGGGGGTCGAATACCCCGAAGTCGACATTCGCGAAGTGTGGAACAATCTCATCCAAGACTGGCAGCGCGCCGAGATGATTGACAATATCGAAATCAACACCGAGGCGCTCGTAATCGAATATGAAGCGCGGGCAAACCCCGCCTGGCCTATGCCCAACCTGCTTGAAACGATCACCACGCTGCGAGAACGCGGCGTGGTGTTGGGCATCGTCTCTAACGCGCAGTTTTTTACCCCATTACTCTTCGAAGCGTTTTTAGAAAAACCATTCGATGAACTGGGTTTTGACCCTCAACTGTGTATCTGGTCGTATGAACTCTTAGAAGCAAAACCCTCCACCCGCTTATATGAACTCGCCGCCCAACGCCTAGCTGACTTACATCATTTGTCTCCTCAACAAGCCGTGTTTGTTGGTAATGACATGCGCAACGATATCTGGCCCGCCGCCAAGGTCGGCTTTAAGACCGCGCTTTACGCAGGCGACCAGCGCTCGCTGAGACTGCGCGAAGACGACCCCAATTGCTCTGATGTTCAGCCAGACGCGGTGCTGACCTCCATTGAGCAGGTTCTAGACTTGTTCCCACACCAATAATTTTGGCTCATCCGGGATTTGGATACGTTCTCTCAAATTGAATTACAATTTCCAGA
>CAZKYC010000058.1:0-29192 GCA_964556895.1 uncultured bacterium | reverse complement strand
AAAAGGCGGAGCCGCACTGAAGCGAGCAGAGTTGTACCCATGCCAAACACAACGAAAAAAATCATCCTTGAGATGGTGTCTGGAAATTTTAATTCAATTTAAGAGAACGTATCCAAATCCCTGATGAGCCACAATAATAGTTTTGAGATGGCTTCTAAAGTCTTCGCCTAAGAGCGAGTGGGGCAATCCCAGAACCTGACACTAAAATGAAAAAGGCAGGGATAATCTCCCTGCCTAACGATTGATTATGAATAATCGAAACTAAATGATATCGAGTCTTCCGTTTGAGTCGCCAAATTCGCTCATCGACTCGACGCCCATTTTGTTCGCCATTGTGACAAACAAGTTTGACATCGGCGTGCGGTCGAGCTTGAGATGCCGACCTGGGTTGAGCCCCAATTCGCTTCCGCCCGCAACAATGACGGGCAGGTTGTCATGATTGTGGCGGTTGCCGTCACCGTTGCCGCAGCCATAGACAATCATGGTGTTGTCGAGAAGCGAGGTTCCATTTTCATCTTTGGTTACGCTCATTTTGTGAATGAATTGGGCGAAGTGTTGCATGTAATATTGATCAATCTTGGCGATCTTGTCGAGTTTCTGTTTATCGCCCGCATGGTGAGAAAGATAGTGGTGGCCTTCTGAAATCTCGATCTGTGAGAACGAACGGTTTGAGCCGTCGCCCGCAAGCAACAAGGTCGCGATGCGGGTCGAATCAGTTTGGAAAGCCAGCACCGCCATGTCATACATAATTTCCATGTGATGGCCGAAGTCTGATGGGATGCCGTCCGGCGTTTCAATATCCGGCTCATCAAAGTCGCCGAGACGTTCGACCCGTTCGATGCGTTGTTCGATCTCACGCACGCCAGTGAGATATTCGTCGAGTTTTTGTTTGTCGTTGCCGCCCAGACTGACTTGTAAGGCGCGGGCGTCTTCCATAACAAAGTCGAGAACCGAACGCTGGGTCTGTTGGCGCACTAAATAGTTTTGTTTGCGCTCCCCGATGCTTCCCGCGCCAAAGAGGCGTTCAAACACCAGGCGCGGATTAGGCTCTGGCGTCATCGGCGTGGTTTCAGACCGCCACGACAAATTAAATTGATAGGCGCATGAATAGCCCGAGTCGCAGCGCCCTGACTTGCGCACCGAGTCGCAGGTCAATTCTAAGGATGGGAAGCGGGTAAGATGGCCGATTTCATTGGCGACCGCCTGGTCGATGGAGACGCCCAGGCGAATGTTGGCGCCGTCGGTCTTGCGGGCGCGCACGCCGGTCAAAAACGTCGCGTTGGCCCGCGCATGGTCTCCAGCGCCGTCGCCGCCAGCAGTGGCGTTGCGGTGTTCAAGCCCGCCGACGACTTGAATGTGTTGTTTGAGCGGCTCCAACGCTTTCATGGTTGGGCCGAATTGAAAGTCCTTCCCTGCCCCTTCAGGCCACCAGTTTTTTTGGTGGGCGCCATTGGGGAAATACACATACGCCATGCGTTTGGGAGCCGCCTGTTTGGGCGAAGGCAGCCAGTCGCCTGCAAGCGCCGACTGAGCTGACAGCGATTCAAAGGTGGGCAGCGCCACCGCGACGCCAAGCCCGCGCAGAAAACGGCGGCGGCTCATCGCCCTTTGGCGTTGGCCAGTTTTGTCAATTTGATTATGGCTCATGGTCTCGTCCTTCATTCATCCCCTAGGATGAGTGGTTGGCCGCTTTGATGATGGCTGAATTTCGTCGCTGTTGAAATGGCGCGGACTCAATAACGCCCATCAGCAAGGCTGAGAAGCGTCCGTCTTCATGTTCAATGCGGTTTACAATTTGATCAAGGGTGTGAATGTCACGAAAGGTCACACCGCGCCCTAGGGCGTAGGTTAGCATTTTTTCGGCCGCACAGCGATAGAATTCTTCGCGGTGGTTGTCTTTGATAATTTGTTTGACGTCCACGATATTGTCAAACGACTCGCCGGTGATCAACTCGCCTGAGGCGTCGATGGGGCTGCCGTGTTCGTTGTCGCGCCAAACGCCCAGCGCGTTGAAGTTCTCTAGCGCCAGGCCCAGCGGATCAAACCGGGTGTGACACGACGCGCACATCGGGTCGCTGCGGTGTAGTTCCATCAACTGGCGCATGGTCGGGTTTTTGACGGACTCTTTGATCTTTTTTTCGGCCTCTTCTAACTCAGGCGCCTCAGGCGGCGCCCCAGGAGCAGGCGCGCCCAGAATGTTCTCGATGATATACAGGCCGCGCTTTACGGGCGATGTTCGCGTCGGGTTTGAGGTGACCGTTAAGAAAGCGCCATGGGTCAATACACCGCCGCGCGGGCTGTCTTGGCCGAGTTTGACCTTGCGCATGTGCTTGCCTTTGACGCCGTCGATCCCATAGTGTTTGGCGAGTTCTTCGTTCAAAAATGTATAATCGCTGTCAATCATATCGATCAGGCTGCGGTCTTCTCTCATGATGTGGGCGAACATCATTTCAGTTTCTTGCCGCATGGCGATGCGCAGGCTTTTCTCAAACTCAAGCCGCTTCTCTCCGCGCTTTCGCTTCGGCAACCCCAGCGCCTTGTGCACATCAATGGGGACAACCTCAATGTCACGGGTTTGCAGCCATTGGCCGACAAAGTTTTGAATGAACTCTTCCGCGCGTTCCTGGCTGGCCATACGTTCGATTTGTTTGCGCAGTTGGCTTCTCAACTCGCCTTTCTCGGCCAGTTCAAACAACTCTCGGTCAGGCATGGTCGACCACAAGAAATACGACAAGCGCGACGCCAGCGCGTATTCATCAATCACTTGAATCGGGTCGTCAACCGTCTCTGGGGTCGCGCCTTCAAACCGGAACAAAAAGCGCGGCGAAGCCAAAACGGTGACCATCGCCTGGGCGACGCCTTCTTCAAAGTTGCGACCCGGCAGGTTGTATTGCTGTTCGGCGAACAGGGCCAGTTTCTCGATCAGCGTCTCATTGGCAGGACGGCGAAAGGCTTTTGCCGCGAAGTTGGATAGCACGTCTTGTGCATACTCAAGCCGCGCCCCTTTGTCTTCAGGCGCTTCATCAAGGTGAAAGAAGCGAGTGTAATTTTTGGGGTGTTCCCAATGCGCCCGGTCCATCGGGCCTTGAATAGTGACCCGGTTAATCTCAAAGTCGAGTTTGTTTTTTTGTTTGCTCTTTGTGACCAGCGGGACCAGATGAAACGCCAGGGTTTGGCGCCCTTCTTCAAAGGCCTCATCAAACGCGAAACGAAGTTCTTTGTTGTCATGCCACTGATAGGTTTCGTTAAACCTCTCTTCGCCGTTGATTGTGAATACGACTCGGCATTCGCCCGGGTCAAAGTCAAAGGCGCCGTCGACCTCAACATCGACAATCACTTTATAGTCGCCGTCATGTTTGGCGTAGTATTTTCGCGCGACTTGAATCTCATCATAGAAATTCATCCGGTCGCCGCTTTTCTTGTCGTCTTCGGACTTGAATTGCGTCCCGGCATATCGGCTCTCAGGTAGAATCTTAGCAATCTTCGGTACAGCGCGGTCGACGATGTCTTCGGCCGCCTGGACGTATTTCTCAAGCAGCATGGGCGAGATCGACAACACATCGCCTATCGTGTCAAAACCATATCCCGTGTCATCCGGGGGGAACTCAGCGGTCGCGTTATAGTCGACGCCCATGAGATCGTTAATCGTATTGCGATATTCCTGACGGTTTAACCGCCTTAAGGTCACATGGCCGGGGTCGATGTTGTCAGGGTCAATCTCAAAGATGTTGTATTTCACAAATTCGTAGAGCGTCTCGTATTCTTCTGACGTTGGGCGAAAGATGGGGTTGGGCGGCATGATGCCCGAACGCATATTATGAACGACTTTGTCCCACAACACATGGTCGCTCAACAAGTCAGCGTCTGACTTGTAATCGAAGAACGAGATGTTGCCGAGTTTTTCGCCCTCTGAGTGACAGACAAAACACGAGTTCTCTAAGATGGGCTGAATGTCAGCCTTGAACTCATTGACGATGGCGTCTTCGACGCTCCAAGAGGCCAACGTGGGAAGGAATAGAACGAGTATGAATAGACAGCGATATTTTACAGTTTGAATCATAATAAATGTAGTCGAATCTTGACAAACGAATGTTCCAAATGAGATAGATAACAGTAGCTATCGGTCACTTGACCAAAACCTTAATGAAATTAGAGCCAAATAAAAGGGGCAATTGGATGAAATTGACTGTCAAGGCGATATGTTTGTTCGCCATTTTTTTTGCGCTTCATACGCCGTCAGTTCTTTCTCAAGACATTTCAGCGCTTTGGGGAGAGAATGGCGAGTTGTGGACACACGACAGCCGCCTGCCGGATGTTTCGTACGCTGGGTATCACAGCGGAGAGAAACCACTGCCCACGCCTGAGATTGTCGCCAATGTGAAAGAGTTTGGCGCTAAAGGCGACGGAACCACTGATGATGCTCCCGCCTTTCAAAAAGCTATCGACAGCATCGAAGCGGGCGCCATTTTAGTCCCCAACGGACGATATCTCATTAAGAACATTATTGAAATTGAGAAAGCCGGCGTGGTTCTTCGCGGCGAGTCACGCGACGGCGTGGTTCTTTATTGTCCTGAATATCTCAACACCATTCGCCCAAACTGGGGCGCGACCACCTCCGGCCGACGCACGTCAAATTATTCCTGGTCAGGCGGGTTCATCATCTTGAAAGGCAGCTACCACAGCAAGCAGTTAGCCGCGATTACAAAACCCGCCAAACGGTTTGACAATGTGGTTCACGTCGATGACGCCAGTTCGCTCCGAGTGGGCCAGTGGGTCGAAATTCGACAACAAGACACCAAACAAAACACATTAGCCAGACACCTGTATACCGATGACCCCGGCAAGACAGAAAAAATACGCGGGCGCACTCGCGCCTCACTCACTTCGCGCATCCAGTCAATCAACGGCAACAAAGTCACCCTTGGGCGGCGCTTGCGGTTTGACATTCGCGCGGAATGGAAGCCTGTCGTGCTTCAATTCAGACCGTCGGTTAGCGAAAGTGGAATCGAGAATTTGACCTTTGAGTTTCCGGTCACTCCATACAAAGGTCATTTTACAGAATTGGGCTACAACCCCATTGCGCTCTATGATGTTGTCAATTGTTGGGTGGATAACATTCGAATTCAAAACGCTGACAGCGGAATCTTCATCAGTGGACGCTACTGCACCATTCAAAACATTCTCTATGAATCAAACCGCCCGCCTGACTCGCGCGGCGACACCGGCCACCACGGCATCTATATATCTGACGACGACAATCTCTATACAAATTTTGATATACAAACATCCTTCATTCATGACCTGAGCGTCAGCCATTGCGCGGGCAACGTCATCTCGAACGGCAAGGGCAAAGATGTTTCTTTCGATCATCATAAACGCGTTCCCTACGCAAACGTTTACACCAACATTGACACCGGCCTGGGGACGCAAGTCTGGCGTTGCGGCGGCGGCGCGGCGTTGGGCAAACATTGCGCAGGATATGGCAGCTTTTGGAACATCCGCGCCAAACAGCCGATCAAGTATCCAACAGAGAATTTCGGCCCAGATTCAATGAACCTGGTTTTCATATATTCAAACGAAGCGCCCATCAAAGACAAGGACGGTAAATGGTTTGAAACGACGGTTTCGAATAGCGTCTATCCAGCCAATATTCATGAAGCGCAACTCAATCGCCGATTAAGAAAATAATTAGAAGACATCTCAAACTAAGGCAAGCCAATTTAGCATGGGTGCAACTTTGGGAGCGCCTGTGCAAAAAGGCGGAGCCGCATTGAAGCGAACAGAGTTTCACCCATGCCATACACAACTAAAGATTAAGTATTCTTGAGATGACTTTTTCCCACCGAGCAAAGAAAGGACCGAATCAAATGAACAATACGCTCACAAAATTCGTCGCGATGGTCTTGTTGGTTTTACTTTTCTCTCCGGCTTTAAGCGCCAAAGAGTTTGACCTGACCAAATTTCACAATGACAAAATCGCGCTAGAAAATCCACACAAAGGGTGGTATCACCACTTCCCTGACAATCATATAAACAAATACATCATCAAAGACGATTCACATATTTTAGATTTCCCCGGCATGGACCATATCTATATCCGCCTGGCCTGGGCTTATCTTGAGCCTGGTGAAGGCCAATACAACTGGCAGATTGTCGATGACATCATCAACAAATGGAAAGCGCACGGCATCGGCTACGCGTTTCGCATCAGCTGCCGCGAGACTTCACATGACCGCATCGAACAGCAATACGCCACCCCATTATGGGTCAAAGAAGCGGGCGCCAAGGGCGGCTATTATTACAAAGGAAAAGAAGTCGGCGAAAACGGCCCCTGGGAGCCTGATTTCGACGATCCAATCTTTTTGGAGAAGCTCGACAATTTTCTTGCAGCATTCGCCAAACGATACGACGGCGCCCCTGACTTGCGCTATGTCGATGTGGGCAGCATCGGCGACTGGGGCGAAGGGCACACACACTCTGGCAGCCGCACAGAATACAATTTTGAGCAGCGCATAAAACACATTGACCTCTACACCAAACATTTCAAAAAGAGCCAGATCATCGTCACCGATGATTTTGTATATGGAACGCCAAACCTGCAAGAGCGCCGAAAATTACACAAATACGTTGTCAGCAAGGGGCTATCGTACCGCGATGACAGCATCCTGGTCGATTGGTATTTGACCGTAAATTCTGACACCTACACCGTCCGCAGCCCTGAGTATTTCGACGCAGCCTACAAAGACAAACCAACCGTTTTAGAACTAGAACACTACAGCAGTGTCAAACGAAACGGCAACTGGCTTCCCAAGCCAGGCTCATCGTTAGAAAAATTTGGCAATGGCAAGTTGGGCAAAGACTATTTTCGCGGCGCACTGGCGCTGCTTCACGCAACTTACATCGGCTACCACGGCGACGCTCATGACTGGTTGAGCGATAATCCCAAACTGACCGTCGAGTTGTTAAACCAATGCGGCTATTGGTATTTTTTAAGACGCCTAACAACGCCTGACCCCTTTAAGATTGGTGTTGAAAATGAAATTCGTATTGAGTTAGAAAACCGAGGCGCCGCCCCCGCCTACGTTCCATATCAATACCGGCTTTGGTTTGAAGGTGATTCATCGTTTGAAATTACGTTCGATTCAAAAAATATGAGAGTCTTCCCAAAAACAATAATTGACCAACCCTATTATATCCGAATACCCGACAATGCCGCTCCCGGCGAGTACACCCTCAAATTGAAGTTGTATTCGCCCGACGCGAAGGAGGACGTTAAACTTGCGCTCGACCCAGAGTTGTTAGACAACAAGGGATATTACACAATCGGCCAAGTGACGATTGAACGATAAAGTAAAAAAATTAACGACAGAACTAAACCAACCCCCATCAAACCTCCCCCAAACTTTGGGGGAGGAATTGCATTAAGCAAAGTGGCGATTTTCGATTTGTTGTTACCGTACAGGCTGCCATAACAAGAGATTGCTATTGCCTTCTCCCTCAAAAGGTCAGGATAAGGGCAATAAAAATTGGTGGGGTAAGAACCCACCCTACCATTAGAGCGTTTGTCAAAAAAATGTGCGAAAAGCGCGCCCGTACTTATGATCACATTTTTCGCCAAACACGAAACAGTCTTTTGAATTTTCTCTACAACCCTACCCACGAATTGGTCTGGGCGCTTTGTTTGATGGCGTCGATCACTTTCATGTTATTGACCGCGTCGTCAAACGGGGTTGGCACAGGTTTGTCATTGAGAACCGCATCCGAAAACAAATCGCCTTGAATGGTATATTGGTCGCAAATATCGAAGACGATTTCTTCAAGTCCTTCGTCGGTCTGATGCCGCATCTTACAAGGCCGGTCGGGCGGCGCGTTGAATGGAATCTCAATTTCAACCCGCCCGGTTGTTCCCAAAATATTCACGCGCTGAAACGTTAACAACTGGGTCGCGCAAATAAACGACGCCATGCCTTGCTTAAACTCTAGCAGGGCCGACGCCAGGCGGTCGGATTTAAAATTATCATCAAATTCCAACTGGCCGCAGACCCGCGTCGGCTCGTCGCCAAAGATGAAGCGCGACAATGAGATGCAATAACAGCCGATGTCCATCAATCCGCCGCCGCCTTCAAGAAATGGCATGTTGCGCACGTTATTTGGGTCGACATTGAAATACGTGAATAGCGATTGAATGGCCTTTAATTCACCAACGCCGCCGCTCTCGACCAATTCTTTGGCCTTCACCCATTGTGGGTGGTAGCGGTACATAAAGGCTTCCATCAGTTTTAGATTTGGATGCGCCTGACTTGCGTCGAGCAGTTTCTGGGCTTCGTTCGCGTCGAGCGCAATCGGCTTTTCACAGAGAACATGCTTGCCCGCTTCGAGCGCTTTGATTGACCACTCGACGTGCATGTGGTTTGGCAGCGGGATATAGATCACGTCTAGTTCGGGATCGGCCAACAGGTCTTCATACGAACCATAGGCTTTGGCAACACCCAACGCCTTGGCCGCCGCTTGGGCCGGGCCGAGAGAACGCGACGAGACGGCGTCAATCGTGCACAGTTCACATTGTTTCATCGCCGGGACGATTTTTGTCTGGGCGAAGTTTGACGTACTTAAGATTCCCCATTTCAGCTTTTTCATGGTTATCCTCATTTGAAATATAAATGGTTTTGTCGTAATTCATGGGCAGATGAATCGTCAAAGTCGTATTTGAACCAACCGTTTGGTTCTGAATCGCCACATTGGTGCGGGAATTCATCGACGCGTCGGTCGAATACAACGTCGCCTCATATTGAACGCCATCGTCTAAAAATGAAAGTGGCGCCTGAATCTCTCGCGGCGCGTCGGCGTTTATACATCCAATAAACCAATCATCGCCGCTGCGCCGCGCCATGACAGCAAACGCGCCGATTTCAGCGTCAAGCGCGCGGGTGTCGTCCCGCACAGTCGGGACGTATTTGAAAAACTCAATTTCATCGCGCCATACCTGATACCGCAATACACCATCGTTTTTACCATCAATCCAAAACGTGGCCCTCAACGTTCCGTCAGGCGACGTCACTCCGGCGCCAAAGGCCGAAATGGAAAACAAGATACCAAGAAGCAACAACAAGAGTTGTTTCATTTTCACTTCCCTTTTACTCGTATTTCTAAGGCAATTGAAAAACCATATCAAATTCAAATAAAAATGTATATTTCCAGAGAAACCACTCTGCTTTTAGATGATTCATGAAAAAATCGCAAGATTACGCCTTGACCACCATATCACGGTCGAAGGATGATTGAGTTTTAGTTACTAGCGCTATCGATAGAACAAGGATTAAACGATGAAAATTGGAATACTCGGCTTCGGCTTTATGGGCAAGATGCACTTCAACCATTATCAAGACCATCCTGATGCAACAGTCGTCGCTGTGTGCGACGCCGCGATTGATACGATCAAAGACGCCGACGTCGAAGCGGGCAATATCGAAGGCGCTGACAAACCCATCGACCTCAGCAACATCGAACTGTTCACCGATTTCAGCGCCATGTTGGCCTCGGCCAGTCTTGATGCGGTCTCTATTACCTTACCGACTTTCATTCATGAGAAATTTACCGTCCAAGCCTTAGAGGCGGGCGTCCATGTGTTGTGTGAGAAACCGATGGGGCTGACAGTGGATGAATGCGACCGCATGATTGATGCCCAAAAGGCGTCAAGTAAAACGCTTCAAATCGGCCATTGCATTCGCTTCTGGCCCGAATACGCCAAAACCAAGTCGATGATCGACAGCGGGCAGTACGGAAAGTTGCTCTCGCTTTCCATGCGGCGGCTGGCGGCGACGCCCACCTGGACCCAAGACAACTGGTTAATGAACGAACAGCGCAGCGGCGGCGTCGCGCTTGATCTACATATCCACGACAGCGACTTTGTTCAGTATTTGCTTGGCGCGCCCAAGGCGGTGTCGAGTTTTGGCGTTCAGGCTTCGTCTGGCATCCTCGCCCACCTTTCGACCAGTTACCTATATGACGACGATGTGTTGGTCACCGCCGAAGGCGGCTGGATGATGCAGCCCGGTTTTGGTTTTGAGATGAGTTTTAACGCCGTGCTTGAGAAAGCGACGATTGTCTTTGATATCAATCGCGACCCGGCGTTTAAGGTGTGTCCGGCTGACGGCGTCCCCTTCACGCCTGACTATGAACAAACTGACGCCTACCGGGCGCAGATTGACTACTTCATCAACGACATCAACGGCGCCGCTCAAGACGAAGTCGTCACTGTCGAAAGTTCGCGCCGAGCGGTAGCGATGATTGAATCAGAGCTTCAGTCGATTCAGACTGGCGCCGCCATTAACTTGTGATGATGGGGAGGGCGAGTCTCTCGACGAGCCGATCAGACCAAAAATGGCATCGGTTTTAAGCGGCTCCCTAAAGGTTCGCCCTCCCCTTCCTATAGGAATGGATGAGCGTTATCCAACCCCGAGGCTTGAATTAAAGAGGAGACCTACAATGCGAAAATGCGTAGATTGGCCGGTTTCGGTATGCAGCTGGTCGTTTCAACAAGACGTCCAAGACGTCGCCGCCGCCCTCAAACAACTTGACATTGGCTATATAAACCTCGCGCTCCTGCCCGCACTGCAAGACAATGGCGCAGAGTATCTCAACGTCGTCAAACAACAAGACTGGACCATCAGCGCGACCATGATCAACTTTCCCTGTGAGGATTACTCATCCCTAGAGAGCATTCAGGCGACTGGCGGTCTGGCGCCCGACGACCATTGGCAGGAAAACCAGTCGCTGGCCAAAGGCGCTATCGACCTCACCGCCGAACTCAACGTTGAATATCTTCTGATGCACTTTGGCTTTCTTGACCACACTCAAAAAGAATATGCCCAAAAATTTTATGACCGCACCAAAATTCTCGCCGATTACGCGTCTAAGCGCGGCGTCAAATTCATTCTGGAAACCGGGCAGGAAACCGCCGAAGACCTCAAGCAGTTCCTCGAAAAAATCAACCACCCAGCGTTGTTTGTCAACTTCGACCCCGCCAATATGATTCTCTATAACAAAGGCGTGCCCGCCGAGGCCATCAAAGTCTTGGCGCCATGGATTCGACACATCCATATCAAAGACGCCAACCGAACCAAGACGCCGGGAACCTGGGGCGAAGAAGCGCCTTGGGGCGAAGGTGAAGTCGGAGCGGAAAATTTTCTCGCGATCTTGAACGAACTAAACTACAAAGGCGCCGTCGCCATCGAACGCGAGGCCGGCGACAACCGCTTTGGCGATATCAAAAGCGCCGCTGAAAAACTAAGCGCTTATCAACTGTAGTCAATCAGTAGGGAGACCAAAACCATGTCGAGAAAACGCAGCATTCTAGCCCCCGATTGGTGGGATTATACCACATTGGATGACGAGATTCTCGACGACGCTGCGCGTCTTTCGCCTGACGATCTGTTGGCGCTGTCGCGTGACGGATTTCGCGTCGTGTTTTATGACACGCTTGAAGATTTTTACCTCGCCGAGGCGTTGGAATATATCACCGCGTGGAAACAAGCCACCGCTGACAACCCAGTCGGCGTCTGCGGCCCGATTGGGCCGACAGAACAACTGCCCCTCGTCGCCCGCCTGGTCAATGAGTTAAAACTCAACTTAGAACACGCCCACTTTTGGGGCATGGACGAATGGGTGATCGACGGCAACGCAGTCGACCCCAGCCATCCGCTTTCATTTGAAAAAGCGGACCGCGAATTATGCTTTGACCGTATTGACAAAACCTTCGCCATGCCGGAACAGAACTTGCATTTCCCCAAAGTCAATACTATTGAGTTTGTCCAAAGTTGGAACGGCGTTCGTTGCGCGGTCATGCAGGGCGGCCAGGGCGATATCAAACACTGGGCGTTCAACGACCCGGTCAAACGGGCGGGCCAATACGCCGACGCCCCGCCCTCGCCCAGCGACTACCGCCAACTCTCAACCCGCGTGGTTGACCTTCACCCGGTCACGGTCATGCAAAACGCCCGCACCAGCGGCGGCGGGGTTGTAACCGGTGTGCCGACCCAGGCGGTCACCGTTGGCCCCGTCCAAACCTGGCAGGCGGAAAAAGTATCCATCTGGCAAGCAGGCGCCCACGACAACCCGTTCGGCATGAGACTGACGACATTACTGATCGGTAAGCAGATCGCTGACAGCAGCGTCCCTATGTCGCTATTGTCTGACCACCCCAACCTACAATTTAATTTCTATCGCGGCGGGATTGGTACTTGTGATGTGGAAATGCATTAACGCTCGACATTGCGCTTGATCTGATAGACAATAAGCGTCGGCTTCACTATTAAAGGAGACCACCCCCATGAAACGCCGTTCGTTTCTCACAACTTCAGCCGCTCCTCTGTTTGTTCATGCGAGCGTTTTAGGCTTGTCAGGACGCGTATCCGCCAACAATAAAATCCAAGTTGGGTGTATCGGCGTCGGCCCGCGAGGCACAGACGTGATGCGCGGCTTCCTGCGTAACGACAAATGCACCGTCGCCGCGCTCTGTGATGTAAAGAGCAATGTCTTAAACGAAAAAACAAATCTCGTCAATCAGTTTTATGACAACAAAGAGTGCCAACCCTATCATGACTTTCGTGAATTAGTCGCTCGCGACGACATCGACGCCTGCTTGGTCGCGACTTGCGACCATTGGCATGTCCTCACCTCCCTGGCTGCGGTGCGTTCAGGCAAAGACGTGTACATGGAAAAACCCATGGGCCTATCGCTCGAAGAAGACCAGGTGATGCGCGCCGCAGTACAGAAATACAAACGTATCTTTCAATTCGGGACGCAACAGCGCTCGAACCCTGATTTTCGCCGCGCCTGTGAAATTGCACGCAATGGCCTCATCGGCGAATTAAAAACCATTCGCGTCTGGTCTCCGGGCAGCATCGAAGCAGGCTCGACCGAACCGGCTCCTGTTCCTGAGTGGTTGGACTACGATTTCTGGTTGGGACCAGCGAAGAACGTTCCCTATACCACGAAACGCTGTTCGAATGAGTTGTGGTGGTTTATCTCTGACTATGCGCTAGGCTTCATCGCGGGTTGGGGCATCCACCCGATGGATATCGCGCTGTGGGGCGGCGAAGGCAAATTTACCGGCCCGTGGACGATTGAAGGCAAGGGCGAGTTCCCCAAGACGGGCGTGTGCGACACCGCGATGCACTGGGATGTTGACATCACTCTCGGCAGCGGCGTAAAAGTCGAGTTTAAAGGCCCCCGCATCCCCGATGAATGGAAAAGCCGCTATGGCGACAGCGTCGACCACGGAACCGCCTTTGAAGGCAGCGACGGCTGGGTGTATGTACGCCGCGGCAAACTCGCCTGTTCTAAAACCATAACTGACGCTGATATCAAGACTCCGCTATACGCGAGCAATACCCACGTCGGCAACTTTTTGGATTGCATCCAGTCGCGAAAACCAGCCATCAGCCCGGTTGAGGTTGCGGTCAAAGGCGACGCGTTGTGTCATGTCAGCGACATCGCCATTCGCACGAACCAAACACTCGTTTTCGATCCCAACAAAGAACTCTTTATCAACAACGACAACGCCAATCAGCGGCTCAAACGCCCCATGCGCTCGCCTTGGTCGCTTCAAGCGTAATCGAAGGAGAACGAAATGAATTTACGAATCGTCATCACACTCTTGGCTGCCGCCCTACTCGCCATACCAATCCACGCCGCTGACGACGAAGGCTGGGTTCCATTATTCAATGGCAAAAACCTCGACGGCTGGACGCCAAAGATCACCGGCTATGACTATGCCGACAACTTTGGCGACACCTTTTATGTCGAAGATGGAATGATCAAAGTCAAATATGACGCCTATGAAAAATTTGACGGGCGTTTTGGCCACTTGTTTTTCAAAGAGCCGTTTTCTCATTACAAACTCAGAGTTGAATACCGTTTTGTCGGCGAACAAGTCGAAGGCGGCCCCGGCTGGGCGTTGCGCAACAGCGGGTTGATGTTGCATGGCCAAGACCCCAAGACCATGACCAAAGACCAGGATTTCCCCGACAGCATTGAAGTGCAAATTTTAGGCGGCGACGGCAAGAACAAGCGCACAACCGGCAACCTCTGCACGCCCGGCACTCATGTCGTCATGGACGGCGAACTCCAAAAACAACATTGCATCTCGTCATCATCAAAAACCTATCACGGCGAACAATGGGTCACCATCGAAGCCGAGATGAACGGCCCGGGCAAAATCATTCATCGAATTAACGGCGAAGTCGTTCTCGAATATGAAAAACCCCAACTCGACGACGGAACAATACTAGAAGGCGGCTATATTTCGCTTCAATCAGAAAGCCATCCCGTCCATTTTCGCAAGGTTGAGGTTCTACCGCTCGACAAATAGCAGGAGCGCTTCACAATGTCTATTACCAACAGCGCCCTCAATTCGAGGGCGTTTTTTCTTTTCTTCATGCAATACAAAATAATGCCGCAGGGGATTGGGTGCAGCGGCTTTCGTAGTCAGCGGCAATAAGCCGCGACGGAGACAAGCGAAACCCAACCCCGAGGCATTTGCGCAGAAGAGCCATCTGACAGAATTTGAATACGAAAAACAAAGGCAAAACCATGAACATCATCGAACGTATGAAAGACGTCATTCAAAAAGAGGCCCAGGCGGTCGCTTCGATTCAAGTCAATGAAGAATTTGAGCGCGCCGTTCTCGCTATGAATGACTGTCAGGGAAAAATTCTCACCACCGGCATTGGCAAGGCGGGCTACATTGCGCGAAAATTCGCTGCGACGCTATGCTCCACCTGCACGCCCTCGGCATTCATCCACCCTGGCGAAGCCGCCCATGGCGACTTGGGCCTGATCGGCCAAAACGACTGCATCATCGCCTTCTCAACCAGCGGAAAATCCAACGAAGTGATCGAGATGCTTGAACTTTCACGCCATCTTACCCTCAACCACATAATCGGCGTGACGTCACACCCCGACTCAGAACTTCGCAACCTCAGCGAGATCATTCTCGACATGGGCGTCATTGAAGAAGCCTGCCCGCTCAACCTCACGCCGACCGCCAGCCTGGCGGTGATGTTGGCGATATCCGATGCACTCGCTATCGCATTGATGGAACTCAAAGGCGTATCAACCAAAGACTTTGGCCTGCGCCATCACGGCGGCTACCTGGGCCGCCAGGCCAGAACTGACAATGTCACATAAAAGCAATCCCTTTTCTGACATGGGTGTAACTCTGAGAGCGCCTGTGCAAACAGGCGGAGCCGCACCGAAGCGAGCAGAATTATACCCAGGCCGCATGCAACGTTTGGTCAATAGTCTAGCCTTCATAGTCACGCCATAGCCAGCGAAGCGACTCGGGCAGAATCGCGCCGCCGTGGTTGCCGTTATGGCCGCCTTCGCCATAAACGAATGTATAGTCATACCCGCGAAACGCCAACGCAGAGGCCATCTGTTTATTGCCCAGCGGCCAGTTGCCGTGTTGGTTGTCTAAATCGTTGCTACCGTCTTGAAGAAATACCCGAATTGGCAACACGTCTGGGTGCTTTCGAATCAGCGCCGGATAATTATGCCCGCCGCGAATGTTGGTAAAACTGCCGACATGGCTCAACACCTTACGAAACTGGCCGGGGCGTTCCCACGCGACGGTAAACGCGCAGATGCCGCCGCTGCTGATACCACAAATCGCGCGGCCTTCAGGGTCTTTCGTAATGTTGAATTTGGCTTCTACTTCGGGAAGGATCTCTGTCAACAAAAATTCCGCATAGTCTCCGCTGAGGGTGTCATACTCGACGCTGCGGTTTTCAGGTCGGGGCCGCCATCCACGTTCTTGTGGCAACTCGTCCTTCTTGTGGCCCGGGTCAATAAACACACCAATGGTAACAGGCATGGCGCCCTGATGAATCAAATTATCAAACACGGTCGGGACGCGAAAGTCGCCATTCTCGTTTAAATACGCGTGCCCATCCTGAAACACCATCAACGCCGCGGCCTTCTTGGCGTCATATTGAGCAGGGACATAGACGTAATAACGGCGTATCGTCCCTTCGTAAATTTTGCTGTCTTTCCAGACATGCTCGGTCACGTTACCTGCGGGAACGCCCTTTTGCTTCATCGAATCAGGCCCGTAGGGGTATCGCAACTCAACTCGCGGCTCTTGGCTATATGCTCCATTTAAAAAACTTGTGAATACAAGAGCGACAACTAAAAATCTTATGCACTGTGGGTATACCATGACATTTCTCCTCAAATATGAATGACTGCATTCGCGGCTCAAGAAGAAATTCGTGGAGAACAGGACGAAATACAGCACTTGGCTTATATTCAATCAATCAAAACAAGGGATTAGCATATTAAACCAAAATACCCGCTGAACCAGAAGGCGCTGTTTGAGTGTATATTCTTTCAATCATCCATCGTATAATTCTCAGACCAATCTTGTTTTGAAGGAGAAATTCTATGAAGAAACTCGCCATCGCATTCTGTGTAGCAAGTCTCTGTTTCGCCTTGTCTACGGCCTTTGCGTCTCACCCCATGAGCGAAAACTGGGCGCCGTTGTTTAAAGACGACCTGTCAAACGCGATCTACCCGTCAGGAATCTGGATGGTCGATGACGGCGTCTTGACCGCGACCGAAGACCAGGCCATTTGGAGCAAAACGAAATACGACAATTACATTCTTGACTTGGAATTTAAAACCGCCGAGGGCACTAACAGCGGCGTGATTGTTTACTGCAGCGACATCAAAAATTGGATTCCTAACTCCGTTGAGATTCAAATCGCTGACGACCATTCCAACGAATGGTCAAGTAAAAGCCGCACCTGGCAGTGCGCCGCTATCTTTGGCCGTCTCGCCGCCAGCAAAAGCGTCGTCAAACAGCCCGGCGAATGGAACCGCATGACCGTCACCTGTCTCGACAATATGATCTATGTCATGCTTAACGGCGAGACCGTCACCGTCTGTGATATGACCAAATGGACCAACCCCAAGAAAAACCCTGACGGCAGCGAGATCCCCAGCTGGTTGAGCAAACCGTTAGCAACATTGCCTACCAAAGGCCATATCGGCTTTCAGGGCAAACACGCAGGCGCGCCGATCTATTTTAAGAACATCAAGATCAAAGAACTGAAGTAGGGGAGAATTCGATAGCGGTGAGCTAAAAACTCACCGCTATCGATTGAAATCATCACAATAATAGCAATGCGCTACAAGAGAACCATAGAAGTTACATCAAATCGGCGAACGAATTGTTTGCCAGCGTTTTATTTACATTCAATAGATTCCTTGGGGAGAAATATGGTACGATAGTCTAACCAATGACTCATCCTTCGAGGCCAACCATGAACGATAAAAATTCTCTACCCATTCAACCTTGCTGTGAAAATTTAACCAATGAATGTTTGGTCAGCCGGCGCGATTTCATCAAAACGACCAGCATTGGAACTGGAATCGCTCTCACGGCGCCAGTGGCCAGCGCCCAAGTCGCGGTAAAGCCAACATCGAAGCAAAACCAATTTCTCAATCGTTTTGACAACAGCGAATGGCCCATCTTAAAACGCTACCCCCAAACCCATGTTGCTAAAATCGCCCTGCCTCTCGGCGGCGTCGGCGCGGGTACGGTCTCGCTAGGCGGACGCGGCGACTTACGCGATTGGGAAATCATGAACCGCCCCGCGAAAGGATTCACTCCCAAACGCGGCGACATCGCACCCTTCTTTGCGTTGTTCACACGCGATGCGAAAGGCAACACCCAAACCCGCGTCTTAGAAGGCCCGGTCGAAGCCGCGCTCTATGAAGGCAGCCACGGCAGCCCCATCCCAAACGACAATGTTCCCCGTTTTAGTGAATGCGCGTTTGCGACGGCGTATCCGTTCGGGCAATGCGCGTTGTCTGATCCAAGCATGCCCCTTGATGTCAACATCATGGCGTTTAATCCATTCATCCCCTGCGATACAGACGCCAGCAGCATCCCAGCGGCCGTTCTGCGGTTTCGGCTGACCAACAATACCCAAACCCCGGTCTTCGCGTCGGTTTGTGGGTCCATCCCAAACTTTATCGGTATGGACGGGCGTGAACAGCGCCGCGACTGGAAGGGCGACTTTCAACCCATAGGCGCCAAGAACAATAAAAACAAGTTTCGAAAAGCAGAATCCATCCAAGGCGTTTTGATGACCAGCGAGGGCGTTGACCCGAAATCTGAGCGCTGGGGTTCAATCGCGCTCTCAACCCACGCGAGTGAAAATTCCACTCACCGAACCGACTGGCCCAACAAAGGCTGGGGCGCCGCCCTGCTCGACTTTTGGGACGACTTTAGCGTTGACGGCAAACTCGAAGCGCGCGACCCAAGCGGCCACGACATGCCGATCGCATCGCTCACGGCGGAAATCGAAGTACCGGCGCGTTCCTCTCAAACGGTCGAATTTTATCTCGCCTGGCATTTCCCTAACCGGTCCACCTGGTCTCCCCAAGGCAACGAAGACGACCGCATCGGCAACTATTACACCACCCAGTTTGACGACGCTTGGGCGGCGGCGCGGCATCTCGCTGAAAATCTCAAACCACTCGAAGAGAGAACCATCACTTTCGTCAAGTCTTTTTGTGAAAGCAACCTGCCTGAAGTCGTCAAAGAATCAGCGCTGTTTAACTTGAGTACGGTCCGTACTCAAACCTGTTTTCGGACGCCGGACGGACGCTTCTATGGCTTCGAAGGCTGTTGCAACACTCAAGGCTGTTGCCACGGTTCCTGCACCCACGTCTGGAACTACGAACAAGCCGTCGCCCACCTGTTCGGCGATCTGGCCATGACCATGCGCGAAGTCGAATTCGCCCAGGCGACCAACGCCCAAGGCATGATGAACTTTCGCGTCCACCTGCCACTAGAACGCGCGCATGACTTCGGCAAAGCGGCTGCCGACGGCCAGATGGGCTGCATCATGAAGGTATACCGCGACTGGCAACTATCCGGCGACAATGAAATGCTCAAAGCGCTCTGGCCTCATGTCAAGAAAGCCCTCGAGTTTTGTTGGATCACCGGCGGGTGGGACGCCGACCGCGACGGCGTGATGGAAGGCTGTCAACACAACACCATGGACGTCGAATATTACGGCCCCAATCCACAAATGGGAATCTGGTATCTCGGCGCCCTGCGCGCAAGCGAAGAAATGGCGAAGGCGTTAGGCAATCATCAATTCGCCGCTGAATGCCGCCGCCTATTTAAAAATGGTAGCGCCTGGCTCGACGCCAACCTGTTTAACGGCGACTATTACATTCACAAAATCCAGGCGCCCAAAAGCCGTGAAGAAATCGCCCCAAGCCTGCTGATCGGCATGGGCGCCAAAGACGTCGCCAAACCCGACTATCAACTCGGCGAGGGCTGTCTGGTTGACCAGTTGGTCGGCCAATACATGGCCCATATCTGCGGCCTGGGCTACTTGGTAAACAAAGACAATGTAACCAAAACCCTAGCCAGCATCATGAAATACAACTTCCGCGAAGACTTGAGCGACCATTTTAATTGTATGAGAACCTACGCGCTGGCTGACGAATCGGCGCTGCTGATGGCCAGCTATCCCAAGAGCCGTCCTGAGAACCCGTTCCCCTACTTCACCGAAGCCATGACCGGGTTTGAATACACCGCCGCGATTGGCATGATATATGAAAGCCAGGTCGACGAAGGGCTGAAATGCATCCAAGCCATCCGCGACCGCTATGACGGCCAGAAACGCAATCCATACAACGAAGCTGAATGCGGCCATCACTACGCCCGCGCCCTCGCCAGTTGGGCGGCGGTGTTGGCGTTGACCGGCTTCTCCTATTCAGCGCCTGACAAACAAATCAAATTCGCCAATAAACTGGGAACTCATTTCTGGGCCACGGGCCGCGCCTGGGGGACCTGCCAACTCACGAAAGAAAGCGGTTCGCGCCGCGTTGCGTTAAAGGTCATGCAGGGTTCGATTCGGTTTGATAGGTTCACCATCACAGGGTTTGGTCAATTCAACAAAGACGGCGTCCGGGTCATAGGCCCAGACGGTTCATTCGTGTTCACCGTCAACAAAACGTAACCATTCTGAGGAGCATGAAATGAACCAGCGGCATTTCTCCATTCGCTTGTCGCTAATTTCACTTGCAGTATGTCTGGCGCCGTTTTTATCCGTCGCCGAAGAACAAAACTTCACCTTCCAAAAGAACGTCATGGTTGAGATGTTCGACGGCGTCAGCGATTTATCCAGATTCTGAAGAAACGATAATCTTAGCCAGCGTAGAATGAGACCAAGATTCAGAATCATTGTTCAACAAAGCAAGGTTATTCGTTCCATCTTCAAAGGCTATCGTTGAAATAACAAACACTCGCTTCAAATATTTTGATGGGGTCCGTTTTCCTGAATCGATCCAAATCCGCCTTCGTTTTGCTGATACGTTAGACAAATTTGACAATGGGACGTTTTTTTTTCGACCAAGTATTGAGTGTTGTAAGCGCAAGATTCAATCCAGAGATACCTCAAGATACATTTTCAGTAGACGCTCCGGCTGAACACTTTTTTTTCAAAAGTATATTGAAAGAATCTTAAACGGAGTCAAACGGTAACCTGTCATCGTTGGGTTTCGCTTCGCACATCGCCGCCCTACTTGAATTATTCATCCTGCCAGGTCGTTTATCGAAATCCGGGGCGGGTCGCTGCGCCAGTTTTGCAACTCCTGGGTCGCGTTTAGGCGAATGACGTCCGCGACGGCTGGCTCTAGCCCGTGCTCAATGGCGAGGGCCAGGTCGCTCTCCATCCCGGCGGGGTCGTCCATCACCAATTTCAAAAACGCGCGGCTGACATACAGTTGAAACTCTTGCGGCTTCTGATGAATGCGCTGGCTATAGATGTCTAAGGCCGTCTTGTACGATGGTTGAGCTTCATCAGTTCGCTGTAAATGTTCAAGCGCTAGTCCTCTGACCATGTGGGCTTCAGCGAAACGGGAGTCTGCTTCGACTGCCTGCGTAAGCAGCAGTTCGGCATGGCGCCAATCGCTATTTCTCATCGCCTCGGTGGCCTGCTCGGCGAGATGAAAGGCGTCGTGTCTATGCTGTCCGCAGGAGGCCGCAAAAACGGCGCAAAGTAGTATGAGAAATTTTCTTGTAGATCTCATCATGAATGATACGGTTTGATCGTATCCTTTCCGTTGGTTATGATTCATCGTACCGCGAACGCCGCGTATTTCAACGAATGTAGTTTATAACCATGCCCAAAACCGGAAACCAGACGCCGCACGCCAAAGAAGACCTCTCGCCCATGATGAAGCAGTATGTCGAGTTGAAAGAGAAGTGCGGCGACGCGATTCTCTTGTTTCGCTGCGGCGATTTTTATGAAATGTTCATGGACGACGCCGTCACCGCCTCCCAGGCGCTTGATATCGCGTTGACCAAGCGCGGCGGCGGGAAAGGCCAGAGCGTTCCATTGGCGGGCATCCCCTATCACGCCGCCCAGAGTTATATTTATAAACTCACCCGCCAGGGCTTTCGGGTTGCAGTGTGTGAACAGATGGAGCAGCCCCAAAAGGGCAAACAACTGGTGCGCCGCGAGTTGGTGCGCACCATCTCGCCCGGCGCCATCATTGATTCTGACGTCATCGACGGCAAGGAAAACAACTACCTCGCCGCGTTATTCGACGGCGGCATGCAAGGCTGGGGGCTGGCCAGCATCGACGTGACCACGGGCGAATTTCGCGCCACCTGGGAGACCGGCCCCGAAGGCTGGAACTCTATCCTCGCCGAATTGGCGACGCTGGCGCCCAGCGAGTTGCTGCTGGAGGCTGACGCGATCAATGACGCTGAGTTACAGAAACAATTGCGTTCCGCCTGCGACTGTTTGTTGACCGCCGTACCGGGAATGTCATTCAGCCAGGAGCGCTTTGACCAGTTTGACGTCGAACCAGCGCCCACCGCTGACCTCAAAGCCAACGCGACAGACCAGGCGCTGTCACTGAGCGCGGCGGCGGCGGTTCTTCATTACCTTCAAGACAACCAAAAAGAGACGCTGGAGTATATTCGCTTTGTCGAACTCTACCGCCGCAGCCAGTTCTTAATCATTGACAAGAACACCGAACGCAACCTCGAACTCATCGCCAGCGCCAGCGGCGGCGGTAAGAAACACACCCTGCTTGGCGTACTCGACCTGACGGTGACGGCGATGGGCGGGCGCCTGTTGCGCCAATGGATTGCACGCCCACTGATTGACGAAAAATTGATTGGGTTACGCCAGGATATGGTCCAAGTTTTGGTGAATGGCCCAAACCTGCGCGAGTCGGTGCGCGACGCCCTGCGCTCAGTGTATGACCTTGAACGCGTCTTAGGACGGGTCACCTTCGGCAACGCCAACGCCCGCGACATGGTCGCTCTTAAAGTGTCGTTAGAGCAAATCCCGTCAATCAATTCTTTGCTTGAAACGTTGAATGCTGCTGATGTGGTCCGCCGCGCCTTACAACGTGAAGAAGACCCGAGCGCCAAACCAACCGTCTCGCCAGGCGGCGAATGGATCGACCCTGTGCTTGAAGTGCGCGAGCTGTTGGCCGCCGCGCTTCAAGATGAGCCCCCGCTGAGCGTGCGCGAAGGTGGAATGATACGCGACGGCTATGAAGCCGAACTTGACGAGTTGCGCTTGTTGCGAAAAGACGGGCGCGGCTATATCGCCAAGTTGCAGGAAGAAGAACGCGAACGGACGGGCATTCCGTCACTAAAAGTCGCCTACAACAAAGTGTTTGGCTACTACATTGAAATCACCAATGTCCACAAAGACAAAGCGCCCGACCATTACATTCGAAAGCAGACGCTGACCAACGCCGAACGTTACATCACCCCAGAGTTAAAAGAATTCGAAGCCAAGGTGCTTCACGCCGAAGACCGAATCGGCGAGTTAGAGTATCAACTCTTTCAGAAATTGCTTCAGGCTGTGTTGGGGTATGGGGCGCGAATCAAAGCCGCCGCCCGCGCCTTATCGCGGCTCGATTCGTTGCAGGGCCTGGCCGAGGCGGCGTCGCGGTATCGCTATTGCCGCCCTGAAATGACAACAGACGGCGCCATTGAAATCCTAGAAGGCCGCCATCCGGTGCTAGAACGCGCCGCAGTGGTCGACCAGTTTGTGCCCAATGACTGCAAGTTAGACATGGAATCAAACCAAGCGGCGATTATCACTGGCCCCAACATGGCGGGCAAGTCGACTTACATTCGCCAAGTGGCGTTAATCGTATTGATGGCCCAGATGGGATCGTTTGTTCCGGCGGCGTCGGCCAAGATTGGCGTCATCGACCGCTTGTTTAGCCGGGTAGGCGCTTCTGACGACCTGGCCCGTGGGCGCTCGACCTTTATGGTCGAGATGAGCGAGGCCGCCCACATCCTACAACGCGCTACGGCAAAAAGCCTGGTCATCTTAGATGAAATCGGGCGGGGAACCTCAACCTTCGACGGCGTGTCGCTGGCCTGGGCGATTGTCGAATACCTTCACGGCCTGCGCGGTAAGGGCGTCAAGACGCTGTTCGCTACCCACTATCACGAGTTGGCTGCGTTGGAAGAACTCTTGTCTCGCGTGGCGAATTTTCATGTGCAAGTGTCTGAATCTTCGGGGACCGTCTCGTTCTTATACCGCATCGCCCCGGGCTACACCGACCACTCGTATGGCATTCACGTCGCCGACTTGGCGGGCGTGCCCAAACGCGTGACCGACCGGGCGCGAAAAATCCTCAAACGGCTTGAGCGCGGCGAACACCTGTCGTTTCAGTCGCAAGAACAAGAGCCCGTCGACGAGTTTCAAATTTCGTTGTTTTCAATGATGGACGAACCCTTTCGCGCCCGCCTGGCCGAACTCGACGTCAATTCTCTCTCCCCCATGGACGCCCTCAACATCCTGGCGGAACTGGTCGCCGATGCACAGAAAAAAGCCTAAACCCATTCATTCTTAGCAAGTGAAACAATCATACAAAACCAGCCTATGATCTATAAGTCTGCGTTAGATTGAAATAAGTAGAACGAATTCTTTACAATCTAACATTGTTGACCTATTGTTTTGCTTACTTGAAAGATAACACCTTAGAATTCACGCCATAACTATAGAACAGAAAAACGGCCAAACTCGTGAACTTTTCAAACCGTTTACATAAATTCTTTGTTCCAATTATTGGCGATTCGTCAGCGCGCCGGTTGATTTTGGCCTATTGCGCGCGCACTAACAAAACACCTCAATCACTGACTCAAGATGATCTGCCTGAGTTGGGACAATATTTTGCTGAGAATGTCACAGCGTTTGTCGGCTCTCAACAAGCCAAACAAGTTGTTAGCCTGTTAAGCAATATCAATACTTAAAATCGGGGAACAAGAACAGACATGCCGTTTTTTGCCATAGTCATATATATCGTTGTCATGGGCGCTATATTTGTCTTTCGCCTGCTGCCCGAGGTCTATGTTGAAGCCTTTAATGATGGGGTGATTGCGGTTGTTTGTCTCGTAGGCGCCTATCAACTGTTTCGTGTTTTTCAGCGCTTTCAACCCGGCGACGCCGCCCGCTTAAGCTGGATGTTGTTTGCGATTGGGTTATTCGGCGAAGGCATTGGCCATATCTGGTATAGCACACAAGAATTCATACATGGCGAAGTCGAGTCGTTTCCTAACTCGGCGGACATTTTTATCATGGCCGGCGCGATTTGTTACATCGTCAGCTTCTGGAACTTCAAACGTCAACTCAGACAGGTTGACTTATTAAACAACCCATCAAATAAAGTCTTCGCCAACATCATATTCTTCATTTTGGTTGTGTTGAATTTCTATTTTATTATTTACCCAACTGTTACAGACCCCGAAGAACCCATTTGGATGAGATTACTCTACATTTACTACCCAGTAGCGGATACGTTTTTGGCCTATTTCTGCCTTCACTTGGCGTTGTCGTTTCTAACGATGGGCCAGTCGCCAATCGCGAAACCGTGGATCGTCTTGGTCATCGCGTTTTTGATCTTCTTGATCACAGACAGCGCATACGCCTATTTTGAAGTATTGGGGACCTATCATCCCTACATGGTGATCAACCCTGGTTGGGGGCTGGCGTATTTGTGCGTCTCTCACGCCGCCTATCGGCAATTCAAATTGATGGATTCCATACAAACCATCCAACTTGACGACCATATCTTCGACGACCTTGGTGATGAAGACGAGGATGTCGATATATTTGCGAATGAATAAAGTTGGTCTTCCTTCTTTTCTTCCCGCTTGTTTTTTCATCTGTTCTATAATTAAATAAATTATGCCATAGTGATTAAATGAAATGCGGTTACTAGAAAGGGAGAGTTGATGAAATCTCGCCTTAGTGGTTTTACATTGATCGAACTGTTAATTGTCGTCGCCATTATCGGAATTCTCGCCGCCATTGCCGTGCCCAACTTTTTGAATGCGCAGATGCGCGCCAAAATCGCCCACGTCCAATCTGATTTCAAAGCCTTTGCCACCACCATGGAAATGTATCAGATGGACAACAACATGTACCCGCCCCCGTTTAAGTTAAACGCGTTGACGACGCCAATCGCCTACTTGTCGTCTGTCCCCCAAGATATATTTCCACCCTCGTATGACTTAAAAAGCGGCGGCAACCAGGGAGGCGGCCCCTTCGCGACTGTGTCTTGGTATCGCTATGTTTATGGGACAAACAACCAAGATGTTGGTGGAAGCGAAGGCTTAGTCACAGCGCAATGCGCTGACTATTGGGCGTATTTTCCCCCGTTCCTTCTTCGAGGTGAAGCGGTCAGCCGTGCGAATGCTGAAGGCTGTCCCACAACCTGGTTGATCAAATCATTTGGCCCCAATGTGGGAACAAACTCGTTGTGTGGAAATAACGGCGATGACTGTACGTTCCGCTATGATTCAACAAACGGTCTAATCAGTATTGGCGACATCGCCGTCTTTGGCCCCGGCGGCCGTATAGAGTAAATATTGGCCACTTGAAAGCCGTTAAGCCTCCCCCCGAATCCGCCACGGCGGTCGGGGGGAGAGTGTTTATACCCTTACGAAATTTTGGGTAATTCCCACGGGGAGCGGCGCGGACGGTCAACATAGGTGTTTGCGTCGGCGTCGTTCTTGAATTGCTCTTTCGCTGGGTCCCATTGAAGTTTGCGGCGCGTCCAACGGGCGATGTTCATCAAGTGACAAACCGATGTCGAACGGTGGGCGGTTTCAACATCCGCGATGGGCAACTCGCGGCTCTTGATACAATCGAGCCAGTTCTGCATGTGGCTGTTACTGACATACAGCGAATTGCCAGCGTCAGGCCCGACGGAGCCGAGCGATTCTGGCGTGACTTTATACCGCCCACGGTCAACGAGAATACTGCCTTTTTCGCCAACAAACACGCCGCCGCCTTCGGGGCCTTTACTGTCCATGTGTAGGGTAACGCCATTGGCGTATTTCATATGAACCGGCGCGTCGAGTTCGCGGTGGTTTTGTCCCAACCAGATTTCGACGGGGCCGCTTTTGTCCATCCCCAAGCCCCATTGAATGATATCGAGGCCATGCGCGCCCCAACCAGTGACCTCGCCGCCAGAGAAAGGCATGATCGATATCCACCCCGGGTTCGCCCGCGGTGTATAAATATCATCGTGAAATGGGCGTTTGGGCGCTGGCCCCAGCCACATATCCCAATTCAGTGACGCCGGCGGCTCTTCTTCGGGGAAGGGCTGGTCCCACGGGCTGGCGTAGCGATACCCATGAACGTCAGTGATCGCGCCCACCCGGCCGTTGCGCACCAATTCGACGCCAACGCGGCAGGCTTTCATAGAGCGCTGCTGGCTGCCGCATTGTACGATGCGTTCATACTTTCGCGCGGCCTTGACCATGACGCGGCCTTCTTCGATGGTGAGCGTCATGGGCTTTTCGACATACACGTCTTTGCCCGCCATGCAGGCGTAGACCGAGTTGAGCGCATGCCAATGGTCAGGCGTCGCAATCATGACCGCATCAACGTCTTTTGATTCCAACATCTTGCGAAAGTCGGTGTAGAGTTTCCAGTTTTTGCCGTTCGCCAACATTTCGATGCGGTCTTCGTTGACATCGCTCAGCGCGACAATCTGGCCGCCTTTGGCGTTTTGAAGATCTTTCATAATCTGCTGGCCGCGCCGCCCCGAGCCGATTACGCCAACATTAATCGTGTCGTTGGGGCCTGATAAAACTTTTGATGGTACAACCAGTGGAGCGGCCATCGCCACAGCGCCCGCCCCTTTTTTCATAAATGATCTGCGCGATTCTTTATCTTGGTTTATCATCTCATCCTCCTCAAAGGCAATTCGCCCTATGGTAAACTCTCATTACAAATAGCACAAATTCGGCTGGTTCAAAATGGGCAAAGAGGCCCAGCATCAATATATCGCCCGTTAACGACGTTGCTCCTATATTATTCGTAGATCGAATCTGGTATTGTTTTTTGATATACGCTGTAAATGAAATGCTCTGCCGGCCATCAATGAACCATTTCAGTCATTATGACGGAGAAAACATAGGAGACGCCAGAATGAGCAACGACAAGCCAGTCAATCGTAGAGATTTTGTCAAACGCAGTTCGGTCGCCGCGACCGCAGTGACGCTATTCACCGCCCTGCCCTCTCAAGAGGCTCGCGCCCAACAACCAATCAAAATCGGCGTCGTTGGCTGCGGCGGGCGCGGACGCGGCGCGATTCGTAATGCCCTGGCGGCGGACGACAACATCAAAATTGTCGCCTTGGCCGACATCTTCCCCGAAAAGATGGAAATGGCCAAAGCCGATATCGAAAAATCCGGCGCAGACACTGAATCCATCCAAACCTTCCTGGGATTTAAATCCTATCAAGAGTTGGTCAAAACCGATTGCGACTATGTCATGTTGACCACGCCGCCTTGCTATCGCCCTGAATCTATCGAGGCCGCCGTCAACGCGGGCAAACACGTCTTTATGGAAAAACCCGCCGCAGTCGACGCCCCCGGCATCCGCCGTATTATCGCCGCGGGCGAACAGGCCCAAAAAAAAGGCCTCTCCATCGTCGCAGGGACCCAACGCCGCCACCAGCCCGCTTACCATGAAACCATAAAGCGCATCCAAGACGGCTTGATTGGCGACATCGTCAACGCCCAGACCTTCTGGTGCGGCGGCCCGATCGGCTTTCCCGACAGAAAGCCCGAATGGTCAGAAGTCGAATGGCAGATTCGCGGCTGGTATCACTGGCTGTGGCTCTCAGGCGACCATATTCTTGAACAGCACGTCCACAACATTGATGTCATTAACTGGGTCTTGGGCGGACATCCACTCAAAGCCTATGGTTCAGGCGGACGCAGCTGGCAAGAGCGCGGCAATATCTGGGACCACCACGCCGTCCATTTTGAATACCCCAACAACGTCAACGTCCTCAGCATGGCCAGCCAATATTCCCGCGAAAGCCAGCGCGTAGAAGAACGCCTTCAAGGAACCAAAGGCAGCAGTTTCTCCGCCCAACACGGCCCCTGGCATCTCAAAGACGCCAAAGGCAAAACCAAATGGGAATTCAAAGGCGAAGACAACCACGAACTGCCTTACATTCTTGAACACGCTGCTCTGATTGACAGCATCCGCAACAACAAAAAAATCAACGAGGCCAAACAAGTCGCCGAATCAACCATGACCGCCATGATGGGCCGTATGGCGGAATACACAGGCAAAGAACTGACCTGGGATGAAGCCATTGGCTCAGACGAAAAATATCCGGTTTATTATGAATTTGGCGATGTGAAAGAGATGGACGTGGTTCCACCAGGCGGGACGATTTACACAGGCGAAGAAGGCTGGAAACCCGGCTGAACGCTACATAGCACTGTGAACAATCATGAGGGGAAGCGGAAAACCGTTTCCCTTCTTTTCAGCCCACGGGTTTTAATAAACCAAACTTGTTATGAATCATTCCATCAATCTGGTCAAAGCGCGCTATCATCTTGTTGACGGCCATTCGCGCATGGTCAGGATCATGAGCCACGCTCATTGAGAGCAAGTCTTCACAAAATCCTGTAAGTTTTTTCGCATTCAATGTATTGAATTTCACTTTCAAAGTGATGGCCTTGTCTTTGACCTCTAGTTCATCTTCCTCATCAACGGCCTGTTTTAATTCTTTG
Source organism: uncultured bacterium (assembly GCA_964556895.1). Lineage (GTDB taxonomy): Bacteria > Hinthialibacterota > Hinthialibacteria > Hinthialibacterales > Hinthialibacteraceae > Hinthialibacter. The sequence continues at coordinate 79 of CAZKYC010000058.1, read as the reverse complement.
ATCAAAACATGGATCTCGCCCAAGAAGTCAATGAGATATTGGTTGAACAGCTCGCTGCCGACGATGTTTTGTAAGGTAT
>CAZKYC010000057.1:0-29276 GCA_964556895.1 uncultured bacterium | reverse complement strand
TGCCTGAGTTGGATTGTCTATTATTGATAGGACGAATATCGTTTTTTGACCCAATCCCAGGTCATCCAGCAAGGGAACTACTCAACTATCGGAAGAACCTAAACAAACATGCTAGTCGTCTCGCCCACCGCGCACCCATTTGAATATTGGCTCGCCATTGGGCAATACGATGACCTTCTCTGGCTGAATGGATGGCAGCTCGAAGGGCCGGGCGAGATACAAAGTTGGCTCTCCTTGAAACGAAAATCTAGAATCGATTTGTTGGCCAATCGGCAGAAATTCAACCCGGTCTATTTTTCGGTCAGGAAGATATCGCTCTGGGATATACCACGAGTAGAACAAAAAGAACACGTCAGGGTTTTGGGCGATTCCTGTCACCACGACGCGTTTTTGCGGCAGCCAATTCTCCTCCCACCAATTGATCGCGTCACGATAGCCATATTGCCAATCCACCGCGGAATACACTGGATACCGGGTAAACAGGTCGTACACATAGATACAAGGAAAAGCCACAAACACGACCAGCCAGATTTTGACCAGCATGTTCACCAATTTCGGAGATAATTTCTGTTGAATCGATTGGCGCCATTCATTTAACGCCAAAAGCCCATTCACAGACATGAGCTGAATGACAGGCACAGCGTAAACGCTTCGTAACCCGTGTGGGATACTTTCGCGAGTAAACGCCGCCGCCGCGGGAAACGCGAAAAACCAAATGAGCAAAATCAAGTCCGTCTGACTTCTTCGTTTTACGGCCCGAATGAAACCTGCGGCCAATAGAGGCGCCAGATACCAATGTACCTGGCCAAATGCGAGAGTGTTGTGCCGTAGATTTGCGTCGCCGTTAAGAAATAAAAAACCAGGCGAGAGGTGTAGGCAATAGTTATTGACATATTCAATTACGATCTCTATGAAAGGCTGTCCGTCTAGAATGCTAATATCGCTTAAACGAGATGCGCTGGCTTCTGGCTGGTTGATTAGGTGTAAACCGAGTGGAATCGACCCAAGAATAAACAAGATCGACGTGAAACCAATAGCAAATACACGTTGTGAACGATTTTCTGATTTCCATACTAAAACGAAGCTAAGAGCGATTAATAGTAAGGGCGCGACAAGTCGCGCTGTCGCATAGGTATAAAACGCTAACAAAAAAAAGAACGCAGAAAAAACACTATCAAAATAGCTGCCTTTTTCATTACGACAGAAAAAGTAAACCGCCAATGGAACCCACAGCGTGAGTAAGATTGACTGGTTGGCCCACCGGCTCAGCAACAGGCTCCAGGGAGACAAACAAATAAACGCCGCCGTCCACAGCCCAGCCCGCGGCCCCCACCAACGTTTGCCGAGAAGGTATCCAGCCAGAACAGAGAGCGTTCCCGCCAAGCAGGCGGGTAGGCGCACTGCCATTTCTGTTAAACCAAAACTTAAGATGAACGGAATCGTTATGTATTGGTATAATGATGAGGTCGTCCGTTCATGCTCCAATACAAATAGGGGCCATGTTGCGCCGCTCATATCCTGGCCGGTCTGTAATAGGCAAAATGAAGTGTACCCTTTACTGGCCTCATCGCGAAAAAAGCCAGCCGGGTTGTCATTGAGTTCGACGAACCGAAGAGAAAATGCCAACAAGAGCAACAATATCAGGCAAATACTATGCGTATAGTTTTGGGTCCAATGGTTGATCATTATTGACAAAACCCATTCTGGCAATCTAAATAATCATTAGGCTTACTACTTGCAGAGGATACCATGGCGCACACCCAACCGGGAGCCTCTTCCATACACGCTCAACGAAGAATCTTTTGGATGATCGTCGCCGCCTTGGCGTTGGTGTTGTCTATTGGTCTTCCTGTGGCTGGCTATTATCTGGTTGACAAATTTCGTATGATTTTATTTCATCAAGTGCGCGTCGACAACGCCGCATTGTCTCGTATGTTTGAACATACCGTGCGTCAACTCAAAATACACATTGAAGATGAAAAGGAGTGGTTACACGCGGTACAACTGAATATCGAAGGCCTGTGGGATAAAGAACGCGGTTATGTCTGTCTGATCGATTCAAACCATGTCTTACAAGCCGCGCCTAACCTCGAAAAACCCAAGAAGATGGTACTGGATGATGTGTTCATCATCCCACTCGAAAATGACGGCACCAACTTTCTACAAGACCGTACCGTCTCCATCGCGGAATTACTGGATTCCGGCGGCGTTCACAACGCCGCTGGCCGAATCGAATCATGGAACGGCCAGATGGCTGATATGAGGGCAATTGAGATCGACGGCGAACGCTGGCTGATTGGCGTCCATCAATACGAACAGGCCGTTCAAACCAGTTTGAAAGAATTGATCCCATTTATTGTTTTTCTAGGCGTTCTTTTGTTTGCTTTCATTGTGTTTCCATTTGGCTTTTTCACCGCCTGGTTAATCCACAACCATGAAGCCGAGCGAGAACAATACGTTCAACGCATTGAGCAACATTCTATTGAAATCAAAGAGATGCAACTTGAAAAAAACCGCCTCTATGCGCGCATCTCACACGACCTTCGCGCTCCGTTAAACAGCGTGTTAGGCGCGAGCGAGCTGGTTGCTGACAAAACCTATGGCGAAGTCAACGAGAAGCAAACCAAAGCGATGGCAATCATCGAGCGCAACGTAAATTCGCTGTTAAAAATGATTGATGGAATCTTAGAATTAGCCAAACTAGAGAGCGGGCTTTTTCAACTCGACATGAAACCAATTCATGTCTACGACTTATTAAACGAATTAACGAACAACCTTCGGCCATTGGCGGAACGCAAATCCCTTGATTTAAACTGCACTGTACAATCTTCGATTCCTTCGATTGAAACTGACCGCGATAAACTCTATTTGGTCCTACAAAATCTCATCAGCAACGCCATTCAATTTACCGATTCCGGTTCGGTATCTGTTAGCGCTGAACACACAAATCAAGACAAAATCACCGTATCAGTCGCCGATACGGGTGTTGGAATATCTAGCCACGATCAAAAGACAATATTTAATGAATTTTCGCGTAGCGATCGCACCTCCTCCAAAAGCCATGGATTCGGGCTTGGTCTGGCGATTACCAAAGAACTAGTTCATACCTTGCATGGCGATATTGATCTGGATTCAACCGTCGGCGAAGGAACCACATTTATCATCACGCTTCCGCTGAGATTAGAGGCCGCTAATAAGCGAAGGCCCCAATAACTGGCGAACTTATTCAAGAATGCTACACTAACAAAAATTCTAATTAATTGAGGTAGGTCATGTCAGACGATAAACAAGCGCTGTATAACAAAGGTCTCGAATTGTATGGCCAACAAAAATATGACGAAGCGATTGAAGAATACAAAAAAGCCATTGAAATTGACCCGCAAGACGGTGAAATATATCTGGCCGTCTCAATGACGTTTGACCGAAAACAAGACTACGAGAATGCGCTTGATTATGCGCGCAAGGCGGTCGATTTTATGCCGCGCGAGCCACTCGCCTATACCAACCTTTCCCGCATCTATCAGAAGAAAGGGATGATTGCTGAGGCCGAAGAAGCGATGGCGATTTCAAAACAAATCGCTTCGGGAATGATGTGAGAGAAACCACGCGAAATAAAAGGGGCCGCTACGGCCCCTTTTATGTTAGAACGAAGGAAATCGGAGTTAAATGAAATTGATCAACGATTGTTGAACAATTCGTCCCGCTGCGCGAAGCGAAGCGTCGAACGCGTTTTGTGACAGGGTCAAGTCGCTGATCAGTTCCGCCAGGTCGGCGTCTTCAATTCTCGACAATTCTTCTCTCATAAAATCTTCGGTTTCTTGAAGCCGGGCGTTTGCGTTTTCGAGACGATTGACGCGGGCGCCTAATGTAGTTCTCTGCCCTAAGATGGCTTCAAGATCAATATCGATGTCTTCTAACGATTGTGAAATACCTTCCGTGTTGTCGCTTCTCAAGGCCGCCTCTAGTTTTTCAAGTGTTAGAAACACATTGTGTTCTTCGACTTCATCAATAACGCCGACAGAATTCACGCCCAATATGCTCGCGGTATCCTGTTGGCTGATATACGGGACGGCGGGGTCAACCGCGCCTTCGGTAACGACGGTATAACCATCAATTCCCAACAAGCGCGTAAACTGCCGCGTCGGGTCGGTCTCGGTGGTGTCATTCGCTGGATCAATCACAAGATTGTGCGCATCATAGTTGCTGATAACGTTAATGACGCCGCCGACGAGATTGGCTGTGAACAATCCACCGCCGGGGCCGGGCTTTCCGTCCGCTTCGTCGATTCGGGTCACGATATCAGCCAGCGTATCGTTGGGGTCAACTGGGATGGTATAGGTTTCGAGAGTAGCGCCTGCGCCATCTCTCAATTCAATCTCGAACTGGCCTGCTAAGGCATTGGGTGCGACGTCTGACACCAAATCCGTTCCGGCGAACCCAGGGTCAGAACGCAAGCGCATCGGGCCTGGCGGGTCAAACAAACCCAAATCGCGAGAGATGGTGCCGTCGTTAAGATCGACAATACTCATCGAGTCGTTTGAGTTAGTGAGAGATGTAACCGTGATGCCGGTCCCATAGGGGTTTATTTCGGCGACGACCGACACGCTTGAATTATTGAATGCGTCTAACACGTCTTGTATCGTTTCTGCATCGCGCAGGTCGATGGTGTCATGGCGCCCGTCATTGTGTATCGAGATCAATCCTTCATTGGTGTTGCGCGGCTGGCCTGCGGGAGGGGGCGTCGGCTGGCGAATGCCCAGGCTGCCGCTGGCCGGGTCAATCAATGCACCCGGTAAATCCGCCAAGAGCGTTTCTGTGGTAATTGGGTCCGTACGCGTGGTTGATATGTCGCCCGTGATTGCGTCTACCGTAACTCTCGTCGTTATGTCTCGTCCAAACAAAGCGCGAACATTCTCGACTTTAAACACGTCTGTGCTGTTTACTGCGGTGAAGCCGATGCCCGTCTTGTCTGCATTCACAAACGCAGTCGCTCGCCCATTTAACTCAGGATGATTATTGATTAGTTCTAACAAATCTTCGACGGTTGAACCAGGCACGTCATCGGCGTTGCCCAGCAGACCGTCAAAATCGCGGCCTTGGGTCAACGCGCGCAGGTCAATGTCAATCACTTCATCGTCGATGGTAACGCGAATCGCTTCGAGATCATTGATAAACTCTGGCGTTGTCGCATTAACAAACACTTCTTCACCGTCTTCATCCACATTGGTTAGCGCCAGATTGTCGCCAAACGGGATCGCGGGCTCAGTCGCCGGGCCGGTATTTGTGACGGCAAACAAGAACGAATCATTCTGTACACGAACCACTCCCCGCGCTGGTGTGGGCGCTGCGACAGGGTCGGTCAATGGAGAATCAGCGGGATACCCAATCACCAATGAGCGGCCTGTTTCTACACGGCGATGCAACCCCAACGCGCTTAAAAGGTTCAGTCCTTGCGGAGGTTTCGGTTCGAAACCAACAGTCTTGGTTCCATCGCGAAGATCGAGAGCGTCGGAGCGGTTTGATTGAATTACCAACTGGTTGTTTGAATTAATCGACGCGACCACATCGTTCACATTGGCGTTGATCCGGTCGCGTACGTCAGTAAGTGAATCAACCGTAATGTCGATTTTGATTTCGACGCCATGAATCGTGAAACTCGATAAGTTATTTGGGCCCGAGCCAGGATAATTGGTCGGGTTTGGCGAAGGTTCAACCTGGGCGCCGGGCGTCGAATCAGGTATAGCCGGAAGATTGGGAAAATCAGGATGGGCCCGGCGGATTTGTTCAATCAGCGGGCGGTCAATGTCGGCGAGTGATGTATCGCCAGTGATCGTATTGGGTGAATGTAGAAATGTGTTTAATCCCGTGATGTTTGACGCGAGGGTTTGGCCTTCGCTAATTGAGACTTGGCGTTCAAAATCGTCGCCTTGATAGACTATGGCGCCGTCACGATTGACAAAACTTTGTTCACGCGTCTGGCTGCCGCCAAAAATGTATTGGCCGTTATAGTTGGCGTTGGCCAAGTCATAGACTTCGTCGCGCAGTACGCGAATTTGTTCAGCAATGGCCTGGCGCGCTTCAAAATCAAAGTCGCTGGCGCCCTGCACCGCCAGCGTACGAATTTGTTGCATCACGCCTGTTGTGCTGCTCAAGGTCGTTTCCGTCAGTTCCAGGTTTGTCGTTGCGCCTTCAACATTGCGGGTAAAACTGCGGCCGCGTTGAATCGAGGCGCGCAACCCCAAATCGGTTGGAAAGTCGACTGGATCGTCAGCGGCGCGGTTGATGCGCCGCCCGGTCGAAAGTTTTTCCTGCAACAAGGCAACTTGTTGCATGTTGTTCTGTAGATTGAACAACGTCCGGTCATTGAGCATATTGAGCGTAACTCTCATACCGAATTCTCCAATTACCGCCCGATTTGGTTAATCACGATGTTGATCATTTCATCCACGGCCTGAATTACTCGCGCCGATGCTTGAAACGCTTGTTGAAAGCGAATGATATTGACTGATTCTTCATCCAGCGAAACGCCGGATTTTTGTTCTTGAAAATTCTCTAATTCACGCAAAATTGAATTGTTGGTTTCAGAGAATTGCGTGGCGCGGCTGCTTTCGATTCCGAGAGTCGAAATTGTTGTGCGGTAAAACTCGTTGATTGTCCGCCCATCTAACACGCGCCTGCTTTCTAACTGGGCCATTTGGGCGGCGGCCGAGTTGTCTCCAGGCAGACCGCTCTTTGACGTCGCCAATAAATTGTTATCTTCGATTAGTTCTTTATTGACTCTCATGCTTCGCGAGTCGCTGCCTTGAAAGAGGCCATTGATTCCTGCGGCGGCGAGAAAATAACTATCGTCATTGGTAAAACTAATTCTCTCATCTTCAGAGGTTGAAATGGTTAACTGGTTGCCGTCGACAATTTCAGCCCGAACCAAGGCGCCGATGTTGTCTCCTAAGGCGACAGGAAATTCCGCCCCTTGAATCGGGTTGTCGCCGGTCGGGTCTAACACTGGCCCAGCGGTGAAGCCAAGCGCTGACAAGATCAAACTGTCGTCGCTTCGAAACGTGAATTCAAAATCGCCAATCGCTTCAATCTTGATCAGGTCGCGGGTCTCATCTTTGGGGTCGCGGTCAATGGAAGCCAATATCGGCGCGTTTACGCCGCCGGTTGCTGCATTGATTTGATCAATGACGCCCTGCATCGTTAAGACGCCGCCAACCGTGGACGGATTTGCTGTAATTGGCACTTCAACAATATGCGTGATCGTGCCGGATTTATTGGCTACGACGATTTCAAAACTACCGTCTCTGAATGGCTGTTCGCCGATTTGACCGAACCCATTTATATCCTTTAACCCTAAGGCTTCGATTAAACCCGTTTGATCATTCTGGAAAAAGAACTGGCGGTTGTTGGATGAAGTAATGACCAATTCATTGTTTGTATTAACAGTCGCGGTCAAGTTCGGGTCAGCCGCTTGAATCGAGGCGATGACATCATCAATGGTTTCTACGGTTCCCGCCTGAACTGTGATGGTTGAAATCGTAGGAACGTTGTTTGTATCTAAGACCACCAGTTCAAAACTTCCTTCACGAACCACTGACGGCGGCGGGCCGGGAAATGCAGGCGAAAACGCCGGGTTACCGCCGCCCAAGAACGATGTATCAGATCGCCCAAAGAATTGGCCAACCGCGCGGTCAGCGACGCCGCCCGCCAACGGGATGCTCGGGTCAGTAACAGGAAAATCAAACGCCTTCATGATGCCAGACGCGTCATTGCGAACAGAGAATGAGTCGCTTTGATTGATCGCGGATAGTTGCAACACCGAAATCGTTGGGTCTTCGTCGCTTGGCACGACAACCGCGCGAACCGTTTGGTTGCTCGCGCTTTGAATCGCATTCGCCAGTTGGTTCAACGTCATCGTGTCATCAAACGTCACCGTGACCGGATCAATATCTGGCGTCGTTGGGTCTAAGTCAAGCAACCCGCCGCCAGTGTCGCGCACGTCAATCAGCATGGTGTAATTGCCAGGCGTCTCAGAGATTGGCGTTCCTGCCGCAGCCGCCAAAGCGCCGATGCCAGTATTCGCAGCGATTTCCGCCGCCGTTGCGCCTATCGTGGCTTTTGTACGCTCAACAAACACAGGCTCAAACGTTAACGCCGAACGAACGCTGCTGACGATTCCATCGCTGCGGTCAATACGCTCAGCGATTTCAAACAATGAATCGCTTGTTTTCACGTTCAAGTTATAGGCGTCGCGCGTTTTGTTGTCTTCATCAGCGACGCGAATGGTAAATGAACCGTCTTGTACGCCAAACGGAACATCACTCAAAGGCGTGTCGCTTAATAAAGTCGGATTATTGAAGATTGAATCCAACGTCTGTCGTGTATCCGCAGGTGTTGAGCCGTCAGGAATACGAAAATGGCTCTCGACTTGGGCATATCCATCCAGCCCCGCGGAAGCGCTGTGGATTTTGTTGATTTCATAAATCACGCCGCGCGCCAGAGTATCAATTTCATTTCGAAAGAAAGGCACAATGCGATCTCTGGCCTGCAACACCGCGCCTAACTCCCCAGCAGTGATCAAATCGTCCATGACATCCAAACCGGTCTCGCCGATCCTGAGTCGAAAGATCTCAAGATCATCATTTGATTCGGTTGACTCTTTCAGAATCTCTCGATTGTTGACGCCGTCAACGATGCGTTCACCGGCGAGGTTTACATCAATAGCGCCGCCCGGCTGCTCTTCTGTGGTGATGGGTATGACTTCTGACAACTGCGACAGCAAGAGGTCGCGCTTATCTCGTAAGTCATTTGCGTTAACGGTTCCGCCGACTTCTGAAACCGATATCCTCCGGTTCAAATTCGCGATCTCGGTTGTCATGCGGTTTACTTCATCGACCAAACGAGAAGCCTGGTCGTTCAACTCTTCTCTGAGGGTACGCATCTGGTCGCCGACTTGATTGAAAGTCTGGGCCAACGAAAGCCCGCTCTCAATCGCCGCCGAGCGAACTTCTGGCGCCTCAGGATTAAGCGACAAGTCATTCATCGAACGAAAAAAGCGGGACAACAGATTGTTTATTCCACTTGAGGAAGCGTCATCTAAACTATCCGAAATTGGAGATAGCGGATCATTGATGATGGTCTCGATCTGGAGATAGATATTATCGAGCTGTTGGTTGAAACTCGTATCACTATGTGCGTCGCGAATCTGAGACTCGATAAACTTGTCGCGAATGCGTTCGATCGAAACGATCTCAACCCCCATACCGAAGGCCCCTTGTGGAGTCACAAGAGGATTCACCGCCTGCTGGTCAACCCGCTGGCGGGTATACCCTTCTGTATTCGCGTTGGCGATGTTTTGGCCGGTGGTGTTAATGCCCGCTTGGGCCGCGCTAACGCCTCTGATTCCAATGTTTAGGATTCCATATAGGGAAACCATCGCTCAGCCCTATCGATCCAGTACCAATTTACCCAGATCGGCAATTTTTTCCGGATATTTGCTGGGTATCGCCTGGATTCCTGTATATTGCGCAATCGGCGTGCCGAAGGCGCAGAGTCTTGAGTCATTGAGCAAAATTCTTTATGCGTGTTAAATCCATCAAGCAAATTCATTGAAAGATTGAGCAACGATATGGAAGGTATGCTTTTTTGGCTGCTGGCATCAGCCGGAGTCATCCTCATCGGCATCGCCAAAGCGGGATTTGGAGGCGGGGTCGGAATCGCAGCCGTTCCAATATTTATCTATGCTGTTGGCGACAGCAAAGCCGCTGTCGGCATGATGTTGCCGATTTTGTGCGCCTGTGACATCTTTTCGCTTATTCATTACCGTAAGACCTTTGATAAAAAGAACTTAATAAGCATGATCCCTGGCGTTATCATTGGAATCACTATCGCCAGCTTCTTTATTGGCCGGTTCTCAAACGAACAAATGAAGTTTGGGATCGGCGTGATTTCCATTTTGTTTGTGGTCTATCAGCTCGGTAAAACCTGGATCATGAAAGAACTGAGCGATTATCAGCCTAAAACTTGGCATGGCTGGCTGTTTGGCGCCGGGGTAGGCATAACCTCCACATTCGCTCATGCTGCGGGGCCAGTGGCGACGATGTACCTGTTTCCTCAAAACTTAGGCCGCCAGTTGTATGTAGGTACCACAGTCGTTTTATTCACGATTGTGAATGCGCTTAAATTGGTTCCGTTCGCGCTACTAGGAATGATTAACGTTGAAGGGCTGTCTACCGGGGCCTTGCTCTTGCCGATTGTTCCTATCGGTACGCTATTAGGTGCATGGATGAACAAACACATGAATGAATCTGTGTTTAATGCAGTCATTTATGTCGTCTTATTTTTGGTAGGTCTTCAATACACCACCGGATTTAACCTGGTTGGCGACCTGTTGGGAGTATAGTCAAGTGAAATTATTTGACAGTCACCTTCATCTCAATTCACCTCACTTTGATGGTAGAGTTGAAGACGTTTGGAACGAAGCGATTAATGAAGGCGTTGAAAAGGCAGTGGTAATTGGCTACGACATCGAAACCAGCCGAAAAGCCGTTGAAATCGCCAAAAGACATAATGGCCTGTACGCTTCAGTTGGTGTGTCTCCCCATGATATTTGTCAAGCGCCCGATGATTATCTTTCATTGATTGAAGATCTTGCCAACGATACTTCTGTAGTCGCGATTGGTGAAGCCGGGCTTGAATATCACTACCCAGTCGGCCCCAAGGAACAGCAAATTGAAGGCTTTGTCAAACAGATAGAATTAGCGAATGAACTTGGTCTGCCCATGGTTATTCATCTTAGAGACGCTGACGATGATTTCATTCAAATCATGAATGAATCACCTCCAAATTCAGCAATATTGCATTGTTTCACTGCTTCGATGGAGTTAATGCATGCGGCTGTAAAGAAAAACTACTTTATATCGTTTTCTGGAATCGTTACATTTAAAAAAGCCGCTGAAATTCAGGAAGTCGCAAAGGTTGTTGCTGAAGACAATCTGTTGATTGAGACTGACTCGCCTTATCTGGCGCCGATTCCATTTCGTGGCAAGCAATGCGAACCTAAAATGGTTGTTCATACGGCGAAAAAAGTTGCTGAATTAAGAGAACAACCAGTCGAAGAAATAGCGGAAATTACTTATAAAAATGCCATGCGGATATTCGGTATAAATGACTTATTGATATAGGTTTGTGAATAATAATCAAATAAATAAGGTTAAGTTAATCTTCTTCCATAAACAGGTTAGAACGTTCTTCAACCTTTAATTTTGCTTGCTCTGTGAAGATATCGACCGCTTCGGCGTTAATCGCAAGAGATTGAAGAACCGACGGGTGAGGTTCGAATTTCATCTGTTCGGCTTCGAGTCCATAGCCCAATTGAAGGCTGATACTATCCGACAAGTGGACGACCGAAGTCAAAAAGGCGGGAGACTTAGCGTCTTCAGGGCGTTGATGATAGCGAATGGCGTGAATCAGCTCATCCGGGTAGTTCCACGTATCAGCGACGATACCACCCAATACATCGTGAGAAATCCCTATGACTTCCTGTTCAGCCTGCCAATCGGTCAGGTTGTTCTCTGTCATCAACTCGACAATCGATTCAGCGGAGTCTTTAATGCTCATTGCGATGAGTAACTGGCCGATGTCATGTAACAAAGCAGCCGTAAAGCCGGCGTCTCGAAGATCAGGACGCAGTTTTTCACAAATCAGCTCACAGATGATGGCGCAGGCCACAGAATGGCGCCAAAGGCCATTTTCTTCGTATCCATAGATGGTTTGGTCGACCTCAAACACATTGCGCATTGAGCAGGTTAACACCAGGTTGCGAACAGTGTAAAAGCCAAGATACATGATGGCTTGAGACAATGACGCAACCACGCGTGGTAGGCCATAGAAGGCCGAATTACACAGTTTTAGAATGTTTCCGGTGAGAGCGGGGTCTTGGTTGATGACTTGAGTGAGTTCTTTGGCGCTGGTGTCGTGGTTACGCGTAAGTTGAATGACCTTAACCATAACATCAGGTAAAGCGGGAATGCTGTCCGCGTATTTTTGTAACGCTTCGGGTAACTGGGCCTGATCTGTCATGGTCTTTCCAGAATAAAGAGCGCCTATATCGGTAGGCTATAACGGGCGAATCACCAACACACAAGCAATTAAGATTCTGGCGTTTCAATTGAAACAATGGAACCTTCTGATTCTTCGTTAATCTTCTTTTTCATTTCCTGCCCCGGTTTAAAGCTGATGTGCTTTTTGGCCGGTACGGTTATGATTTCGCTGGTTTTTGGGTTGCGCGCCTTACGCGCTGGTGTGCTTTTGACTTTAAAGATGCCAAAGTTTCTGATTTCGATATTTCCATCTCGGGCTAACCCAACACACATGGCGTCAAACATGGTTTGAACGATGTTTTTAACGCTTGAGATATCAAACCCGGTCCGTGCAGCTACTTCTTTCACAATATCTTTTTTGGTCGAAGTCATAACACGGCCTCCGTCCGTCAAGTTTTCGACGAATAAAGAATCAAATTCTATACATAGGTATATATTTGGATAATAGTAAAAAAACTATAACCCAACCCATGATATGAATCAAGTCGATTTTTTCTTTTTCCAAGAATAACTTACACTTAGGACATCAGGCACAGTTTAAATCAAGATGGCGAAACCGCCTAAAATACCCGCTTATGATGGTCTGAAATAGGTGCGCATCAATTGATCTACACTTTCTGACCTTGATGAGTCAGCGTCATCGCCTTTAACACGCGGCTGGCTTTGTCCGTTCGGAAACACGACGTGAACGCTGGCGATATGTTTGTTGTCAGAGTAGACGGTTTCGACTTTAACCCGCAATAAGTCTTTGGCGCTGCGGTAGATACAAAAACAGACATCTCTTTCTAGGCGGTCTAGGGTATATTCATCCAACTGGCTCTCTTGTAGCAAGTCGCACTGATCATCTAACACGTCTTGCATCCAAAGTGCGCGTTTTCGCGATACACACGTTGTCGAAAGTGTCAGGACTGGCCTACCATGCGAGTCGGTAGATGCGAACATATCAATTGGCTTGTTTTCTGTACTGTGTTCGTAATCAGCCAGTTGTCCGAGCAGGGTAATAAGGCAATCAATGAGCTCAGTGGCTGATTTTTCGGGTATACAAAGGCTTATGTCTGCGTCTGAAGTGTGAACATTTAGGTTTAGATGTTCTGAAAATAGGTCTTCAGCCAAGAAACGCTCTCGAAGCCATCGTGAAAAGCGAACCGAGACCAAAGGCTCCACTTTTCGTTGTTCGAGATCATGAAAGAATACAATTCGTTTCAAACAGGTTTTAAACCGGCGCTCAACGTCGGCGTCAAGCACAGCGTCTGGCGTTTCAAGCCAAGGTAGTTTGGCGCCGCGCGGCGAAATTAAATCGCGTAATACGCGCTCGGAGAAATACGACGAGTCTAATGCAGACGGATAGCCGCTTTCATCCTTAAGCAAGATGATGAAGAGTTTTAATGAATCAACTGAAGGCAGTTTTGAGGCCCGAATTCGGCACGAGATTGATCTGCCAACTCTCGGTTGAGGCCAAGCGCATAGATCATCAATCTGATCGACTTTGGCTTGGGCCGTCATTGGAGCCAGACAACGGCGTATGCGCTCATCTTCGACTACGTCTTTTTCTCGTTGGATCAAGTTTAACAACCGCTCTGCCGGCTTATTGATGTAATGAATCTGAAAATCTTGATCAATGATCAAAACCGAACTCCACGACATTTCAAAAATGGTATTGAGGCCGTCTCTCATTTCTTTACGCATGGACTCCATACTTTGCGAGTTGAGTTCAAGCGATTTTCTTGAGTCGGCGCAGCCGCGCTCGGCCTGGCGAAGGGCGTCATCGAGAACGATAGACTTCGAATGGGCGTCTTCAAAATTACTCTGCAGCCGGTTAATGTAGGCGCCGATTTCTGCCATGATGGACGAGTAGGTTTGTGGGTCGATTTGATAGTTGGTGTTCGCTGAGACGGCCACTCTGAGTTCTGCGGCCAACCGCTGTTGTTCTTTATCGTATGTGATTCGCAGCAGCCAAAATACCAAAAGAGACGAGAGAATAAAAATGGCGACAACAAAATAAAATGCCGCGTTTTTTAAACGGTCAAAATAGAGTTCGGTGGCTTCCGGCTGCCATCTGGCCCTGAGAACACCCCAGCGCTCGTTTTGTTGTTCAAGCGGGATGAAGTATTCTCCGCTCTCTTCGAGCATTGGCTGGCCTGTCGCCAAAATCTCCGTCAATGACGGTGAGGAACGGCGAATTGGGGAGAGAGGCGGTTCTTCACGAGGACGCGCAACTCTGACCTCCATTTTTCCAACTGCACTTAAAATTGAAAGTTCTTCAATAAACGGGTCGCCATCTATTCGTGCGAATAAATCTTGCTCTACTTCTTCGAGTGTTGGCGATTGGGGTTGGTCTTGAATAAACGCTCTGACTAGAGCGTCTTCGCCGATTTTTTTTGCGACATGGGCGGTATGCATCGCCAAGTCTTGGACTCGCTGCTCTCTCACCACCATTAACAATAGTGCAATCGCGACAAATACCATTGTCGCAACTCCAAAGGCTGCGGATAAGGAAACCAAAATTCGATTTTTCATGTCCCTAGCGCATAACCGTCAATAGACAGACTTCTAGATACAAAAGCCCAGCAACTCCATGATCTGTCTGTTTTGAGGATTAGCGCAATTCACACTTACCGTATTGCACGCTAAGCCCCTCAAACCCAATAAAAGTCAATAATTACATCAACTGTAAGATATTAGCATCATGCGATTAAAAGTAAATAAGAAAGACAAAAAAAAGCGGACAGGGTGTTCCCTGCCCGCTCTCTTAGTTTGTACAGTTGTTGTCTAGCGTAATGATTGAGTAACAAACTCTAAATCGCGAGCGATATCCCAACCCAAGAACGGCGATTCAGTAATCGCTGAGGCGCCGCCTAAGGCGTGAATTCCACCATAGCCATCAAGAATGTAGAAACCATCCCGATAGTCGACAGAGCCGTCGGCATTCACGTCAGCCGGGCTGATGCGAAGGTCGCGAGCGATATCAAAGTTGAAGCCTGGAGCGCCAAGCACGCCAGTCAATACGCCGCGATTTTCAACATCGTCTGCAGGGCCGGCGCCTAACATGCCGCCTGGTGCGCCAAACACTTGGCCAAACCCGTTCATGGTGACGAAGTCGACGAGTTGAGTCGAATCACCAGATGTTTGGACGACTAACTCTAGATCGCGGAAGATGTCATCCGTCGAAAAACCATTGGTGAAGGTGATTCCTGTGATGACTTCTTCGCCATAGCCAGAGCCGAATGTCCACAAGACGCCGTTGCCATCTAAGATGACATAACCGACGACAGCGCCGTCAGGGTTTTGGACCAATTCGAGATCGCGGGCGATGTCGATGAAGAACCCTTGGCCCAAGTTGGCCGGGTCAACCAACGCTTCCTGGTCGAGTTCGCCGTTGCCATTTAAATCTTCTGTTAAAACAAATGGAGGTGAAGGAATCGAAATTTGGTCAAGTACGCCGTTGCCGTTAGCATCTTCAGTATCGTATTCGCCATTGCTGTTCGCGTCATCAAACATCACTTGTGAACCCGGGATGCGTACACGCTCTACGCCTTGCGGATCCATCGTAACCATATCGCCGAGGAACGGTGCATCGCCAAACGGGACGATCACGCCATTGCCCATCAAGACATACCCGGCGAACGGGCTGTAAGAAATCACTTCGATGTCACGGGCGAACCCGCCTGGCGCTTCAAAGGTTTCACTCGGAAGCGGCGCGTCGCCGTTCGAACCAATTTTGATGATGGCGCCGTCGTTATTCAACACATACAGCGGCGAGCCGCTATCGAGTTGAGCGCCTGTGATGTCTTCGACGCCAGCCATGGCGACAACAGAATCACTGGTTGAAATGTTGCTTGAGAACGCGCCGTCTGGCGTGTGCATCAAACCAAACCCGTCAAGAATGACAAATTGCGGTTCCATAACAGGATTTGAAATTGGAACTTTAACAGCGTTGCTTTCATTGCCCGCAGAGTCTGTGACGGCGACATAAGCGGAGGGTTTTGTAAGTTGTAAGCCGCCAAGGAAGAAAGCGCCTACACTATTGGCTTGTGTTGAGGCAAGTACGCCGCTCTTGTCGGCATTTTCATATAAGGTGACAAACGCGCCCGCTTCGACAGCGCCGGTTTCGCCTTTAACGACAGTGC
This sequence comes from uncultured bacterium, assembly GCA_964556895.1. Lineage (GTDB taxonomy): Bacteria > Hinthialibacterota > Hinthialibacteria > Hinthialibacterales > Hinthialibacteraceae > Hinthialibacter. The sequence continues at coordinate 13,051 of CAZKYC010000057.1, read as the reverse complement.
CGGAGCCCGTGATAACAGACAAGTCAGGATCTTGTGTTTCTACATCAAGTTCTACGGCGATTGGATTGCTGCTGTAGTTGCCGACCGCATCAACCAAACTGACGAACACAATCGAATTGCCGATTGAAGCGCCAGCAGCCGGGTTCCAGAAATTTTCACCCAGATTCAAGCCGCTCGCTCCAGGCAACGGGGCCAACGTTCCACCAAGAAACTGGCTGTATAAAAGCTGATTTAGTGGTTTTACGTCAACGATGGAAAGGTTTGAATCATTCACATCAATTGAGCGATCGTCGTTGCCGTCAGACAATACAACAATCAAAGGAAGAGCGTCCGCAGGAAGGCTTGAGACGAAGATTCTGCGGATGTTCATTATATCGTCGCTGCCTTTGCCGCGTTCGATAAGTTCGATGTCATCGGCGACTGGAGCGAGAACAATTTGAGGGCCTGTGCGGTCTAAGCCGTCAGCTTCAACCACGCGGTCAAACGCAAGGACGAAAACAGATTGATCTGGCAGTACCGCTGAAGCGACCAGGAAAAACTCTTCAACGAATTCACCATCAATCGGGTCGAAGTTTGGAACATTGAGTGAGAAGGTTCCCGCGGGGTCAGCATCAGCCGTTACCATTTCATTTGAGAACGGGAACGTAACGTCAATGCCCACTTCAGCGTTTAAGAAGGCGCTGACTATGACTTGAGCGGTAACGGTCGCGCCGTCAATGACAACGTCGACTGCGCCATCCGTTGGGGATTCATTCCCGTCTTCATCGACTTCAAAGAGCGAGCCGCTTAGAACGTCAAATGAGTTCAAACCGCCCGGCAGGTTGTTGGTGACGCTGTCAATCTGCAGGCGCCAGTCGCCGCCCAAGTCAGGAGCACCGCCTGCTGAGACAGTTCGCAAGTCAACGACGCGATATTCACTTTCGTTGCCATAACTATCGAGCGCGTTCAAATAGACCACACGGCTGATGCCCGCGGGCAGTTTAATTGTAAATGAGCCATCGGCGCCGACAGTCAAACCCGTGAAGAAGAACGCGTCTGCTGGCAGACTGGCTACGGTGTCAGGCACCGTGTCAGGCACAGTGTCCACCGCCCATACACGAACACGAGCGCGGCTTTCTACTGTACCTGTTAGAAGAAAACCGCCGGGGAACACCGAAACCACACTTGAGATTGTTGGTGTATCTGTTCCATCATCAATTACCACTTCTTCAAGCGGTGAGTTTTGGTTGCCAAATGGGTCCTGAACCAAGACGTAAACGTTTTCTTGTAAAACAGGAAACCCATTGATAAACGCAGGTGGAACGTTGATTGAAATCGAACCATCCGCCCCAGCGCGGCCTGCAGCGAGAACCGGGCCGCTGGTATCGTTCTGAGAGAAAACGGTCACGATTGAATAGGGATCAACCGTTGCATTCATAACAGCGTTATTTTCACCATTTGGCGACTGGGTGACAGAAATGGTTGTGATGCTTGCTGAGATATCATTTGTGACCTGAGCCCAGAATGGTTGGAATGCGGCAGGGCTTTGGGTGCTGGTGATACGCATGCTGATGACAGGATTGAATGAACCAGTATCAACATTACCGCTATTGACATCACCTAATGAGAACGGGAAGAAGGAGCCGTTACTGATTAAAACAGGATCGCCGTTTATGTCTACAATGGCGTCGCCATTAGAATCCGTCTGGACATTCTCATTGAGCGTAATGCGAATCAAGCGTCCTGGAGGCGGCAGTGTTGAGTCGTCAAAGGCGCCTTGGTAGATTTCGATTTGTGAAAATGGTGGTACGCTGCCAGGAATGCCTTCAAATTGATCAATAATACTTTCGGTTCCTGCTTGTACTTGTCTTTTTTGAGACAACAACAGTTGGCCAACCAAGGCTTGATTGTCAGAATTGACCGCAGCGATATCAAGCAACGTGTTCACTGGAGTCGTCTTTGCCTCTACCGCGGCCAATACAGACGCATCCGTAACATCCAACGAAAACGTACCGCTAATCACCGTCCCATTTAGACGGGTCGCAGTAATTGAGGCCACTACCCCGGTCACCGATGGATCAAACGAAACTGGCGTCGCGTCGTCTATCGGAAACTGGCCAAAAACAGATGCGCTTTTGGTAAATGAAACCCCGCCCGCTTCGACTTCAACTGTGCTTTGAGGAGGCACTGATTCCGCTAAACCGATAACCGTCACGTTATCACCGTCTTTGACCAATAACAGTTCCTCTAACAGTTCCTCGAAGCCGCTCGCGCCACTGTTGACTTTAACACGCGCCTGTGATGCGTCTTGCGCCAATGCGGCAGTGGGTAGGGCCACGACCAGAAGCATTACAGTCAGTGCTTTGACCAAAGACAACAGCCCTTTCGATTTGAACATCATGCATCCTCCTCTATCTGCGCCGCCTGCGTGGACGGTTCTCGAAGGTTCAAGTTTTTAACTCTATCGTAAGTGAGCCTATATGACCCACTCGATTTCATATTAGACCACTACCCAAAGATCAAAGAGGCGGTATGACCTCAGTCTCGGCGGCAGCGGGTTGTAAATCTGCGATGAGGATGTTAACACGATGGACGGTTTGTCCGGTCATATCCTCAACCACGCTTTTTACTTCTCTTTGTACGGCTTCCGCTACTTGTGGTATGGGGAAGCCTTCTTCAACAAGAACAGTCAAGTCAATTGAAACGTCTTCTTCGGCTGTTGAGACCTTGACGCCTTTTGCGCCTTCGCTTCGCCCCCAGACTTTTGAGAGGCTGTCAACAAGGCCTTCTGTGTTTTCAATTTCAGCAATTCCTGAAATTTTCTTTGCACAAATGGCTGCTATATTTTCAAATACTTCGTTTGATACGCCAATATCGCCCCATTCAGGAGAGGCGCTTTGAGTCTCATTCATAACAGCGTTTCTTGTTGCGGTTGAGAGCCTAGCGCTGTTTGCTCCGCCTGCGCCTGTTCATTCGCGACAAGTTCTTTCATGTATTTACCGGCCTTAAACTGGACAATGTTACGCGCCGGCACATCCGCTGTTTCTTTGGTCACGGGGTTACGTCCCACACGCGCCGGTGTTCGTTTGACTTTGAACACGCCAAAGTTACGAACCTCAATGCGTTTTTCGTTGGCCAAAATCTCAATAAACACATCTAGAACACACTCAACAATTGCCTTGGTCAGGTTTTTGTTTAACTTCGTCCGTTCCGCGACAAGTTCAATGATTTCTTTCTTGGTCACGCGGTTCGTCTCCCGGTCTGCTCAATTACAATTGGCAACATCTTAAATCTGAATCCAGCCGTCGCGAGTGGGTTTCAGCGCCCTCCGCCATCCCTCGCAATAAGGCTTTTATTGCGGGGATGGGATTCGAACCCATGACCTCCGGGTTATGAGCCCGACGAGCTACCACTGCTCCACCCCGCGCCAATAGTCTTTATATCTGATAGAACAAGCCTTATAAGCCGAATCTACGTTAACCTATACCTCTTGTCTTGTCAAGGAAATTTCTAAGTTTTTTAACAAAAACCAGTTATACAACCTATTGGAATACCCTAAGTTGAGAACTGCCGTTCCGTACAAACGTAGTCAACAAGACTCAAATTGTATTTCAAAACTCTTCCTGAGGCGCGAAGGTGACTAAAACTTCATCAGACCCCAGAAAATTCATCTTCTCTCTGGCTACTTGCTCCCATGCGGCTGGATCTGATTTCAGACGATCAAGCCATTGGGTTTTCTTCATTTTCTGTGATTCCAACAACGTTAAGTCATATTCTATTTGATATAGCCTAAGCTTATACAAATCAACACGGTCATATCGATTGATTAGGGTTGAAATACAGACCGTAACCGTAAAGATCAGCGCGGCTGCTAAGCCCCAAGAGACAGGATCATGAAGAAAGCCTTTCAACCACCGAAACATAACTCCTACCGTTTGAAGACCGATTTTCCTGGGTAACACCCGCGACCGCCCAGTTCTTCTTCAATGCGAAGCAACTGGTTATATTTACAAACACGGTCTGTACGGCATAGCGACCCAGTCTTGATCTGCCCAGCGTTTGTCGCCACAGCGAGGTCAGCGATTGTCGTATCTTCTGTTTCACCGCTGCGGTGAGAAATCACGTTAGTGTATTTATCTTTTTTGGCGATTTCGATTACATCTAAGGTTTCGGTTAATGAACCGATCTGGTTTAGCTTAATTAAGATCGAGTTGCCGATTCCTTGATCGATTCCCTTGATCAGGCGTTCGCGATTAGTGACGAAGAGATCATCGCCGACCAGTTGCATTTTGTCGCCGAGTTTTTCGGTGAGAAGCGCCCAGCCCTTCCAGTCATCTTCATCCATGCCGTCTTCTATGGAGATGACAGGGTATTTATTGGCGAGTTTGGCATAGAAATCGACCAATTCTTCAGCGGTTTTTTCGGGTTTGCGTTCTGCGTTGAGGATGTAGCGTTTGTTTTTTTTGTTATAAAACTCTGACGACGCAACGTCTAAGGCCAATGAGATTTGATCGCCTGGTTTGTAGCCAGCCTTTTCGATCGCCTTGATGATGACTGACAGGCCTTCTTCGTTTGATTTAACTTCGGGCGCGAATCCGCCTTCATCGCCGACAGCGGTGTTTTTGCCTTCATCAGCAAGTACTTTTTTCAAGGTGTGAAAGACTTCCGCGCCCATGCGCAAGGCTTCTGAAAATGATTCAGCGCCGTGGGGGATAATCATGCATTCTTGGATATCTAGGTTATTGTCTGCGTGTTCGCCGCCGTTGAGAATGTTCATCATCGGAACTGGCAGCATGTGAGCGTTGGCGCCGCCCAAGTAGCGGTATAGAGGGACGCCCAATAGGTTGGCCGCTGCTCGCGCGGTAGCGAGCGAGACGCCTAAAATCGCGTTGGCGCCAAGTTTAGATTTGTTTTTTGTACCGTCGAGTTCGAGCATTTTTCCGTCAACTTCGCGTTGAGACAAGACATCCATGCCGGCCAACACAGGAGCGATATTTTCGTTGACGTTTTTGACGGCTTTTTTAACGCCTTTGCCGACATAGCGGCTTTTGACTTTGTCGCGCATTTCGAGCGCTTCGTGAACGCCTGTTGAGGCGCCAGAGGGGACAGCGGCGCGGCCAATCACTCCACATTCGAGTTCGACATCAACTTCAACGGTGGGGTTGCCGCGGGAATCTAAGATTTCTCGCGCGTGTACGCTAATAATGCTTTCAGAATTGCTCATTTCTGTCTTGCTCCTTATTGCGAGTAGAATCAAAGGTTGATGAGCGCGAAATTTCGCGCGAGATTGAAATACTATAGATCAAAACTAAAATAAATTCTAGTCAAATCTACGTTTAAATCACAATAAATTACAATAGGTAAAACTCTTAAACCATCTCGCATTCACACGCGATCAACCTATAAACAAACATGTTTCTCATTTTTTGGGGTGAAATCAACCCATCCAAGAGAAATCTTATGTTTTTTAACTAGGATTGCACAATTGGCTGGAGCCAATATTTGAGAGTCTCAGGTTTGTTTCGCCTCAGTTCGGGTTCGGTCTAAGAGTAGAGAAAAATCCAGCCATTTGGCTGAGTGGGTGAGTGATCCGACCGAGATATAGTCGACGCCAGTCTCGGCGACAAACGAAACGGTACTCAAATTGACTCCGCCTGATGCTTCGGTTTCAGCGCGTCCGGCGATTAGGCTGACCGCTTCGGTCATGGTTTCAATGTCCATATTGTCGAGCATGATACGATCAACACCAGCGTCAATCGCCTCTTGGACCTCAAGAAGGTTTCGAGTTTCAACTTCAATGGCGTATTGATTGCCCCATTTTTGTTTGGCGGCGTTGACCGCGCTGGTGATTGAACCGCAGCTATCAATGTGGTTATCTTTAATTAACACCATGTCATATAAGCCGATGCGGTGGTTTAACCCTCGGCCAACTCTGACGGCGTATTTTTCTAGTCGCCGAAGCAACGGCATCGTCTTTCGCGTGTCTAAAATGCGCGCTTTGGTGTGCCGTACGGCTTTGACAAATTCTGATGTTGTCGTGGCGATACCGGAAAGATACGACAGGTAATTGAGAGCGACGCGCTCACCCATGAGAATAGACTGGATCGGCCCATCGATAGTGAAAATGGTCCTTCCAGGAGTAATGGTCTGCCCTTCACGCGCCCAGGCGTTGACCTCAACGCGCGGATCTACCATGCGAAACACTTCTTGAAAGACAGGAGCGCCGCACAAAATGCCCATCTGTTTGACAACGACGCGAGCGGAACCAGGCTTTTCTTCTTCGATAGTCGCGAGAGTGGTGACATCACCGTCGCGGATGTCTTCCTGAAGCGCGTCTTTGATCATGCGCTGAAGTTCATCATCAATTTGAATGGGGACGCCAACCAGCCCGTCTACTGACTTGCCGGTTTGGGCGATCTCAGTTCCATTATGAATTGAAGCGGTATTCATTCGTATTTCACTCGTCATGAAATGGAACTGGATTTTACTACAAACAGAATTCCAAACAACAGAACCGAACCATCTATACAATATATTGCCGTTGAATCTACAATCTGATGTAGAGCCTGAATTGGGAGAAACCACGAATGAAATACCTTATTTCTGTCTTTTTATTCCCGCTTCTTTTCATCACGACTTCTTTTAGCCAGGGCGATGAACTGTTGGTGCGGTATCGAGCGCTTGGTCTCGCCTATATGGAAGAAGATGACTTCCCGAACGCAGTGGCCAATTTTGAAGAAGCGGTCGCCCTGTCAAAAAACTCAACCAAAGACCATTCGAATCTAGGCAAATCGTATTACCACGCTGAGCGCTTTGACGACGCCATCGCCTCTCTCAAACGCGCTCTTGCAATCGACCGACAAAACTGGGTCGCGCTCTATAACCTCGGCCTGGTCTATAAAACCATGGGCAAGTTTGAAGAGGCGCTTCCCTGTTTTGAAGCCATCGCCAAGGTGGATGAAAGCGACGCCGCGCTACTCTATAACCTGGGTCTCTCATTGGTGAATGTCGGGCGAAACGCCGACGCAACGCCTTGGTTTGAAAAAACCCGCGCACTCGACTCAACACACACCAGCGCTCTCTATCAGTTGATGTTGTTCGCCGCCCGCAACAATCAGCGCGACAAAAGCCGTGAGTTGCAGAGAGAGTTTCAGGCGCTCAAAAAGAATGAAGAACAACGTCCGTCCGAAGCCGTAGACGAAGGCGTTTTTTTCGGCCCTCAAGAATATGAACTCTCTACTCAATCTCAACAACGATCATCTGGACCACAAACAGCATCTGAGTTTTCGATTCAGGCCGACTGGTCAAATCCGTTACAAGATATATTTGATATTACATCAACTCGTGTGATAGCGGCTTTACCTGATCTCGAATCCAAACAGGTTGACCTTGTTATCGCGAGCGATGGTAAGACCCACGTTGTGAGACTCGACGCGAAATCTGAAGTGGTTTCAAAAAGCCTGATTGCTAATGATGGGTATAACAAATGCTTCCCTGCGGATTATGACAACGACAAGCAGATCGATTTATTGCTTGTTTCGAATGATAAAACCACATTGTTCAAAAAAACAGTCAGCGGTTATGAAGCAGCTGAGGTATTACCAAATGACACCAAGGGCGTGAATGACGCTTTTTGGGCTGACTTTGACCACGAAGGCGATCTCGACCTGTTTCTCGCGCGCCCGAATGACGGCGACATCATCCTGCAAAACAACGCCGACGGTTCGTTCACGAATATCACCAGCTCGGTTCAAGGGTTGAAACCAGGAAACAGTTATTCTATCACAGCATCTGACTTCGACCATGACAACGACCTCGACATCGTCCAATTGACCAAAGAAGGCCGCTTGCGCGTGTTTAAGAACTTGCGTGAAGTGCGTTTTGAGAAGATTGAAGACAAACAGTTACTTGAACCAGGAGAGGATACTCCTTCGATTCGTTGTTTTAGTTTTCAACCGGACAATTCAAAGCAGATTGTTGTGTTTCATTCTTGGCTAAGAAAGCAACTGTTTAGAATCAACCAAGACGGAAACGTCGGTTTTCATATGATTGAGCCTCCTGATTACAATGCTCTAACGGTTTTTGACTCAAATAACGATGGTCTGCTGGATGTATTTTTTGAACGTAGAGGCAATGATAGAGCTGCTATATCAGCGATTCATCCTTACCCACAGAATGGCGTGATCAGCAAAACCTATTTCACAACCCAACAAACCAACCAAAGCGTTCATTCCGTTATCCCCATCGACATCGACTGGGACGGCGACCTTGATCTGTTCGTTAATTATGAGAATGAAAGCCTGGTTATATACGAGAATGATTTGAAGGTCGACAACAAGTCGATTCTGGTGAATGTGATTGGCGAGAAAAATTCATCGAATGGGTATGGATCAAAACTTCTCGTCAAAGACGGGCTGTTTCGCGTGTATCGTGAGATTCAAGAACCCGTCACTCATATCGGCGTTGGCCCGCGCGACCTGATCGACGTGTTTCGCCTCACCTGGCCGAATGGAATCTTTCAGAACGAGATCAAAACCGCTATCTCGTCGCCAGCCATTCTCAATGTGTCAGAGAAACCCGGGTACGCTGGGTCATGCCCGTTCATCTACACCTGGGACGGCGAGAAATTTGACTTCATCAGCGACGCGCTCTCGACAGGGCCGTTGGGGCTATACGTTGGCGGCGGGTACTTTCCACCGCGCCCAGAAGAATACATTCGCATTCGCGGCGACCAACTAAAACCGCTTAACGGCGCCTTTCATGTTCGCGCGTCGGAAGAACTCCGCGAAATCACTTACCTCGACCGTCTCGAATTGCTTTCTGCATCGCATCCAAACGCGGTCGAGATTCACGTTAACGAGAGGTTCACTTTGCCGCCGTTCCCTGAGTTCAAACTGTATGGCATGTCCAGCCAGGCGCGCCCCATCGCCCGCATGGTAGACAACTTCAGCAATAACGTGACCGAATTGATAAAAGAGAACGACAACCGCTATCCGCGGCCATTCGATTTGAACACCCGCTTTGAGGGCGTTGATGATGAGTATTGGTTTGAGATTGACCTGGGTTATTTCGACGCCGACCAGCCGCTGATGCTGTTTATGACCGGATACGTCGACTGGCCCAACTCAAGCGTGGCGCGTTCGCTTGAACAAAACCCTTCATTGGATTTCGTCATGCCCTACTTGCAAGTCAAAGACGAAAGCGGCGCCTGGGTGACGGTAAAAAACCCGATGGGGTTCCCTGCGGGCAAGTTAAAAACCGTCCCGCTTGATTTGACGGGTTTGTTCTTGAGTGATGACCGCTCGCTGCGAATCGTTTCGACCCTCATGGTCCATTGGGACCGCATCTGGGTTGACCCGGCGCCAATCACTGATGGATTCAAAATACGAACGCACCACCTCGCTTCCGCCGATTTTCGCTATGGCGGATATTCGCGCATGTACAACTTGGCTGGGGTTGGGCCGCATTGGTACGACTATAACCAGCGTAGCGACAATCAGCGTTGGAGTTTTAACGTCGGCGACTACACCCGCTATGGCGATGTTGGGCCGCTACTCAATGGTTTTGACGACCGCTATGTCATCATGGCGCCAGGCGATGAAGTCGCCGCCGAATTTGACGCCAGCAATTTCCAATCAGCGAAGAGCCTGACCTATTTTTTGCATCTCAACGGCTGGGTCAAAGACGCCGATATCAGCACAGCGCACAGCGTCACGGTTGGGCCGCTGCCGTTCATCGGCATGGGCGCCTATCCCTACAGCGATGAAGAAAATTATCCACTCTCTGAAGAAAATTTGGAATACTTACTGGAATACAATACGCGTACGATTTCTGATCCGAACGAACCGGTCAGGATACCAAGTCGATGGAATGCTGATCCGCCAGTTGTTGAGTCTCGCGGGTTATCTCAGCGCTGAGTGTTTGTTTGGTTTCATCATCTAAAAATGACGCTTGAACTGCGTTCTGCGTCAGCCGGGGCAAGTCACCGGCTTGATAATCCAAATAGGTAACCAGGGTAGAAAATTCCTGGTTCAGGTTGGTGCGAAAAAACGGCGGGTCGTCGGTACTCAAATTCACGGGGACGCCTAACTCATCGTATCGTCTGAATGGGTGGTCTTCTAAACGCGATACGACGCCTAACATGACATTGCTGGTTGGGCACAGGTTGAGCGGTATCTGCTTCTCAATAAGATGTTCGACCAATTTTTTGTCTTCATGCGCTCTGACGCCATGGTCGAGACGTTCGACGTGCAGCGCGTCGAGGGTGCGCCAGATTGAATTGGCGCCAAGCCCCTCTCCCGCATGGGCGGTCTTCCGCAATCCAAGCCCAGCCGCATAGTCAAAACATTCCTTCGATTGTTCAGGCGGGTAGTTCTCTCCCCCGCCCAGGCCGATACCCACCACGAGTGGATTCGGGTTTGCTTCGATTGCCTTTACCACTCTCATGCCCGCCTCTGGCCCCAAGTCGCGAACGATATCGATGATGAAGCGGTGTTGCCGTTTTTCGGCGCCGGGCGCTTCATTCAAGCCGTCGGTAATCGCCTGTATAATCGCGGCGTAGTCCATTCCCGCCATCATGAACTTATGAGGCGCCAGGGTCAGCTCAGCGTATCGAATGTTCTGCTCATCCAAATAGGCGCCAAGATCAACTGCAGCCAAACGAAAATCATCCGGTGAACGCAGCAAACTAGATACAAACAAAAATTTTTGAAAAAACTCATGTGGATTTTTGAAATACAATGCCCATTCGGCGTCGGCGAAAGTCCTTATTTTTCTGATAGCATAGTTCTTTGCGAGTTTCAATATCGTGTCGGGTTGAATGGCGCCCTCAAAGTGTAAGTGAATCTCAACCTTAGGCATCGCCTGAATAAACGCCCAGTCGGTGTCAGAAAGTTCAATGGTCTTGGACAACGAAACCTCGACAGGCTCAGGCCGAAAGAACAGGTTACGGAAGCTGCGCAGCATTGATTGGCTCTCCAGTCAAAGCAATATCAACAGTATATCTCGTTCGCCTTTTTACCCGCCAGTATTTCAGTATGATTAAAGCGTATCAAATTGGTGGGTGAATTCGCCGCGGCGAACACCCTACGGTGAAATGGAATTTCAAAAAGCCTCTACAAATCATATCCCTCTCATTAAAGACGCGTTTGACGCGGCCCGTGTTCAGCGAAAGCTGCGCTATGTTGATTATCTGGCTGATCCTGGCATTGCCGATTTTCATCGCGACCGCCTGATCAAGTCAATCGAAGACAGCAAGGCGAAGTTTGAGGTTGCCCTAGATGGCGGCCAGCTAGCAGCGATTACCGGAATCCAGCCATCAGACTTTCACACCAACCACTACGGCGTCCCCTATTACAAGATTCAACCAGGTTTCTGGTTAACATCAGAGTATTCTGTTGTCTCTGAAATCACGAAATCAATTCGAGAAAGAATGACTAGCGGACCGAAATCCGTCTACACCACGCGGGTTGACGCCGATGAGACGAATGTTATCTACGCGTTATGCGAACAGGGCTTTCGCCCGGTGGGTACGTCAGTGCGAATGGTGTTGTGCGACACGGAATTCAAAAAGCAAATTGACAGGTTACACAAGCAACAATATGATACCATTCAAATTCGTCAAGCCGCGCCTTCGGACGTTGAAGCGCTGATGAGCATTGGTGGAAGCGACCACGCCTACAGCCACTTCTTTCACGAAGCACGCTTCCCTAAACCGAAGACCCAAGACCTCTTCGCCATCTGGACGAAGAAGAGCGTCGAAGGCATGGCCGACGCTGTGTTTGTGATTGAATCAGGCGGCGACATCGCCGGGTTTTGCTCATTATTGTCTAACAATGCATTGCTTTCGTATGTCAACCTGAAGATCGGCGTGATTGACTTCATCGTTGTTGGTTCGCGTTTTCAGGGACAAGGCCTCGGGTCGCTGTTGTTGGGCGCCGCGCTGGAATGGTTCCAAGACAAAGTGAACCGGGTAGAATTACGAACAATGGCGGAGAACCTCAGGGCGATTCGCTTTTATCAAACGCATGGGTTCCGGCATCTTTCGGCGGATCAGCATTTGCACTACTGGACAATAACGCCGTAAGAAACCGGCAGCGTAACAAAGCGAGTGTAGGTGATGTTGCATCAACACCGGGTACTCGTTCTAAACTCCAGTTATGAAGCGATCAATATCTGCAACGCCCGCCGCGCGTTGATGATGTTACTGGCGGAAAAAGCCGATATGATCGAACAGGCAGAGGAGTGCGTGCGTTCCGCCAGCCTCAATATCCCCATGCCTGAAGTGATCCGCCTGAGGCGATATGTTCGGCTTCCCTACCGACCGATTCCATTTTGCCGCAAGAACATCATGCTGCGCGACGGCTTTCGCTGTCAGTATTGCAACACGGTGTTTAAAGCCGATGAGTTGACGCTCGACCATGTGATTCCGGTTTCACGCGGCGGGATGGATACATGGGGCAATGTGGTGACTGCGTGTAAGAAATGTAACCACAAAAAAGGCAACCACCTTCTCGAACACATCGGCATGAAGCTCATCCACAAACCGCGCAAACCGACTCTGCCGACGTTTCTTCATCTGGTCCGGTTGATTGGCGAGCGCCGCGAGGTCTGGCGTAAGTATCTCTTCTTCGATGAACCTGAAGATTTGAAAGCGACAATATGACACCCTCTCTCTGGGAGAAGGAACTACGTTGTCGCTTGTTCGCCCCCTCTCCCCCTGGGAGAAGGTTGGGGTTCCCCCGTTTTCACTGACAGTTGAATCGGGTGGGTTAAGAACCCACCCTACAATTCCCTGATGAAGAATATCACATCCCCCCTGGCGCTGACGCGCCGTCCCCCCTTAAAAAGGGGGGGCTAAACAGTCTGGGTAGGGTGGGATCGTCCGCCGTGGAGAACAGCCATTGAATAACCACCTACCCCCGTAGGGTGGGATGAATGCAATGAATCCCACCGTCGGAAATTGGCATGTATCCTTATGAAAAGACAGCCCATCCTGATTCTGATGAAGAATACCACATCCCCCCTGGCGCTGACGCGCCGTCCCCCCTTAATAAGGGGGGCTAAACAGCTG
>CAZKYC010000056.1:13504-29729 GCA_964556895.1 uncultured bacterium | reverse complement strand
TAAACTTCAAGTTGAAAGCCTGCTGAGACTTTCAGATGCATATATAGTCAATGGCAGTTCTTACATTCAACTCAATAACCATTTTTCGACGAGCGAAATCAACAACCCGAATTAATACTAACATATAAGGAGAATACTCATGAAAATCTCATCTCTAATTTTGTTGTATTTACTTATAACCCTCAATGGAGCTAGTTCGCAAAACCCTATTAACACTCTGTTGAACAAAGATGATCTACCAAGTGATTATAAAGCCTATCTGGTTAATATAAACCAAAAAACTCTAGCCCTGAAAGAAAGAGTTGATGCTTTACCTGTATCTGAGAAACGTGATTTCTTACATGATAGCATGCAAGTAAAAATGAACGAGATTAATTCAAGAACAAAAAAGGAAAATGCAAACTTTACTTTTAGAAAGGAAAATTTTGAACAAGTTAGCGCTTTATGTTATACAGCTATTGAAGAGCGAGACGCGAGTGTTTTAGAATTTTTAGGAAACAATCTTTATATAAGTTTTCATTCTTTAAACCAGAACAGATCTTCATTTCGCAAAAAAAACGAACCTCAAAAAAGCATAGAAGATTACCCGTGGTTGTCTCTTTGCATTACATTACCTGATGCTGCAATTCCATATCTTGAGAGGAATATGTTCAGTAAAGAAACGAACTCCTTTTATAAGGTGATTTCATTTGCCGTTATACAAAAGATAAATAAAGAATACAGCAATGATCTATATCCACTTCTTTATTCTCAGATTGATGAATACAGCAAAAAAATGCTCTCAATTACAATCAATTATCCCGATGCCGAACTCTGGGAAATTCCTCAAAAGTTCGATATTGAACTGGGGTGCGACGGTAAACTTCAAAAACGCAAGATCGAGAGTCAAAAAGGGAATGCAAAAAATTAGTGTTGAATCTCATAGAGTGGGGCTGAATTGCCCCACTCAACTTAGTTACTCAAATTGTTTACTCAATTCTTCAACGCTCTTAACGGGCAGTTTGCAGGTGAAGTTTTGGCAGACATAGGCGGCGGGGGCGCCGTCTATCGGGTCTTTGCCGTCGACAAGCGGCGCGACTGCTGTTAACTCATCCCTTGCCTGTTCATACGAATACAGCACAACCTTGTTCGGCAAGAAGCGCGAGAATACGGCGTCTTGAAATGAGTCGATCTGTTCAAATGACTCGGCGGCCAAGACGATCTCTTGTGAACTAGACAGCAGCCAATCCAGCCCCGCCATCATTTGTGAATAGGCGGACGGGTATTGCCTGATTCCATCAACAAAGGCCTTCAGGCTCGTTTCGGCCTTCTCTCGCAAGGCGGCGTCGCCTGTAATCGCGTTGAGCCGCAACAGCGACAGCACGGCCATTGAGTTGCCGGACGGAACGGCGTTGTCCATCGGGTCTTTGGTGCGGGCGATCAGTTGTTCGTGGTCATCGCCAGTGAAGAAATACCCTCCGTGTTTTTCGTCCCAAAACTGTTCGTCCATAACGGCTTTTAATTCCATGGCTTGCTGTAAACGTTTGGGATCGCCCGTCGCTTCATAGACATCGATCAGGCCGTTCATCAGATACGAATAGTCGCTTAGAAAACCGTTGGTATGAGTACGCCCATCTTTGTAGACATGCAGCAGGCGGCCGTTTTTATATAGATTCTCAAAGAGAAAATCACACGCGGTTTCAGCGGCTTCAACATAGCGCGGTTCATTCAACACGTTGCCGGCGAACGCCATCGCCGAAATCATCAGGCCGTTCCAATCGGTCAAGACTTTTTCGTCGCGGCCTGGGTGAACTCTCTGTTCGCGCGCGCCAAACAACTTACATTTCGCTTTTTGAATGATGGCTTTGGCTTCGTCTTCGCTGAGGTCAAACAATTTCGCCGCTTCGTTGAGGCCCAGCGAAACGTGCAACACGCTGGTTCCTTCTTCAAAGTTGCCATGCGGTTCAACGCCCCAATAGCGAATGATAAACTTCGCGGCGTCTTCATCATCGAGCGCTTCGCTGATTTGCTCAGGCGTCCAGGCGAAAAAGACGCCTTCTTTGCCTTCGCTGTCGGCGTCTTGGGTCGAGTAAAATCCACCTTCCGGCGAGGTCATTTCACGCAGGACGTATTCCATAATTTCAACAACAATTTTTTTGTAAAATTCGTTTTTGGTAATCTGATAGGCTTCGGTGTATATTTTGGCCAACAGGGCGTTGTCATAAAGCATCTTTTCAAAATGGGGGATCAGCCAACGCTCGTCGACCGAATAGCGGTGAAACCCGCCGCCGACCTGGTCATACATACCCCCCTCGGCCATTTTTCGCAGGCTGAACTCAGCCATCTGAAGCGCTTCGGCGTCGCCGGTTCGATGGAAATAGCGCAATAACAAGGCCACATCCATACTATGCGGAAACTTAGGCGCGCCTCCAAACCCACCGTGGGTTCGGTCAAACCGCCCGCGCAATTGTTGAAAGGCGGTTTCGATCAGTTCCAGGTTTAAGGGATGATCGCTGGGCGTCTGCACAGCCGCCTGTTGAATATACATCGTCATCTTGTCGGCAGACTCGAGAACCTTTTCGTGATCGTCGCGAAAGGCGCGTTCAACGCCCTGTAACACGGTCAAAAAGCCGGGGCGGCCATACTTATCAATTGGAGGAAAATACGTCCCGCCATAGAACGGCTTCAAATCAGGGGTGAGAAACACTGACATGGGCCATCCGCCCGAACCGGTCATCGCCTGGACGGCGCTCATGTAAATTTCATCTAAATCGGGTCGTTCTTCGCGGTCGACTTTGATGTTGATGAAATGCTCATTCATGTAGGCGGCGATTTCTTCATTTTCAAATGACTCGTGCTCCATCACATGACACCAGTGACAGGCCGAGTAGCCGATGCTGAGAAAAATGGGTTTGTTCTGGTCTTTGGCTAGTTTCAACGCAGTTTCGTTCCAGGGATGCCAAGCAACCGGATTGTGGGCGTGTTGAAGCAGGTAGGGGCTGGTCTCATTGATCAATGCATTGGTATGTTTGGGTTCAGACGAAGCGCCTGTCATAGTTTCTTCCTTTGAGTTGATCTCTTCACTGCACGATTGTTGCGTTAAAACTGCGCCAATGAATAACACGAACACTACGATGCGAAGTTGGTTCATCTGGCAATCTCCGGTTTTATTGGTTTGGGAGCATTCAAAAGGTGCGGGTGAATTGAAACATTGTAACAGAGATTAAAAACGAAACTATGGAGCCCGGGTCTAGCGCCGATTGCATAACCTTGGCGTCTCGGCTACAATTTTGACGCTCAACGGGGTGTAGCGCAGCCTGGTAGCGCGCCTGCTTTGGGAGCAGGATGTCGGAGGTTCAAATCCTCTCACCCCGATTGAACTGCCCGCCATGTATCGTATACACGATATCGTCCGGTCTACCTATAAATTTCGATGGAATACGATTCAAAATTTGTCGCAAAAACACCCTATTTTGGTTTATACTTACGTATCATTTACTTTTTTTATTGTGGAGGAATTATGATGAAACATTCAATTCTTATTGTCGCCAGTTTAGTCGTTGGACTCACATCACTTGCTCAAACCACGCATGTCTCGCTCGAAGGACTTTATGACGCCGAAGTGTTTGTCGGTTTGAATGAGACAGGATTAACGCTCGCGCTAGACGATGAAGGCCGGTACTTAGACCCCGCGACCCTGCCAGCCGGCTTTCAAGATGGAGGCCCGTTCGGCGGATTTCAATTTTCTTCGTTGCTTGGGTCATCGCTTGATGCTCTAGTGGTGAACGGCCAGACGTTGACGGTTGAGCCGAGCAATTACAACGCGATTGACCTGGCGTTACTGTCGGCGCCTGGCGGCTATGGCGATCCATTTGGCCAGATGGTATTTCAATATACTGACGGCTCTTCAGACTCTCACAGGTTCGGCCCCATCTCAAGTTGGTTTCAATCTCCAACCGCGTTCGATAACACATTTTACTCATTCACCGATGATAGCAGCGTTGAAACCATCGCGGCGTTTGACGCCGACTTCGGCGAAGACGAACGGTTGTATTTGTTGCAAGAAAATGGTAACGGCGACGCAGGCGGCGTACGCTTCGTCGACGGAACAGGATTCGTCTTGTATGTGTTTGACGTCTCGACGGATTTGACCAACGCCACGCTTGGCGTCACCGTCGGCAACAACTTTGTCATTTCAATCGCGACCGAGTTCTTTGACCCGGAGACGCCTGACATTGGCTTTGAAGTCGTCGCCAATTCGATGGAAATCCATGACGGGTTTGAACACCGCGCCCTCGGCAACCTTCGCCAATATGATATTGACCTGGCGCCGTTTCTCGCTCAACAGACTGGCGAGATCTATGTCTTGTTCACTGATGCAACCACGGCAAATGGCTGGGGGCCGTATATTCAGCGAATCAGCCTGTTCCAAGGCCAGACCCGTTCGTTTCAAGAAACGCTTGAACCAACCATCGACGCCAGCAATGCAGACGTATACGCCATGTTTCAAACAGACGGCGGCGAGAATGAAACGCCCTACCTATACGAAAACAGCGCTTCGGGGCCGTCAAACCGGGGACACCGTTTCGCGGACGCGGGCGGCTCGCTTACATACCAGTTCGATTTACCCGACACAATTGAAGACGCCAAATTGACCGTCGACATGGCCAACAACTTTGTGGTCTCTCTCGCAGGTTCGAGCGATGTTGTGCGCTATGCGCAGGTCTCTCCGGGAACAGCGGAAGAAAGCCAGTTTCTCATTGAAGAACAAGGCAGCATTCTGGCCGGGAACAGCCGTTTCGCCGATGGCAGTGGTTTTATGGTCTATGAGTTTGACTTGCCCGACGACCTGACCAACGCATTCGCCGTCGTCAACATCGGCAACCAGTTCTTTATTGAAGCCAGCCGCGGCGACGATGATTATTCGGTCGAATATGATTGGGTGTTTGACTCGGGCCAAGAAACCCGCGATAACAGCAACCTCGATTCCTACCCAATTGATTTGGCGCCCTACCTCGCCGACAACACAACCAACACGGTTCGCATACGCTTGTCCGACGGACTTCCCGCCGATGGATGGGGGCCGTTCTTGACCGGAATCACAATCGTCAACCAAATAGAAGACAATAGCGACTCGTTTGTTGAAGTGTTAAATTCGATGGAGCTGTTTGGCGATGACATTCGCAACGAATACAACAAAACTTATTACACCATTGAATTAGCGGATGTATTGGCTAACAACCCCGGCAAGCAATTCTCTATTCGTTTCACAGACGGCAGCACAGGAGATGGATGGGGGCCGGGAATCTTTTGGATGGCGGTCTACTCTGGCGACATCGACATTCAAACAGACCGCTTGGTGTTTGATGGACTGAAAACGACCCTGGGCGACCCAGACAACTACAGCGCGGCCGTCATTCAACGGCGCTATTCGCTCAACCCGGCGAAGACGCTGCAAGAAATCGTTTTGCCCACAGCGCCAGACACGGAAGATGATTCTGTCTACTTGATGGCTGCGAGTTTGTCACAAGGCGGATCGTCTATCACCGATTGGATGCTTCGATAAGCAAACAAATCAGGGAAGAGATGGGCTTCATCTCTTCCCTGCTTTCGCGCTATGACTCAATCTCGCGGATTCACTTTGATTGAACTTTTGATTGTGGTTGCCATTATTGGCATCCTCGCGGCGATTGCTGCGCCCAATTTTATCAATGCGCAAATTCGCGCCAAAGTCACCCGTGTTGAGGCTGACTTCCGTACTCTCGCAACCGCGCTCGAATCATATCGCATGGACGCAGGCAATTACCCCGTCGCCCATCTCATTGACCAACAGATCGCGTCCGGCTCAGCGATTAGCCGCTTTTCAGCATTGACGACGCCGGTCTCGTATATCAGCTTTTATCCGTCCGACCCGTTTGGCGAAAAAAAGAAAGAGGGCGTGTTTCATACACAGACGTATGACTATTATGATTGGACATCCGCCTCGCTCGCCGGCAACGCGCCCCTATCCACCCGCGGCGCCCATTGGCGAATCGCCAGCGCCGGGCCCGACAAAGATCAACGGGTCGGCACGCAGGTTGATTACGACTCAAGCAATGGAATCGTCAGCCTGGGCGACATCGTTCGGCTCGGCCCGCCCTGGAAACCATTTGACATGGATATGCTGCGCTAGCGGGCTTAATTCTATCTCGCGAATACCCCCCCCCATTGCATCAGCGTTTGGCATGGGTGCAACTCTGGGAGCACCTGTGCAAACGGGCGGAGCCGCACTGAAGCGAGCAGAGTTGTACCCATGCCTAGCGCAGCAAATGATTAAATCGTTTTGAGACGGTTCAAACAAAAGAGCCTGGCGAACCGCCAGGCTCTTTTATTGCGTTTTACAAATTGATCTAAACTTTCTTAACCAAATTTAAATCACGCACAGCCCCTTTGTCAGCGCTTTGGGCCATCATCGAATACGCCTTTAAGGCAGTGGATACCTGACGATCACGTGTCGTGGGCATCCAGGCGTTGTCGCCTTTGGCTTCCATCTTCTGGCGGCGCGCGTCTAACTCTTCCTCTGAGATCGCAATCTGGATCTTTCGGTTTGGGATGTCGATCTCAATGGTGTCTCCCGGTTCGACCAGCCCGATGTTGCCTGTTGACGCCGCTTCGGGGCTAACGTGGCCAATCGAAAGGCCTGAGGTGCCGCCTGAGAAGCGTCCGTCAGTAATCAGGGCGCAATCTTTGCCCAATCCCATCGATTTCAGATATGAGGTTGGGTAGAGCATTTCCTGCATGCCCGGGCCGCCGCGCGGGCCTTCATAGCGAATGATGACGACGTCGCCCGCTTTGACCGTCCCATTCAGGATGCTTTCAACGGCGTCTTCCTGCGACTCAAATATCACAGCGGGCCCGCTGAATGTCCAGATGCTTTCATCGACGCCGGCGGTTTTGACAACACAGCCGTCAGGCGCGAGGTTGCCGTAGAGAATGCCCAGCCCGCCGTCTTTGGTGAACGCGTGTTCGACCGAGCGAATGGCGCCGTTCTCACGGTCGGTATCTAAAGCGTCATATCGTTTTGATTGAGAAAACGCTTCTTGGGTAGGCACGTTGCCCGGGGCGGCGCGGTAAAATTCTTTCACGCCCTCATCGTTTGTTTTCATGATGTCCCAATTGTCGAGCGAGTCGCCCAGGGTGAACCCATCCAGGCGTGGGACATTGCGATGGATCAGCCCGCCGCGGTCGAGTTCGGCGAGGATGCCCATAATACCGCCGGCGCGGTGGACGTCTTCGATAAACACCTCATTGGTCGCGGGGGCGACTTTACAAACGCACGGCGTTGAAAGCGACAAGCGGTTAATGTCATCAAGGGTAAAGTTCACTTCGCCTTCTTGGGCGATGGCCAGCAAGTGAAGAATGGTGTTGGTCGAGCCGCCCATGGCGATATCAAGACGCATGGCGTTTTCAAACGCTTCGAAGGTGGCGATATTTCTCGGCAGGGCCGATTCGTCATTGTTTTCGTAATAACGCTTACACAACTCAACCACCAGACGGCCTGCGCGTAAGAAGAGTTCTTTGCGGTCAGCGTGAGTAGCGAGAATGGTGCCGTTGCCGGGCAGCGCCAAGCCAATGGCTTCGTTGAGGCAGTTCATTGAATTGGCGGTGAACATGCCAGAGCAGGAGCCGCAGGTCGGGCAGGCGGAGCGCTCATAGGCTTCAGCGTCGGCGTCAGACACATTGGGGTCAGCGCCTTTGACCATCGCAGAGATGAGGTCGAGTCGCTGCTCTGAACCTTCAACCTCGGCCTTGCCCGCTTCCATAGGGCCGCCGGAGACGAAGACGCAAGGGATATTGAGACGCATCGCCGCCATCAACATGCCTGGCGTAATCTTGTCGCAGTTTGAGATGCACACCATCGCGTCGGCGCAGTGGGCGTTGACCATATACTCGACGCTATCGGCGATCAAATCGCGCGACGGCAGCGAATAGAGCATGCCGCCGTGGCCCATGGCGATGCCGTCGTCGATGGCGATGGTGTTAAATTCTTTGGCGACGCCGCCGGCGGATTCGATTTCACGGGCGACCATCTGCCCCAAATCTTTTAGATGAACATGACCGGGGACGAACTCAACGAATGAGTTGACGACGGCGATGATCGGTTTGCCAAAGTCAGAGTCGGTCATTCCCGTCGCGCGCCACAGCGAGCGCGCCCCCGCCATATTGCGGCCATGTGTGGTGGTTCGTGATCGATAGTCAGGCATGATTTCCTCGCGAATAATGATTGAGATATGAACCTCTTATTTTGCTATTGAATCACTGTCAATGAAAGGGGCGGCTACTCCACCGGCATGACCGGCGTCACCGTCCATCGGCCCAGCCGCCATTGCCGCCAATGATAGTGGGGAGACTCAACCGGCTCATTAAATATAAATTGTATAATGCGCGGGCGCTGGTCTTCATCGACGTCGATGATCACGACCTGAAACGCTCCCGCGTCGATTGTATCGTCAATTTGAAACTGAAAGTCGTCCTCAGCGCGCCAGACGGAATCAAGATAGTTTAATTGCCATTGGTCAGCGTTTATTGTCAACGAGAATTCATTGCGTACTTTCAAATCATACTCAATATCAGGAACCAAAATGTATATTGGGTGATTGTGTTGAGACCCACTTTTCTCGGAAGACAAAAACGCACAATAAAAGTGCCAGGCTGAGTTTGGAGTTCCAAATAACAACACAGATTGGTTTTCTTCAAAGCGGCCTATCTGATACCCTGCAACGGCGTTCATCAAATCATGTTGTTCATTCTTTGGCTTCGACGCCTTTTGAATCATTGAAGTTGATGACAATCCCACAAGCGCCATTACCACCAATGAGACACTGACTTTGGCGGCTGGTTGATTTACGCCCTGCGTCAGGCGCTCATACCAATAGGCCAAAACTATCGCCAACAAA
The DNA here is from genome assembly GCA_964556895.1 of uncultured bacterium. GTDB lineage: Bacteria > Hinthialibacterota > Hinthialibacteria > Hinthialibacterales > Hinthialibacteraceae > Hinthialibacter. The sequence continues at coordinate 20,814 of CAZKYC010000056.1, read as the reverse complement.
CCGCTCAAACCAAATGCCGGGATATAAAACAACCGTTCAATATTCGCGCCCCAGCGGTGAGCGCACAACGGCAGCAATGACAACACCGTCGCACACAAAAAATATCGCGCTGTTGGGACGGCCTGAATCACTGGAACAGACGACAGAAAGAGAAACCCACCTATGCTTACACCAATGGCCAATGAGTGATGAAACAGATCAGGGACGATTAGCGCTTGTAGCATTGCTGGATAGGTGTGGATAATCGCAGGAACAAACTCGCTCACGTTTAGCGGGTCGACGTATAAGCCTGAGTGGTCTACGCCGTAGCCCATTCGCCCATACAACAACTTCCAGACAAATACGAGAGTGAAATAGGGCAATAGCGAAAGCAGGCGCTTCAATCCAGGTTGTGGTTCAAGAAACAGGCAATAACAAAACACAAGAACAAGCGCAATGGTTCCACTTTCTGACGAAAGAAGCGCCGCAATCAGTGAAAGAAGCGCGGCAAAATAAAACCGCCTTTCGCCGGCGCGCCATCGATAATGGCAATAGAGAGTCGCAAACACAAACGGCGCGGCAAGTAGCGCATTTCGCCCTGCGATCCAGGCTGCGCCTGACAGGCAGTCGTTCAATACAAACAACAAGCCCGCGAGCAACGCTGTATTCTTGGGTAGAAACAGCCGAAAGGCGACTATCGCGATAGACGCCATAGCGAACAGCCACAATGCGTTGTGAAGATGCATGACGAATGGCGAACCAGGCCACAGCGTATAATCAATCCAATGAGTGATTCCACTCAGGGGACGAAAGAAGCGAACGCGCAACTCAGGATGCGTCCACCACGGCATTACGCCGCGTTCGATCCAATGTTGTACGCGCTCGCCGCCGTCAGCAAAGTTGAACAGTTCAAACGCGGCGTAATGAAAACGGTTTGTGGGGGGCGAATTGCCGGGCAGCAGCCAGGCAGCGCGAGCGTTGGTTTCGGTTGAATCAGCCAGCCAGGTTCGTTGGACAAAGTCGTCGCCATACCAGCCGTCATCGAATGAATGGGCGATCAACATCACGGGCAAGAGCGCCAACACAAACGGGGCCCATGAAACAGAAAACTCTTGCTCAGTCCATCGCAAGCGCTTCTTCTCACCATTACCAGTCATGGTCGCTTATGAATCAAACTTCATTCTAACGCCGTCGCCCTCTTCGATCTCGCCGATCTTGCAGCCCTCAGGCAAGAGCGTCGCCAATTTCACCGCGTCGCATGGTGAAACGATAAAGATCAGGCCGATGCCCATATTAAAGACCTGGTACATCTCGTCACGGCTGACGCCGCCTTTTTCTTGTATGAGTTGAAACACAGCGGGCAGCGTCCATGACGATGCGTCAACGCGGGCGCAGCAGCCGTCTGACAACACACGGGGGATATTGCCCTCAAAACCGCCGCCTGTGATATGGGCGATGCCTTTGATGTTGACTTTGTCTTTGACGGTGTTGAATTCAGCCAAATAACAACGGTGAGGTTCGAGCAATGTTTTCCCTAACGGCTGACAAAAGCCTTCAGGCGTATCGTCGACGCTTAGGCCTGCTTCGTCGAACAAGACGTTTCGCGCCAAGGTGTAGCCGTTGGTATGCAATCCCGACGACGGCAGCCCGAACAATACATCGCCGGGTCGAATCGCCTGCCCGTCGATGATGTCGTCTTCATCCACCACGCCGATGATGGTTCCCGCCAGGTCATATTCATCTTTCGCATACACGTCTGACATCTGCGCGGTCTCTCCGCCGATCAGCGATACGCCGGCGGCCTTACACGCCGCGCTCATGCCTTCAACCACCTGAACCAGCACAAAATCATCCAGCGTATGGCAGGCGTAGTAATCAAGAAACAATAGCGGTTGAGCGCCGCAGGTGAGAATATCGTTAATACAATGGTTGACCAGGTCGACGCCGACGCCGCGATGGTCGCCGCACAGGGTCGCGACTTTGACCTTGGTGCCGACGCCGTCAACGCTCGAAACCAGCACCGGCTTTTTGAGATTGAGGTTGGCCAGCGAATAAAGACCGCCAAAAGCGCCGTCGCGGTGCAACACACCAGGCGTGAAGGTGTCGCGCGCGAGTTGGATGATGCGCTTTTTGACGCGGTCGCCAGCGTCGATATCAACGCCAGCCTGGGCGTAGCGGGAAGGCTCTGACATGAGTTGATCCTTATTCGTAATTACGGACAGGGCCGCGCCTCAGTTTACCGCACCCCCGCGGCGTGTTGTAGTTGCGCCGCGTCGCTCCGCCCCAGATTAGTCGTTGCGCCGGGGCGTAGACCCTACAAGTCAAAGTATCGGGTTTGTAAATTGGCGGCTGAGACCGGGCCGATCTGGGTGCGTCCGCCCGGCTGCACCGTCACGCTGGTCAATACGCCAAGCGGCGTGAATGACTGGCTGGCGATCTCGAACAAATAAAACACCAGGTCATGGCGGCCCGGCGGCAGGTTTTCGATATTGAACATATTGTTGTTCGCTTCATAGACGCCGATGCCAACGACTTCGACTTTGCCGAGCGGCGCGCCTGTGGGAGCGACGAACTGGCCGTAGATCGAACCCGTGGTCTCGGTGCGCGTCAGCTTGACGTTGAGAATTTGTATCTCCCGAGAATCGTCAACCACGGTCATCACCGCCGCCTGCGTGTCATACCCGTCAGCATAAAAGCGCAAGCGGTAACGCCCCGGCTCAAAGAACGGAACTTCATAGGTCCCGTCGTGTGAATTTAACTTGACGGTTGTGAGGTAGGGTTGTGCGCGCGCCGCTGTTGGCGCCGACTCGACGTATATATTGAAATGATGAAGCGGCTGTTGAGTGTCAGCGTCGATTACGCCGCCGCTGACGCGCCAAACGTTGGGCGACAAGACGATGTCAGCGTTGAGCGTCCCGGTTTTGACTTGATAGAGCCGTCCCCGCTGGGTCGGGTTTCCTGGGCCGACAAATTCAAGATCATATACGCCTTCAGGTAAAAATGCTGTTGCGGTAAGGTCATCGCCTGGCTTCCCAAATGCATACACACCGTTTTCGTCAGTATTCGCTTGAAACAAACCATACCGCTGGTGTCGAGCAATCACTCCGGTGTGTTGCAACGGCGCCCCAGATTGGTCTGTCACCCGTCCGCGAATGACGCCTTTTTGGGTGGGTAAGACCAACGTGATATTTTTGGATTCACCGGGTTTCAGTTCAATTCTCTTTTCAACATATTGCACTTTAGACATGTCGCGATCGAGGGCGCCTAACGCAGCGACAATTTTAAATGGGTAAGTCGAAAGAGGCGCCTTGTCGCTTGATGAGGGAACAGCAGCAAGCGTGATAGAAAACTCGCCCTCTTGACCAGTCGTGGTGTTGGTTTGTTGTTGAAGAACGCCTAATAAGGATTGGTCAGGCGAATGTAAAGCGACCATTGCGCCTGGAACAGCGGCGCCTTTATCGTCAACGACGATACCCTCAACCGTGCTCAATCCGCCCAATGTGATTGTAAATGGCCCCGCCTGGCCCGCGCCGGGGTCAAACGGTTCGCTGACGCCGCTGCCGCGTTCTGTGTGGACGGCGGCGACGCGGCTCTCTTTGTTTGACGTCGGCGGCAGGTTATATAAAGTGAATTGCCCTTGCGCGTCTGTGGTTGCGATTTGTTCTTCGTTCAAAACGAAGACAGGCGGATTGCTTGGATGGGGGGTAAGATAAACTTTCGCGTCTGGAACTGGACTTCCATTTGCATCAACCACGGTCCCTGAAATGCTGTATCCTCGCACCAATTCAAAATTGACATCCCGCGCGTGTTTATCAATCACACGCACAACGCGAGTACGCTGTTCGTGAGCAACATGAAAACTCGTGTCTCTTGGCGCCAGTTCAATTGTGTAACTAGCGGTCAGCAAATTGGTAAACTCGTAGTAACCAGTTTTGTCAGTTGAAGCATATTCTTGACGAAGAAAGATGGTGTTTGAGGCAGTAAGACTTACCTGTTCAACGCCTTTTTGGGTGTCGCGCTCAATCACCCGGCCTGAGATAGAAAAATAGGGGCGATGTAATTGAAGAGTGACTTTGTCTGAGAACGGCGGCTCTATCGTCTTCGTCGCTTGGCCTTGGTCGGTGTATCCATGATAGGACGCGCTGATGGTCAAGCCCGCTTTGGGCGGGTTAGGCTCAAAGTAGCGCCCCCGCATGTCCGCTGTGACGGTCTTGCTCCAAAAGCCGCTGTTGCTTTTGATTTCGATCTGGGCGTATAAGACCGGACGGCTTGAGTTATCGACCACATCGACGAATAGCGCACCCTCAGGAACCATAAAGAATACATTTTGGTTGTGGTCTCGTTTGAGTGTTCCACTCACTGAGTGGTAGCCGGAGTATGAAAACCTAGCAGATACGGATTGAATTTCGCGAGGCAACTTTGTCGTAAAAAACCCGTCGCCTTCACGCGACACAGCGTTTGCTTGTCCATTCAAACTGACCGTTACTCCCGCCATTGGCTTTTGGTCGACTGCACTAAATACATAGCCCGACCACGAACGTTGAGTGGCTTTATCAATAGCATTCGCTGGAACTGGCGTTGGCATAGTAAGCACATCGTTTGACCTGCCAGTTGGGTCAAAGACCGCGCCCGTCGCATAGTCAACCGGGTTGATCGCTGTCGCATTGTCAACGTGTAATGGAGCCGAAACAGAAGTTGGCCCTGTGTTTGAAACGTCTTCAATAGATCGTTTTGTTTGATTGTCGGTTTGAATATCAACCGACTGGCTATGATCAGGCGAATAGACCACCACCCCGCCGACAATCGCGACGATGACCAAAACCAGCAAGAGCGAGACATGTATCGTAGAGCGCATGAGGCGATTTCTTTATTCTCCCGCCAAATCCACCGCAGTAGATTGGAAAAAGTATAATCAGAAGCTGAACCAGTCTTCGCTTTAGCAATGATCCCCCCTGTCCGCCAAGGCGGACTTCCCCCTCTTAAAAAAGGAGGGCTTTCTTAGGCGATCTATATGTGAATGCTATCAGTAATGTATCGCAATTTGTTTTTGTTACCCATAGTTACGCGCGCCGAATATGGCCGTTCCTATCCGAATTAACGTGGCGCCTTCTTCAATCGCAACGTGAAAGTCGTGGCTCATGCCCATCGACAGTTCGATAGGCCGCTCCGCCTGACACAAGTTATCTTTGTATTTCTCACCCAACTCACGCAACTGCGCGAAATAAGGGCGCACCTGTTCTACGTCTTCTTCATAGGGCGGGACCGTCATTAACCCGCGACATGACAATCGTGGCGCGTTTTGAAGCGCCGTGAGTAAGTACTCAATTTCACTCGCCGAGACGCCGTACTTCTGGTCTTCGCCGCCCACGTTGACTTGAAGCAGCACATCGATACTCGTATCAATCTTTTCACATTCGGCCTGGAGCGCCTCAATTAAGCGCTCGCTGTCGACTGTGTGAATCATCGAAACCAGCGGTACGACCTTTTTGATCTTGTTGGTCTGAAGGTGCCCAATAAAATGCCACTCAAGCGGTAGGTCGTTCAACGTCGGTATTTTTTGCGCCGTTTCTTGAACACGGTTCTCACCAAATACCATTTGCCCGGCCGCATACGCTTCGCGCACCAAACCAGCCGGATGCAGTTTACTCACAGCGACCAGACGTACTTCTTTGGGATCTCGCCCGGCATTTTCACAGGCCAACTCCATCTGCTCGCGGATGTTGTCTATGTTCTGTTTGATGTTCTTCATAGGTGAAATCGTAGGTGGTTTTTGGGCATGAAAAAGGGGGACGCGATAAGCGTCCCCCTCAGGGTAATCAATTCAATCTCGTCCGCTTATTGTTTCGGCGGCAAGACAATTTCCATGTCGACTACTACGTCATCGGGGAAGAAGTACGCAGAGTTGACCGGGAACGGGAAGGACGGGCCTAAGCCAGGCACGTCGTGGGTCGCGCGGTCTGCGCTGACCGGGGCTGGAGCGAAGCGGGTTGAGTCGCCGCCCGCAAACACGCCGCCAAAGCCGTCAGTCAAGAACGAACCGATGCGGACGCCCGTGGTGCCGACCGTGCTGCCTGAGTTGTCAACGCCATAGAGTGCGCTGCCGCTGATTTCTACTTCGAAGTCGCGAGCGATATCGAAGCCAAAGCCGCCAAACTCAAGACCGTTAAACGGCCCAATCAAATCGACAAAGTCGGCTGACAAGGTCTGGCCTGTGAACGGTACGCCGTGGACGATGCCGTCGCCTGTTAAGAGGGCGACGCCTGCCCATGTGGTTCCCGCTTCGTTCGGCAATAATTCGATGTCTTTGAACGGCAGCGGATCAGCGCCTTCAGGCACGAACGGCGCATCGCCTGTGCTAATCGCTGGCGCGTCGCCAACCACGCGAATGACGCCGTTGGAGAGCAGCACATAAGCGCCCGTACCAATCAGGTCAGTTGCGTATTGGCTGTTCGCCGGAGTCGCATCGTCACCCAAGAAGAGGTCGCCGCGGTAAATCTTGAGGCCAACCGCTGTGACGCCGCCTGTTAGGCCGAGGTCAACTTCGAGATCCGCGTTGGCGTCGCCTTCAGCGTAAATCGCTCCTGAGCGGTCTAAGACATAGAAGCCATTGTTGCCTGCAGGTTCGAGATCAACCAACGAACCTTCATAGGTACCCGTCGCCGGGAAGAAGTCAATTTGAATAATGTCTGATTCAAACGTACCGAACGAGCCAATGGTTCCACCGCTTGGGGTGTCGCCATAGAAACCGTTGCCGTTTGTATCAATACCGCCGCCTTGTTCATTGCCAACCGCGCCGAGGCGTGCGTTGACTGGCGGGAACGGCCCAATCGTACCAGCGAGGAGGAAGTAAGCGCCTTCACGGGTAAGGCCGTTGATGGGGCTCCATTCGCCTGAGAATTCGACGTCGCGAGCCACAGGAACGAACTGGAAGCCAAAGTCGTTGCCCAAGAACAAGAACAGGAACGGACCCAAAGCGGCCGGATCAGGCGCACCGTCGCGTACGCGAGTATTGAACAGATTGCCAGCAGCGTCTGACAGGCCGATGTCAAAGGCCAAGTTGCCTACGCCGCCTAAGTGTGAACCACCCACTGCGTCATAGACCAACATACCGAGTTCTGGGTTCACGCGAACCACGGTCGGAGTCGGAATCGGGGTGTTTGTTGGAATCAATATTGGAGTCGGTTGATCGCCAGGAGTCGCCGTTGGGCCAACCGGCGTGTTGGTCGGCGGAACCGGCGTTTCAGTCGGCGATTCGGGGCCTGTTTCAGGCGTCGCTGTCGGCGGAACCGGTGTGTTGGTCGGCGGAACCGGCGTTTCGGTCGGCGTCTCTA
>CAZKYC010000056.1:0-13404 GCA_964556895.1 uncultured bacterium | reverse complement strand
GTCGGCGGAACCGGTGTGTTGGTCGGCGGAACCGGCGTTTCGGTCGGCGTCTCTATGCCCGTTTCCGGAGTCGCAGTCGGCGGAACCGGTGTGTTGGTCGGAGGCACAGGGGTCGCAGTCGGCGTCTCTATGCTCGTTTCCGGTGTCGCAGTCGGTGGAACAGGCGTCTCGGTTGGCGTTTCCGCCGGAGATTCAGGAGTCGCCGTCGGAGGAACAGGTGTGTTCGTTGGGGGAACGGGTGTTTCGGTCGGTGTTTCGACAGGCGTTTCAGTTGGAGTTTCGCTCACTTGCGCAGAAACGGGTAAAGCGAGAAACCCAATCGCACACACTGCCACAACAACCATTACCCAACGCTGGAATAAATTGAGATACATAAATCATGCCTCCAAAATCGTTTAGAGAACAATCCCCACTACATTACGACATTTTAGGGGATTCGTCTAGCTCTTTTTGCAAAAATGTAAAAAAACAATCCCTTAGGGGATCGTTATGGTAATCTCTGGTGACGCAGGGCGGCTTTCAGTGTTCTCCTCAAAACTACCATCGTCGTTTATAACCGTGGCGGCGTCTAACACAATCGGGTCTTCGAATGAGATTGTTGTTTGGCCGCTTTGCCCTTCTACAACTTGAAATGTTATGGTAGCGATGCGTGCATCGCCGTTAAATCCAAACCCGTCTTGGGGCGGATGGTCGCGCGGCAACAGCACAACCGCGATATCATCAATCAAGCCCTTGGCTGTGCTCACCGCCGGATCTTCAAAAATTTCAACACTTTCCGGAAATGATTGGAAGTCGCCAAACCCTTCGGCGTTTGGGTTGCTGGTCCAAAACAGGTCAGACTGGTTGATTTGGGCGAGCAGTGAATTGATGTCGTCCATGTCAATCACTCCAGATGGAACCAAATCAAAATAGTCATATTCGGGGTTGCCTGTATCAGGGTCAAGCGAGGCTTCAAAACGCTCAGCGAGCGTTAATACATCAGCGATATTCGAGCGCCCGTCAAAATTGATGTCGCCGACGGTTTCGTTGATCGAAACCAATTGAAGCACGGCGGGATCAAAGCGAATGTCGACCGTAAGTCCAGTTAAAGCAGTTGAGTTATCTAAAACCAAGGTTGCGGTGAACATCCCGTCGGTGATAACAGGGTCGCCTGAGGTGTCAGATTCGTTTTTGGTGTCGTTGGAGGCGGAAAAATCAAGGGTAAATACAGCAGAATCGTTTTGGCCCGCCATAGCAGGCAAAACAGTCATACAGACGAAAAGCGCTAATAACGTGGAGAAGCGAGGTCTCCGTTTCATACGACATCCTTCCATCGCCGAATTTCATCCAACGATAAGGCTTCCGGTTGACAATGGCGGGGCCGACGAGACTCGAACTCGCGACCTCCTGATCGACAGTCAGGCATTCTAACCAACTGAACTACGGCCCCGTTTGGGTGGTTCCCATTGTCAACCGGGAGCCTTACTTTGGGTAAGACAGGAATCGAACCTGTGGCCTCCTGCTTGTAAGGCAGGCGCTCTAACCAACTGAGCTACTCACCCTTCGTTCTAGACGGAACATACTATATCGGCGTAAGGCGATTGATGTCAAGCCGAATTTCATCAAACTCAGCGATTTTTCGATAGTTAGTAAACTGGTCACCGCTTTAGATTCGAGTAAATATCGGCTGAAACCGACTAGCCGACAGCCCTTCAAACCACGATGGGAAGCACCATTCAGATTCAACTACTGAATCTGGGTGGATGAGTATATAGTGAGTTTACCAATCGCCAAGACTAAAACTTCTTTTATTCAAATTGTATGAAAGAGCCACGCCGACGATCTTATAAAACGCGACATTCAACCAAAGAGCGGTTTGTTAGCGTCTTACATGGCGAACGCGAAGAAGAGACCGTGACGCCCTGGTATCGTGAGCGGCGCAATTATCTTCCGTTGCTGATGATTTTTCTTTTTATGGTATTGTGGTATGTTTTACGCATCTTGCAGGACAATAGTTATTTCGAAAATAATTCACAAACAGTCGCCCCAATCGAAGAGCCGACGCCGGCTCCTAGCATGGATTATGACGAAGCCAAGCAAATTTTTGGCGTAGAATAAATTCACAGGTAGAAGGGCTTCTACAGGAAGATACCAAACATATGCAGTCTGAGTGGAAATCAAGACCGTTTGACCGCGATCAAGCCGACGCGATTCAATCTGATCTCAATATTTCTCCATTAGTGGCCCGGCTGTTATATACGCGCGGCGTCACGACGGCTGAAGGCGCCCGCGAGTTTATTTCAACAGAAAGCCATCCGCTGCCCGATCCGTTTTTGTTTAATGAGATGCACACCGCCATCGACCGAGTCCTGTATGCAATTGAGAACCAACAACGCATCTTAATCCACGGCGATTATGACGTGGATGGAATCACCTCCACCGCCATTCTTCTTGAAACCCTGTGGGAACTCGGCGCCACGGTGGAGAGTTATATTCCTAACCGCTTGACTGATAATTATGGGCTTCAAAAAGAGGCGATGGCGTTATTCGCCGAACAGTGCGACCTGTTGATTACCGTCGATTGTGGAACAACGGCGGTCGAGGCCATTGAAGAAGCCAACCGCTTGGGCGTCGACGTTATCGTAACAGACCACCATGAGCCCGGAGATGAGCGCCCCCCGGCAGCGGCAGTCATCAATCCAATACGCCCAAACGAAACCTATCCCAGCAAATGCCTGAGCGGCGCCGGAGTGGCGTGGAAATTCGCCTGCGCCCTGCGGCAGGAACTGGCGGGCGACTATGACGATGTCGCTCAAATCGAACTCGCCGCGTTGGGCATCGTCGCTGACGTCATGCCGTTGGTTGGCGAAAACCGTTTAATTCTAAAACGGGCGTTGCCGCGGTTCGCCGCACTCGACCGGCCCGGGCTTTTGGCATTGATGGAGACAGCCAAAGTCATCCCCAGCCAATTGACCGCCACGGATATCGGCTTTCGCATCGGCCCGCGCATCAACGCCGCCGGACGAATGGAAGACCCCAACGTCGCTCTCGAATTGTTGGTCACCCAGGATGAACAGCGCGCAGCAGAACTCGCAAAGACTCTCAACCAGCTCAATCAACAACGGCAATCCATCGAACGCAAAACCGTTGATCAAGCCTGTAAGCAAATCGAGGCCGACGGCGCGCTAGACCGTTCGGACAAAGTCTTGTTTGTTGTGGGTGAAGAATGGCAACGCGGCGTGCTTGGCTTGGCGGCGTCAAAACTATCGAAGCGGTATGGGCGCTCGGCGTTTGTTCTCTCAATCGAGAACGGCGAAGCGCATGGATCAGCCCGCGCATTAGACGGGCATAGTTTGGTCCCGCTGTTGAACAACGCCCGTCCTCATGCGATATCGTGCGGCGGCCATGAATCGGCGGCGGGGATGCGCGTCACCGCTGACAATCTCAAAGCGTTTGAAGACGCGCTCTATCAAGCGGCTGAGAGCGAATGGCATACGCCGCAAACGCCGGCCATCTGGGTCGACGCTCCACTGCCGCTTGAGCGTATCGACGACGCCCTGATGGGCGAACTCGCTCGACTCGAACCCTTTGGCCACGGAAACGAAGAGCCCATTTTTTATGCGCGAACCAAACTAAGCGGCTATGGCGCCAAAATAGTCGGCAACAACCACCTGCAGGCGACGTTTGAGCACTCATGCGGCATGATTCAGTCAATTGGCTTTGGGCTGGGCGGCAAACTGGATTCCTTCTCCCGCGACGGCGATGTTGAAGTGTTGTTCCGCTGCCGTTATGAGGAATACAATGGGCGCAGAGACATCCGCCTGCATCTTAGCGACATTCGACCCGCACAGTCACAACCCGTTTCAGTCAAAGAGGCTGGGACTCCCCCAAAACCAGTTGAAACCAAGCCCGCGGTTTCAACGCCAGTTGAAATCCCAGAAGACTGCCAATTAAACCGCGACCACTTGGGTGAGATTTATAAGGTGTTACAAAATTGCTGCGCCGATAACAACGCCATTCAAATAGCGAACATAGGCCTTTTGGCGCAAACCATCAAGCAAACAAAAGCCGATTTTGACCTGGCTCTTCAGGTGTTTCGTGAAATTGAGTTAATTTCAATGTCGAACGGCGAGGTCAAACTGATTGAAGCGGCTGAAAAGAAAAACCTGGCCGACTCGCCGACATTCAACGCGATTCAACAGAAAGCGGGCGCCGCATGAACCTCTATATCTTGTTGCCCGCCTATAACGAAGCGCTTAACATTCGCCCGTTGTTAGAATCAATCGACCGTGAGTATGAAGAGTGGACCAAGCGCATCGGCATTGATGATAACGTTGAAGCGTTTGCGGTCGTGGTCGACGACGGCAGCAGCGATAACACAACCAGTGAGGCCCACTCGTTTGAAGGCGTTTTGCCGACGACTGTCATTACGCACCCACAAAACCAGGGGCTGGCTGGCGCATTAAAAACCGGGTTGTCTCACATTCTTGAGCGATGCAGCGACGACGACATTATCGTTACTCTTGACGCAGACGGCACGCACCCCGCCAACACGGTCTTCTCATTGGCTGACACGGTTCGAACCGGCGCCGATATTGTTGTTGCGTCGCGATACACTGAAGGGGGCGTTGAGCGCGGCGTCAGTTTGATTCGAAAAGTGTTGAGCCGCGGCGCGCGCTTCGCCTATCATTTGTTTCGGCCTGACATCCCCCTCAAAGATTTCTCGTGTGGGTTTCGCGGGTTTAAAGCGCAAATCTTACGAAACACCACTGAAAACTGGAACGAGAAACTGTTTGAGTCGCCGGGGTTCACTTGTACGGGCGAGTTGATGTTGAAAGCTTTGCCTTACGCCAGGCCAGACGCCATCGTTGAGATTCCGTTCGAACTCCAATATGACCGCAAAGAAGGCGAGAGCAAAATGCCCGCCTTCATAACCATCATCGGCACCATTACGCTGTTGATGCGCGCCCAACAATGGGGCCGAGCGGGTTCGCGCCTGTAACGAAAGGAGGAGAGCGCTTTGAAACACGTCATTCTCATCGCAGTCGCTGGGGCCGCCGGCACGCTCTCTCGCTATGGGCTTTCGACGTTGGTCCACTCCATCCTCGGGCATGACTTCCCATGGGGAACGTTTATCGTCAACATCCTGGGGTGTTTTTTATTTGGGTTGATCTGGTCGCTCGAAGAACACCACCTGGCGCTTGGCCCGCAGACCCGACTGATCATTTTGACGGGATTCATGGGCGCATTCACCACGTTTAGCACCTTTATTTTTGAAAACAATCAATTGCTGAGCGCATCTCAATGGCTTCACTTGTCAGCCAACCTAATGTTGCAAATATTGATTGGGTTGGCCGCTCTGGCCGGGGGGATACAGGTTGCTCGGCTGGTTATGCAATAGCTCACCAAATTTCGTTTTACTAAACTACTGCATCTAAGCAGAGAACACTATAATTTCTTGCTATGGCTACCATTGTAAGACATACCCCAACAGGAAGGCAGTTCATTTTGGTCGGAGTCGGTCATGACTCTGGGCACAAAAGCCTACCGCTTTCGGTCCCCAATGGAGCCAAGTCGGTAGAAAGCAGCCAAAACGCGCTCGCCGCCGTCTGTGACGAAGACGGCTGCATCTATTGGTGTGAAACCAAAGAACTCGAAGTCGTCTCAATCAACGGCCGCTCACCCGCAGAAATTTTGAACTCAAACTAAACTCTGTTCTACTCCACCATACCCCCCGGGCCAAAGACGGCGATATCGCCGATGCTGGTCAGGCCATTTGACGGGTCAAAGCGAAGAGTACAATCGTCGCCGTTGTTCCCACACAACGCGTTTGTGTTCACATTCGGGCCAAACGATTTGGTATACCAAATGACAGGGCAACTCTGAGAACTTGACAGGCTCATGGCCTCGCTACGTAAACCAAATGGCGGAAAATACGCCCAATAGTCGGCGCAAAGGGCGGTTCCGTTGCGGCCGCTTTTGGCCATTGGTCCACGAATGTAGCGCCACCAGGTCCATTGAGCGATAGCCTGCGGCTGGTCGCTATTGTTGTCATAAGACGGCGGAAACGAGTCTTGGGGAATATTCGATAAATAAGCGACTGGCGTGGTGATAAAGAAAATATAGTGGCTGGGCGGGTAATCATTGTTGTCAAGAAAATACTGTTCCATCCCCATGCTGATGGCTTTGAGGTCTGACTTACAACGCGCGATCTTGGCGCGCAGTTGAGCGTTGAGAAAGTTTGGGACAGCAATCGCGGCGAGAATCCCGATAATTGCGACAACAATCAACAACTCAATAAGAGTAAAGCCTGAAGTCTTTCGCATAGTTTCTCTCCGGTTTTAATGAATGAATGAAACCTGAGCCTACCATATTACAAACTAAGAATAAAGCATAAACTAACGTCATTTAAATAACACACAATTGTGTATACTGGAACCTGATTGTAGACAAGTAACCCCATCTTGGTTCGAGGAGATTCAATGAGACTTTTATTGGTTTTGACAGCGCTGTTGATGGTCAGCTCGGCAAACGCCAAAGTTCCTGTTTACACGGTCGACAAAGACGGCGTCCACATCGCTGGCATTGATGGAAACAACCCGGTTATTTATGACAACGACTGGTGGAACGACGTGTTTGACAGTTACTACGTTTTTGCCCAGGCCCATCTCGGCGCGGCTGACCTTCGCGGCAACATCATCTCCCGCGATATGTGGGAACACCCCAACTATCTCTACCCGATGCAACGCTGCATTGACGACTGCAACAAGGCTGTCAAACGGGCGCGTTCGAATAGATGGAAGAACATCCCTGACCCGGTGATTGGCGCTGACAAAGCGCTCTACCCGCCAGACAGCCTCAAGATTGATGACACCGAGTTTTCTCCTAACGCTGGCAGCCGCTTGATCGTTCGCGAAGCCCACAAGGCGTCAAAAGAGAAGCCGCTGGTGGTCATCGTAGGCGGGCCGCAGACAACCGTCGCGACCGCATTATTAGACGACCCAACCATCGCCGAAAAAATGGTCGTGTTTAATCTTTCCACAACCGATTACGGCTATAACGGAAAAGACGGCTGGAGCGCCTACATCGTCGCCAAAAAGGGGCAGTATGTTGAATGGGGCGGAGGCAAGTTCTGGGACAAAAACAGCGTGTTTCGCCCCGAACATTTTGGCCCGCTGGCTGACAGCCCGGTGACCAAATTTATGAAAGACTTTATCCGCACAAACCTTGGCGCCGCCAACCAGATGGGCGACGGCGCGGCGTTGGTGTGGATGTATGACAACCGTTGCTGGACAGGCGTTGAAGAGCGCGGCGCATTATATCAAGCCCCCGCCGCGCAATACCGCGCCAATGGCGGCAAAGATGTCTTGGTCATCCCCAAAGAAAAGACTGATTTAACCAACACGCGCGAGGAATTTTTGCGCGTGTTGAACAATCCGAAGTTGTATAAAGAATAAAACGAATGGTTGAGCGTTTGACAAAATTGCGTGCGGTAAGCGCGCCTGTATCCGCCGCGGCGGACAGCGAAAGATACCGTTACGTAAACTCAATCCGCACATAATTCTGGCAACCACTATAAAAGCGGTTTCTCTCCCCCCCCCTCTCTAAATCAATAAAAGACGAGGGGCGGAGTGGTTCGTTGCTTTCTGTTCTCTACTCTCGTTCAACCTGATAACCAAACTACCGTCATCACCCGCTGAAATAGATATACGCCGCGAGAATGGCGACTAACACCATGACCGAGGCGAACACATCGCGAAAGTCCCAACTGCTGCGCGACTCGGCGCGTTGGTCGTCGGTGATAGTGGCGTAGGTCAGCCCGCTGATTCGCTGCGGGTCGGGCGCGGCGGTCATGTAGCTCACCACCACCATCGTCACTACACACACCAAAAAGATAAACAGGCTGTAATATTGAAAATACACATTGTTCACAAACCAAAAGAACGAACCTTGGGTGTAGCCGTTTTCATACCCGGCCATATTGAGCGCGATGGGCGTATCGACCGCAAGGCGAAATACGCCAAGAATGAAGCCGATAATCAGCGTCGCCAAACAGCCGGCGCTATTGGCGCGTTTCATAAACACGCCCAAGAAGAACACCACAAAGATGGGCGGCGCCAGATAGCCCTGCACGCCCTGCAGGTAGTCATACAAGCCTCTCGCGCCTTGAATGACCGGCACCCACATCAGGCCGATGACCACCATCGCGGCGGTGGCGAAGCGGCCAATCCAGACTAATTGTTCTTGAGTCGCCTGCGGGCGGAACTTTGAATACAAGTCCATCGTGAAAAGCGTTGACGATGCGTTAAACACGCCCGCCAGCGAGCTCATCAGCGCCGCGAGCAACCCCGCCACTACAATACCGCGCACCCCCGGCGGCAAGACGTGTTTGACCATCAGGGGAAACGCCGCCTGAGACTGTTCATTGTTGAGCTCGCCGTTTTCGAAGAGGATGCTGGCGAGTTCGGCGTTCCGCCCGCTTTCGGCCAATGCGAAGCAGATCAAACCGGGGATGATGAAGATGAAGACAGGCAAGAGTTTTAAGAACGCCGCCGCGATGCTGCCGCGGCGGGCTTCGGTTTCGTTGGGGGCGCCAAGCGTGCGCTGGACGATGTATTGGTCAGTACACCAATACCACAGGCCGATGATCGGGGCGCAAAACAACATGCCCAGCCAGGGGTAGTTGTTGTTGAAATACCAGGCCATGCGGCCTTCTTCTTTCACTGGGGCCCAGACGCCTTCGACGCCTTCGGGCACGAGCGGCTTCCAAAGGTTGAACATATCCGAGCCGCAGATTTGACGCAGTTCGTCCCAACCACCCAGCGCTTTTAAGCCATAGATGGTAACTAAGAACGAACCTAAAACCAGGATGACGGTCTGCATGGTTTCGGTATAGGCGACCGCGCGCAAGCCGCCGAGGATGGTATAAAGCCCGGTGAGCACAATGACGAGAATCGAGCCGATCCAAAAACTGTCCATTACCACAAAACCGAGATCGACCTGAATCTCGGGCAGCAAGGTGCGAAACACGATGCCCCCGGCGAAGATGCCGACCGCGACTTTTGTTAGAACATAGGCAACGAGTGAGATGATTGAGAGAATCCAGCGGGCGGGTTCGCTAAAGCGTTTCTCTAAAAACTCGGGCATGGTAAACACTTGTGAGCGCATGTAAAACGGCACAAACACCCAGCCCAACACTAACAGACACCAGGCGTGGAGCTCATAGTGGGCCATCGCCACCCCATCGGTGGTCCCTGACCCGGCGAGGCCGACAATATGTTCTGAGCCAATGTTTGAGGCGAAGATCGAGGCGCCGACGATAAACCAACCGAGGTTGCGTCCTGCGAGAAAATAGTCGTCAGTGGTGTCTTTGCTTTTTTGAATCACCCACCAGGCGAGGCCGAAAATAATAACAAAATACCCAACAATGATTCCCCAGTCTAAAGCGCCCATTCGTCTTCCCTTTCAACAAATAGATCAACAGACATCTCACTCTATATTTCTGATTACGCTACAACAAACCATGGGTCTGTAAAAGCCGTTGAAACACTGGCTCAACTTCACTCTGAATATCTTGGTTGGCATACGCCACCCAGTCGGCGGGGCTGCAGGCATCCATTGGGTAATCGATCTCTGAGCCGTCGGCTTTGGTGACAACGACGCCCGCTTCGGCGCCAATAAGATGCGCACAGAGGTCATAGGGATGGCAGGTCATGCCGGCCCAATCGCCTTCACGCCGCCGTTTGGTATATAACGCGCCGCGAACGTCGGCGATGAAGCGGTCATGCCCTAATAACAATTCGTTGAGCTGGCCGCCGGATGCGATATATTGGTCGTTAAACAGCGCCGCCTTGCCAACGGGCTTCTCAGGCAGCAGTTCATCAACCAGTTGGTCTTCGATTTGTGCGAGCAGCGCTTTGGCTGGCGGAAAGAACCGACAGATCTGAGCAAACCCGCCAATGATGGTCTTTGATGTGGATGGGGCGATCTGGGCGGGGATTCTTTCATCAGTCAACAGATTGTGGGTCGCGCGGTTGGCGCCTTGACCTTTGACCGCCCAAAACACGTCGCTCAAATATGACCTCGAGGTGGGCAACTCGACCATCACGGCGGCTTCGATTTCGTTCAGCGTTTGATTGGCGCCGCGATTTGGCGCCGCGCCCGCGAGAAAGAACGCAGACCGCTTGTCATACATGATACCGCGGGTGCCGTCGATCGGGTCCATGATTACACGGACGGCAGCCACCTCTTCGCGTGTCCCTGAGGGAAACACCACGCCGCCGTCTTCGCCCAGCCCTTCAGCGATCAACACCACGCCTCCCAGTCGGGCCGCGTGGTGTTCAAACAATGGGGCAATAATCGATTCGACATCGCGGTCGATTTGAAAGATGGTGTCTTCTGCACATTCTTCAACCACAGCCGAGCGCTCAGTGATCGATTGCGTCAGAAGGCTTTGGCGAACATGCCCGCGCACATTCACGCCCACATCAAGCAAAAACTCGACTAGCGCACCATGGTCAATAGGTTGGTTGGTTGGATTCATTGGTTAACTTTGAAGGATACAGTATCGTTTGCTACCATACGGTAAACGACAATACAGGCGCGCGTCAAGCAGTAATATCAATTGTGGATTGATTTCGCATTTTGGTTTTCTGAATTCGCAAAACGGTGTTGAGCAAAAACAAATTCGCTTATACTCAAATCAATTACTGATTCTGCGTTGCAAACTGATATGAACGACCCCTTTCAAGGACAATGGGAACAACGCTGGCACCCGCTTCGCCAGGAGTGGGTGGTCTATTCGGCCCATCGAAACACGCGCCCCTGGAGCGGCGAACGGGCGGGCGCGAGCGAAGCCACTCCTCAGTATCTCGCTGATTGTTACTTATGCCCGCGCAACCAACGCGCGAACGGTACAGTAAACCCTGACTACCAAGGCGTGTATATTTTTGACAACGACTTTCCTGTCGTTGGAGAGCATGCGCCTGAGGTTGGGGCCAACGTCTCAGGCCATCCAGCACTATACAAAAGGGCGCGCGCGAACGGAATCGCGCGCGTGGTGTGTTATGACCCGCGCCACAACGTGACGCTTGGCGATGTCAGCGAAGACCAGGCAGCCGCCGTTTTTCTCGCCTGGCGTGAACAAATGGTTGAGTTTCGCGACCACCCGGCGATTGAGTTTGTGTTGATTTTTGAAAACCGGGGCGCGATGGTGGGCGTCTCGAACCCCCACCCGCATTGCCAAATCTATGCGACCAACTTCACTTTCACCTTGGTTGAGAACGAACTGCGCGCCGCAAACCAATTTGACAGAGAACATCACAAAAACCTCTTTGATGAAATCATATCGAACGAATTAAATTCAGGCGAACGCGTCATTCATGAAAACGAACACGCCGTCTCGTTTGTGCCCTTCTTCGCGCGCTATGCATACGAAGTGATGATTTTTCCGAAGAAACGCCACGCCACTTTCATCTCAATGAGCGATGACGAATTGCATGGCCTGGCGGCGTGTTTTCAAGATATTATTCGCCGCTATGACGCATTGTATAAGACGCCGTTCCCGTATGTAATGTCGGTGTTACAAGCCCCGGTTGACCATGATGGCTACGGGCGCCATCACTTGCATTTGGTATTGCAACCGCCGTTGCGCCAGCCGGGATTGCAGAAATTTCTGGCGGGCCCAGAAATCGGCGGCGGCAACTTTATGGCTGACACCATGCCCGAAGACAAAGCCCGTGAATTGCAAACTGTGACCATTCAGACTCGATAGGCTTCCCAATATGAAGTTATCAAAAAAAGCAACGATGTTCTTTGGCGCGAACCGGCGTGTGGTGACTGCGTCCGCCCCAGGGCGCATTGATGTCATGGGCGGCATCGGCGACTACTCAGGCTCGCTGGTGTTACAGACGCCGATTCGCGAACGGACCCGGGTGGCTGTTGCGCTGCGCGGCGACGGCGTGTTTCGCGCTCACAGCCGTTCAGCCAAAGCGGCGGGCCGCCATCACACAGCCGAGTTTCAGCTAAACCAGTTTAACGCCAGAGGCATAAAGGCGTTTGTTGCGAACGCGCGTCAGGTTCTAAATGAACATTCTGATACATCCTGGTCAGCCTATCTGCTTGGCTGCGCGTTGATTTTGAACCATGAAGCCAACGCCAACATTCAAGGCGCTGATTTTTGGGTCGAGACAGACGTGCCCATCGGCAAGGGCATTTCATCGTCAGCAGCGTTAGAAGTGGCAACCATGACGGCGCTCTGTAAAGCAGCGAAGATCAACCTATCCGGCAATCAATTGCCCATTCTCGCCCAGCGGGTCGAAAATGGAATCGTCGGCGCGCCATGCGGCCTGATGGACCAACTGGCTTGCACCTTTGGGCGCGAGAACAAACTGTTGCCGATCTTATGTCAACCCGATGTTCTTGGCGGTCCCATCAGCCTGCCGAAACCGTTTCGCCTCATGGGCGTCGACAGCGGCGTGAGACACGCGGTCAGCGGCTCGTCGTACGGCGATGTTCGCACCGCCGCGTTTATGGGTTACTCGATCATCGCCGCCCATCTCGGCGCCACTCAGGCGCAGTTAAAGAGAGCCAGGCGAGCGGCGCTTCCTTTCAATGGCTATGTAGCAAACATCAAGCCGTCACAATTTGAAAACGAGTTTGAATCGCTGCTCCCCAAGACAATGACAGGCAAGGCGTTCTTACAAAAATACGGCGAAACTATTGATCCATACACAACACCTGTTTCGTCTCGGGCATACTCGATCCTGCCTTGCGTTCGTTATCCAATTTATGAAAACCAGCGCGTGAAAACGTTTCAAACCCTATTGCAGTATCTCAACACGGGTTTGGTCACAAACAAGGCGCGAAGCGACTGCGCCATGCAACTGGGCGAGTTGATGTTCCAGTCGCATCAGGGGTATAACCGCTGTAAGTTGGGCAGCGCGGCGACAGACGCCCTGGTAGAACGCGGGATTGAGTTTGGCCCTGAAAATGGAATCTATGGCGCCAAAATCACCGGCGGCGGCTCAGGCGGCGTGGTGTGTTTTTTGTGTGAGGGGCGAAAAGGTGCGCAAAGCGTTCGTCAAATCGCGGCGCTACACGCGAAAGATTTTAACAGCGAGGCCGCTATTTTTTCGGGCAGTAGCGACGGCGCCCATTGGGTGAAGCCAATTTCGATTTCAACGTAAATATGTCAGGGGCGGAGAAGTCTAGAGCGGTTGTCAAAATTCTGTGTGATAAGCGCGCCCGTATCCGCCGCGGCGGACAGCAATAGATATAGTTATGCGCCTTCAATCCGTACGTTATCGACAACTCCTATAATATATTTCAAGACCGGGGAGGGCGAACCTCTTGGTGAGCCGCAATATAAGAATGCGTTTCCATAGTTCGCGGCTCGGCGAGAGCCTCGCCCTCCCCCTTAATTAG
>CAZKYC010000055.1:0-30218 GCA_964556895.1 uncultured bacterium | reverse complement strand
GCTTCGGCGCCGCTCCGCTTTGTTGCACAGGCGCTCACAGAGTTGCACCCATGCCAGAGTTGGATTGTCTATTATTGATAAGACCAACAACCTGTTTATTGGAATATTCTTGAGTATTGAAAACGTAGTTGTTCTTGTTTAATAACGCAAAACAAACCATCTGTGAGGAGGGCGAGTTTCCCGACGTGCCGCGAAGATTCGAAACGGTTTCCTTTCGCGCGGCTCACCAGGAGGTTCGCCCTCCCCATGAATTCAGTCGTTATCGGTTATCTATCGTCTGCCCGGGCCATTCGTCAGTTCTAAACGACGAAGCGGGCAGGCCTTCTTTGTTATAGAGGTTGGCTTCTTCAGGGTTGTCTTTCCACGCGTAGCGAACAGCGACCGGGTCGTTTACTGCGTCGCTTGAAACGATGACCTGGTCGCCGTCAATGGTTGCCATAGCGGGATGAAACTCTCTGTCAGCCCCCGCGACGGTAAAGCCATTCAATTGGTCGTCGTGTAACACGGCCAGGCCTGAACCAAGGTGGTCAAATGAAAGGACGATTTTTTCGCCTTGTTTTTTCATGCTTTTATACATCGGCCCTGAATAGACAATGGCATGGCCATAGTCTCTGGCGAGGGCGATGAGCGCCAGGCGTTTGCCGACATCTTGTTTGTTGCGTGGGTGGATGTCATGAGGGTTGCCAATATCGGTGGTGACCGCCATGCCTGTGTTGGGCAGGTTCAGCGTCATGGTTTGAGCTTCGCGCAGTTCCGGCCAGTTGCCGCCGCCTGGAACCCAATTCGCCAATTGAACGTAATAGAACGGAAACTCGCCTTGTCCCCAGGCGTTTCGCCAACTCTGAATCATCGTCGGGAACAACTCGCGGTATTGATACGCGCGGGAGGCGTTTGATTCGCCCTGATACCAGATGGCGCCTTGAATGCTATAGGGAACCAACGGCGCGATCATGGCGTTATACAGCCCGCTAGAGCGGTGAGGGTTGCCGCGCGGGTCTCGAGGCGGGTTTGGGGCGGAAGGCACGGGATCGCCATTGTATTCGGCCGTGGCGGCGCGGTCTTTCCAATCCATGTAGTCTTGTTCTAATTTTTCGTATAGTTCTGGGACGCCGCTGATGGCTTTGTTCCAGCGGTCAACGATAGGTTTGGCGATGGGCAGGTGTTCGAGTTCTTGTTTACGCGTCCAGGCTTCGGCTGGCGTCCCGCCCCACGATGTATGAATCAGGCCGATAGGGACATTCATGCGGGTGTTCAGTTCACGGCCAAAGAAATAGGCGACGGCTGAGAAGCCCGCGATGGTGGATGGGTTGCACTCTTTCCACTCGGCGTTGACGTTCTCTTGCGGCTTGCCCGCTGTGACGCGCGGCACAGAAAACAGGCGAATGTTGGGGTAATTCGCCATACGAATTTCATAGTCGGGGTTGTTGCTGTTCGACACCGTCCATTGCATGTTTGATTGGCCGCTGCACACCCACACTTCGCCAACCATGACGTTGTTGTAGGTGATTGTGTTTTCGCCGCTGATGGTCAATGAATGAGGGCCGCCCACTTTCATTTTTTTGAGCGCGACCTTCCAATCGCCGTTTTCGTCGGCTTTGGTAGACTTTGACTGGCGGGCGAGTTTGACGGTGACCTTTTCACCCGCGCCAGCGGTCCCCCAGACGTGAACCGGCTTGCCCTGTTGAAGCACCATGTGGTCTCCAAACAGTGCGTGAGGTTTGACTTCAGCCTGGGCGGCGACGCAAAACGCGAACGCGGTGACAATGCTGGTCAGATAAACCATCCATTTGAGTTTCATGAATCCACTCTCCTCTGTAATTGTATTGGAACGAATCGGTAACCAATACGATATACCACATCTAGCCCGTGTTTGTTTAGTGTGGCGGGCTTCGCCTACGGATAATTGTGAATGCGAATACAATGACGTGCGCAGACTCACATACGCCACTAGAAGGGCTTTTTCTTTCTCTATGTCTCACGGCCATTCAGAACACACCCACCTCTATACGACAACATTTGCGCTGGGCTTCGTCTATAACTTTTTTATGGGCTTCTTGTTTAGCTGCAACTCGTTGTATCCACTCTACGTCGACTACGCGGGAGGCGGCCCGGACGAGATTGGCCTGTTCATGGCGGCGTTTCCGCTGGCGGGCATGTTGGGCCGGCCCATCCATGGGGCGTTGGTTGACCGCTTTGGCGCCACCCGCATCATGCTATTGGGCGCCTTGATGTATAGCCTGCCCTGCCTAGGATTCATCGGCTTGGTTGATGAGGGGTTGGTTCCGGTTGTGTGGGCGTTGAGAGTTGTTCAGGGGTTTGGGTTTGGCGCCCATGTGACGGCGTTTTTCACCCTGGCCGCCCAAATGGCGCCCAAGGGCCGCAGCAACGAGGCCGTGGCCATGTATGGCGTCTCGGGAATGCTCTCCAGCCTAATCGGCCCCCTGTCGAGCGAGATTCTTATTGAACAGGCGGGTTTGCCGTCGTTTTTCTGGTTGATGTTTATGATGGGGGGCGCCGCCGCGGTGTTAGCGGTGATCATACGCGTTCCAAAATTACTAGGCGCGTCAGCCTCTTTTTCATTCGCAGGCGTCAAGACGATTATTCGGCTGCCGCGGTTTCGGTTGGCGTTTTGTTTTGCGGTATGCTTGGCGGTTTCGTTTCAAACCATGTCTGCGTTCATTGCGCCGGTGATGGAGTTTCGCGAAGTGTCTTACTTTGGTCTGTTTTTCACCGCGTACGCCGTTGCAGGCTTAATCACCCGGTTCACGGGGCGGAAGTGGGCCGACCAGTTTGGCTACCTTCGAATTCTGGCGCCGGGTTTTTTGTGTTACGCGACCGGCTTATTGATTTTACAATTCACTTATTCGACACCCATGCTGATTCTGGCGGGCGCCTGTTGTGGCGCGGGGCACGGAGTTGTGTTCCCCATCGTCACCACGTTCGGCTATGTTCTTGCTCCCGCCGCCTATCGTGGAACGGGCGTGGCGTTGATTACAGGCATGATGGATTTTGGCAACGCCGCCACGGCGTTTCTCTTAGGCCGGGCGGCTGAGGCCTATGGGTATAATGTTGTGTTTGCTTTGGGGTGTTTGGCGCCCTATTCGGCGGTCGCTGTCATCGCCCTATGGGGGGCGAAATATGAAGCCGACAACCAGGCGGCCCAAGAAAGCCAATGAGGTGAATGATGAAACGAGTGGTTGTTGATGGGTTTGGCGGGTTTGAACAGTTGCGACTGGTCGAAGAGCCTGGTCCGTCCCCCGGCCCTGGCGAAGTCAGAGTCGCCCTCACGAGTATCGGTATGAATCACGCAGACCTGATGGCGCGGCGCGGCGAATACCGCCTGATGTCGGGCGAGCCTCCGTTCACGCCCGGCCTTGAAGGCGGCGGCGTGATCGACGCTGTCGGCGACCGTGTGAACGAATCCCGAATTGGCGAGCGGGCCATCTTGAGCGCCCGGGCGCCGCGGTCGAAACAAGACGGCCTTTGTGGAACCTATCGTAGCCATTATGTGGTTGCTGAGAGCGAGGCCGTCGCCGCGCCGAGAGAAATCAGCGACATCGAATTAGGGACGCTGTGGTTAACATACTTAACCGCGTGGGGCTGCCTGGTCTGGAAACAAGAGATCCGGCCCGGCCAGTTTGTCGCTGTTCCGGCGGCGTCGAGCGGCGTTGGGCTGGCGGCGTCTCAAATCATCAAAGCCCAAGGGGCCATATCAATTGGCATGACCACGCGGCAAGCCAAAGCCGACCCGTTGAATGAAATTCCCGAAGCGATGTTTGACCATCTTGTCGTGACCGGCGGCGAATCTGATTGGCGAAAACGCCTCAAAGAGATTACCCATGGCCAGGGCGTCGATGTGTTCTTTGATCCGGTCGCGTCAGGGGAGTACTTGAATACTGAGATTCGCTGCTTGGCCAAAGGCGGTGTGATCTGGGTTTATGGTTTACTTGGCGCGCCTGGGACAGTCGATGTGACGCCTTTGATCGTGAAACAGGGCGCCATTCGCGGCTGGTTGCTCTATGATCTTCTGGCCGATGAACCAGCGGCTCAGCGTGGCTATAACGAACTGTTAGACGGGTTTCAATCAGGCGCGTATAAACAACGCATCGCGCAAACATTTGCGCTTGACGACGTTCGCGCCGCCCATGAAGCGATGGAGCGCGGCGACCATATCGGTAAACTGGTGTTGGCGCCATAATGAAACGGTTATGGCTGAACCCAATTGGCTCTCTCTAGCAGAGAGCAACCTCCCTTATTGGCAAACCAACCGGGCGGCGTTAGACAAAAACCAACCCGGCCTCGCTGACCGTCTTCAAACAAACCGCCAGCGTACGGACATTCAAATCCACTTGAACGAAGCCAACGTGTTTCGCTGCCGTAATGGTTCGGCGAACGAAGCTTTCTGTCCTGAAGCAGACGATCAAATTGCCACAGAAATCAATACCGTTTGCCAGCCGATTGCCCACTCGTTTCATGAAGGCAAGTGGTTGTGTTTAGTGATGGGATGCGGCGCTGGCTGGTTTTTGGCGCCAATCATCGAATACCTGGAGCGCAACCATCGCGGCGAACCGAAAGGCATTTTGGTCTTAGAACAAGACCCTGGATTGCTGCTCGCTGTGTTGGGCTGTTTTGACTTCAGCGCCCATATCGAGAGCGGGCGTGTGTTATTTGCGAGCGGCCCCGAACTCGCGCGTGATTGTCAATCTCTTTGGGACGCCCACCATCTAGAAACGCTGGATGAAAAACAGATCAGCGCGTTTTGTGGGTATGACCTTCAAACGAGTGAACGCAAAAAAACGTACCAAGACATTCTTCAAACAGTATTCACTCATCACAACCACTCGCGCCAGGCGTATTTTGAACTTTTGCGCGCGTGTGAAGCGCGATGGTCTAACCCAAACCAGCCCATCGAACGGGTATGGACCCATATCACCGATGACCGGGGCGCGGGCGCCGTCTTACTTGGCGCGATAGAAGGCTTTCAAACCATTGGGTTGCAAGCGCAAGGCCTTAGGCTGTCTGACCGGTTGTTCACCCGGTTTCATCGTTCGGCGTTTGACTTTTATCAACATGCGCCTGACCTGATGGTGTGCGCCAACCATTCGTCGAATTATGTGTCATGGTTCGCCGAACAGGCGCCGGTTCCGCGATTGGTGTGGTATGTTGACCACCCCAAAAACACGGTTGAGTTTGATTATCATCCCCAAGACCGCTTGGTATTGATCGCCGAAAACTTTCGCGATGAAGCCGAACGCCGCGGCGGCAAGGTCATTGGCGTTTTGCCCGTAGGCGCGCCTGTGGTCATCACGGCGCCGACGCCGAGTCGACAATGGCGGCATGATGTGAGTTATGTTGGCTCGGTGATTGATAACAACAAAGTGTTATCGGCATTGCCGGAAGAAGTGTTGAATTGGATTAACCAGGTGGTTGACGAACAACTGGCTGATCCATTGCGCGATCTTCAAGAGATCGCCGCTGGCCGCCCGGTCAATTCAGCCTATGAAAAGCTAGTCATCGCGATTCTTCAAGAGCATGAACCCAAAGCGCGTTTCATGAACGACCGCCAACTGCTCGAATATTTTCTCTATGGCGAGGCCAACACGCGGCGGCGGCTCAACTATATCAAGGCGCTGAAAAACATCTCCTCGCTTGGTGTGTACGGCCCGTCGGCTTGGAACAAGATATTACCAGATGAGATGAAGCAAACCTACTTGGGAAAGATTGAAACATCTGAGGACCTCCATCAGCTCTATCGTGATAGCAAGATCAACCTTTCGATTAACGCGCTGCAGGGATTTGGGTTTTTGAATCCACGCGTATTCGAAACGCCCGCCGCGGGCGGATTTTTACTGGCTGAATGGACGCCCGGACTGGATAAAATCTATCTTCGAGATGAAGAAATGGGTTGGTTTCACAACGAGAGTGAACTGCTCGGTCAGATAGAAACTTTTATCAGTAATGATGTGAAGCGGTTCCAAATTGTTGAACACGCGCAAGAGAGAATCAAAAAAGAACATACATACACTCATCGCGCCCAGGCGATAGTAAACATGCTGAAGAACAAAGAACAATGATACGCTTACGCTTATTCCTGATTCTTTGTCTTTTTAGCGTTTCATTTTTCCATCCTGTCGCTGAGGATGGAAAACCCATTGCACAACGCATCGCCGACCGGCGACCATAAACACGACTGGCGCCGATTTTGGCAGAAGCGCCTGGGTAAGCCCGTGGCGAAGGGCGTGATTCACTCATCCGGCTGGGCGCGGCGCGAGTTTGAACATGGAACCGCCGTGTATAACCCGATGGGCAATGATGAGGGCGCGGTCAAATTCAATGAGCTGCGAACACGGTTATCGAACAACAAAAAGGGGACAGAGTTCACTGTCCCCCCGTTGGACGGCGATTTGTTTTTGAAATCGCTGAATTACGAGTCGATCTCGCGAAAATGGCTGATGACTTTTATCGCGGCGCTGAGCACGTCGCGTTCGATTTTGTCGGGCTGTTTCTCTGAAGTTCGCAATGCTTGCATGGTTTTGAACGGCTTGCCGCTGCGAACCAGCATGGTCTTACAACCGACCGACCAGGCGGCTTTGAGGCATTCAATGCGGTCGCAGATGAAATAGGTTTCAGCCAGGTTGAGTTTGTGTTTGGCGGCGGCGATTTGAAGCAGCCCGCCTTTGGGCAGGGCGCATTTGTCCCACGGCGCCATCGCGCTGGGGCAAGCGATCACGTCGTGAATTTTGCCTTCTTGTTCTTCAAGACTGATTGACATCTCTTTGGTGATCTTGTCATGTTCTTCCTGTGGCATCGAACCGTTTGCCAGCCCCTCTTCCCACACCAACAGTATGGGTTTGACGTCATTGAGTTGCATCTCTCGAAACGCTTCATGAACGAAGGGAAGAAATACAAACTCGTCAAGTTTTGTGATTGGCTCGTCTTGGCGCACGTTGACGGCGCCGTCACGATGAATGAGAACGTATCGCTCCATTGTCCACCTCAAATGTTTGCTTAGGATCTAAATCGGCCCCTAAATGATCTTTATCGGTCGCTGTGACGATGAGTTGACCCGAAAAATCAATATTGTCCCAAAAACGCCGGCGGCGGGTGTTGTCCATTTCATAGACCACATCATCAATCAACAAGACCGGCGGCGCTCCTACGGTATTTCTGGCATTGTAGGCCTCAGCCAGGCGCAATGCCAATGCGGCGGCGCGGCGCTGGCCCTGAGAGCCAAACTGGGCCAGGTTTTTGTCGTCTAGCGTTATTGGCGCGTTGTCGCGATGGGGGCCGAGTTGGGTGCTGCCATGGTCGATTTCTTTTGAGCGGTTGCGTTCCAGGCGTTCAGCCAAGGCTTCGCGGATGGCTTGCGCGTCGCCCGGTTCGGCTGGCGAATAGTGAATGTGACAGGGGCCGTCGTCGGCGAGCCCGGCGTAATACTGTTTGAGCAGTGGGGCGATCTGGCCGATGAATTTGCCCCGTCGTTCGGTCACTTTGGCCGCCGCGTCAAGAAAGGGCTGGTTCCACACTTCAAGTTCTTTCGAACCATCGCCGCTCTTGTCGGTCTGCATCCGCCGTAAAATATGATTGCGCTGTTTGACTAGCCGCCTGTATTGTTGCAGCAGCGGGATATATGCACCATCGATTTGGGCGATGGCCATATCAATGAACCGGCGGCGTTCTTGCGGGGGGCCTGCCACGATGTCGAGGTCTTCGGGCGCGAACAACACCGTGCGCAGACGCCCATACAGGTCGCTGATTCGCGGCAGGGGCTGATCGTCGACTTTGACAACCTTGCGTTTTTTTTCGACGCCGCAGGTGAGCGTTTGGTGTTGGTCGTTGTGGTCGACGGCGCCGCGCAGGAACGCGGTCTCAGCGCCCCAGCGAATCAGTTCTTCTTCTTTTCGGGTTCGGTGTGAAGTTGAGGTCGAAAGAAACACGATGGCTTCGATGAGGCTGGTTTTGCCTTGGGCGTTTAGCCCCAGAGCGAGGTGAAGGCCGGGGCCAAACTCTAGCGAAGCGTCTTCAATCAGGCGAAAGTTGCGGACCAACAATGATGACAGGTGCATACCATTATTCGCCGAGGGCGCGAAGTTGTTTGGGCTGAAGCAGCCACGCCAATTCGCCCATGCCGGGCGTCATGGTTGAGGGGAAATTCACTCGCGCGACAGCGCCTTTTTTCATCAGAACGCGGGCGTGCATCGCGGCTGAAATTGACTCTGAAATCAACTCGCTCAAGTCGGGTTCGTGGCCGACCAGGGCGATGCATTCATCCTCTTTACCGTTTACGATTGTTGCGATTTCGTCAAATTCAACGCCGGGCTGCAGCTCGCCAATTTCGTCTAGGGTCGCAGGCAATGTTTGACAGACGATATCAGCGGTTTCTTTGGCGCGGCGGTAAGGGCTGGTATAGATTCGGTCAAAGCCGTCGATGAGGCGCGCCAGGCCTTTGACGGCGGTTTGCATTTTGTCGATGCCCTCATCGGTGAGCCAGCGTTCGGCGTCAGAATTGACATCCGGGTCAAAACGGTCGATGGCGATTGCGTGGCGGATGATGTAGACTTCCATTGGTTATCCTGCGCCGGCGGTGCGTTTGGCCTTGCGGGCTTCGCGTTCGGCTTTCATGCGTTCGATTTCTTTGGCTTCTTCTTCTTCGCGCTTCTTTTTGGCATCTTCGAGTTCGATCATGCGCGCGAAGACGCCGCCGCCTTTGAGGCGTTGTTTGACTTCGTCATTGAATGGGCAGGTGGTATAGAAGAATTCGCGGTGTCTCTTCTCCATCTTGGGGATGCGGCGCGACTCAAACAAAACCCACAATTGGTAATTATCAACAAACACCTGTTTGAGGTCTTTGCGTTGTTCTTTTCGCGAAAACAAAGCCAGCCATTTTCCGGTGAGGCCTTCGCTGAGCCAATAGTGCATGGCGTCGGCTTTGGCCCATTCCCAGCGGTAGTCGGCGATGCCCATCAGCAGGGTTTTCATGCTGTTGCGCGGCGGAAAGGCGCAGATGCAAATGCGCGGGCCGGTTGTGCCTTTTTTGCCCGGGCTCCAGGGTTCCCAACAGCCTGCGCGTTGGCCGTATCCGGGTTGGACGATAAACAGCGGCTGGACGACCGTATCTTCGCCTTTATATTTTCGGTCAAACATAATGTGGTCGCAAGAAAGCACCGTCTTCATGGCGTCTTTCATCCAGGCGCGGTTGACCACCGGGTTGTCGCGGCTGGGAGCGCAATAGTCTTGAATTAAGATGGTGCATTGGTTGGCGCGCGCTCCGACGCACATGCGTTGCATCTGAGGGACGTTGGTCAATTCATACCCGATGGCGACTTCGCCCTTGGCGTTGGGGTCGGGTTTTTTGCCGTCCAGCGCCATTTCGTCGATTTCGCTGTATTTAATGTTGCCGCGTGAAATTTCTTCGAGCCATTCGTCGATGAAATAGACGCCCGAGTCTTCAGGCCGGCTTTTATCGAGGTAAAGCCGCTCCCATATTTCCTGGCGGTCTGCCATCAATGTATCGTCAAGCATCCCATAGCGCATGAACAGGCGCTTTTCCCACGAGAGGCTTTCGCGGGCGAGGCGCTTGCCCAATGTTGGGACCATTCGCCAATAGATGCTGGTCAGCGACGTCAGCACGCTGCGGCGTTGGTCAGGCTCGCAGGATTCAAGCCGTTCGAGCAGGCTCTTGATCTCGTCCGCTTCTTCTTCGCCTTCAAGCACAGCGCTTAAGAATTGCCCCGCTTCAAAATTGACTGACGGGGTGAAGACTTCTGGCGCTTTGGGCGTTTCTTCTTGGTCTTCCGCAGCGGCGTCTGGCGGTTCGGGTTCTGGTTCAGCGGTTTCTTGCATCGCGGCGGCGGCCAGGTCATCGGCGTCTTTTTCTTTGGCTGCTTCTTTTATTTTTTGGTCAGTTCCTGGGGCCGCTTTTTTGACGAACGTATCAGACCGCTCTTCAAGCGGCTTGGTCGCCGTCTTGGCTTTGGCCTTTTTGATGGCTTGTTGGGTCATCGCGTCTTGAGCAGAGAGTTGTGTGGCCCCACCCGCTTCGCTGGCGACGATTTCTTCGGCGGGCTTGCCGGTAATTTTGGTCAATTCTGTTTTTAACGACTGAATCTCAAGGTCGCGCTTTTTTAATACCACTTGATATTGCTTGACCTTGGTTTCAAGTTTTTTGATGTACTGCAGAATTTGTTCACGGTTCATCGGCGCCATAACATTTATTGTCCCCTAAGGCGTCTTAATCTCTCAACCCATGAAATAACAGGATGATGTAGTATAACACACTTTCAAAAACCGGATGTCGAACCAAGCGAAATTCATACAGTATGCGCTTCAGCGGCCTGAGACCATTCGCGCAGAAGTTCTGATAGACGTTGAAAGGCTTGGGCGGGGTCTGGGGCGCTGAGTATCGTATGGCCCGAAACGATTTCGTCCGCTCCGGCGTCATTGACCCAGCGCATCGTCTCTTCGTTGATGCCGCCGTCGACTTGGATGCAATACGAAAGGCCTTCTTTCTCACGCAGTTTGACCAATGACTCAATTTTATTCAATGACTCATTCAGAAATGTCTGGCCGGGAAAGCCCGGATACACCGACATGACTAAAATCTGGTCGACATAGGCCAGAATCGGCTTGAGTTTGTCTATTGTCGTTGGCGGATTCAGCGCAATGCCAGACCGCTTGCCGCTCTCTCGTATCCAATTCAAATCTTGTTTGATGTCTGAGGAGGTCTCGATGTGGATGCTGAGGCTGCGCACATTGGGGCGGTCAAACCATTTGATTTGGCGCGATGGGTTGGTCACCATCATGTGGACGTCAAACTGACAGCCTGAAATCGGTTGAAGACAGTCAATAATTAACGGGCCAATAGTGATGTTGGGAACAAAATGGCCGTCCATCACATCAAAGTGAAAGACAGACGCGCCCGAATCTTTTAAACTACGCACGCACTCGCCTAAGCGGTCAAAGGGCGCTGACAAAAGCGATGGAAGCAAAATAGTACCAGAAGACATGGTCGAACGGGGCGCTTTCTCGTTTTAAAATTCGCTTTCATTAAATCGTGCAATCGGTTGTGATTCAATAGCCGCTAGGGTGGACGCAACCGGGATGATTTTGACTACGGATTGCGCAAAATGTCTTTCATATCGCGAACTGCCCGTTCTAACCCGACAAACAGGGCTTGAGAGATGATGCTGTGGCCGGTGTGGACCCACTCAATCAGCGACAGCGCCGCAATGCGCTGGGTATTACGGTAGTGAAGACCATGCCCGGCGTTGACATATAACCCCAACGATTTGGCGTATTCAGCGGCGCGCACGACGATCTTAAATTCTTCGTCTTCTTGTTGGGGCGTTTTCGCCAATGCATAAGGCCCGGTGTGAAGCTCAACCATTTGCGCTCCCAGGCTTTGGGCGGCAGTGATTTGATCGATCTCAGGATCAATAAAGATGCTGGTTTCGATGCCCGCATTGAGTAATGGGTCGATCAGTTTCTGGAGTTTCTCTTCGCGGCCAATAATTTGCAGCCCGCTTTCGGTGGTGCGCTCTTCACGCAGTTCGGGCACCAGCGTACAACATTCCGGCTTCACTTTCAGCGCCAGGTCGACCATCTCAGGCGTCAATGCCATCTCAAGCGTGAATGGAACCTGAAGCATCTCTTTTAAGATAAATACGTCGCGGTCTTGGATGTGGCGGCGGTCTTCGCGCGGGTGGACGGTGATGCCGTCCGTGCCGCCCAGTTGAGCCAACACCGCGGCTTCAACCGGGTCGGGATAACTGGTGTCGCGCGACTGGCGCAGTGTAGCGATATGGTCGATATTGACGGATAACTTGGCCATGAATGAAACCTTATTGTGAAAACGTAACGGTCACGGTAACGCCGCGAAGTTCGCTGCCCGCAGGCTGTATATCATAGGTTCCCTCTGGAATTTCCAAAGGCAGGTAGATTGGCTGAGTGTCGACCGGAATCGCGCCCAGGTCTAAGACCTGGGTCGAGACGGAGCCGATGCGGTCGAGCGCCTCGCGCGAGCCCGTCAGGCGAATCGAAGACGGTGTGATAAAAAAGTCTTCGATCTGATAGCCGTCAAGCGGGGCGCCCACAGTTGGCGTCTCAATCGGGATATCTTTCTCAGCCTTGAATAGCGGGATCAGAATCTGGTTTGTTTCGGGCGTGGGCGGGGTGGGGGGCGGCGCGTCGACGTTCCACGAAAACACCTGCAACTTCACTTGGCGAGGTTTAATTGTGTCTTCGATGACTGACACTTTGGCGCGGTCGTCCGGCTCCAGGTTGGTGCGAAACATGTCTTCTGACAGCAACACAATCAGCGCATCGCCCGTCTCGGGAAACTCGAGTTCCTCTAAATCAATGCGAAAATTCGATACATCGGTTCGAGGCAACTCGACCGTAGTGCGCGGGCCTTGGATTGTTAGGCGAACGCGAGGCGGGGCCCACAGCTCTGGCAGAGACCAGTTTGTCGGCAAGTTGTCAACGGTGACTTGAATATTGTTCATTGGGCGGCGTTGGATGCGCTCCTGCCCTTTGATCCACACGACGCCGACCGCCAGCAATAAAGACAATATGAGTATCGACCGGTTTGACATGGCTCTTATTGTGATCCTTTATTGACGACGTTGGTCAGAATCGATTCAATCTTTTCGGGATCAATGTCGCGGGTAATTCTACCATTGATCGCGAGAGAGATGGCGCCCGTTTCTTCTGAAACAATCAACGTGACCGAGTCGGTTTCTTCGGCCAGCCCCAGCGCGGCGCGGTGGCGTGTGCCCAGGCTGGATTCGATTTCTTCTCGCTCGCTCAGGGGCAATAGACAGGCGGCCGCGGCGATTCGGCCTTCGCGAACGATGACTGCGCCGTCATGAAGCGGGGTCAGCGGCGAAAAGATCGACACCAATAATTCAGACGAAACCAGGCTGTCGAGGCTGATGCCCGTATCGATAAACCCCTGCAAACTGGTTGAACGCTCAAACACGACCAGGCAGCCGATGTGGCGGCGAGACAGCGTCTGCGTCGCTTTGGCGGCTTCGACCATGATGGGGTCGTGAGAGCGCCGCGATTTTCTGAAAAAGCGGGTTTGGGTGAGTTTTGACATCGAACGGCGCAGCTCTGGAGCGTAAAGAATTACCAGCCCGACAAAGATCGGCGCCTGGGCGGTCGAAAGAAACCAGTGGACGGTATACAAATCGAGTCGCTTCGAAAGGTAAGTACCCAAAAACAAAAAGATCAAAAATTGAAATACATGAAACGCCCTGGTGCCGCGAATGGATTTCAGCGCCAGATAAAAGATCAACCACAGGATGGCGATTTCCGCCAACCCACGGGCCGGGTCAATTCCAAAGATGTTCATCCATAACGATTGGATGGCGATCTCTCCTTACGCTTCATTTAGCAGCGTCTCGCTGCGTATAGCGTCGATGACATCAACCACGTCTCGCATGGCCTCGACGTGATGGACGCGGACAATGTGCGCTCCATTCATGACGCAGGCTGCGACTGCGCCTGCTGTTCCCCATTCGCGATTGGCGGCCTCGGCGCCAGTGACCGCGCCGATGAACGACTTGCGCGATGGGCCAATCAAGATCGCAACATCAGGTAACATCCATTGAGACGCGCGTTGAATCAAAGTCAAGTTTTGCTGGGCGGTTTTGCTAAACCCAATTCCAGGATCAATGGCAATCTGTTGGTGGGCAACCCCTTGTTGTTTGGCGAAATCAATCTGCGTCTCAAAAAACAAGCGCACCTCGCCCGCGATATCGTCATAATCTGTCATGGTCTGCATGTCGCGCGGCGTGCCGCGCATGTGCATAACGACCAGGCCCGCGCCCGATTGGGCCGCCAAACCGGCGAATCGCGGTTCTTGCTGCAGCCCGCTGATGTCGTTGATGATCGACGCCCCTTCATCGAGCGCGCGGGCGGCGACTTCGTATTTCACCGTATCAATTGAAACCACGGCGCCTTGGCGGCCCGCGAGTTCTTCAATCGAAGGCAATACCCGCCTGAGTTCTTCATTGACTGGGACTGGGCCAGCGCCAGGGCGTGAAGATTCGCCGCCAATGTCGATGATGTCGGCGCCTTGCTCAAGGAGCCGTTCAGCCTGGCGAATCGCTTTGGATGGTTGAAAAAACTGGCCGCCGTCGCTGAATGAATCTGGGGTGACATTGACCACGCCCATAATGAGCGTACGCCGCCCCCAGGCCAATTGATGGTCGCGGCATTGCCACTGGCCAGTGGATTGTGTTGCGCGTAGGGATGCACAGGCCGAGTTCAATCGTGTTCTCTCTTTGGGGCCGTGTAAGCGAAAATAAAACGCCGCTGCAGCAAGGCCGCAGCGGCGCGAAGGTTACTGATTTGGGCCAGCAGGGTTGTTCGCGTCTGATTGCGGCGCGCTGTCAGGGATTCTTGTATTACTCACAACGGGTGTCTCGCCGGGTTCGGTGGATTCAGGTTTCGCGCTCGCTGCATCCGAGCCGTTTCGGGCTGACTTGGTATCTTTGATCAGGTCTTTGACTTCATCAGCCGACAACACTTCTCGTTCTAACAGCGCGATCGCCAGCGCATCAAGACAGTCGTGGTTGGTTTCGAGAATTTTTTTGCTGCGATGGTAACATTCGTCAACCAACTGCCGCACTTCTTTATCAATTTCGAAGGCGATTTCTTCGCTATACTCACGGTCTTTATAAAAGTCGCGGCCCAGAAATACCTGGGTTTCGTTTGCGCCAAAGGTGAGAGGGCCGAGTTTGTCGCTCATGCCGAAGTTACAGACCATCTTGTGGGCGATGGTGGTGACGCGTTCCAAGTCGTTTTGCGCCCCTGTGGTGATGTCGCCGAAAATGATTTCTTCAGCGACGCGGCCTCCGAGGAGAGTCGCCATCTTGGCGGAGAGTTCTTTCTTGGAAGTCAAGAAGCGGTCTTCGAGCGGCAGGTGCATGGTATATCCCAGCGCCCGTCCACGCGGGAGAATTGACACCTTGTGAATGGGGTCGATTTCGTCGATTTCGAGACCGACCAGGGCGTGGCCCGCTTCGTGATAGGCGACGGTTTTCTTTTCTTTGTCGCTAATCATGCGGCTTTTGCGTTCGGGGCCGGCGGTGACCCGTTCGATGGCTTCTTCGAGGTCTTCCATTTCGACCGAGTCTTTGCCTTTACGGGCGGCCATCAGGGCGGCTTCGTTGATGGTGTTATGCAGGTCGGCGCCAGAGAAGCCCGGCGAACGCCGCGCAACGACTTTCATGTCAACATCTTTGGAGATGACCACGTTTTGAGAGTGGACTTTCAAGATGCCTTCGCGGCCAGACAGGTCGGGCAGATCAATAATGATCTGGCGGTCAAAGCGGCCGGGTCGCAGCAGCGCCGGGTCAAGTACGTCAGGGCGGTTGGTCGCCGCGATGAGGATGACTTCATCATTGCTGTTGAAGCCGTCCATTTCGACCAGCAGCTGGTTCAAGGTTTGTTCGCGTTCGTCGTGGCCGCCGCCCACGCCTGCGAAGCGTTGGCGCCCGACCGCGTCGATTTCGTCCATGAAGATGATGCAGGGCGAATGTTTTTTGCCTTGTTCAAACAAGTCGCGGACCCGCGAAGCGCCCACACCGACGAACATTTCGACAAAGTCAGAGCCGCTGATGCTAAAGAAGGGCACGTTGGCTTCGCCTGCGACCGCGCGGGCGAGCAGGGTCTTGCCTGTGCCCGGAGGGCCGTGAAGCAATACGCCGCGCGGAATCTTGCCGCCCAGTTTTTGAAAGCGGTGTGAGTCTTTGAGATATTCTACGATCTCTTGGAGGTCTTCTTTGGCCTCGTCGCATCCCGCAACATCAGAGAAGGTCACTTTGGTGTTGCCGTCGCTGTTGAGGCGGGCGCGGCTCTTTCCGAACGACATTGCTTTGCTGCCGCCCATTTGCATCTGGCGCAAGATGAAAAACCACACGCCGATTAACAACAGAATCGGTAAGAGAGACGTCATCAGGCCAAACATCCAACCGCTTTCGGGGTTGGCTTTGATTTCAAAGTTGGGGTTAACTTCGCTATAGGCCAAGAGTTTGGCGTCGAGGCTTTCGCCTTGAATGCTGGCAATGATTTCGGTGCTGTATTGCCGCGGCGCCTGGTTTTCTTCCGCCGTGCTGTCGATATATTTTCCCTCGACTTTGTTCTGGCTGACTTGGGCGCTGAGCAGGGTGATGGTGCTTGCGTCGGGGTTTTCAAGAATGGAATTAAACTTCGAGTACGACCACGAGTCTTTTTGAGGAGACTGCATCGTACTGACGATCACAATGATGATCACTAATAAAATGCCATAAAATAAAACTGTTCGGTTAAACAAGGCCGCGTATCCTTTATTGAAAGTCTTAAAAAAAAGAAAAAGACGGCGTCCTCAAGTGATAGGGTGTTGAGGGCGCCCTCGGTTTCGCCTATAGGTTCTGTCTTACGTTGCGCCGTTGAATGTTCCGGCTGCCGAATCGTTTGATACGAAATTGGAGTATCCATTTATGGTAAATGGAAATCCAAATAAGTCAAGCAAAAAGAAGACCATGTAGTGTACGATGCGAGTCACTGCTATATATGTTGATTGTGTTTTTTGGGTCAGATATTTAATGAATATTCATGAACCGAATTGTTTGTGTCGATTGGTCTGGCCAATGGATGGTGATCTCGTCAGGTGCGTCATTGTATCTGTGAGTGTAGACGATCATCGTCTCGAAAGGTAACGGCAGGTCGTCCGGTAATGCGTTAATTTGATTGGAGTATGGTTCTTTGGATAATGCAGAGGAAACGGCCTCGAAAAGGCGATACTTTGCTAAATAGTGCTGCTTGTATCCTCCAAGTCTAGAAAATTCAGCGACTGCGATAGGTTGCTGATGGATGGTTTGGTGATACATCGCCAGGCCGCTATAGCGTGAGTTTAACAGGGTCGACTGAAAGACCGGGGTGTTGATATCCTGAACGATTTGTTCAGGAAGCTGATAACGTTCAATAGTAGGATATTGATACCCCGTTTCGATGAGGAACAGCGCTGCGGTTCCAACCCATGCTGTCATTCGAAGTTGGGGCGAGATGAGTAAATTGATGAAACCTTCCAGCCGAAGTGCAGCGAAAATTGACAGAATCGCGAAGCCCACATACGCAAACCGGGTAAAGACCCGCATGGAGTCAAACATCGGCGTGACCGAATAAACAAGCGTCGGAGAGACGAGCGGAAATTCTGCTATTTCAAGTGTTGACTTGTTGAACTGGACCATCGGGCCAAGCGATAGAAAGAAAAACATTCCCGCGCAGATGAGAAGAAACGGTTTTGATTGTATGTGTCTAATGCTTACCGCGCCCCAGATCGCCAACCCCAAAATGAAAATTCCAGGATGAATGAGAAATTCTGGTTCATTCGATAACTGTATAAACTCTCCCAGCGTCCAGATTGGAGTAATCAGGTGCAACAAATCAAACGACCAAAAGGCGGCGACATGGACGGGGACCGAATCGGCTTCAATCACAGTGCGTTGGCTGGCGCCCAAGAAAAAATACAGATAGACCAACACACTCATTACAATCACTGGCGCAACGAAAGTTGGCAGCCGCTTTGCCAGATTACTTATTTTTAACGAAAACAGACAGCGAGCCATCCAATACACCCCAACGAAGATGGCGTAATACCAATCGGTGAGAGCTGTCCAGGCCCATGCCAGGCAAAAAAGTGTCGTATAGAACTTGTTGGGTGAGTTCGCCATGCGGTCGCAAAACCAAAACGCGCAAAACACGCAGGCGGTCGAAAACAGATTGAGATGTATGAGGTGGTTCATTCGGTAGGGCGAAAACGCCGCGATCACCCCCACCAGGGCGGCGGCGTAGAGGCTGGCGCTGTGGCCGCGCGCCCACAGAGAGGCGAAAACGCCAGTGAAGATTGTCCAGACAACAAATAAAACGTTATAGGAAATAACAGGTCCGGCCAGGGAGGTCAGCGGCGCGGCGATGAGGCCGTTCGCCAACGATAGTGTATGAAAGCGCAAGTCAGCGCCGTGGGGATAAAATACCATGCCGCTCCACAAGGGTGAGACTTGTTGTTCGAACACGGCATAATAAACCCACCACAGGTTCCATAGGTTTGCGCCTTTGTCGCCAAACGGGGCCTCGCCCAGTTGGCCGAATGGATTGAGCAAGATGGGGAAGCAAAGCGCCGACGTGAGGATTGAGAAAAACGCCGCCAAACCAGCCAACTCGCGCCAGTCAACAGACTGGGTAGGGCCGGGGTTGGCGCTGGCGTCGCTGGTTGTGTTCATGTTTGCGCTTCCTCAAGATATCACTTGGGGCGACGGCCCCGAGCTGGCCGCCTCAGCCTGGGTGTTGGGCGTGCCTCACCCGACCGGCTACCCACTCTATATGCTGTTGCTGCATGGGTTTCAATGGCTGCCGTTCGGTTCGGTCGCCTTTCGCGGCCATTTGTTTTCGGCGGTTTGTCTGTCCATTTCGCTTTGGGTGTTGTATTCATTTTTACGCAACGCACTATCAACTGTCTATGGAACTCGCGTTGTCGCAAGCCATTTTCCCGCCGCGCTGTCGGTTGTCAGTCTTAGCTTGACGCCAATCATTTGGCCGACAGCGACCCAAACCGAAGTGTACGCGATGTTTATTTTACTGTATGTAATAACGCTTCGACTCTTATTTCTGTTTGTTTATTCGCCTCAACCGTGTTTGGTTTGGTTGTGTTTGATTATGGGATTACAGCTGGTCCATCACCGTATGGCGTTGTTTCTTATTCTTGCGGTCATAGTTGTAATTGTGATTCGGTTGTATACGCCAGTGGGTATCAGCGCGAAGACAATTCAGATCAAACGAACATCCTATCTATTTGCTTTTGCTGGGTTGATTGCGCCGTTATCGTTCTTGTTGTATTTCCCCATTCGCGCATCGGCTGGCCCGGCGATCAATTGGTATAACCCGCAAACCTTGGAGCGGTTATATGCGCTTATCAGCGGCGAACTCTACGCGGGCGTATTAAAAAACGGCCTGGCGCTTTGGGCGCAAAACGCCAGCTGGGCGCGGTTGTACTATTACCTTTCGCTGCCTTTCTTATGCTATAGCGTCTTGGCGCTTTGGATTCTATTTGGCTTTGGCGTGATGATTGCGCGATTGCGCTGGTTGGGGATCTTCACCCTAGTTCTAAGCCTGATCCACATTGTTTTTGTGATGCTATACGTCGTCGGCGATTGGACGGTCTTTTATTCTCCGGTGTTGTTGCTTTTTACGATTCCGTTAAGTTTTGGGTTGGCGCAGACGCTGGTTTGGCTTCACTCGCTTGAACTGAAATGCTCGATCATATCTTTGGTCTCTGCTGGGTTGGTCTTGTTCTGCGTCATGCCCTTTTGGATTCGCTGGGAAGGCGAGAAGGGGCTGCAAGAATACGTCAAACGACACAGCAACGCGTTGCCCATATCGTTCGAAGCGGGCGCGAGCCGTTTCATTCTTTTCAATGATTGGCAGCCCTATCGCTTTGCTGAGACCGTCTGGCGAAACACGCCTGAAGGCGCCCCGATTTTGACGGGGGTATTTGAACCCACAGCGGATAACGAAATAAATCCATTGCAGTATCAACAAATTGTTGAAGGCCGTGGTGAGTTAAACAGTCTGGTGGGGTGCGGCTTTCTCTATTTAGACTGGTATCGCCAACAAGTGAACCACCAATTGGCGTTGGGGTTGAAGATGCGCGGCGACGCGCCATCAGCGTCACAACAAGCCTGGCATGACGACGCCTGGAGCACGATCGTCCAGCCATTGTTACTGCGTGGGGACGTGTACAGCCCGTCGTATCCGTTGCCGCCGTCGTGGGGCGCCAAGGCCAACATAACGATGATTGAAAAAACGCCGCTAGACCGGTCTGCGGTTGCCGAATCGTATCAAATGTATGTGCCCAAGGGGTTTGTTATGCAGATCAGGTTGGAGGTTGAAAACGAGTGAAAGAGACAGCCAACGAGTCATTTCATCAATGGGAACGGCGGCTTGCCTATGGCTTGCTGGCGACCACCCCGTTTATTCTGACGCCTGACACCGAAGACTCGTTTATTCTCGGCAAAGTAACTTGGATTACATGCCTGGCAATGGTTTGGTTCGCACTGATTGTGTGGCGAAGAGGGGTAAATAAACTCGCCCCATCTGAACTTGATTGGCCCATCGCCGCGCTGCTGGCCATCTATTTCATTTCACTGATTCTGAATTACATTTCGCCCAGCCAGTTTCGATTTTACGGGATGGTTTTGATTTTTGTGGGCCTGTTTTACGCCTTTCGCCGCCTGTGGTCGATTGGCGGCTCGCCGCGCGCGGTGGCCTGGATACTCGCATCCACCGCCGCGTTGTTGGCGGCGTATGGCATTCTTCAAGATTACGGCATTGACTTATTTGATTACAGCGGAGGCGTGCGCGATTGGCGGGCCAAAGTCATCGCGACGCTTGGCAATCCCAATTTTTTGGGCGGCTATCTGTCTTACTGTATCCCTGTGATCGCCGCGTTGGGGCTGCGCCCCGGCGCCAAATGGTGGGAGATCGGCCTCGCAGGCATTTCTCTCGGATTGTCTTTCGCCTGCCTGGCGGTGACATTCTGCGTCGGCGCGACGCTAGGGCTCCTGACGCTATTCGTTGTCATTCCTTCCACGTTCTTTTTCGTTCGACCGCAAGTCAAACTTTCTCTTATACGCATAGCGCTGTTCGTTGCTGTCGCGGCTTCATCAGTGGGGTGGTACTTGCTTGACAATCCATACAACAGCCACGGTGGATCTCTGTATGCCGAAGCCAAAGCGTCGCCGCAATGGACCAGCGGCGTCGGCGCCCGGCGGTTCAATTGGCTTACCACCAAGATCATGATGCAGGAGAAACCATTCGTTGGGATTGGGTTTAAGAATTATTTAACGGTGCACATCCATTACCAGGGGCTGAACTACCAGCGCTACGGAAGGCCTCACGACCGCAATTATGTGATCCCGGTTGATCAGCCCCACTTTCAATTGATGGAAAGCGCCGCCGAAGCCGGGCCGTTAGGCGGCCTGGCGGTCGCCTGGTTGGCTGTTGTGTGGATGGCCGCTGCGTCTCGGCGGCTCAGGCGAGAGAGCGGGGCGCCGTGGTTCGCTTGGGGGGCCTACGCGGGGGTATGGGTTGTCATCGTCCATTCGATGTCGAGTTTTCCGTTTCATCTGCCCGCCAGCGCGTTGGTGTGCGTTGTATTGGCGTCGTTTTTAGTGAATCCAGACAAGTCCCAATTGAGTCAAACACAGCCGCCCCGTTGGATGAAGGCGCTGGCGGTTTTCTGCGCCGTTGTTGTGATTGCCTATTCATACACACCCATTCTTGCTGAGCGCGCTCTGCGCCAAGGGCGGGGGTCACAGGGGCTCGCCTCGATTAGATATTTAGAAGACGCCCGCTTTTGGAACCCGTTTCATCACCAGACCTATGTGATGTTGGGCGCACGGTATATTCAACAAGGGTGGAACGAAAACGCCAAGCAAGCGTTATTGCAGTCGCTTCAGTATCAAGAAAACCATCAGGTGCATGTGTATCTTTCAAAACTCTATCAACGTATGGGCGATATAGACAAGGCTATTAAAGCACAGCAGCGGGTTGTTGAACTAAACCCGGTCTATCCGGGCCATTACCGCCAGCTGGCGCAGCTGCTTGAACAAACCGGCGACCAAGAAGGCGCAGTTAAGGCGCTTGAAAAGGCCAACCAATTAGATGAACTCTTGAAGGGCAACTAAAAATTTTGTGGTTCAACGCGCAATTGCTCGATGATGAAATCGTTGATATACTGCCCATGGTTTGATTGGACGCTTGTGAGTTTTATTATTCCATTTACGCCGTACCGTTTTTGGGGACAATATCAATCGCGCTTATGGAAATCCGGCCTCTTTGGTTTGGCCGAAAGCCCTGAATGGCGCCACGACTAGGAACCAATTTATTATGAACTCAAATCAATTAAAAAAGCGCGTGCATGAAATTTTCAACAATATTGAAATTAATCACATTGATGTGTTCGAACAATGCGCAAAACACATCGTCACGGCCCAGTTTTCTCAAAATAAAGTGTTTTTCTTAGATGAACTGATTGTGAAAATTGAGAATGACCCTGACGCATGGGACCAGTTGCTGCGACTGAGGACAGTGAAAAAAATGTCCACCATCGCCGTCGGATATTTGATCTACAAGCTGACCCAAATCATGCCTGAAGGCGGCTGTTACCTAAATATAGGCACCTGGAAGGGGTATACCCTGTTAGCCGGCATGTTGAATGAGGAGCGGGAATCAATCGGCGTTGATAGTTTTGAACAGTTCCAGTTCCCCAAAGAAGAGTTTTATCACGTTTACGAACAATTCAAACATGAAAAATCAGCATTTCATGAAATGAAATATCAAGACTATTTTAAAAATATCCACAAACAGCCAATTTCATTTTATTTTTATGACGGCATGCACGACTATGAATATCAATATGAATCGCTGGAACTGGCGCACCCCCACTTGCTGAAACATTCATTTATTCTGGTTGATGACACCAACGTGATTGATCCACGCAAGGCGACGTTGGACTTTCTCGTGAAACATCATACCGAGTATGAAATCGTTCTTGACCAATTGACCGCAAACAATGGCCACCCATCGTTTCACAATGGAATTATGTTGTTGTTAAAAGTGAGATAGGCGCCAAGAAGCGCCGGCGGTTATGGCGTAACGGGTTTTTTTTATCTTGGCTGGCGAGGTTCCTTCTCTGCAATAATTACATGTGACAGGCCGCAGGGCGGGCCGGTCAGGTCTTCAATCGCCATGAAGAGCGGCACCAACGCGTTGTATACGTTGAGCTGGCCTGAGGGCAGCAGGTTTCGCTTTAAGGCTCTTCCATTTAACCACCAGCCGATGATGCCAAACATATTTAGATAGCGATGATTGATCGGGTTCAGGTTG
This sequence comes from uncultured bacterium, assembly GCA_964556895.1. GTDB lineage: Bacteria > Hinthialibacterota > Hinthialibacteria > Hinthialibacterales > Hinthialibacteraceae > Hinthialibacter. The sequence continues at coordinate 7,286 of CAZKYC010000055.1, read as the reverse complement.
TGTGACTTGAGAAGGTCTTGCAGGCCGCGCTTGCCGTAGCGGCGAAAATGAGACAAGCCCAGGTCGAGAGTTCCATACAACGCTTGATAGGCGGGTACAAGCAAGACAAGCCGCCCGCCGGGCCGCAAGGCGGCGTGAAAGTTATCGAGGGCGGCGTCGTGGTCTTCGATGTGTTCAAGTACGTTCAGGCAGACGATGGTGTCTAGATTTTTCTCAGCGAGTTGGGCCAACTTGGGGTCTTGAAGGTCGCTTTGAAAGGTGTCGAGGTTTTCAGGCTGGCCCAGTTTTGTTTGTAACTCGTCGAGGTGTTGTTCGTTCAGGTCAACGCCGCAGACATATTCACGGTCAAGCAAAAACGCGGTCATGGTGCCGACGCCGCAGCCCGCCTCCATCACCCGCTGGCCCACCCAGGGGTCGATGCGCGACCACATCCAGCGGTTGAGGTTGTTGAGTTTATAGATGCGGCGCAGGGTCTCGGCGCCGATGGGGTCGTCATTGGCGGCTGATTCGGGGGCGATGCCGTCGACGGCGTCTTGGATGGCTTGAAACTGTTCGGGGTTGGGCGTGGTCATATACCTAACTCATCTCGTGGTAGTCGAAAATTGTAGCAATTCATCTCATCGAGGCAAGCGCAAGCCTATGTTTCATTCATCTCGATCTTCGCCGCCCATAACTCGCCGTCTTCATTGGAAATGATCAATTCATCCCGGTAAAAACAGACGCCCTCGCATTGCCCCAGTTGAATCGCCATTGAGAACGCTGGAGGCGACAGCATGTCTTTGTCAGTCGCAATCTTGAATAGATGAATGTGACTGTAGGTCAGAACGGCCAATAAATTTTTGTCTTCATCGTAGGCCGCGCCAGTGACAGCGCCGGGCGCGTGTAAGGCGCCAACCAATTTCGCGTTGGACTTGCCTCTTTTCTTCAGTGAATCAACGCGGTAAATCTGAGTTTTTGCTTCTGGAGAGGGTTCATCTTTGGTTATGAGGTAGATCGCGTCGCCCATCACAAACATTGCTTCGCAGTTGTGTGATTGTTTGTCAGGGTAAGTGAATTTATAGGACTCGACCTTTTTGATGATTGTTGTTGAAGGGCCGGGTTCTTTAATTTGATGAATTTCATAATCGTCTTTCTTGCGGTTGTTGTCGCCGACGCCGCCGATCAATAGAGAGCCGTCGCTGTAACGCGCAATCGCCTCCCAATCGTCGTTCTTAATTGAATCAAGTTTGATGGTTTGAATGACGCTGCCATTGGGGCGAAAGCGAAACAATTCAGGATCATTGTTTTTATCGTTAAAGCCCCAAAATTCGTTTTGCCGCGCCGTGGCGATTTGACCTGACAACTCTTTCAGGCCCGTATCCCGCTGAATGGTTGCGATCTTGATCAATGGCGACAGTGAAATAGATGAGTGGTTCTCTTTCATATTTGTCGCGCCTTGCTCTGGGTGGTTATTGAATGAGGAAAGAACCAGAACCAGGCCAAGAAAAACAAACGCTAACAAACGGTATGGCATTCGATTTACACCTGAGTAGAGAAACGCCGCCGGGATAGTTGTTTGCCCGGCGGCGCGAGTTTTTTGCTAGGCTTCGGCCCACTGCTTGCGCAGCAGGTCCATTGATTTGGGGATTTCGACTTCGCCTTTGCCTTCGATGCCGCATTCAAAACTACAGAAATCCTGGTAGCCGATCTCTTTGAGCGCTTTGAACCCGGGGCGAAAGTCGTCGTTAGGGTCATACCCCGGCTGTTTGCGCCTCGGCCGGCTGGCCAGGTGGACGTGATGAAGGTACTTGCGGCAGCTCATGAAGGCTGAATATTCACAGGGTTCTTCGACGCCCATGTGATAGAAGTCGCCCATCATGTGAATGCCGGGGTTGTTGACGTCTTCACAGATGGCGGCGGCGTCAGACAACTGGCGAAGGAACCATGATTCACGGCGGTTGAGCGGCTCGAGCAGGATGCGCGTGCCCGCTTTGACGGCGTGGTCGCCCAATTCGCCCAATTGGTCGATCAATAAATAGCGTCCGCCGACGTGGCTGAGTTCGGTCTGTCCATTAAACGCTGGAACAATAATCAATCCGGTCGAGCCAAGTTCGCCAGCGGCGTCGAGAATCGATTTCATTGACTTCATCGCGCGCTCGCGCACGTCGGGCTTGTCAGAAATGATGACGCCGTCAAACCCGGCGCAGATTGCGCTGATGGTAATGTCAGAGCCTTTGAACGCGTTTTGGTATTGGCTGACGCGCTTGTCGAGGCCTTTGCCGCTTGGCTCCAGGCCGACGATGCCGTGTTCTTTCATAAACGCGACCTTTTGTTCGAGCGTCTTGTAGGGCAATACCCATTCTTGACACGAGAATTTCAGTTGCGCCTTTTGGGTTGTCTCAGATGCGCTCGAATGGCTAGCCGTCATCGCGGCGCCTACCGTCGCGGCAGTGGTTAAAAATGTACGCCGTTCCATAATGCCCCTTCCTATTATAGAAATTGTGTGTGAACATAGTGTTGCCGAATCTGATTGAAAATACTAGCACAAACGCCTCTAATCTCCCTGTGGAATGCTTCAATTTTTTGAGGTCATACTTTAAGTATAATGAGGAATAGGATGAGAAAACGTACATTTGGTTTTACCTTAATTGAGTTGCTCATCGTCGTCGCGATTATCGGTATATTGGCAGCCATCGCTGTGCCGAACTTCTTGAATGCGCAAATCCGCGCCCGAATCGCCCGCACCAACAGCGACCTGCGCGCTTTATCAACCGGCATTGACATGTATTTCTTAGATTACAACAAACATCCAATGAATGTGTCACACCTGACGGTTGATTTGATTGGTCTGACTACGCCAACCCCCTATATGACGACTGTTGGGTTCCGCGACATTTTTAAAGCGGAACAGGGCAACACCGGCAACAACAAAGAAAGCTATCTGTACTTCAATTATTTTTATGAAAATGACGGTCCTAACAATTGGATCAATAACATCGGGCGTGAAGATTTAAGCACGCCCGGCTATTGTCTCGCCAGCTGGGGGCCTGACCGCAACCAAGACGCTATCGAGTGGGTGTATGTTCAGCGCACGGCGGGCAACGACCAAGGCGCTTTGAACCGTGTCTATCACCCCAGCAATGGTTTGATCAGTAGGGGCGATATCGGCCGTTGGGGCGGGAATGTACCAAACGTGCCGCTGATTGCCGGCGGGTGAGATACATAGCCAAAGTATAAGCCGCTTTTAATTAGTTGAATGTTACACGAAGGGATGGGTGTAACTCTGATCGCTTCAGTGCGGGCTTTTGGGCCTATTTGCACAGGCGCTCCCAGAGTCGCACTCATCGCTAGATCCGCTCGCCAAAATAGGGAAACTCTGCTCTCTATCCATGACTTTTTAGATTGAGACCGCTTTACGAAACGCTGTAAGGCTTTGGGTCAAATGTCGGCTCTACCCCTAAAACAAGTTCAGCCATGAGCCGCGCTGACGCAGGCGCCATGACCAGGCCGTTGCGAAAATGGCCCGCGTTGATAAATACCCCTTTAATCTCTGGGTGAGACGCGATGGTGGGGACGCCGTCTGGGCTGCCGGGCCGAAGTCCTGCCCAGTGCGCTTCGACTGGCGCGTTGTTTAACTCGGGAACCATTCGAACCGCCGCATCGCGTAACGTATGTAACGCGTCTTCTGTAGTCTCTTTATTAAACCCGACCCGCTCGACTGTGCTGCCCGCGAGAATGCGGCCGTCTTTTCTGGGGATTACATAATAGTCGCCTTCCATAACGATGGGCGCCAACAAGCCGGGGGTAGAGCGAAAACAAACCATCTGTCCGCGAACCGGCTCGATATTGAGGGCAATCCCCAATGGTTTCATCAGTTCGTCCGTCCAGGCGCCAGCGGTGATGATGACAGACTTGGCGTGAATGTTGATCTCTTTACAACACACGCCTGTAACCTGATTGTTTTTGATCGCGATCTGATTGAGAGAAAAGTGTTCATACAAATCGGCGCCCTGACGAATTACGCTTTCTTTCAATGCTTGCAGCAGGCGCGGATTTCGTACCTGTGAAATGCCTGGAAGCCAGATGGAGCCCCCAAAGCCTTGCCTCAACGCTGGGGCGATCTCAGACGCTTCTTGATCATTGACCCGTTTTGGTGAAAGACCATGTGACCGTGTCCATTCAATGATGGCGTCTCCTTGGCCATTGTCTTTGACCACACACCCAGATTGGATGAGCTCAGAATCCGTCCCGGTCTCTTCAAGTAAGTTTTTAACGATTGTGGAGTATTGTTTTCGCGACCAGGTGACTAGTTTCATGCCCGCATCACACAACTGGCCGGGGTCAACCGGGAACAAGATGCCGCCGCCCGCCCATGACGACTCTTGGCCGATGGCCTGGCGGTCTATGAGTGCGACGCGACTGCCGCGCTGAAGCAATTCATAGGCGGTCATCAAACCGATGACGCCGCCGCCGACAATCAGGCTGTCATATGATTGGTTCGGATTAGACATTCAGGCAGTAGACTACTGCAGTGCGTTTTTTAAGTTGTCTTGAGTGATGTCGTAATGGCTGAAATGGCTTTTGACTTCACCATTTTGAATGCAGAGCGCTTGGGGGCTTTCATGTTTGATTTTGAGTGTTTCGACGAGTTCATTCGACAAGGGACGCTGGTCTTGAACAATTACTAAATAGACGGTGACGCCACTGGTCTTGATGAATGCGTCCATCTCGCGCTTGGCGTAGGTCGAAGTGGGGCAACTCGAACTGTGTTTAAACACGATCACAGGTTCAGATTGGCTCTTTTCAATACAGTCTGAAGATGACTTCATCTGCATATAGGCATTATCATTTACATGGGCTGTCATAGTATGTTTCCCTGGGTATAGAAATTTGTGTAAAAAGAATACTCAGAATTAAACGAAATAACAGGGAGACAGCCCCCGTCAAAGCGAACAGCATATCTTTTCTTAAATGCAATACATAAGTATGCTAAAATCACAGAGATATATTGTGTTCATTTGATTGCGTCCAAATGTAGATACATGAATCAATTTTCAAGCCAATCTATTGATGCCACAACCAAACTAAGGGCCCGAAAAATCGAACTTGACCATAGGGCGTTAGAGATGCTGCCGCCAAGCGCTCTAGGGTTAAGCATCGTCTATTTTTTGTTTGTCTGTTTTGATAGTTTTTTATATCCCGCCTCAATTTTGCCCTTTTTATTGATGGTTGATTTTTTATTTATGGTTTTAATGGCGGGGCTGGCGTGGGTGTTTAATTCAATTTCGCCGCCTCCCCAATGGGCTCATTCAATCGGGTGTGTTCTTGGCCTGTTAGTCTTGGTCAATGTGTTCCCGTCGTTTGTGTTGATGGACGACCCCAAACATACGGCCTACTTGGTTTTGATTATTCTGGTTGCGTCATGCCTGATGTTTACATACACTTCGTTTGGCGTCTTGGTCTTAAGTTCGTTTATCACTTGGCTTGTGGATGCCATCATGTCAGAGAGTCACGGCGAATGGCTGCACTTTGGTTTCATGTTATTGATCACGGGGGTCATTGGCGGGGTCATTCTCTCGATTCGCTTGCGTTCGTTTAACCGTGAATATGATCGCATGACCGAAATTGAATTGACGCGAAAGCAATTAGAGATTCGCACCCAAGAGCTCGAAGAAACCACTGCCGAATTACGCCGTCAAATCGCCGAACGAGAACAAGCCCAAGATCTTCTGCGCCAATTTGTCCACAATGCGCCCGCCCCTATCGCTATGTTTGACCGCGAAATGAATTACCTACTATACAGCAAACGCTGGATGGACGATTTTCAACTGAAGCCCAATGACATGTTGGGGCCGACAACCTTCGAGATGTTCCCGCCGTTGCGCTCTCGTTGGGAAGTTATCAAAAACGCCTGCCTGAAAGGCGCCATGCAACAAGGCGAAGAAGAAGAAGGCTTTCTCTCTCGCTCGGGCAGCCTCGAATGGCTGCGATGGGAAGCGCGCCCCTGGTTTGCCACTGAGGTCGAAGTCGGCGGCATCATTTTGTTTGTTGAATTTATCACCGAACGCAAGAACGCCGAAAAAGCCCTCACAGACAGCGAAGAGCGGCTGCAAGATTTCTTCGACAACGCCAGCGATTTAATTCAAAGCGTGGCGCCCGACGGACGCATTCTATATGTCAACAAAGCCTGGCGCGATAAGCTGGGCTACACCGACCAGGAACTCGACCGCCTGAGCATCTTCCACACTATCGCGCTCGATTGTCAGGACGACTATCGCAGCATGTTTGAAGAAGTCTTGCAGGGCGGGGTGTATGACAGCATGGAAACCACCATGATGTCAAAGAAAGGCGAGCGCATCCTGGTTTCAGGAAACGTCAACTGCCGCTTTGAAAACAGCCAGCCAGTCGAAGCGCGCAGCATCCTTCGAGACGTGACCGAAAGCAAACGCGCGGAATATGAATTGATTCGCGCCAAAGAAGAAGCGGTCATCGCCAACCAGACCAAGAGCCGCTTCTTGGCGGTTATGAGCCATGAACTGCGCACGCCGCTTAACTCGATCATCGGGTTTTCAAAACTACTGCTGAAAAATAAATATGAAAACCTAGTCGACCAAGACCTCGATTACATCAACCGCATCCGCACCAGCGGGCTTCATCTGTTGTCGCTTATCAATGACATCTTAGATCTATCAAAAATCGAAGCGGGACGCATGGCGGTCGAACGCAAGCCCGTCGATCTCCACAAACTCGTTGGCCAGGTAACTGAACAAATCGAAAGCCAGGTGAGCCAGAAAGACATTCGTCTGGTGACAGTGATCCCTGAAACCATCAAACCGTTCGAAAGCGACTACGCCAAGTTGTGGCAGATTCTCATGAATCTGGTCAGCAATGCGGTCAAATTCACCGACGAGGGCGAGGTTGTGATTCGTGCTGTGGCAGACGAAAAAACCGGGGCGCCAGTCTCGCTCGAAGTTCTGGATTCAGGCATCGGCATCCCGCCGGAGCGCCTGCCGAATATCTTTGAATCGTTCCAACAGGCTGACGACACCACTGCGCGAAAGTATGGCGGAACAGGGCTGGGGCTATCAATCACTTGGTCGCTTTGTCAACTTTTGGGCTACAAACTTGAGGTCGAAAGCCAACCCGACCACGGCTCAACATTCAGGGTTTTGTTTCAGTAAATACAAATGTACCAGTAAGTTAGTAAAGAAGTAGCAACAATCACCATTGTTACTTAATTTATCTGGTTTTTGGCTCATCCGGAATTTGGATACGCTCTCTCAAATTGAATTAAAATTTTCAGACAC
>CAZKYC010000054.1:0-30476 GCA_964556895.1 uncultured bacterium | reverse complement strand
TTGACCAAATTCCAGGTCATCCAGCAAGGGAAGTACTCAAATATCGGAAGAACCTCAAGGTTGTTGTATATAAACTTATGATTGTAGTGCGCTAAGAATCAAATTCGCCCGGTGTTGGGGGAGGAAAGCCGCCTCGATGGTTTTTTGGCCTTGCACTCGAATCTGGTTTCGTTTTTCGTGATTTGTTAATAATTCTTGCGCGGCGTCGGCGAATTCTTGCGGCGTGGTTGCGGTGACGCAATCGCGCCCGGACAAGATTGCGTCTTCCGTCATCCCACTCACCGGGTCGGTTAAGAGGCAGCCGCCTGCGCGAAGGACGTCACAATCGCGGATGTTGATGCTGCCCGGTAGTTGCAGGCTATGGATTCCAATCACAATGTTCGCTGAGCGGTAGACATCGCCCAAGCGGTCATAGGGGACGAACCCGTGATAGCGCCCGGCGTATTGGTCTCCCAAGATCGATAACCAGTCACGGTTGCCAAACACATGCAGCCCCAGCGGCAGAAGCGCTTCGGCCATTTGTCTGCGGCGTGAGTCGATGTCAAGCATGTAGGTCAAATAGGTCAACGCGCCTGCGTTTTCGTGAAACGAGCGCCCGCTGACCTCGAAGTAGCGCTGGGCGGACTGCACTAACGTCTGTGAAATCTCACGCTGTGACCACCAGGCGCGCAAGCCGATGGTTCCTGAGCCTGAGTCGAGAGCAAATTGGTGGGCTTCGAGGAGAACGTCTCTGTCGCGAGTAGAAAGTGCCTCAAGAAAAGGCTTAAAGTTCCATATCATGCCAACAAAGGTGATGGGGAACCTATACTCAGACACCTCGTTGCCCTCATGGTCTAATAACGCGAAGACGGGCAGGTGGGCGCTGCGTGATACGCCTTGTTTTTTGAGTTCGCCTTCGTATGCCGGGTCGGCGAAAAACACCAGTTCGTCTTGGTCGTAAGTAGGGTGCGCATCCAAGTTTTTTCGCATGGTAGGGTCGTCGGTCACCCACACCGCGCGATGGAACTTGCCTTGGGGAACAACGCTGTGAGACGGGTCGTTTACACTGAAAATGAGATCAGGCTGCGCCCGCACGAATCCCTCATACTCGACATACTTTCTTGTTCTGCCGCGAGGCAACTCAGTGAACCGGCTGGTTACGCCCGCGTAGCTCAGGGCGCGATGAAGCGCCCGTAAAATCGGCGTCGAGGTGTATTCTGATATCGAGCCGGATGACCAGACGGTTGAGATTGTCTTCGGTTGTTGTTCGAGAGTTGATTGAAAGACCTGGGAGGCCTGGTTTAGTGATTTGCAATGCTTCGAGAGTTTCTCAACACAACGTTGAAAGGCTTGGACGTAGCCTTGGGCGGCTATCTGATCTTGGGCGTTCGAACCAAAGAGAATGTCGATGTTGTTTGTAAACGCCATAAAAAGCGAGTGGGCTTTGACGCGCTCGAAGATGACTTCGATGATTGGCTCGCCAATCGCCCACACCCAGGCGCCGCTTAACACTAGAGGGCGCATGTCATAGACACAAAGATTGATGGCAATCGGCAACGGATTTTGATCAAGAACCAGGACAACAGTCTGTGGCATGGATTGAACGGCCCGTTGAATGGCTTGATATTCGAAAAACGTTCCTAACCCCGCGGCAATGATGATGGGCGGGTTGGCTGTTTGGACTTCCAGTACCTTGTTTTTGAACTTCTCAACGAAATCAGAATCTGGCTCAAGCGTACATTCATCGCTTTGGTCAAACCGCGCGTGGACTGGAGTGTTGTTTTTATATTCTACTTCTAACAAGCGCAGTGTTGGCTGTTGTTTTTCTGTGACTGAAATCAGCTCAGGCGCGGTGAGTTCGAGCAATTGTTGGTGCGCGGCGAGAAAAGGCAGTTGCAATTGTGAGAGTGAATGCCATCCGTCTGGGATAGATAATTGCGCGTCGTTCATACTTTGACTTTACCGAAATCTATTCAGTGGTAAAAGGGCAAACAAAAACAGGGCGAGAGAGACTCGCCCTGTATATTGGTAGAAAGCAACGATTCGATTAGATCGCGTTTTGAACTTTGCAATCAGGGCTGGTGCGTCGCCCGGTTTTTGGCCCTAGCCAAACAATGTCGCCGTCGCTAACCAAGCCGTTTGAAATCTGGTATTGGAAGTTTGGGATGCCGTTCGGGCAGCCAAACGACCCTTGCCGTCCGCTTCGAGTAGTGCGGCATCCGCCCCAGTCATTGCGGCCATCCGGCCCCCAGGCGTTTATGCGGTAATAGGCCCCCCAGAGGCAATCCCAGTTGTAGTTGTCTTTGGCAGCGTTGACTAAAACAATGTCATACGCGTTGCCCCAGTTGGCGGCGTCGTCAGATCCGTCTGAGAAGAATGGATCTGTCGGAATCGAAGACAAATAGGCGATTGGCGTCGTTAGAGCGTTTGTCAAAAATATGTGCGTAAAGCGCGCCCGTATCCGCCGCGGCGGACAGCGATAGATACAGTTACGCAAACTCAATCCGCACATAATTCTGGCAACCACTATAAAACAAGTTAAGACGTCTGACTCAAGATGAACGATGTTGGGAACGAGACGCCTTGTCTTGGATGAGTAAGCGTTTACGCTACCTCGCCTTTGGTGACCTTCATAAAGACTTCTTCGAGGTCGGCGGGCACTTCGCGGAAAAACAGCACATCAATGTTTTTCTCAATGAGCAGTTTGTGTAAGCGGGTGATTTCAGGCAATTCGCCGATGTATTCCACGCGGGTGATCTGTCCCATGGGTTCGACGTTTTTCACGCCGGGGAAATCCCACAGGATCTTTTCGAGGTCGTTGTTTGGCTCAATGAGTTCGATCTCAATCACCATCGCCTCGCGCACCTGGTGCATGATCTTCTTGATGTCGCCAGAGGCGAGCAGCGTTCCGCGTTCGATGATGCCGATTTTGTTGCAACAGTCGGCCAACTCAGCCAAAATGTGAGATGAAATGAGAATGGTCTTGCCCATGCGCTGCAGTTCTTTGAGCAGTTCTTTGATGTAGTGGCGCGCGCGGGGATCGAGGCCTGAGGCAGGTTCGTCGAGAATCAACACCTGCGGGTCGTGAACCAGCGTCTTGGCGAGACAGAGGCGCTGTTTCATGCCGCGCGAGAGGCCTTCGACGAAATCGTCGCGCTTGGCGCCCAGGTCAAGCAGTTCGATCACATCGCGAATGATGTTGACGCGTTTGTCTTTTTTGATGTTGTAGGCGGCGGCGAAAAAGTCGAGGTATTCCCACACTCTCATGCCTTCATACACGCCAAACGAGTCGGGCATGTAGCCCATTGAGCGGCGCACGTCCATCGGGTGGTCGGTGACGCTGAAGCCATTGATAAACCCCGATCCGGAGGTCGGCTTGAGCAGGGTCGCCAAAAAGCGGATGGTGGTGGTCTTGCCGGCGCCATTGGGGCCGATGAAGCCAAAGATGTCGCCTTTTTCGATCGTCAGGTTAAAGTCTTTGACGGCGGTTATGTCGCCATATTTTTTGCAGAAATTCTCTACGCGAATCATGGCTTCGTTTTGGCCCTGTTCCATGTTGTCCTCCGGGGACGTGTGTTCGATACTGACCACTAAAGTGTTTTCAACGCACCAAATCAAACAACCTTGACTGGTGACCCCCCCCCAGGCGCCTGCGGCGCCATCCCTTAAAAAAGGGGCTATTTTGGTTGATTGATAGTCGTTATGCAATGTGCTTTTCGATTGAATCTAAATATCCGTTTCAAAGTCACGCGGCGCTTCTTTGGGCGGCCCGACAATTTCACGGCCTAAAAACCGCAATTCACCGCTATCGACATACTCTAACTGTAAGTTTATGTTGAGTTCGTGAAGGTTAAACGTGCGCATCATGTTATCGGGCGCTTTCATGCGGCATTCAATCGATCCCATTGTAGTATTCACAAACCGATCTGGTTGATAGACATCTCCGTTTTTGTCTGTGAGTTGAGACAACGGAATAAAGCGTTTAGTGGCCTGGTCTCGAAGATGCAGTTCAAATTCGGTCTTGATGGTTCGCTGGTTTGATCGTGAGCGGTCAACCATGGATGGGTGGTCTTGGTTTTGATAATTCATGCGCAGGTTCATGTCTTCAATTTTTGCGCCCTTGATGGGAGTGGTGCTTTTCAGCGACCACCTGTCTTCCATGCCTGGTTGAATCTGGATGTACTGGTTGGCGCCGCCGGGCATTCCCATCCCCATGCCCATTCGGCCTTGCATACGGTTGGCGCCCAGTTGAGAAAACCCTTGTGCGATTTTCCAGTTTTGTTGGGTCAGCGTGGTCTCGCCTGATGAGTCTGACCCATAGGGGAAAACTACGCAGAGCAAGGTGTTGCCGATGGGGTCAATGGTTTCGTCGTTGATGTCAAATGTCAGTTGAGGTTCTTGAACCAGCGCCGTCAAGACGCCCATCCCTTGTGATTCATGTTGGTTCAACAATTCTATGCTGTAGGCCCCGCTGAGCTGATCGCGGATCATGCGCGCCGGGTCGTTTTTAAACTCACGAAAGTTTCCGGCGTATTGACCGAAGGGGTTAGAGAATTGGTTTGTGTTTCTCTCATTGTTTCGGGTGTAGGCTTCGATGTTTACGGTCTGGCGCGGTTCGATTGTCGTCCAACTTTCATACCAGATTGACGCCATTAACGTCGCCTTGACCAGCGTTTTGCCCGTATTATTGGTGATCTGTCCGCGTAGTTTTCCGTCTTCCCAATAGGTTTGAATGTCGACGCCTTCGCCGAGCGGCATGGTGTGTAGGCCTTTGAACACGCGCTGCGCCCAGTGGTGGATCAGGTAATCGGTGATGTATGAGTGGTTGTCTTTAAAGCGGACATTGATGATTTCTTCCGTTAAATCCTGGCGAGGGCGGCCGCGGTTCATTTGCGCCCGCTCAGGCGCCAACGGGAACACCGCCGGGGAAGAAAAGCGCAGTTCATACCATTTTCTCACCGGCGAATAGATGGCGCAGTAGGTGTGGGCGGGGGCGGTCCGGGCGTTGGGGCGCGACTCGACGATGCTGATCTGGTTGACAGAGACGTCGCTTTGTTGGCGCAGGGCGCCGATATAATACACGCCAACCGCGAAGACTATCGCCCACACCGGGACGGTAAACCACGCCCATTCAAGACGGCCAATTCGACGGAATATCAGATAATTGACCGGAACAACGAGTATGATATACAAACCCAGATACATCGCGATGAACCGGGTGCTGGGCAATTCGGCTTGAAAATCCCACCGCAGAAACCCGTCGATATACGAGTCAAGTTTGTTGACGACTTCGGGGCTGATCGGTGGGGGCGAGTGAGTCACAAACTGTAAGAAGGTTTCTTGTAAGTTGGGGTCTTCGAACAATGGCGCGTCCAGCGACGCGGCAGAAAAGACGATTCGGCCCGCTCCCCACTTTCTCTCGACGATAAACGGGTCGTCGCCTGCTTTAAGCCAGACAGTCGTTTTGTCGTCTTCGATGAGTTCTCCGGTAGCGATGACCGCTTGCCTGCCTAATTCGGGCGACGCCTGGCGGTCAGTCGCTTCAAGGGTTGTTCCCGCTTCGACGACGCGTGAACCGTTTAAATTCAACGGGATATATAACCGAAAACCCGAGGTTGAGAGTTTTTGCCAATTGGCGCCAGCGGCGAGAATGAGCGTGCCGCCCATCTGGACCCAGTCGTCAAGCGCCTGTTGTTGGAACGAGTTGATCGCCGCGGTTTCACCGCCGTCCCACATCAAGACATCAAGCGAGCGATAGCCCGGCCACCATTGGGGCAGCAGGGTTGGGGTGGAATACAACACATGGCGTACGATATCGACGTCGAGCTGGTCGCTTTGGGCCATAAAGCCGTGCGTACCGCGCTGTTCGCTCATGATGGCGATGATGCGGTGAGTGTTGTCGAGTATTGTGCCTACCGTGATGAGTTCTATCGCGAGGGTTTCGCGGGAAGTCTCGATATAAAACTCAAGCTCGTCTAATAACTCCGGGGTGTGTACGGGGATGTCAAACTGGCGTACAGCCTGAGACGGTAATTGGATGGGGGCCCGGTAGCGTTGTGAGCCTTCTTTGAATTTGACCAGAAAGTCTCCCTCAAGTTCGGGCCCGTTGTTTTTGATGTTGACGGTCAATGACGCCCATTCGCCGCTGCGGCGGAACGGATATTCAGGATCAAAGCCAGTTACGACCGCGACGGTCAGGCGGGGTTCATCTTCTCGCTGGTTGTTTACGACATCGCTCGAACAGGAGACCACGATCAGAACCACGAAGCATAAAAGGCCAAGTATCCCATTTCGAATCACGGGCTGTTCTCCCCAATCTGTCACTGATGAAAAATCATGACACATTTATAGTGGTTGCCAGAATTATGTGCGGATTGTGTTTACGTAACTGTATCTATCGCTGTCCGCCGCGGCGGATTCGGGCGCGCTTTTCGCACATTTTTTTGACAAACGCTATAACATATAGTAAATAACGGTTCAATTTCAACAGAAAGACGATAATTCTTCACTTTTTCATTCAAGAAGAGAAAAATGAATGGAATTTTAGTGATCTTTACAAGCGAAACGTTAAAGTAATATGAGACGTATACGCAACTTGACCAGACGGAACCAATAGGTATCAATGGCCTGCTTATTTTCTCTATCGGCTGTTTAAGTGATGGCGCGGAGTGATGAGTGAACTTTTTCTTGCGATTATTTACCTCAGCGTTGTTGATACGGGAAATTCGTGTTTTTTTGCGCAGTAAAAAGGCGTTTGGCGCGTTATTGATGTTTCAGAGCGCGTTGTTGTTGATTGTCTATCAAAATTGGGCCGGGTTCGCCGCCCAGTTTCAGCCCGGCGGCGACACGATCAACGCATCACGGGCGTTTTTCGCCGCGATTACCGAGGGGCACCTCTACTTCCTTACAATTATTACTCCATTGTTGATGGCGCCCGCCATCGCGGCTGAGCAGGAGCAATCGACGCTGACGCTCTTGTTGTCGTCGCCCATATCCAATGCACAGCTGGTTATCGCCAAGTGGCTTACGCCCATCTTGTTTCTTGTTCTGCTGTTGACTGCGTCGATCCCCTTTTTGTCGATTCCCTTTTTGGGGCAGGGGCTTTCGGCCAGCGAAGTCATCATTGCGTATATCATCTTGCTGTCGACGACGCTGACGTTCGGCAGTCTGGGCCTGTTTTGTTCGACGCTGCGCTCGCGCGTGTATGAGGTGTATCTGATTACCGTCATCATGACATTGGCGGTCGGGTTTTTGGCGCCCTATCACGCGAACATTTGGCATTTCATTCAAAACCTGAATTGGAAATCATCAGTCAGCCTGTTGGGCTTTGAGACCCTGAGCCCCTTTCACGCCTTTCATACTGAGATGTACCCCACCAATAGCACAAGCGTAATTTTTGCGATGGAAGCGTTTGGCGGAAATACCTTTCGGCTCACCTGGTCGCTGTTGATTTATCTGGTTTCATCGTTGTTTTTCACGGTGAGTTTTCTATATCTGGCGATGGTGCGCATGAAGTACATTGTGTTAGGCGAGGGGCATGTGTTGTTTGGCGACTCATCAAAGTTTGCAGACGCTGAAACAAACGAAGAGAAAGAAGACCAAAACACTCCTGTGAGGGCGGAAGACGATGAGATCATTGATGAAGACGCGCTCGACCTAGACGCAGGGCTCTATCTTGAGCGCCGCGTTCAATGGTTCGCCCGTTGGCCGGTGTTGTTTCGGTTGACCTATATTTCGCTCATGATTTCGGCGCTGACCTTGCCGCTGGCGTCCTATAAGGGGTCGGGCTTGTTTTTGTCGCTGCCGTTTGTGGCGGCGGCGTTTTTTACCTTGCCGTTAGCGGCGACCAGCATCAGTTCTGACCGCGAACGCGGCACGCTCGATTTGTTGCTCACGTCATTGATTTCGACCAAACGTATGATCAAAGCCAAGTTTATCGCCAACATGCAATATAGCTGCATGATTGCGTTGGCGTTGTTTGTTCCGGGCATGATCATCCAAATGATCTTCGGGCTGCTGTTGCAATACAACGTCGACTTGATCTTGCAGTGGTCGGATGTGCCCGCGTATATTTTTTATTTGGTCATGTTGTGCGCCGCGCTGATGATGTATACCGCACTGGGGATATTCTGTTCCGCCTATTTTTCTCGAACCAATCAGGCGATGTTGACGGCGGGCGTGTTAATTTTTGTTACGTTGGTTTTGCCGTTTATGGCGCCCGCCCAGGAGTTGATGATGATCTCATCGGCGTTTGGTTATATTTTTGTCGTCGCGCTGTTGTTTTTAAGCCCATTATCAGGAATTTCGCTGTTGTTTCCCGAAGGCCGGGTGAGTTTGTTGACGAACACTACATCGGGCCTGCGGTTGAGTGGAGACCTTTCGTTCTATTTTGCGGTATTTCAATGTGTCGTTTGCGTCATGCTTGCGATATATTTATTGCGCAAGGCGCAGGAGGCGCTTGACCGCCGCGATTGAACACTCGACAAAAATCAGTTATCGTTAGGGTGTTGAGGGGACGAAAATTTGACGGGAGACTCTGACAGCGTAGATGCAGGTGTACTATCGGCTTCATTGGCTTGGCCTTTTGGGTCTGTTTACAGTCTATTTTGGTTATAGATCAAAAGGCGCAGAATACGTTCCGGCAGACGGCCCCGTCCTATTGGCTGCAAACCATACGAGCTTTTTAGACCCGCCAATCATATCGCTAAGCATTCGCAGACAGACGACCTTCATGGGTAAAGAAGAACTGTTTTCGATTCCGCTGCTGGGTTGGTGGATCAAATCGCTAGGGACGCATCCATTAAAACGGGGCGCAGGAGACATACGCGCGGTCAAGTTAGCGGTTCGCTTTCTTAAAGAAAACAAGGCGCTGATTATGTTTCCTGAAGGGACGCGAAGCAGCGACGGCAACTTGATGGAGTTTCAAGAAGGCCTAGCGTGGCTGTCATTGAAGACCAACGCGCCCATCGCGCCCATCATAATTGAAGGCGCCTTTCGCGCCATGCCGCGCGGCGTGCTTTTTCCACGCCCCCGGCGAATTGAAGTCGAAATTGGCCCCTGCATCCGCCCCACGCCCGAAGAACTCGAAGGCGACCAGGCGGACGCGATGAAGTCAATCACTCAGCGCTTGCATAAAGCCATGAGTCAAATGCAAAAAACGATTAGGGAGTAACCCAAGCGGACGCTATGTTTTCTGGTTAGAAAGCCTTAACAGGTGCGAAAAATCTTGTACAATCCAAAGCGGTTTGTGCGAGGAGCGTACCTCATTAAGTAAGCCCCGCCCCCCGTCTTCATTGGGACGATCAGAAGTTGGAGGCATTATTCTTTATGGTCAGTCAAGAACAGGATCATGCGACTACCCTGGCGGAACACGATGAACACATCGTGGATGGGGAAGTCAACCTAACAAGCGAAGATTCCGCCGATGAATTCCCCGATGAAGATATCGATATGGCCGCGTTACTGGACGAATCGATGTCTTCAAAAATCGAATCGGGCCAAGTGATCACCGGCAAAGTGTTAAAAGTCACGTCTGATGACGTTGTGGTCGATATAGGCTCAAAGTCAGAAGGGCTGGTGCCCTTGAGAGAATTTCTCGAAGACGGAAAAGACCTAAACGTTGTGGTGGGAATGGACGTTGAGGTGATGGTCGTACGTTCGGAAGGCTCAGACGGTCAGCCGATTCTATCGCGCCAACGCGCCAAACAAGTCAAAGCCCGCCGCGTCTTGCGCGACGCCTACAAAAACGGCGAATTTATTAAGTGTGTGGTTTCGTCGGTTGTCCGCGGCGGCGTGCAGGTCGATTGCGACGGCTTGCGCGGGTTTATTCCGTTCTCACAACTCGGCCCCGGCGCCCGCAGCCAGGATGAACAAAAGGCGTTAATCGGGCGTTCCATCGAATGCAAGATTCTCGAAATGAAGAGCAAGAACGACCTGGTTCTTTCTCACCGGGCCGTGTTTGACGAACGCCGGGTGAAGATGCGCGGCGAGACGTTAGAAAATCTCGAAGTCGGCAAGTGGGTCAAAGGCGTGGTCAAAAATATGACCGATTTTGGCGCATTCATCGACCTGGGCGGCGTTGACGGCCTCTTGCACGTCAAAGACATCTCGTGGGGACACATCGCCCACCCCAGCGAAGTGCTGCATGTCGCTGATGAAGTCGAAGTCTTGGTGCTTACGATGGAAGGCGAGCGCATCGGCCTGGGCATGAAACAAAAAGAACCAGACCCCTGGTTAAGCGTCGCCGCCAAGTTTCCGCCAGGCAGCCAACTCAAAGGCAAAGTCACCAGCCTGACTAAGTACGGTTCGTTTGTCGAACTCGAAGAAGGCGTCGAAGGCTTGATTCATATCTCGGAAATGTCGTGGACCAAGCGCGTCCGCCATCCGAACGAACTGTTGAAAGAAGGCGAAGAGGTCGACGTCAAAGTGTTGGGCATCGACAACGAACGCAAGCGCATCTCGCTCAGCCTGCGCCAGACCGAAACCGACCCGTGGACGTTGGCCAAAGCCAATTATCCGGTTGGTTCGATCATTGAAGGCGAAGTCACCGGCATGACCGAATTTGGCGCCTTTATTCGCCTGCCTGAAGGCGTAGACGGCATGATTCACGTCTCTGACATTTCTTGGATGGGCAAACTCAACCACCCAAAACAGGCGTTAAAAAAAGGCGAATCGATTCGCTGTAAAGTGTTAGAGATTGATCCGTCTCAACAGCGCATCTCCCTCGGCCTCAAACAAATGGAACAAGACCCGTGGGAACTCGCGCAACAAAAATACCGTCCCGGCACGTCGTTGCCGGTTGTGGTGAAACGCATCACTGACTTCGGCGCGTTTGTCGAACTCGAAGAAGGCATCGAAGGCCTGGTTCATATGTCTCAGGTCAGCAATCAAAGAGGCCAACGCGCTGAAGACGTGTTGAAGGTCGGCGACAACGTTACCATGAAGGTGTTGAAATTCGACCGCAACAACCGCAAGATCAGCATGTCGCTGAAAGAATACGTCAAAGAGCAGGAAGAACAGGAAGTCAAGCAGTATCTGGCTGACGCCGGCGGCGGAAACGCCACCCTCGGCGAGCTGTTAGGCGACCAGATGAAAGCGCTGATGGACAAACAAGACGACGAAGCGCCGAAGGAATAGTTACGAGGTCAAAACCAGGTTGTCGCGATGGATGACAACCCCTGACGTGTGGCGGCCCGCGCCCGTCTGAATGTCGCCGCTGCTGCGGCCTTGAAGTTGAACCAAATCGCCCGAGGACATGTTGACCAGCCCCCGGGCGATTTCTTTGTCTGCTTCGTCAATAATTTGCACAAGGTCTCTTTCATTGAACTGGCCGACGACGTTTGTTACGCCAGACGCGAGCAGGCTCTTGCCGCCCTGCATGAGCGCGTTGACCGCCCCTGGGTCAATGATGATCTTGCCGCCGCTGAGCGCCTTGGCGTGGGCGAGATAATATTTGCGTGCAGCGAGTTTTTTTTCAGAGGGCAAGACCCAGGTCGCCCGTCCATCGCCTTTGATCAATTCACTCAAAACGCCCAGACGCAGCCCATTCGAGATTGCGGTCAGCGTTCCTGATGACGCGGCGGTGCGCGCCGCGCTGAGTTTTGATTTCATGCCGCCCATCGAAAATTCATCCACGGCGCCGTCAACGCATTGCATCGCGTCTTCCATGTCGTCAGTGATGATTTCGATCAGGTCGCCCGTCTTGGCCTGAGGGTCAAACGAGCGAAACAAACCATCAACCGTAGTCAGCAATACCAACAGTTGCGCGTCCATCTCGCCCGCGGTCAACGCCGCCAGCATGTCGTTGTCGCCAAAGGTGAGTTCTTCGACCGCGACGGTGTCGTTTTCGTTAATGATGGGGACAACGCCGATGGTCAACAGGTGTTGAATTGTCTCACGGGCGTTTAAGTATGATTCACGATTGTCGAGGTCGCTGCGGGTCAATAAGATTTGCGCGGTAATCATGTCGTGTTGGGCGAACAGGTCGGTGTAGGCCTTCATCAGGCGGCTTTGGCCGACCGCCGCGTAGGCTTGCCTCAGCGGCAGCGACGCCGGGCGCTTGGGCGCGCGTAAGGCGCGCAGGCCGGCGCCGACCGCGCCGGATGAAACCAGAATCACTTCGACGCCGCTTTTTTTCAAGGTGGCGATTTCTCTGACCAAAGACTCGATCACGGGCAGGTTGAAGTGGGTTTGTTCATGGTCGATGACGCGGGTTCCGACTTTGACCACAATTCGGTTGGCGTGTTTGAGTAGCGATTTGATTTCAGTGTTCATCTGGTTGCTGGTTGTGTTGGGTCGATTCTATTTGTTGTTCAAGAATGTCAGGCGCCAGTCCGAAGGCGCGCGGCCCCTCAAGGCCGATGGCGTCAGTATACAAAGCAATGAGCGATTGGCGCAGGCGCTCTGTATTGATTTTTTCACTGGCGGATATCACAAACAACTGGCCGCCGCTTATGTCGGGGTGTCTTTCATGAAACGTATGAAGAGCGATGTCGAGTGATTCGTCGTCTTCGAGCAAGTCGCGTTTGTTCAGCGCGATTACAAACGGGCGTTTTGAGATTGATGGGTCATACGTTTCAATTTCATATCTAAGGTCGCTGTAAGTTTGTGCGGGCGCGTCGGGGTCATGAGGCGATAGTTCGATCACAAAGACCAGAATTTTCGTCCGTTCGATATGGCGCAAAAAATCAAACCCCAGCCCAACGCCCTGATGGGCGCCTTGAATGATGCCCGGGATGTCAGCGATGACAAAACTGCCTCCTTCAGGCAAGGGCACGGCCCCTAAGATCGGCTGTAGCGTCGTGAAGGGATAGTTGGCGATGCGCGGTTTGGCCCCGGTGATGGATGAGATCAGCGTCGATTTGCCCGCGTTGGGCAGGCCCACCAGGCCGACATGAGCGACCGTCTTGAGTTCGAAGATGGCGGTGAACTCTTCGCCGGGCTTGCCCTTGGTGGCTTTGCGCGGGGCGTGGTTGGTCGAAGTGGCGAATTTGGTGTTGCCCTTGCCGCCTTTTCCGCCCTGGGCGATGACCGCCTCGCCGTTGGTCTCTTCCATATCGAGAACAATTTCGCCCGTTTCATCATTGAGGATGATCGTACCCGCCGGAACCTCAAGCGTGACATCTTCACCGCAGGCGCCATAGCGGTTGTTTTTGCCGCCGCCCTCGCCGTCGGGCGCCTTGCAGACGGGTTTTGAGTGGACTTTATCAAGTGTGTTCAATCCAGGATTCACGCGCAGAACAATTGAGCCGCCGTCGCCGCCGTCGCCGCCGTCAGGTCCGCCCAGCGGGACGAATTTTTCATGGCGAAACGATACGCGCCCGTCGCCGCCGTCGCCCGCTTTGAGGTAAAGTTTGACCCGGTCTAAAAATGGCCCGTCATGCGCTGGCATGGCTACCCGCCTGTTTCTTGGTTTGCGTTGTATAAAACAGGGTTGATGAATCCTGCCTGATAGAGTCGCTCGTCATAGATGGGCGACGTTGCTGTAGTCAACACCAATTTGACGAATTGGTTATTATATTTGCTCAAATCTAATTTGATGGCTTTGAATTGCTGTTGATTGGTTAGGTCTTTCATCGCAACGTCTTCTGAATACACCACATCACGGGTTTGGCCCTGGTCAACATAAATATTAAACCGTATCCATTCATCGGTGTATTCGCGCTCAGGGAGGTTCGCCATCAATGCGGTTGTAAAGACGGCGTTATCGGGGAAGAGGTAGTCATACTGCGCCTCAAAGTAGTGCATCCACGCGTCTAAGACGACGACGTTTTGGCCGTTCCAGGTTTCTTGGTGAATACGCCCTTCGGTGCGCGGTTGTTCGGCGCGGTCGAGGGGGACGGCGTGATGGGGCGCGTCTTGCCAGAGGTTGTACGATTCAAACGGCGTAAACTTATAAATGTATATCTCGCTAAACCAGTTCGAGTCTGGATTTGACGCCAGTTCGGGATCAGAAATTTCGGCGACCCGCTCGGTATACCGCGTAGGGTGAGAAATTGGGTTGTGGTGTGTAAGGGTGGAATAAGTGGTGTAATAGTCGAGTTCGTATTTCTTCATATACTCCATCATGCGATACCAATGCGGGCTGAGGTCGTGAAAGCCTTTCAGGTATGGGAAAATATCCGTATGAAGCAGGCCGCCCTCGTCTTTACAATAGCGCTCGCAATAGGCGCCGATCACGCCCAGCCCGGTGCTGCCCAATAAGATGCGCGAGTCCGGCGGGGTGTTGTCGCGGATCCAATGCGCCGCCATTTTTCGTACGCCCTGGCGTTTCTCAGCGTGGACTTTGTAGAAATCCAGGTCAAGGTTGAGTTGTTGGGGGGTGCGCTCAGCGAGGACAAAAAACAACGGGCCGATGAGCAACAGGGCCGCGCCGTTCGCCCAATAGGCGTAGCGGGGCGAATGGTGTGCGAATGATGTGATCCATTGAATGATCAAATAAGCCCCAAGCGCCGCTTCGATGTGAAACATGACGATCACGATTTGGATATACCGCACAGCGTAGCCGCCAAACTGGGCGCTGATATGAAACGTCGAGCCAAATAAAACCGGAAACAAAAACAAGCAGAACAACGTTGCGCGCGCGGCGAACCGGTAGGGAGACGGCGCTTGCTTTCCGCATTGAAAGGTGAAGCCCAAGAGCGAGAGAATGCTGAGGCTGATGAGTAGACAGAAAAAAACAACCGTCGCGTCTTGGCGAATGATCTCCAGGTAGCCCTGGGCCATTGAGAAGAAGCCCTGGCGAACTTTTTCATAGAGCGACCAAGTCGTAAATTCGTTGTGGGAAATCAATTTGCCATAGAAGGTCGTGGGCATGGGCAGTCCGGTGTAGTTGAAGATGATCGCTGTGTAGGGCAGCGCGATGGCCGCCAACCCTGCCAGAAAAAACGCGGCTTCAGAGAGCAACTGTTTCCAAAGCGGTTTGGCGGCGGCGGAAAACGCCGTCGCGTAAACAAAAAGAAAAAAGAGATAGCCAGTTGCGAGCGATAAACCTTCAGGCCGGGTGAGAAAGATAAAGCCGGCGAGTATTCCCAATAACAGCGGGTGAGTCTTTGGTGTGCGAAAGACAGCAAACGCCCACCCAACAATGAGCGCGTGAAATAACAACGTTTCAAGGCCCGACGCGGCGGTGAAATAGAGCATGCGGTTCATCGCCAGCGAGAAGCCGGCGAAACTCGCCAAGACCAGGGTATTGGTTTGTTGATAGACTACCCGCTGGGCGAAGTAGACCAACGCGGCGTGGGCGGCGACGCCGACTATCTGCATGCTATACATTTCATCCATAAACGGCGCTAGGTTATAGACAATGGCGCTCAATAGCGGGTATAACAGGCTGGTGACGCCAAAACTGATCTCGCCTGGATTAAAACTCAGCCCCTGGCCTTGTGACAAATGTTCGACGTATTGAAGATAGATAAACGCGTCATCAAGCGGAAAGCTGTGCGCCTGCATCATAAAGCGCGCATTGATCGCCGTCGCGAGCAGCATCGGCGCCGCCCACAACAGATTGATCCATACCGTATGTGACCGCGGCCATTGTTTGAATTGCATGGGTATCTTCAACATTCGGCGATAATGGTAGTACTCTAGCACGCAAGCGCCGTTTGACCGAGATGAAACGCCGCGCGACATTGGATACGATGGACTGGCATGAATAGGAAGCCAACTCATATCGCGGTCTATAGCCTGTTGGGCGTTGTGGCGGTGGTGGTATTTCGCGCTGCCTGGATGTGCGACGACGCCTTTATCACCTTTCGCGTGATAGACAATTGGGCGAACGGATACGGTCTGCGTTGGAACGTCGTGGAGCGCGTCCAGGTATTTACTCACCCCTTATGGATGCTGCTCATCGCTGCGCTTCATTTTATTACGGGCGAGTTGTATTACACCTGTTTGGCGGTTTCGATGGGGCTGACTGTTGCGGCGGCGGCGGTGTTTGCATTCAAAATTTGTGGACGCCCCGCCATCGCAATTTTAGGCCTAGCGAGTCTCATCGTTTCAAAGGCGTTTATCGAGTATGGGACCTCAGGCCTCGAAAATTCGCTGAGTTATTTCTTGCTGGTTGTTTTCTATTGGCGCTATTTGGCTGGCGAACCATCAAGGCGGAATTTGCTTGAACTCGCCTTGTTGTCATCATTGATTGCGCTCAACCGAATGGACGCGGTATTGTTGTGCTTGCCCGGTTTAGCACACGCTTCAGCCGCGCGCGGCATAATTCAATCAATAAAAACCATCGCCCTAGGGTGGCTGCCGTTTCTTGGCTGGGCTCTATTCTCATTGATTTATTATGGCTTTATACTGCCAAACACTGCGTACGCAAAATTGTTTCATGGCCTTGATCAACCGCTCTTGCTTCAAAACAGTCTCTATTATTTCACGAATTCCATTCAACAAGATCCAGCCACTCTGGTCCTGATTGGGTTCTCTCTGCTTTTTGCTGTGTGGCGCGGCGACCCCCGGCGCCGAATGATAGCGCTGGGGGTATTTTTCTACTTGGTTTATCTCGCCAAAATCGGCGGCGACTTTATGAGCGGGCGCTTGTTGACGCTGCCGTTTGTCGGCGCTGTGGTGGTGGCGTCTGGCGCAAAGATTGAACTCAAATCATGGACATTCGCAATATGGATTTTGTTGGTTCTTGTATTGGCGTTCTCTGCGCCGAACCCCATCGTCCTGAGCGGAGCAGACTATGGTCTCGCCCAACCGCGCCGCGACGCCCACGATATCGCCGACGAACGCGCTGAATATTACCAAAAAACAGGCCTGTTAAAATTTATCGGACAGCCATTCAGCGCCGGGTGGATGCTGCGTTTTCTGGACGGCGTGCGCGCCGATGAAGGCAACGTCATTACTCAGGGCAACATGGGCCTGATGGGCTATTACGCCGGGCCAGAGGTTTATTTGATTGATGTGTTTGGTTTGACCGATCCGCTGTTGGCGCGGCTGCCCGCGCGGCAGGATTGCGTCCAGCGTCCGGGCCATTACTTTCGCGTATTGCCGGTTGGGTATGTCGACGCCATCCACAGCGGCGAGCTGAAATTTCGCGACCCAACCCTCGCCCGCTTGTATGAACAACTGGCGCTTGTCACTCAAGGGCCGCTTTTTTCTCTCGAACGTTGGCGGGCGATACTTAAATTGAATTTGGGGTTCTGCGGCCCGCTCATTGACCGTGACTATTACAAAAGCAAGCCGCAAACAGTTTTCACCCTAGACGAACTCTCATTGCGTGTTGAAGATGGCGCCGATTGGGGGCACGAAGACACACATATCTTTACGACAGATTGGATGTCAATACAATTTGGTTCGGCGCAGGGGTTTCCGCAGTTTGAACTCAGTCTCGATTCGAGCGACCGCTACGCCGTGCAGTTTTTGACCCAGGGCGCCATAACGGCCCAGGTGATTGTTGCTGACGCAACCACCGTTGTGCGCGGCATGGCCTCGCGCCTCATCTCAACGCCGACAGAGGCGCTTGAGGCAGGGTTTGACGAAGTGAGAATCTCGCCCATCGAAGGCGACGGATATTACAGCATGGGACATTTCATTCCCGGAATAGAATGAGGACGGCATGAAAGTTTTGGTCACAGGCGGCGCGGGATTTATCGGCTCGCATATCGTGGATGAGCTGGTCGCGCGCGGCCATCAGGTGCGCATCTTTGACTCACTCGACTCACAAGTTCACCCCAACAACCAGGCGCCTGATTACCTCAACCCCGAGGCGGAGTTTGTTCAGGGAGACGTGCGCGACAAAGACGCGCTCGAAAAGGCCCTGCAGGGGCAAGAAATCGTCTTTCACAAAGCCGCCGCGGTCGGCATGGGCCAATCTCAATACCAGATCAAACACTATGTCGACGTCAACACGGGTGGGACCGCCAACCTGCTCGACTTGCTCGCCAACACCAACCACAGCGTCCAGAAAATGATTGTGGCGGCGTCTCAATCCAGTTATGGCGAAGGCTTGTGCGAGTGCCCTGAGCATGGAACCTGCAAGCCCGAATTTCGCGGCGAAGACCAACTCGCCCAAAACCGCTGGGAGCATGAATGCCCCCATTGCGGAGCGGTGATGAAGCCTGCGCCAACAACCGAGAAAACGCCGATGGATTGCAAGGCGATTTACGCCATCACCAAGCGCGACCAAGAAGACATGACGCTCAGCATCGGCGAATGTTATAGCATCCCGGTCGTGGCGTTGCGCTATTTTAATGTTTTTGGTCCGCGCCAGTCGTTGTCAAACCCCTACACGGGCGTGATGGCGATTTTTATGAGCCGGCTGGCGAACAATAAGCCGCCTGTCATTTATGAAGACGGGCTTCAGTCGCGTGACTTTATTTCTGTCCATGACATCGCCCAGGCCAACCTGCTCGCCATGGAAAAAGGCGAAGCCAATTATCAGGTATTTAACGTCGGGTCGGGCGTCCCGACGTCGATTCTTGACATCGCCCGCACGTTGGGGCGGATTTATGAGTCAAACGTTGAGCCTGAAATTACCGGAAAATACCGTAAAGGCGATACCCGCCACTGTTACGCCGATCTATCCAAAATTACAGCGGCGTTGGGCTTTAAGGCCCAAGTTTCGATAGAAGACGGCATGCGAGAAATCATCGAATGGTCGCGAACCACCACGGCTGACGACCGCTTTGACGAAGCCGCCAGCGAGTTGTCAAAACGCGGCCTTGCGTAGTATAGCAACCATGCTCGCCGCGCCGCCGTTTGACCGCCTGCGCCCCATTCTTGAAAGCCAGCTGCTGGTCGAATTTACGATAGTGACATCCAGCCAAACCGTGCTTGATTTGGGCTGCGGCAATGGCTACATGGCCATGCGCCTGGCCTATTCATGCCCGCAGCTCCGTCATGTAATTGGTTTAGACATCCACGCACAATCTGTATCAAAAGCCAAAGCATTTCATCAACAGATTTGTGACGAAGGCGCGGCGACGGCCCCGGTCGATTGGGTGTGCGCCGACGCGGCTCAATCGTCTCTGGCTCCCAATAGCGTTGATGTAATTGTGTGTAACCCGCCGTTTTTCACAGAGCGCGACTTTCGTCCTTCGCCCAAACCATCGCGGCGACTTGCCCGTCGCGACGATGCGTTGGCGCCTGAGCAGATCATTCAATTCGCCGATCAAGTATTACAACCCGATGGGTGTATCAACCTGGTGTATCCAGCGAACCGGCGCGAACCAACAATCGCCGCCGCAAACCACTATGGGTTCACGGCGGTGAAAGAACGTATCGTTGAAACGGTTCGCAAGCGGGACGGCGGGATTGTGTTTATGAGTCTTTGCCGTTCAACACCTGATTAAAGTAGGCGATGGTTTTCTTTAACCCTTCTTGAAGAGTGACCTGTGGTTCCCAACCCAGTTGGTTTTTCGCTTTGGTGATATCAGGCTGGCGTACTTTGGGGTCATCTTCCGGCAATTCTTTATACTCAATCTTGCTGTTGGAGCCAGTGAGTTCGAGCACTTTCTCGGCCAGTTGCTTGACTGTCATCTCGCTCGGGTTGCCGATATTGACCGGCGTGTTGATGTCAGACTCTAGTAGGCGAATGATGCCTTCGACTTCGTCAGACACAAAACAGAATGAACGGGTCTGGCTGCCGTCGCCAAAAATCGAGAGCGGCTCGCCCTTGAGCGCCTGGCTGATAAAGGTCGAGACGACCCGCCCGTCTTTCACTCTCATGCGCGGGCCGTAGGTGTTAAAGATGCGCACGATGCGGGTCTCAACGTTGTGATAGCGCTGGTAAGCCATGGTTATGGCTTCGGCGAAACGCTTGGCTTCGTCATAGACGCCGCGCGGCCCGATGGGGTTGACGTTGCCCCAATAGTCTTCGGTCTGTGGGTGAATCAATGGGTCGCCGTAAACCTCTGAAGTTGACGCTAGGAGCAGCCGCGCTTTTTTTTCCCGCGCCAGCCCCAGGGCTTTGTGGGTGCCCAGGGCGCCGACTTTGAGCGTCTGAATCGGCAGCCGCAGGTAATCAATCGGGCTGGCGGGCGAGGCGAAATTGAGAATGGAATCAACCGGGCCGGGGATATGAATGTAGTTGGTAATGTCGAGATGAATGAATTGAAACTCTTTGAGGCCAATCAGGTGTTCGATATTGCTCATGCTGCCTGTGATTAAATTATCGACGCAGATGATTTCATGGCCGCGTTTGAGTAGCGCATCAGATAAGTGTGAACCCAAAAATCCGGCGCCGCCGGCGATAACAGTGCGTGGCATGTCTTTCCCTCACGGTGAGTTGGTGCAAGATGAACATCCTAACAGCGTGATAGCGGTTAAACAACCAACGGGGGCGCCGCAAATCAAGTCTTGCGTGGTTTCTTTTTTGCGGCGGGAAACAACACGTTATTGAGAATCAAACGATAGCCCGGCGAGTTGGGGTGTTGTGACAAATCGGTGTCTTCTTCGCCGACCAAGTGTTGGGCGTCTTCGGGGTCATGCCCGGCCAGAAAGGTGAAGGTGCCTTCATTCACCACGCCGTGAATGTATTTGGCGACGCCAAATTGAGGGAAGTCGGCCATGACGATGACATTGGGTTTGAGTTTTGATTTTCGAAAGGCGGTGGTTTGCCCCCAAAAGTCTTTGATCTTCTGAGCGTGGTTTTGGGTCAACATGGTAGGGACAGGATCAAACTTGGCGGAAAACTCAAACAAGGTGAATGTGTCGCCCTGATAACGCTCTCCCTGGGCGGACGCGTGGCTGGGGCTGGGGCTGGTGTCAATGTCTGAATACTCATACACCAGCGGGCTGGGGATCAATCGAAAGTTGCGAAACGCCAGGCACCGGCCAAAGTTGAGTTTGTCCTGAAAGCCGGGCGTGACGCCGTCTCCGTCGATTTCTTTCTCAACAATGTCTATTCCAAGCGCAGAAAGGCCGATGTCGAAGGTGTCGGTCGCTGCGCACATAGCGAACATAAAGCCGCCCTGGTTGATAAAACTGCGAATCGTCTCGGCCACGGCGCCTTTGTGTTGCTGCACCTTCTGAAAACCCGCCTGGCGCGCGGCGGCCTCAGACTGGCGTACCTGTTGAAGATACCAGGGCGCAGTGCGAAAGCTGCGGTAAAACTTACCAAACTGGCCGCTGAAATCTTCATGGTGAAGATGAAGCCAGTCATAGTTTCCCAACGCGCCGTCTAAGACTTCCGCGTCAAAAATCACATCATAGGGGATCTCGGCGTAGGTCAGCGCCAGGGTGACGGCGTCATCCCAGGGGTCGTTGGTGGGCGGTGCATAGACCGCCACCTTGGGGGCGCGTTCGAGCGGGATCCGCTCCATGTTGTTGGCGTCGATTTCGGCGTAGATGGCCTCCACTTGCGCGTCAGTAATGGGCATGGCGGTGACGCCGCTCATGGCGGCGCGGCGCTGGGCGGCCTCGGTTTCAAAGATCAAAAACGAACCGCCGCGATAATTGAGCAGCCACTCGGCCTTAAACCGCTGGGGCGAATCAAGCGCCCAATAGGCGACCCCATAGGCTTTGAGGTGGTCGGTTTGAGAACCGGCGTCCATGGGGATGAGCAAGGCGCCGCCAAACGAAGTGAGAGCAAAACACGAAAGGCATACAATGAAGACAATACGAACCATCAATACGATTCTCCTTCAGTTAAAATGATTGCCCGCCAAAGACCAACGAGCCAACTTTGTAGATGGCAGCGCCAGCCATCGCTAACGAGGCGATCGACATAATCGAGCCAACAACCAAGACCAGCGCCGCTGGAACAATAGCGATTACAACCGCCTGTTTTTTGGTGAAGCCATGAATCTCGCGCAGGGCGAATTGTAAGTAAAACCCAAAGGCGCTGGCGATGAATAGTTGGTTGATGATGGGGATGGGTATCAGCAAGAGAAAATAGGCGATCCAACTATAAGCGACGCAACGAAAGACCGAATCAAAGGTGATGATGTCGCGGTAACATCTCACCAGGCCATAGAGCGCCGTGCTGAGCATGTATAAAAACGCTGTACCGTAAAGGATCGATGGGGCCAGCCATAAAACCGAAAACCCCAGCGTAAACGGCGCCCAGAACAACGCATATACGCTGCGGGGGACGGCGATGCACAACATGGCGAAGGTGGTCGGCTTCCAATAGCCGGTTTTGTCTTTAAGTTCGCGAAACGCCGCTTTGGGTGAAAGCAAGACGCGGCGGCCTTGTTCGAACTGTTCGTAGAGAAATTGTGAAGTTCTGCCGGGCAATGTGTTGGCTGCGTCCATGGTTTTGTTTCTCGTTGCGCCGGATGGCTTCGGCGCGGTTTTCGAGTATGATTCAACCGATTGTAGGCGATTTATGTGAATTTTCCGATGGAAGAGACCAACCAACAAGACGCATTGTTTGATCATGGCGATAGCCCCCCTGTCGACGGCCCTCAGCCCGGCGCGCCGCTAGCGGAGCGCTGCCGCCCGACGACGTTGGATGAATTCGCCGGGCAGGAAGAGGTATTGGGGCCGGGGCGCCCGCTGCGCAAGGCGATTGAAAACGACCGCGCGCCTTCTATGGTGTTGTGGGGGCCTCCCGGCAGCGGAAAAACCACCCTGGCGCGGCTGGTCGCCCGGCTGACCCGCGCCCAGTTCTTGATGATGTCCGCCACTAACAGCGGCGCCAAAGACCTGCGCCAGGTGGTCGAACGCGCACAGAAACACACCAGCCGCGGCAAGACCATTCTATTCATTGACGAGATTCACCGTTGGAATAAGTCGCAACAGGATGCGTTGCTGCCCCACGTCGAGTCGGGCTTGATCACGCTCATCGGCGCGACCACTGAAAACCCGTCGTTCGAGGTCAACGCCGCGTTGTTGTCGAGGTCAACGGTCTATACACTTCAGCCTCTGGAGCCTGAACACCTGCTCCATGTGTTACAGAACGGCCTTGATGTCTTACACAAAGAAGGCGTTCAGGCCAGCGCCGACCAAGGCGCGCTCAACGCGATTGCCTCCGCCTCGCATGGCGACGCGCGGGTGGCGTTGAACGCGCTTGAGCAATCGGTTTTGTTTTACGCGGCTGACCAAGGCGCGGTCGAACTGACGGCGGAGACCGTCGCCCGCGTCATGCAAGAAAAACGCATGTTGTATGACAAGTCGGGCGAAGAGCATTACAACATCATCTCCGCCTTACACAAATCGATGCGCGGCAGCGACCCACAGGCGGCGCTGTATTGGTTCGCGCGAATGATGGAGGCGGGCGAAGACCCGCTCTATGCGGCGCGGCGCATGATTCGCTTCGCCAGCGAAGATGTCGGGCTGGCCGACCCCAACGCATTGCTTATTACCATCGCGGCGCGCGACGCCTACCACATGCTGGGCAGCCCGGAGGGCGAACTGGCGTTGGCCGAGGCGGTGGTCTATCTGGCGACGGCCCCCAAGAGCAACGCGTTGTACGCCGCTTACAAAGACGCGCTGTCGACAGTGAAGTCCAGAGGATACCTGCCTGTCCCGCTGCACATTCGCAACGCGCCGACGGGGCTGATGAAAGACTTGGGCTACGGCAAAGGCTACCAATATGACCATGACTATGATGATGCGTATTCTGCGCAGAATTATCTGCCCGACGCCATTGCATCCAAAACGTTTTATCAGCCCACTGACCGAGGGTTTGAAGCGAAAATTCAAGAACGCATGAAATACTGGAAAGACCTCGCCGAAAAACTGCGCAACGAAAACGGCCCGAAATGATTCCCGATGAACTTCGAGAACACGCCTGGCTCGAAAACCGCGATGGCCCGACCTTGTTATTGCGGTCTTTGCTGCAACAGCCGCTGCACCGCTTTTCGTTAAGCGACTTGGCGGCTGCGTCAACTTTAACCCAGGCCGAGGCGGTCAAAGCCATCGAACTGTTGCAGGCTGATGGAGTGGAGATCGTCGCCACCGCGCCGGGCGAATACGCCTTCGACCCTACGAACGAGCGGCTGCATCCAGACATCACCGCCGCCTGGTTGACCACCCAATGGTGGGGCAGGCGCATGATGATCGCCGACGAGTTGCCTTCGACGATTGACGCCGCCAGGCTCTTGACCAACCAGCCAGTGGCGCATGGCCTGGTCGTGGCCGCCGAACATCAGACCCAGGGCAGAGGACGGCAGGGCGCCGCGTGGGCTTCGCCCAAGGCGAACGATTTGCTGTTGACTTTTGTGATTCGAATACGCGACTGGAAACCAACGTTATCGTTTTTGTCGCTTTACGCCGCTGTCGCCGCCGCGCGGGTTCTTGACACCGCGTATGGAATTGAGATTGGCGTGAAATGGCCCAACGACCTGGTCGTCAATCACAAAAAGTTAGGCGGCGTCTTGGTCGAGATTGATTCAGAAAAACACCTCGTCTACGTCAGTCTCGGATTGAATGTGTTGAGCGGCTCCGGCGACTGGCCCCAAGACATGCGCGAACGCGCAGTCTCTCTCGCTATGTTGAAAGACAATCATTGGGACAGAAACCGATTACTGGCCCAGATCGGCTCCACCTGGGAAGCGCTATGGCAAGGCGCCGAACAAGACCACGGTGAAGTGGTGTTGGGCTACTGCCGCCACTATTCAACCACCATCGGGCGGCGGGTTTTGCTGGAGAGAAATCAACGGTCCATCGAAGGCCTTGCCCGCGAAATTGATGAACAAGGCCGCGTAGTCATCGAAAACGATGATGGGGCCTGTCAACGGTTTTTGTTAGAAGAGGTTCGCGGCTTGCGTGTAATCGGTGAGGCAACAGACGAACTCTAGGCCTCAACTCAGTTTGATAGGTTAAGTACCAACCTTACAGTTGGTGTTGGGGAGGGCGAGGCTCCCGCCGAGCCGCAAAAAAATCTGAAACCAGTTCTTTTATAGTGGTTGCCAGAATTATGTGCGGATTGAGTTTTCGTAACTGTATTTATCGTTGTCCGCCGCGGCGGATACGGGCGCGCTTTACGCACATTTTTTTGACAAACGCTCTAACTTGATCCCCCCAGCAAACTAGGTGTCGATATCTTGGGTGGTATTTGCCCCCTCATGTAAGGGGGTGGCGCCGAAGGCGCCGGGGGGATTATATTCACCCTCTCACCTTCGCCAGGTATTTCAGCGTGGAGGCGTGGGGCAGGGCGCCGGTCTCGGCGTTGCGGTCAAGCGTGGTGAAATCGAAATCCTTGAAAGCGTTTTCAAGCGAAGTTTCGCCATACGCCAGCCGCAACAGTTCATCGGTCAGTTCCGGCCCTGACCAAGACAGCACCGTTTCGGCCCGCGCTTCTTTCACATTCACTGGCGGCACGCGCACATTGTTGCGAAAGGCGAGTTCCTTTCGGATGATACGCGAGGCTTTCTTGACGGTCTTGGGCTCCCACAGGCCGCCGTCGGCCCAGGGCGTGGTCGGTTTGGGCACAAACGGAGAAACCGTGATGGTTAACCTCCCGCCGCCCGCTTTGGTGAAGGCGCCGTTTATCATCTTACTGAACTCGATGATGTCGTTGGCTTCCTGCATCGGCTCGGCCTCAGGCGTTCCGATGAGAAAGTAGAGTTTCATGCTAGGGAAGCGCCTCTTGCCCGCCCATTCGGCCAGGCGAATGTACTTCTCGTCTTTGACGCCCTTGCGCATGGTCTTGCGGGTTTCGATGCCGCCGGTCTCGGGGGCGACGGTGATGTTTTGCTGTCCGGCGTCTTTGAGCAGGTCAAGAAAACGCTCGGTGATGCGTTCTGCACGCAAGGATGAAGTCGAAACTTGCTTGCCGCGCATCAGCAGCCATTCGGTGATGTCTTCGACCTGGGGGTGGTCGGCGACTGCCGCGCCCAACAGCCCGACCTTGTGGTAACCGTCTTGGTAGCGGTCAAGGACAGTAATCAGGTTGTCATACTTTCGATACCGCGCCGAGCCGTTCATATAATGGACGATGCAGAACTTACAGCGGTACATGCACCCGCGCGACACTTCGAGCAAAAACGCGCCGCTAAACTCATCATGAGGCGCCAACATGATTGAGTGACAGTCAACTTCGTCAATCTCATCCATCGAATGGGCGGTGTGTATGGTTGGGTCATAGACTTCATGCACGGCAGGGACGAACACATGCGGTACGCGCTGCGCGACGCGGGTAAGAACATCCATTCGGGGCAGGCCCTGGGCTTCGATCAATGTTTGCGCGAGCGTTGAGACAACACCTTCGCCTTCGCCGATGACGACGATGTCGGCGATACGGGTGAGCAGCCTGACGTTTGCCGTTGACGCCTGCCCGCCGACAATGAGAATGGGTGAGCTTTCGCCGCGCGACTGCCAGAGTGGTTCGACGCCGCCGCGAATCAACATCTGTAAGAGATGAATGATATCGAGCTCGTAGGTGTAAGACGTCGCCAGATAGGGAAAGCGAAACAGTGGAATTTGATTATCCACGCTTCGCGTCTCGCGGCCTTTTTTATCAAAAAAAATTCGCTCGGCGGCGATGCCCGCTTCTTGAAATAAGCGATAAATTTGTTGAAAACCAAGACACGCCATGCCCACGCCGTAGACGTTGGGGTAGATCATCCCCAGCGGGCCATAAGGCGTCTCGGGGTAGGATAGAAGGTGTCTTTCTTGTGCGAGTTTGTCTTTAAATGACATAATTTCAACTGGTTTTAATAAATGGTTGTTATTACGTTTTGCCCTTTCAGTATAGCCTCGATTTTTTTATCTTCACGTTTCGTAATTTGAATCATTGATTTGTGTAATGCCCATTTCTCAGCGTTTATCGACAAATATGACTAACAGCCTAAATTTAGTCAAAAATTTATCCAAGTTAAGCGGCTAGGCGTTGACACTGACCCGACGCATTAGTAGGATTATCAATCTCATATGACAGTTTCTTTAGGGCTGGCTTTGTAAAGTTCGAGAGAACGAATTGCCGGACGATATGTCCAAAAACAAAACCAATGACGCCGACCTGAGTTGGGTGCGCATCGCCGGACAAGCCACCTTTATTCCGGTGTTCCTGGCTTTGTATCCAATCGC
The DNA here is from genome assembly GCA_964556895.1 of uncultured bacterium. Lineage (GTDB taxonomy): Bacteria > Hinthialibacterota > Hinthialibacteria > Hinthialibacterales > Hinthialibacteraceae > Hinthialibacter. Next base: position 3,578 of record CAZKYC010000054.1, on the reverse strand, counting down.
GTTTTATGCAATAGGCGGTTGGTTAGACGAGTATTTTCAGACCACTTGGTTAAAAATTTTGTTTTTGTTTTTGGGTATATTTTCGGGCTTTCGACAAACCTATTTTGTGATTCGCCGGTTGATTGTGCAGTTGGAGAAAAAGAGTGAATCTCAATGACTTGTCCCGTCTGATTGGGCTTTGTTTTAAGGTTTGTCTGGGGGCCGCGTTATTGAGTTGGTTGTTTTTCGGCCCAGACGTAGGCAAAGGGGTTTTGATTGGCGGTTTAGCGGCGACGTTAAACCTTTGGATTTTGCAGCGGTTTTTTGTGGAATTTTTGAGCCAACGCCGAGCCTCAAACCTGATGTGGCTGACCATACTCAAAGTTCCCCTGTTTTATGGGGCTGGCGCATGGGTGTTGTTTGCGGTTGAATTTTCGGTATTATCAGCCGTGCTTGCGTTTCAGGCGCCCTTTTTGATGGCGATTGTTGAAGCGCGCCGATGTCGAGACAACCCCAATGAATTTCCCGCTGCTGACGCAGCGTCAACCATGAAGGACGCAACCGAATGAGCGCAGGGTTGAACTGGATCTATCTTACCGTTGTGAACGCCGCTGAGTCAGCGGGCCACGCTGCTGAAGGCGCTGGCCACGGCGCCGCTGTTCCGCTGCCGCCAGATATCATCACCATCATTCACGATAACTTTGCAGGCAACAACTTCGTTGATTTGCTGTATCGCTGGGAATACCAGATTTATGCGTTAACGGCGATTTTCTTTGTGTTTCTGTTCTTCCGCGCCGCCAGCCGGGGCGCAGGCGTTCGCCCGACGCGAATGCAGGCTGCGGCTGAACTATTGCTGGATGGATTGAAAAACTTAATCGTGGGGATCCTCGGCGAAAAAGAAGCCAAGCGCTATTTCCCCTTTCTCGCCACACTGTTTATTTTTATTTTGTTTATGAACCTTCAGGGACTCATCCCTCTACTTAAAGCCCCAACGTCAAATATCAAAATCACAGGCGCGCTGGCGATTTGCGTCTTTTTGTATGTTCAGTTCACAGCGATCACCCGGCTTGGCCCGGTCAAATTTGTCTATCACCTGATGGGTGAGCCCAGAGACGCGATTGGGTGGGCGATGGTGCCGCTGTTCCTGCCACTTCACATCATGGAAGAACTGATCAAACCGCTCAGCCTCGCCTGCCGACTTTATGGCAACGTGTATGGAAAAGAGATTCTGTTGGGTGTTTGTATTTTGTTGGGCGTTCAACTCGCGATGGCAATCGTTCCGTCAACATTTGTCGGCATTCCATTGCATTTTCCCTTCATGTTTTTGGCGATACTGCTCAGCGCCATTCAGGCGTTGATCTTTATGTTGCTCTCAACGGTCTACATCTCGCTGGTGTTGCCCCATGAGGAGCACTAAACCGAATTGACCAAGCCCCGCGCGGGCTTGTAAAGACTCATTCGTTCGTACGACACGACGAAACGTCAGGAGGCAATAATGGAAAATCAAGTTGCAACATTCTTAACGGATGGCGGCGCATATCACATTGGTTTGGGCTTGGGCGTTATCGGCGCCGGCATCGGCCTCGGTATGGCCGTTGGCAAAGCGATGGAAGCCATGGCGCGCCAACCCGAAGCCGCGGGCCGCATTCAGACGGCGATGATCATCGGCTCTGCGTTTATCGAAGCGTTGGCGATCTACATTCTGATTTCCAGTTTTATTCGATAGTCAGCCCCATCGTCAGCTTGGAAGTTTTACGAACGAAGGAGGCGGCGCTGTGAGTGCTGAACTGATCCACGCGCTCCCCAGCCTGGTAGTAGCCGCAGGCGGTGGAGGCGGAGACAACTGGAACACACTGGTCGACATTGTCACCGTGATTCTGTGTTTTTTCTTGGTGTTTTGGGTGTTGAAACGCTATGCGTACGGCCCCATTCTCTCAGCCATTGATGAACGCAGACACTTGATCGACTCAGACCTGAAACGAGCGGAAGACCTTCGCGTCCTGTCTGAAAAAGACCGCGAAGAGATTGAAGCGCGGTTGCGCGGCATTGAAGAAGAATCCCGCCAAAAAATGCAGGAACTTCTCAACGAAGGCAAACGCGCGGCGGACGAAATCCGCGAAAAGGGCCGGGCTGACGCCGAACAATTGCTTGAAAAGGCCAAGCAGAACATCGTGTTTGAAACCCAAAAAGCCCGTGAGGAACTCAAGGCCGAGGTCGTCAACTTGACCATTCTCGCCTCCGAGCACCTCCTCAAAGAACGGCTCGATGACGAGAATCAACGCAGGCTGATTGGCGACTTCTTAAATCGGATCGAAAGGAACTAAGGCGTGGAACGAGACCCAGACGTTTCACATAATTATGCGTCGGCGCTGTTGGCCGCCGCGAAGAAACACGATGTATCACTCGACGACGCGCTCGACGAAGCGATGGGGTTGCGCGAACTCGTGTTGTCTCGTCCGCGCTTTATGTTGTTTTTGGAAGGGCCGCAGTTTCGCGCTGAAGACAAAAGCGCGATGATTCGCAGCGCCTTTCAGGGCAATAGTACCGACCTGTTTTTGCATTTTATGCTGCTGTTGCTTCGGCGCGGCAGGCTTGAATACCTGATTGACGTTCTTGACGAGTTCGCGAAACTTGTTGAGGGCGAACGCGGCGTCACGGAAGGACTGGTGACCACCGCAGTTGAACTGTCAGGTGAAGAGAGAGACGCCCTGCGACAGAAGCTGGACGCCTATTGCGGCAAACAGTTTATTCTGTACTACAAAGTCGATCCAACCATTCTGGGCGGGGTGAGGGTCCAATTCGGCGACAAACTGATCGATGCGACGATACAGTCGCAGCTGACCGATTTGCGCCGCCGCTTGGCCCATGCGCGATTGGCGTCCTAACGCCGCGCACACAAGCGAACCACTGACGGAGAGGCGAAAACGATGGCATTGCGACCGGAAGAAATCACGTCGGTTCTCGAACGAGAACTGTCTTCATTTGAAACCGATCTCAAGATGGAGACGGTTGGCATTATCCTGAAAGTCGGCGACGGCATCGCGACGATTTATGGGCTCGAAGAAGCCATGTCGGGCGAGCTGCTTGAGTTCCCTGGCGGCCTGATGGGCATGGTGTTGAACTTAGAAGAAAACTCTGTCGGCGCAGCACTGTTTGGCTCTGACCAGGGCATCAAAGAAGGCGACACCGTCAAACGCACGGGCCGCATCGCTTCTGTCCCCGTCGGCGAGGGCGTCATTGGCCGCGTGGTCAACCCGCTCGGCGAGCCGATGGACGGCAAAGGCCCAATCGCCTCGTCTGAATTTCGTAACATTGAATCGATGGCGCCTGGCGTTATCGAGCGCCAGCCGGTTAAAGAACCTCTGATGACAGGCCTCAAGGCCGTTGACTCAATGATTCCTATTGGCCGCGGCCAGCGTGAATTGATTATCGGCGACCGCGGCACCGGTAAGACCGCCGTCGCGATCGACGCCATCATTAACCAAAAAAATGCAGACGTGTTTTGCATCTACGTCGCGGTCGGCCAGAAGGCCTCCAGCGTTGCGGCGGTAGCGGAAGTGTTGAGGAAAAACGGCGCGATGGAATACACCACCGTTGTT
>CAZKYC010000053.1:0-32795 GCA_964556895.1 uncultured bacterium | reverse complement strand
GAGTTGTACCCATGCCAAATACAACGAAAAAAAATCATCCTTGAGATCGTGTCTGAACATTTTAATTTAATTTGAGAGAAAGTATCCAAATCCCGGATGAGCCATAAATTCTCAAACTCCCCTGCGATTCATGCGCGCTGGTTGTACAATCAAACCATGTCAGAAGTCAAACAAAAACAGCGCTATTACTACAAGAATACCGGCGATCTGCGTAAGGATTTGCGCCAAGCCCTGCCGCATGATTTGCTGGTAGAGTTGCATAAGCCTAAAGCCTGGCGCCATTTTCTCACTCTGTTTCGCCAACTGGCTTTGTTAGCGCTTGGTGTTTGGCTGGCGGCGACGAACGACGCGATTTGGCTTTGGCTGCCTGGGGCAATACTCATCGGCTTGGTAGTCTTTGACTTTACGGCGTTGCTTCATGAAGTCATCCACAACGCAGTGTTCGCTAAGCGCAGGCCGTTTTGGTGCGGCGTCTTGGGCTGGTTATACGCGCTACCAAGTGGCATCTCGCGCACCCAATTCACCCATTGGCATCTCGACCACCACAATGAACTGGGCTCGTGGGAGGACGACCCCAAACGGGCGCACCTCACCCCGCGCACGGTTAAACGCTGGGTGAAATTATTATATATGACCCCGGCGCTGTTCCCCATTTATTTTCGGGCGGCGGCGAAAGAGTGTTCGGGCTATCAGCCGGAGTTGCAAAAGACGATTGCGTTTGAGCGAAAAGTCACCATCGGGCTGCATCTCAGCCTTATGGCGTCGCTCATCGTCTTCGTGGGAGGCTGGACGTTTTTCAAAGTCTACGCCGTGCCGTATTTCTTTATTTTTCCGATTGCGTTTACGATTAACCGTGTGGGGCAGCATTATTCCATCAACCCCGACGACCCGGCCCAGTGGTCGACCCTGATGAAGGGCAATTGGTTTTGGAATTTCGTCTATCTTAATTCAAATTACCATCTAGAACACCATTATTTCCCTGGTATTCCGTTTTATTACTTGCCTAGGCTTCAGAAGGCTCTTGAGCCGTTCTATCAACAGCGTGAGATGCAATACCAAACCTATGGCCAGGTTTTATGGGGCTGGTTCGTCAATAACCGCGCTCCACACACTGATTGGAGCAAAACCGGGCAAACTTCGCCGCCAAATTCACTGAATACCGCATCTGACATTATGTTTCCGTAAGCAATTGTAGTTTTACCCATCACCCGCTACATCTACTCGTGTGAGATGGTGTAAGATTCCACTAGCCAAAACTTGAAGTTATCAGCTATAATCAATTTTCTAATTATAAGAAAATTAAGGCATTGTGATTTAGTTAGGTCTAAACGATTTCTGTTCTGTAGCGACCGTAAAAGGAGAATAGTTCATGCTAAGACCGTTTTGGATTGTCGCATGTATTGGAATTTTGTTGTTGGGAACGCCGTCGCTACCTAGTTTGGCTGACGAACACGCCAAGCCAGTTGAATCAGCGACTGAGGTTGAAAGCGAAAACGGCGAAGTAGAGGTCGAAGTCACCGTTGAGGTCGAAGAAGGCGAATCAACTTCGAGCGGCGACGCCATCGAGAGTGAAGTCGATCAGATCGACATCGAAAATGGCGGTATCCAATTCAATTTCATCAACTCAAACGTCACTATCTCTGGCGGGACCATTAACGCCACCATGAACCACACCGAAGGCGCCAAGGTCGAAACCCAAACGCCAGATGCGCAAAAGCCGAATGGACGTCCAGGCGGCACGCCCCCCAAAAAGCCTGAAAAACCTGATCCCTTCAACGAACAGATCAAAGACGCGACAAAAACTACAGGATTATTTACGGTATACACCAAACCAGACTTGACCACCCATTGGGAAATTCACCCTGACCAACTCGGCAAAGAATTTTTGTTAACGGCGAAAACAGGCAAAGGCTTGGGCGAAGGCTTTCTCGTTAAGCCAGGCACGTTTCTTGGCAATCCATACATCTATGGCGGAAACATTCTTTACTTCGCCAAGCGTGATAAAGTCATTGAGATTTATGAGCGCAACCTGCGCTTCAAAGCAAAGGACGGCTCAACTGAAGCCAAGATTCTCGATAAACAATACCCCGATTCATTGGTCGCGGCTTTACCCTACCCAGCCACCAATACCGAGAACGGCGCCTACCTGATCGATATGTCAAAAATTCTTTTGGCCGATTATTTTCAGCTCAATCGCGGCATGCCCGGCGGCTATGGCTTAGACCGCCAGAACAGCTATGTGAAGGAAACAAAGGCGTTTCCGAAAAACATGGTCATTACTGCGAAATATCAGTACCGCTCAGGTGGCGGCGGAAATATCCTATCGGCGCCTGATTCAAAAAGCGTCCCAATCGAAGTTGTATACAATATACAACCGCTAAAACCCAACCCGACGTATGAGCCGCGTAAGCCGGATTACCGCATTGGCTACTTCTTGCAAGCTCAAATCGACTTGGCGAATGATACCGAGAATGATTACTTCGTTCGCGGCATCAACCGCTGGGACCTAAAGAAAGCCAGCCCTGAACTCGAAGTCTCGCCGCCAGTCAAACCTGTCGTTATCTGGCTGCAAAATACCATACCAGAACAATATCGCGCGCCGATCCGCGACGGCATTCTCGAATGGAACAAAGCATTCGAAAAAGCAGGCTTTAAAGACGCCATCGTCGTCAAACAACAACCCGACGACGCCGACTGGGACGCCTCCGACTCACGCTACAACGTCGTCCATTGGAACGAATCGCTTGGCGGCGGCTACTCAGGCATGGCCCAATGGGCGTTTGACCCACGCACGGGCGAGATTCTCAGCGGCGGCTTCTTATTAGAGGGTGAATCTGTACGTTCGGTTCTTCGCGTTCGCCCCTACAATGAACCCGATATTGGCGCCAAGGTCAAAGAGCGCATGAGCCATCCGCGCTGGCTCAACCAGCCACAACCCCACAAGCCTCATCCACTCCACGCTAATTGCAACTTCGCCCACGAGTTGGCCGAAGAATATCAAGAAGGCCTCACCATCATGGAGGCCCGCAAAGGCAGCGAGTTGACTCCAGAAGAAAAAGACAAGTTTATCTATCAATATTTGTTCTCGCTTTCCTGCCATGAAATGGGCCACGCGATAGGCCTGCGTCATAACTTCAAGGGCAGCACCATGCTGGGCCTTAATGAACTTCAAAACAAGGCTATTACCGGAACGAAAGGGCTGTCATCCAGCGTGATGGACTATGTGCCCATCAACTTTGCGCCTCCCGGCGTCGAACAGGGCGACTACACCGAGCCGACCATTGGCCCGTATGACTACCTCGCGATCGAATACGGTTACAAGACCGTCTCATCCGCCACAGACGCATCAGAAGAAAAAATGTTGGCGGAAATCGCCGAACGCGCCGAAATCGATGAAACCGCATTCGGCACGGACGAAGACGCTGACATGGTCGACCCGCGCATCTTACGCTTTGACCTCAGCAACGACCCGCTCGGCTGGTTTAAACAAGAAGCCGAGATCGCCAAAGACTTGCTGCCTAAGATGCCGTCGCTAATCAAAGAAGGCGACGATTACTCGCGCATGCGCCAGGCCATTGGCCGTATGGCGGGCAAATATTTCTACGCCGGCCTCGACGCGCTTTATTACATTGGCGGCACTCACATCAACAAGGTCAAAAAGGGCGGTATGGTCGATGGGAAAATGCCGCTGGAGCCAGTCTCGACCGCCAAACAGCGTGAAGCCTTAGACTTTATCGTCAATGAAATTTTTACCGACAATTTTGTTGATGGCATCACTCCCGAAATGCTTCAAATGGTCAATAACGTTAACTGGTACCATTGGGGATCGTTTGGCTCGACAATTGGCGACTACCGAATCGTGAATGTCGTCGGCAACATCTACGACTCTATCTTATTTGGGCTGTTTTCACCGTTCACTGTGTCAAATATCTTAGACAACGAACAACAGGCTGACGACAGCGCGGTCAAATTCACTCTGCCAGAAATGTTCGACACTGTCGAACAAGGCTGCTGGCGCACCGCCACATCTATCGACGGATCCGCAGCCTATAGCGACCAGAACCCGGCGATTTCGCCCTATCAGCGCATGTTGCAACGCCACCACCTGAAAGCGATGATTGCCATCGCGCTTCAGCCGTCGTTTAGCATGCCCGAAGACGCGCGCACATTGGCATGGCGAACCATCAACAACATCGAAGCGACGCTTGAAAACGCCGTGACGGCGACATCGCTAGATGAATACTCCCACGCTCATTTGACCGAATCGATCGAAAAGATCAAACGGGCGCTCGATGCTGAACAAACGGTCGGCGTTGATTTTTGGTAGAGAGACGCCGTAGATAAACCCATGCGAAACTCGCCCTGAACCAGGGCGAGTTTCTTTTTGAGAGGACATCATGGCTGGCAATGAAGAAGTCTTGTTATTCACCGACGGCGCCTGCAGCGGCAACCCCGGCCCCGGCGGCTGGGCCTATGTCATGCGCCACATCAAGACCGACAAAGAAAAAGAAGGCTCGGGCGGCGACGAACACACCACCAATAACCGCATGGAACTCTCTGCGGTGATTGAAGGGCTGTCAGCCCTGAAACGCGAAACCCGCGTGTGTGTTGTGACTGATAGCACATACGTCATGAAGGGCGTCACCGAGTGGATGAAAAACTGGAAACGCAACGGATGGCGACGCAAGACCCGCAATGGGTTTGAACCCGTTAAAAATGATGACCTCTGGAAGCGCCTCGACGAACTCTGTCAGGTACACACCGTCACTTGGGAGCATGTGAAAGGCCACTCAGGCCATCCTGAAAACGAGCGCTGCGACGAGTTGGCGGTCGCGGCCTATCAGAAATACTTGCGCCATTGACTGGAAATACTGAAGTTATACTGTGTGAAAATATTATCAAAACGTGGCCGCTGTGGTTGACAAATCGGGCGCACGCGCCATAAATATAAAGGTTGTCACAAACCCGTCTGACTTACGAAATTACGTCCACGTCCCCATCGTCTAGAGGCCTAGGACACCGGCCTTTCACGCCGGCAGCAGGGGTTCGAATCCCCTTGGGGACGCATTTCGTTTTCTCTCGTCAACACCAAAAGCCCCGGAGCGCTCCGGGGCTTTTTATTGTCAGTTTCCGGGAGAAAAACCCTCGCCTTTAGGCGACGATTTTATAGTGGTTGCCAGAATTATGTGCGGATTGAGTTTGCGTAACTGTATCTATCGCTGTCCGCCGCGGCGGATACGGGCGCGCTTACCGCACATATTTTTGACACACGCTTTAGTCGTGTCATTGCGAGCGATGGGGCTGTTCCTGAAACCGCGCTGGCGTCGCCGATGCGAACAGCGCGTAAAAACCGACGCTGCCTTCATAGGGCGAGCTGGATGAGATCCATTTGCGTGACATAGGTGTTCCTTTTTTTTCGCCGTGAATAAAAACGCCCCGGTAGTACGGGGCGTTTTGTCGTTGATGATGTTTGTATGCGCTTATTGGATGCCGCGCGAGGAGAGGATCACGTCGCCGCGGCTGGTGAGGCCGTTGCTGGTGTGGTAGTGCAATCCACGAAACTGACGTACGTCGCGGCCTGACGGGTCAGAATACCAGGCTTTGTCAGGGCCGATGCCGCCCAGCGCCCATTCGCCCTCACGCAGATACTCGTTTCCGTATAGATGCGCTGTGTCTTTTTTGAAGACGGGAAAATCGTGGTCTTCGCGCGACGCCTCGGGGTCGTTGTCGACATAATAATAATGTGGGTTGCCAAATTCAGGACCGTCTTGAAATGGATCAGCCGGGATGGATGATAAATATGCAATCGGGCTGGTCAGCGGCGCCAAGACGGCGTCTTTGCCGCGCGCTTCAAAGTCGGGGCCGGCGCCGATCATGCCGAAGACTTCTTCGAGCCGCTTGTGGCCGAATTCGTCGTCATCGTCCCACCAGTCGACCGGCAACACGCCGCGGTCAAGCCGAAGTTGTTCGATTCCTGTCGCGATAGAGCGCATATCGGCGTAACCGCGGGCGATCTTGGCGCGAATTTGTGCGTTGAGAAAGTTGGGTACGGCGATGGCCGCCAGGATGCCAATAATCGCGACAACGATAAGTAGTTCGATGAGCGTGAAGCCCTTACGCGACATGTATATTCTCCCACATTAAGATTTACACATACATTGTCTCTAATATGGCGATCAGAATCAATTAGAATTTTGGAGAGATTTGTTTAAAATTGTCTCTCAGATGTTTTTCTCTTTACTTAGGGGTTGAAAGAAAGGCTTGGCAAACCCAACTCATTAAACAATTACGAATAATATAGTGGTTGCCAGAATACTGTGCGGATTGAGTTTACATAACTGTATCTATCGCTGTCCGCCGCGGCGGATACGGGCGCGCTTACCGCACGCAATTTTGTCAAACGCTCTAGTTCACGCTTCGCGCCATTGTTGGCGTAAGAATTCAACCGATTTTGGAATCTCAACCAACGGGTCGCCGGTAGGAAAGCATTCCAGGCTGCAAAAATGGCGATAGCCGATGTCTTTGAGGCCGCGAAATCCCACGCGAAAGTCGCGGTCGTCCTGCCCTGGTAAGAGCCGATGCCGCCCTCCGCCAAGATGGACGTTATATAAATACTTCCGCGCGGCGAGAAACGCGGCGTAGTCGCAAGGCTCTTCGATTCCCATGTGGTAAAAATCGCCCATCATGGCGACGCCGGGGTGATCAATCTCTTTACAGATTTGGGCGAAGTCGCCCAACTGGCGAAAGTAAAGCGACTCGTTGCGGTTGAGCGGTTCGAGTATCACGCGCGAGTTGTTTTTGTGTGCGTGCTCAGCCAGAAGGGGCAAGACCGCCATCAGCGCATCGCGCGCCGGGCCGTAGTAGAGTTTGGTTTGTCCATTAAACGCAGGGACAATGATGAGGCCTTTGTGGTTTAGCTCTGCAGCGGCAGTAAGAATGGCCTTGATTGAATCCATCGTCTGGCGGCGAATTTCGGGGTCTTCATGAATCAACACGCCCTCATAGCCAACGCAGATCGCGCCAATCTCGATATTTCGAAAGCGAAGCGCGGTTTTGATTTCATGGATGCGGTTGGCAAGGTTGGCGCCGTCGAGTTCGATGCCTGAGAAGCCCCATGCTTCCATGCGGTCAAGTTTTTCATTTAGGGTTTCGCCGGGGATAACAAATTCACGGGATGCGAGTTTGAACTCAGCGGGCCGCTCGCGTGTTATGACAGGATGCTCTTGAGATGCAGCCGCAGACGTAACTGAAACCGCTCCCGCCGCCGCAACGCTTGAATGAGTGAGAAAACGCCGTCGGTCCATTTAGTTCAACCACTTCGCAACATCGAGCGCGTGATAGGTGAGAATCATGTCGACGCCCGCGCGCTTAAAACTGGTCATGGTTTCCATCACAACGCGCTTTTCGTCCAGCCAGCCTCTTTCGGCGGCGGCTTTAATCATCGAATACTCGCCGCTGACGTGATACGCCGCCAAAGGCAGGTCAAACGTATTTTTTAAATCGCGAATGATATCGAGATAGGGCAGGCCCGGCTTCACCATCAGAATGTCAGCGCCCGCTTCAACATCGATCCGCGCCTGGCGCAAAGCTTCGAGCCGGTTGGGCGGGTCCATTTGGTGTGAGCGGCGGTCGCCGAACGACGGCGCCGATTCGACCGCATCGCGAAACGGCCCATAAAACCCCGAAGCGTATTTTACCGAATAGGACATGATGGGGATATAGATATGCCCAGCGCCGTCTAACGCCGTGCGGATGGCGGCGACGCGGCCGTCCATCATATCAGACGGCGCGATGATGTCGCTGCCCGCGTTGGCGTGCATGATCGCTTGTTTGGCGAGTATCTCAACCGTTTCATCATTGAGAATGTCTTTGCCGTCCAACACGCCGCAATGGCCGTGCGAGGTGTATTCACACAGGCAGACATCAGTCATCACAACCAGGGACGAACAGGGTTTTTTGATTTGCTCAATCGCTTTGGCAATAACGCCGTTCGTGTCGCATGACGACGAGCCCTGCACGTCTTTTGATTCAGGAAGCCCAAACAAAATGACCGCCGGGACTCCCAGGTCTTCTACCCGCTTACAGGCGCCGCCGATTTTGTTGAGGCCATATTGACGGCATCCGGGCATCGACTGAATCGGCGTTTCTGCATCGGCTTCGTGTGTGACGAACATCGGGTAAACCAAGTCGTCAACCGTGACGCTGGTCTCGCGCACCATGTCGCGAATGCGCGGGTTCATGCGAAGCCGCCGGGGGCGATGGGTCATCGTATTGTGCATCTTACGTCCGCCATTGTAATGAGGTTACTTTATTGTGGCCCGACTGGTCGCCGCCGATCGCCTTGAGGGCCAAGTCGACGCCGTCAGGGCGAAGGTCAGCCAACACCCAGCCAATTGGGTCAGTGTCTCTGAAATTGTAGCCCACCGCAGGCAAGTTAATGAGATGAAGGCCGTCCATTGTTTCACAACGGTACACATGAGAATGGCCGTAGACGATTGCTTTTACTTTGGGCGCTGACGCGACGTGATTGAGTAGCCAGTCTGAATCGAGCAGGCTGCCGTCGCTGTCGTCTAGTGTGTGGTGAACAAACAAGACAACCGGCTTGTCGTCAATCGAGTTTAGATATGTTTCGAGCCAGGCGCGTTGGGTCTTGCCCAGCAGCCCTGCGACTTTATTGACGTATAACAGCGAGTCAAGAACCACCAGCCGCGTGGTTGAGGTTTCTACAGAAACGACATGTTTGTTCGTAACCGATTGGGCGTTTTGAATGTGAGACTGAAACGCCTGAGTGAAGTTCTTGCGGTCGTCATGGTTGCCAAGCGCCATACAAACGGGCATTTCATCAAGCAGCGGCTTCGAAATTTTTTCTAGCATCGCGTAGTCGCCCGCGTAGCCGGCGAGCCGCGCCAAGTCTCCACAGATAACCGCGCCCTCAGGTTTCGCGTCGAGAACTTGAGGGACCACCGCGGCCAGGTTGTTTTGGGGATCAAAGCCGCGATAGCCGTCGGGTTTGTTCTCTGGAATATGTGTGTCAGACAACCACGCCCATTGCGGGGCGTCTTGTCCACTCGCAGGGGCAATCGAATACACAACCGCTCCGCCAATGATAGAACGAATAAACTGTCTTCGTGTGGGGGGATGACTAACCCAGGCCATGGATTTCTCCTAATCGGTAATCATGTTTTCAAGCGCGCCGATGCCTTCGATCGAGACCACTACCCGGTCGCCCGCGTGAGCGGGCAGGGCTTTGGTCGTCCCGGTAAAGATCACGTCGCCAGGTTCCAACACGCAAACGCGTGACAAATCGCGTACTATTTTCGCTGGCGTATAGATGAAATTCGAGGTGTTGTGTTCATAGGTTAATACGTCGCCGTCTGGAGTATAGACGTTTAAGGTGCGCAGGCGGTTGTTCCAATCGACGCCATGATGAATGAATGGCCCATAAGTGGCGAATTTGTCGCCGATTTTTAAGCCCGGCGCCAGCAGCGTCTCTTCTTGGTTGAGCGGCTCGCCGTTGATTTTGTGGTATGAAGTGACCGAACCCACCATGTCATTGCCGACCGAATAGCCGAATATCGCTTTTTCGGCGTCGGCGAGGGATCCGTCTTTGATGCGCTTGCCGATAACGATGACTAATTCAGTTTCGACCAAGACTTCGTCGAGAGAAGCGGGCAGTTTGACTTCATCATTCGGCGACCCTGCCGCTGATGGCGGCTTTAAAAACCAGCGCACGGTATTAAACGGCGCCTTGCCCGACCAGGCTTCGCGGTAGCTGCCTGAGATGCCAAAGATTTTCTTCGGTACGCTGGGGTGTAAGAACTTGGCGTCTTCGGCTTTGACGACGCGTCCAGTGGGCGTTCCATTGGCCCAGGGTGCAGCGGTCAATTGATGGACCCAGCCGCCTTCTACTTTGCCGTAATGGACGCCGTTGAACTCATAGCGGCAGAACACATCGCCTGCGATTGCTGTAAAAAGCAGTGCGCAGATGCAAAAGCCCAAACAAGAAAGTACCAATCGTTTCATCATTTGTATCCCCATTATAGAGTCAGTATATCCGGCAGCGTCGCTAACCGGTTGTCTTCGCAATCAAAAAGGTCTGTGCCTGATTCGGTTGTATTTCTACGAGCCAGGGCTTCAACATAATACAGCGTTGGCGCGGTGATGTGCATGGTGTTAAAAAACGGCTGTGTAAAATTCACTGCGTCGTATTCTACTCCATTCACATGAATGGGAAACATCTTGCCGTCCACCGTTCGCCGTTTGGATCGACAAAAGTGGAGGTCGCGCACAGGTTGCCGCGATAGGTGGTGAGGCAGCGCCGTGTGGTGAAGCGTAACGAATCATTCACGCTGTCGAGAATGGAGTAATTTGACGCAGGGCGCTAAAAACGTCTCGATCCATACTTAGTTGCCCACAATTGAACCCGTGTAATAAAATGAGGCTCTTCCGATATTTGAGTATTTCCCTTGCTGGATGACCTGGAATTTGGTCAAAAAACGATATTCGTCCTATCTATAATAGACAATCCAACTCAGGCATGGGTGCAACTCTGTGAGCGCCTGTGCAACAAAGCGGAGCGGCGCCGAAGCGAGCAGAGTTGTACCCATGCCAAATACAACGAAAAAAAAATCATCCTTGAGATCGTGTCTGGAAATTTTAATTCAATTTGAGAGAACGTATCCAAATCCCGGATGAGCCCAAAATGAGGCTGCAACGATGAGATTACCTGAATGTTACATTTCTTTCTACTGATTGGGGAACGGGAGAATTCATCAGATCATTGCTTTTCACTTTCGATGAAATGTGTTAAAATTTGAGGTATGTTGGATCGAATTATTGAAAAGAAGTGAGACGTAGCTCGTATGGATGAATCGGCAATACACAATCAAAACAGTGAAGCCGTTTTTGCGGCCAGTATTGAAGAGTTGCCGAATATTTGCCGTCAGGTTTGCGACGCCGCTAAATCGCATGGCATGGTTGATGGGAACCTCTGGAAACTCGAAACAGCCGTTGACGAGGCCTGCACCAATATCGCCTGTTATGGCTATAAAGGCGTGAAAGACGGTAAAATTTGGATTCGCTGGTGCAAGCAAGGCGATTCGTTTGTCGTAGAAATCAAAGACGGCGGCGCTCCGTTTGACCAATCGAAACCGACCAACCCTAACCTCTCTGATGATATCTGTCAGCGATCAGTCGGAGGGCTGGGGCGGTTTATCATGCACAAGTTTCTAGACAAACTCACCTACAAGCGCGAGGCCGACCATAACCTTCTCACCCTGGTCAAAAAACTCGACGGCCAAGAAGAGTCCTGACGTTATTTTTTGATGTAGACATGCAGCTATCCCTTATGGTACCCTGGAGGAGTGCTTTATTAATTTTTCTCAATTTGGGAGTCGGCTCATGGGGTTTCGCGCTAATAGACAGTTTCTCTCCATTCAGATTTTTTTACCGTTTGTTTTTTTATTTTCTTACTATTTGTCCGCTGATTCTCAAGTCGATGAACAGGCTCCAGTGCCGCCTCCACCACCTTCGTTTGAGCCGTTTGTTACCGAAGCATTACCGGATGCATGGGTCTATTTATTTTCAGACGCATTCATTAATTTAAATACTGAATCTTTCTGGAACTTGACGCCTGGCGGAGGTTCTGATCCTTCTTTAGGCGGTTGGATACATGTAGAAGAGAACGGCAATGGTTATGCTCGCGGATATGGTCACTACCACTTATTCAATACTTTGACCTATAACAGTGCTTCATACCGGTTCTTTGTGTATTTCACTCCAGAAACAAGCTTCTTTTTTACATTCCAAGAAAATGAACATGGTCGGTATGCAGCCGGATTTAACCAAAATGGAATCCATCTAATTGATAATCAAGGCGATATCGCAACCGTATCTTACGAGACATCACTATCAGATTGGACGCCTGTTGAAGTCATCAATATTGGGCAAGAGATTCGAATTTATGTGAATAGCCAATTGATGGTAGATACAATTGGAGATGATATTGTCGCACCAGGGTTTATTGGGTTTGAAAGCCAAACTGACCGCATCAATATCGTTGATAGTATCGAGATTCATGGAGAAATGTCTATAACGCCCGAGCCAATTGAACCTCCAGAACCGACCCCAACACCGTTGGCGGAAAAGCCTGGCCCCGCGCCGGCGCTGGGCCCACTCGTTGAGCAACTTCCATTCAATTGGCAAAAGACATTTTCAACCGATTTCGAATCAGGCGATTTACAAGATTGGATCATTAATCTATACGCTCCTGGTTCTATCTGGCATATAGACAACAACATGGGCAATCAGTATTTATCTGGCTCAGGATTTTCTGAAGCCTATAGAGGAGTTGAAACACAAGAAAGTTACTTTAGGTTTTATTTTAATTTGCCTCCTGGCGACGATTTTCAATTTTTTGCTTTTGGTTATTTGTTCTCTGTCTTTAATGATCAATTAGAGATTTTTGATGAGACTTCGCAAAGCGTTGTCGTGAGCAAGTCTAACTATTTGATCGCGCCCTATGAGTGGTATCTAATGGAAGTCGTCGTGAAAGATTCTTCCATCCGCTGGTATATCGAACGTAATCTTGAATTAGAAATAGTAAATTCAATGAAAGACGCAGGCGCTGCCAGAGGGTTTATTTCTCATATGGGAAGCACGGTTTATATTGATAACGTTGAAGAATACACCCCAAATACAAACTTGTTTTCTCGAATCCAAATTGGCAATGGCTCAGGTGTGGTTGGGGACGTTGTGTCTATACCATTCGATGTGACAAAGAATTACCCGGTTTCGGCTTTTCAGTTTGATTTGCACTTTGATCCGGAGCTTATTCAGTTGAATGGCATTCAAACCGAAAATTCGATGACATCAGGGTTTGGCCTGGTGGACAGTAATGAACTTTCACCAGGCCATATTAGAATCGCAGCAGCCGCGTTTGGCGCTCAACCAATTTCTGACAACCGCGGTACGTTGTTTTTCGCTGAGTTTGAAATACTCAACAACAGCAATAATACAACCGCTGAAATTCGCGCAACTGATCCCAAAGATGGATTGGTTCTGGCTGATTTTATTGATGGGTCAATTTCGATTTTAGCGTTTATCGCAGGTGACGCCAATTTAGATGGTTCTGTCACTGCGGGTGATGCGCAACTGACATTTGAATTTGCGATTGGCCGAAAGACGCCAACCGACCAACAGCGACAGGCGGCTGATTATGATAGCAACGGCGACATTACGGCTGGAGATGCTCAGAAAATATTTGAAGCAGCGTTAGGCATCGCGGCCAAGCGTGTATTTACCGCCTATACACCGCTTCAAGTGACAGGAGAACCTCAACTATATGTTGCAGACGTGAATGGCTCAACAGGCGAAGAAGTCTTAATGCCCGTGGTGATTTCAAATACGCCCAATGTCTCTTCTTATACGTTTGATTTGTTATTTGATTCAACTCAAATCGAGTTTATTGGAATTGATAAATCTCAGACGCTTTCCGAAGATTTTTTATTGGTCGACGCCAACGAGATTGAACCAGGGAGGCTTAGAATCGGCGGCGCGGCTTTTTTGGCCGACCCGATTCAGCAAGACGGTGTGTTGGTGTTTTTGACATTTAGAATTCTTCCTGACGTTTCAATCAACCCGACAGTATCTATAGACCGTATGCTAGACGATATTGCTGATTTCAACACATCTCCCGGGACAATCAATGTCTTCGCTGATGATGTTGAATCCAAAATCCAACTAGCCGTTGATCGAATGAAGTTGATTGGCATAGCTATTGAGCAGTTTTATCGAGACCAGGGCTATCTGTTAATTGATTTTGTCGACCACTATACGCCCGAAGGCGAACTTCGATTGAATGAACAATTGAATGGTACGGGCAATGTGTCATTACGGACGGCTCTAGATATTCTTAAGCCATTGGTTGATTTAGGCTATCTAGACGCCATACCCGTCGATCCATTTTTACATACACGTTCGAGCGATCTGATAAACACCTTTTTGTATGTGGATGAAGACAGCGGAATTGAGGGAGATGATTTTTCGACGTTAGCTTTGCCAGATGGCGACTCAATCCGTTACCGGTTAGATATAAGCGCCGATCACTGGTCACTGATTAGCCCTGGACCAAATGGCGTCTTTGGCGGGAGAGATGAATTACGATCAAAAGACAATATTGTGATTAGACGACATGATGTACTGTCGCAACCACCGTTTCTTGAAGAATCGTTGAATAAGGTGCAAAACGATTTAGACCTAGTAGCGAATGCAATTAAACAGATGTGGATTGATCGCGGCGTATTATTGGTTGACCCCTGGGATGACGACTATGATGAAGGTCGCCAACGCTTGAATGATGTTTTTGAGGGAATTGGCGACCTGTCAGATGAAGAACGTCTTACCAGCCATATTTTTGAGCCGTTGATAAGATTGGGTTATTTAGATGAGGTTCCTTTAGACCCGTTCGCCCGGTTTAACCCCGCTTCATTGTCACAAAGCAATTCGTATATGTATGCTGATAATGATTCTGATATCCCACAACCCAATATCGCTTTTGGTGGAATGTTGAGTGAAATAACGATTGACCCGCCATTGGAGCCTGGCGAGTGGTTTCTTATGTCAGCGGGGCCAAATAACGGCGAAGGTTCACTCTATCTAGATGGAACTGCCATCATTCGCCGTACAGACGATGAATCTGAAATTTCACAATGGAACCTCTATTAACAATATCTTCAATCTAGTCGTCAGCGCCAAATAACTCTGTGAGTTGTTCGTGGTCCCACAAAAATTTTGAATCTTGGAACGTCTCTAGAGTGATATCATCGACCGCCAGAATGGCGCCGTCGAGAATTACGCCGGGGATGGCGCCTTCGACATTGCGGTTTTGTAGAATAATGGTCGGGTCAATATCGCCCGATTCGCGAAAGATGCCGGTCGCGGTGACTTCATGCCACGAACCTTCAGGGATGCGGTCGTTTGAAATAAACGTAACCGCCAGTTGATTGAAGTTTTGCAGACCAAGCGCAAAGAAGCCGCTGCCGTCGACCAATTTTGAGACATAGACCTTCGCGGTCAGCGCTCTAGGCAACAAATTGTCGTCGAGTTGGTTTGGTCCGACTTCGACCTGCAACGCCGATTTGGGTTCATCAAGTGATAACACTAACGATTGGTTCAATCCGCCTGGGATGATCGTACGGTTGGCTTCATTGGTCAAAAAGGCCGAACTGCCAAACGATACGACGTCATTCACGGAGACGAGTACGCCCAGTCCACGCAGGACCGTTTCAAACGCCCCATCAAACTGAATGGGCAAGCGAGTGTCATTCAGCGCCAAATCAATATCGCGGTGGGCGGGGTAGGCCCTGACGTTGTCCATATAGATTTCAGCGCGGCCCAGTGCTTGCGTACCCGTGACTTGCAACAACGCGCGGACGGAAGGTTCGATGACGTTGTAAGACGTACTTAAGAATTGATAGACGCTGTCGCCGATAATTTCGCGGCGCGTGACGGATGTGAGCGAAAGGTTTGAACTGTTTTCGGCCAAGGCTAACATCACAGTTGGCATGTCGTCATTATTCAGGTCAAGTTTTTCGACGGCAAACCAAATTGAGATCGTCGCGGGGCCGGGAGGCAGTTCAATCGGCTCTGATAATAGCGTGACCGTTTCGCCTGGATCAACGATAAAATTGACGCCCCAGCCGTCGGTGATGTCTGTCGCGGGTTCGGCTGGAATCGGGCCCAGGAAGACGTCGCCGGCTGACGCCTCCGGCGTTGTGTTTACCCATTCTGTTTGATCTAAATGATCGGCGGAGAAATTGTAGTTTCTCACAGTGTTGCCGTCGCCAGGCGGTACGCTCGACGCGGTCTGAAAGATCACACCGTCAAAGTCGTTCGGGTCGCTTTTGCGCCGTCCTAAATATGAGACCGTCAGCGGTTCTTTTACTTGCTCGCCGGGGAATTCTGGAATTAAAAACAACTCGCCATGCGCCGCGTGGGCCGCTTCGAGGCCTCGTTCGCGCTCAAATGTCGCTTCGAAGGGCACGTCGGCGATGTTGACTCCCGCTGGTTCTGTCATAAACAACAACGACATTGGAGAGATAAACGCATAGTCTTGCATCAACGGCGCGTCGGGCAGAATGAAGTCTTGAAGCCGGAACGACGACGTCTTGACGCGCACCGATTGTTCGACCAAAAACAGGCCGTCTGACGCCCCGATCTGAAACACTTTTTCTCGAGGGGCCCCGCCGCTTTCGACAGAGAGTTTGTTATCAGGGCCGCGTAATAAGCGAGGCAACTCAGAATCAGGCGCTGTCACTGACCAGATGATGTCTTCAACGGGCGTGTCTTGGTCATAGATAAAGTCGTCAAGGTCGAGAATGTCGTCCGCTGTTTCAATGGTTAATACGCGTAAGTCAGGCAAGTCAGCCAACACGGGAGACGTAAACACGACTACATATAAGGCAAAACTCGAGAAGCCTGCGCCCTTCGAATCAATCAACCGGGCGCTGACCGTATGGCGGCCTTCGGTAAACAGGTCGCTTATGTCTCGCGCTTGTTGTGGAGTGCTGACATCCGCGAAAGTAATGGTCGTGCTGGTGATGGCGCCGCTTGGTTGAGTGACAGAGATGCCAATGGTGTCGCGGGTCAGAATTGTTCCTGTGCCATCGGGGCTGGATGAAAGCAGGATCTTTGATTTGCCGCTTGTGGGGTCAAACGGCACATTGACCAAGGTTTCGTTAGAGAAAAATTCATAATTCGCGTTCGGTGAAATTCCACTGGCGATATCGGGCGCCAATTGGCCTTCGGGGAAGGGAGTGGGCGTCGCCGTCGGTGTGAAGGTTGGTACGCGCGTTACCGTCGGCGTCGGCGTGCGGTCGCGCGGCGTGCGGGTTGGGAACACCGTCGCTAGAAGCGTCGGCGTCGGCGTCGGAATTGGCGTTGACAACGGCGTCGGGGTTGGAAAAATGTCATCCAGCGGATTTTTGACGCTGCGAATTCGGTTGTTGGATGAATCGGCGATGAAAAGCGTTCCGTCGTCGCGAACATCGATGCCGACAGGGCCGTTCAGCAGCGCGATGATGGCTTCTTCTTCGTCGCCCGCGTAACCCGCTTGGCCAGAGCCAGCGATTCGTTCGACAAACCCCGTAAACAAGTTGCGGCGCCGAATGGTCTGGTCGTCTGAGGCGAAGTATAAAAAGAGATCGTTGAGTAACGCCAGACCGCGCGGGCCGAAGAACGCAGGGTCAATCTCATTTGAATACGCAGTAAAAATCAGCCCGTCTCGAACCACGCGGATGCGGTTGCCGAGTCGCTCTGAAATATAGATATCGCCGGATGGATGAACAGCAACGTCAACCGGGCCGTTGAGCTGCGCGCTGGCGGCTGAACCGCCGTCGCCTGTGCTGCCTTGTAGGCCTGTCCCTGCCAGGGTGACGACGATGCCGTCTGGGCGAATCTTTCGCACTTTGTGATTGAGGATGTCAGCGACAATGACGCCGCCGTCAAGGTCGATATCCAGGCCGCCGAGAATTCTAAACTGGGCTTCGCGGGCCGGGACGCCGTCGCCGCTGTTGCCGACGGTCGAGCCAGCGAACAGGTCGATGATTCCATCGGCGTTGACGACTCGAATCTGATGGCCGGTTGAGATATAGACAAACCCGTTGTCATCAATCGCTAATCCACGCGGGAAGGTGACCGAAGCGTCGACAGCGAACTGAAGGTTTCCAGTCGCTGCGTCGATGCCGTTGCCCGCATAGGTGCTGATTAGGCCCGTTTGAGGGTCATAGCGGCGCACGCGGTGATTGTTTAAATCTGCAATAAATAAACTACCGTCAGGATGGAGGGCGACGTCCTGGGGAAAGTTCAACGTGGCAAGATTTGCCGGGATGTTGTCGCCATTGAATGTCGCCTGGCCTGTACCAACAACGGTGTCGATGGTGGCGTCTTCGATTTGGGCGGTTGCTGACAGCCCCAAAAATGATTGAGCATGAAACGGAGCGGAATTTGCAGTGAGTGTGGCTGTAACGATAAAAATTACAGCCAGATATAAGCCTAGAAGGCCTTGTTGTTTTCTGCCGTCCTGATACACGAGCGCCCTCGCAAAATGGGTTTTCATCATTTCCGTTATCGACACAAACCACTATAAATCGAGTCTTTTTCGTATTTTTCTTGTGCAAAACTGAGGCCAACTCGCCTCAATCACTTATCATAATTACATTTACCATAATTTCAAACGAAAAATTTGACTAAACCAAACTCGGTTAAAGCCGTCTTAGGGTTTTCTGGTTCTCTCACCGATATAGGCATGGGTGCGACTTTGGGAGCGCCTGTGCTTCTAAGTTGAGCAGCACTGAAGCGAGCAGAGTTGTACACATGTCATCCGCTGCAAAATGATAGAATTTGAGATGGCTTCAAAAGTCTTCGCCTCAAGGCGAAGATTTTATTCCCGCAATCGGGCAAAAAACGTAGGGGTGCAGCGCGTTGCACCCCTACACGGCTTAAGTTGTAATTGAAAGAAAAATTACGCGAACAAGTCTGTTCTCACGATGGTTTGCTCGCGGCCGGGGCCGACCGAGATGATGACGATTGGCGTCCCGGTCCATTCTTCGATGGCTTTGACGTACGATTGAGCGTTCGCAGGCAGCTTGTCGAATTCAGTAATGGCTGAGATGTCTTCGTCCCAACTGGGGACAGTCTCATACACCGGTTTGCAGTATTGGTGTTTGTTTGAATCTGCGGGCATGACCTCAAAGGTCTCGTCGCCGTATTGGTACTTGGTGCAGACTTGAATCTCATCTACGTCTTTTAAAATGTCCAGGCGGGTTAGGGCGATGCCATCAAGCCCATTCACCCGGCGGGTGTAACGTAACAACGGCGCGTCGAGCCAGCCGCATCGGCGCGGGCGGCCGGTGGTGGCGCCAAACTCGCCGACCGGGCCGGCGTTGCGTAGGCGGTCGGCCTCTTCATCAAACAGTTCAGTCGGAAAGGGGCCAGAACCTACGCGAGTAGTGTAGGCTTTGGCAATTCCTAACACGAAACTAATTTTGTTGGGTGGAATGGCGCTGCCCGTACAGACGCCGCCAACGGTGGTGCTGGAAGACGTCAGAAACGGGTAGGTCCCATAGTCGATATCTAATAACGTGCCCTGGGCGCCTTCACACAGAATCTTCTTGTTTTGATTGAGAGCGTCTTCGATAATTTCACTGGTGTCACAGATGAATGGGGCGAGGCGCTCACCACAATCGACCAGCAGTTTGAAGATCTTTTCTATATCGACTGGCTCTCCACCATAGACTTTCTGTATTAAGTCATTCTTGAGCGGAACCGTCGATTCAAGACGCTGGCGCAACGCCGCCTCGTCTAATAAATCAAACAACCTGACGCCGCAGCGCGCGGCTTTGTCCATGTAGGCGGGGCCGATGCCGCGCTTGGTGGTGCCCAGGCCTTTTTTGTCGAGCCGCTTTTCTGAGAGCTCATCGAGCGTACGGTGATATTCGAGAATGAGATGGGCCTGGCCGCTGATGCGAAAGCGGTCGGGCGTCACTTTGACGCCTTGCTCATTTAAATTGTCGAGCTCTTTAATCAGGTTGATTGGGTCGACCACAACCCCGTTCCCAACCACGTTGAAGGCGTTGGGGTTTAGTATTCCACTGGGGATGAGGTGGAAAATGTATTGTTTTCCTTCAGCAAAAATGGTATGGCCAGCATTGTTGCCGCCCTGGTGTCTAGAAACGACATCCGCATCGCGGCACAAAAAATCAATGATCTTACCTTTGCCTTCATCACCCCACTGGCAGCCGACAGTCACAACGACAGACATATATACATCCTTCTTTGATCTTATTTGCAAAACGAAGCATTATAGCGTAGGTTGGCCTTCGCCTCAATGTGAGCGGGAATGACCGATTGACTGTTAAGAAAGTAAATTTCGCCCTTCCATTTCATCTGGAACAGCTAATCCGAAGTGTTTTAATACTGTTGGGGCGAAGTCGTAAATGCTTGGGGATTTGTTCGCGACCTTCTTGTTACAGAAAAACATGCCCGGGACATGCACTGGGGCGTAACTACAGTGGTCGCCGCTCCATTTTTCGAGGTTGTCTTCAATGATCTCGCTTGAGATGCCGCCCAGACAGGTCTGCCATGATACGCGGTAGCCTTCATTGAAGCCGACCTGAAGATCAGGGCAGTCATGTTGGTCGTTCGCGAACGCGCCCTGCCAGATTTCTTCGCGCAGTTTAACCTCAGTAATCGCGTTGGCGTTGTTGCGGCCTGGGCGTCCGTCTTTGAGTTGAACTAGATGGTCAGCAATCTCACGGCAAAGCGCGTCATAGTCGTTTGGATCGACGGCGCCGACCGCTTCACGCCCTTTGAGATTGATGTAAATCTGACCAAGTCCTAAAGCGTATGCTTTGGTATTGGGCCAGTCGACGTTGGCGAAAAACGAACTCTCGTCTTTTTTGAGCAAGTCGTCTAACTTCATCACGCTGGAGAGCGGGGAGCCGCCTTTGAGCGCCATGTAGCCGTTTTTCCATAGCCAAGTGTTGAGGTTGACTTGATAGCGCCAGGTCTGAAAACCATGGTCTGACATGACCATCAACACGGCGTCAGGGTCGTCTTCGATCTCTCTCATCATACGCCCGACGATTTCGTCCATGCGGACCCATATCTTCTTGATGCTGTCGCCATACTTCTCTGCGATCTCATCAGTGTAGAGCGGGTGCTCAGGGTCGATGCAGCGCATGTACATATGGCTGACGCGGTCGGTTTCTGAGAAGACCGATACGAATACGTTGCTGCCGTTTCTTCGGAAGGCTTCAAAGGTTTTTTGCTCGCGCTTCTCCATTAAGTCGAGTAAGTCTTCAAGAAACCCTTCGTCTGAAAGGTGGCCGTCTTTGAGGCCGTGGGTTTCAGACGCCCAGCCGCGGGTTTTAAACAGGCCGCCCGTCCATTCAACCAGGTCTTTTGAAAAGCGTTTAGGGTGAGAGATGGGCGCCGCCGGGTTGCGTGGATCAATATCAGGCGACGACATGAAAATGCTGATGCGCCCGTCTAATTCTTGTGGGTAGAAGCGGCAGATGGCGTGGACGGCGATAATGGGCGTGACGTCAAACGAGACCGGGAACCATTCGCTCCATTCGTTCAGTGTTGCGGTCTGGGTTGTTCCCATCACGGTGATGTCGACTGAGTCTTTTTTCTGCAATTTGAAGACGACGGGTTGTTTGATCGGTTTGCTGAGAGAATCGATTTCGGTTGAGAGATCGTCCCAGGTTTTGAGTAATTCGTATGTCTTTTCTCGCGCGGTTGACGCGGTGGCGTTTTTGTCTATGACATACGGCTTGTCCGCTTCAAAAAACCCTCTGACAGAATCAATGCGCGCCCGGGTTTCGGTGTCTTGTAAGTAAGTAAAGAGCGAGAAGGATTGGATGATGTGCTTGCCGAAAAATTCGCGCGTCAGCGCAGTGCTTTCGTCTGAGGCGTGTTCGCCCTGGAGGGTATACAGATGGACTTTCCACTCCGTCCATTCGAGGCCCGCGAGCAGACGTTTTTTTTCTTTGTCATTCTTTTTTTGGTTCACCACTGGGTCAAACGGCCCCCAGATCACGCTGTGGTATTCGTCGCCTTGTTTCTCAAGCCGTTCGACCTTGCCGCCAAATACTGTTTCCTCAAACGCGGCGTCTTCATCCGGCTGGTAGGTATAATGGTGAAAGGTCGCCTGCATTCCACGCACGTCAGGCACGCCCAAGCCTGACAACGTGTAGCCGTAGTGCAATTGCGGCGGCGGGAACGTGCAGGGCACTTCGAGCAGCGTCGTCGGTACGCCGTTGTCGCTTAATACGTCCCAAAAGGCGGTCCCGCCCCGCCGGTTGAGCGCTTTCGGCATTTGAATCGGCACGGAATCTAACACGAAGCGAGGCAGCCGGCGCCCGACAAAAGATTCCTCTGTTGGGATGTATGACCCCGATGGGCGGCGAAGAAAATCATACACGCCGTGCTTGCCGGGGTTGGCGCCTACCGCAAACGACGACCAGGCGACGGGCGACTCGGGCGGCGTGCTGGTGGTGAGGCGAGAATAACCGCCTTGTTGCGAGAGAGACTGAAGGTTGGGTAAATCGTCCCAGTATTTCTCAACCAGACGCGGATCAACGCCGTCGAAGCCGAGGATGATGATTTGTTTGTTGGTTTGAAACAGCGGAGGGCGTTGAGGGCGAAAGATGAAATAGGTCACCGCAGCGGCGAGAAAAAACAAAAACGCCCGCCGCGTCCATTTGCGCGGTTTTGGGTTCGCCCGTGGAACTTCATATTGCGGGTTTTTGCCGCCGTCCATTTATTGTTTCCATTTCAGTCTGGCGAGTTCGGCTCGCCGTTTGGTTAAACCGTCTTTTTCGCAATAATGAAAGACAGTGGGTGGAGTTGGTGTGTATCAACGTGAGGCAACCAAAATAGTAACCGAGAAGCAGAATCATTCAATCCTCTAAGTCTTTTTTTGGGCGGCGCTGCTCTTTCGCCAGTTGATGGTATATAAATCAAAGCGTCTGTCTTTTAGGTTCAGCACTGTCCCCGAATTTCTAGCTGAGAACAGGTCGCCAAGGTTCAAGTCGGCGATTGAGACCATTTCAACATTTGGCGTCGCGTCTGCTGCGACGCCGTCGCGGGCGAAAGGGAAGTCGCACGGAGTCAAGATGCAACTCTGGGCGTATTGGATGTCCATGTTTGTCACACCCGGCAGGTTGCCAACATTGCCCGCCATAGCGACATAACACTGGTTTTCGACAGCGCGGGCCTGTGAACAATAGCGGACGCGCAGGTAACTCTTGCGTTCATCTGTGCAGAACGGCACAAAAATAATATTCGCGCCCTGGTCGACCAAGTGGCGCGCCAATTCGGGGAACTCGCTGTCATAACAAATCAACACGCCAATCGGGCCGCAGTCGGTCATAATTGCGCTCAATTCTGAACCGCCCTGAATATGCCACC
Organism: uncultured bacterium; assembly: GCA_964556895.1. Lineage (GTDB taxonomy): Bacteria > Hinthialibacterota > Hinthialibacteria > Hinthialibacterales > Hinthialibacteraceae > Hinthialibacter. Next base: position 9,821 of record CAZKYC010000053.1, on the reverse strand, counting down.
AATAGCGTTCGTTTGGGGTCGGGTGAATTTTGACTTGTTTGTGAATCGAACCGTCGCGCAGAAATATATACGACACGTTTTGTACATCTTCATCTTCGGTCATCGTCGGGTGTGACCCGCCGATAATGTTGATGTTGTATTTCACCGCGAGGTCGGTCATAAATTCTTTAAACGGATTGGTGTAATTGGTCAGGGCTTCGATTGATTCGAGCGGGGTCAGTTGACGGTCGGCAAGCGACAACAACTGAAGGGTGAACATCTCAGGAAACAAAACAAAGTCGGCTTTATAATCAGCCACTACGTCAACAAAATATTCGACAAAGCCCCGAAACTCATCAAATGATTTTACCCGCCTCATCTGATATTGGACGCAGGCCACTCTTACTTTTTGGGTGTATTTAAGGACGGATGACGCTTTCGGCTTTTTGGCTTCATGATCAATTCGGGGGTTGCGCCAAATAAGATGGGCGGCGTAGCCGTCTGATTCACGGTCGACGGAGAGATAATTTCGTAAAACGCCAAGGACCTCAAACCCGTTTCTGAGTTGAAAATTTAACACCAGGTCGCGGATTTTTTTTTGTTTTACCGCGTCGAGATACGCTTCCGGCGTTTTGTATTGACTGCGCTTTTTAATAAACCCGGGGATGCGCCCGCCAAACACAATTCCATTTAAGTGTAAGTAGATGCACAGTTTTTTTCGCTCGTTATACAGGCGCTGGCCAATGCGCAGACCGCGGTACTCCTGGTCGACGCAAACCTCCATGCCATACAAATAGTCTCCTTCAGGGTCGTGCCTTGAGGCAAACCCGCCGCCTGTGATTTCTGACCAGGTGTGGGGGGTTAAGGCGATGGCGCCGCTGATTCGAAATGTGGCGCAGTATCCAACAATATTTTCATCATAAACCGCAACAAACTGGCCTTCAGCAAAATTGTTAATCTGGCCGCGAACCATATCTTGGGTCAACGACATGTCATCGGAATAGACTTTTAACGTCAGTCGGTGGATTCCTGGCGCATCTCGGAATGTCGCATTGCGCAAAACAAGTTTTGGCTTGCTTTCACTCGATTGAGAGGTTGGGTTGGGTTGTAAATTGGCGGCGGCGGATTTCTTTTTCATACGCCCTCAAAGAAGGTAGAAGATGGAAAACAGTATAGTAGCCGATGGGGAATGTTAGCCTGACAAAATCAACGGCAAAAGACCACCCGCTTTGCCGTCCAGGCGGATGTCAGCGTATTCGGAGAGGATGGTTTCGCCGATATTCACTTCTATGAGCGGGCCGCGGTTTTGGGCGGTTTGCGCCCATTGGATGATATACGGAAATACGGCTTCGGTTCCAATCACTAAAACCGCGTCAATGGCGCCAGCGTGTAAAAACGCTTCGGCTTGATTGACGGCCTCCAGGTTGATGGTTTCTCCAAACCAGACCACATTGGGGCGCAATAGCGCCCCACAGGATTCACATTTCGGCGGCAACTCTGGCACTGGCGCCCGTCGGTCGTCAGTTACTGTTTCTTCACGCGTACAGCGGACCTGCCAGATTGAGCCATGGATGTGTGCGATGGCCGTTGACCCTGCCTGTTCATGTAAATCGTCAACGTTTTGGGTTAACAAAAAAAATTCGTCAACCTGTTCTTCTAATTGAGAAAGAGCGAAGTGGGCGGGGTTGGGTTTGATAGATAGTAGGTTCTTGCGCCGCTCGTCATACCATTGCCAGACAAAGGCCGGATCGTCAGCGAAGGCCTCAGGCGTGGCGATTGTGTAGGGATCAACTTGTTTCCAGACGCCTTCAGCGCCGCGAAAGGTGGGCGCGCCGCTCTCGGCTGAGACGCCCGCGCCGGTGATGACAAAAACCCGCTTGGCGTTTGAAAGCGCGCCCCGCGCCTGATCAATCTGTTGTTGGTTCATGATTGAGTAAGAAATACGATTGCCACCGCGGCGCCGCCGCCGATGATGGTGTTGAGTGTATTCATCCATTCATTGCTGACGTCTACGCCTTCTTCTTTCCATTTCGCTGTGATGTATGACTCGCCGAAGAACCCGACCCAGGCGCCGATGGCCACCGCGGGCAACGCGTTAAATGAGATGGTTTGAGTGGTGCAGGCCAGGATGGCGAACAACACTGCGGCGCCCATGCCCCACAACGTGCCTTCGACTGAAATCGCGCCCGGCGTGCCAGGGGTGGCGATTTGAAACGAGCCGGGCATGAAGGGGTTTCGCCCAAACAATTGACCCAGTTCGCTTGAGACGGTGTCACTCAGCGCTGTCGCCACCGCGGCGCAATAGAATATCGCCAGCCAATCGTCGGCGCCGTTAAAACTGCCATATAGGATGGCGGCGGCCAGTGGGACCGCACAGTTGGCGGCGGCGTGTTTGGCCCCGCGCCGGCCCTGGTTTTCTTGGGCCCCGCCCATCAGCGCTTTTTCATGAAAGCCAATTCGGGTGGCCAAGGTCGCGAGCACGAAAAACGCGATCAATAGAATGAAAAAGTCGACGCCGCCCATCATCAGAACCAGCGTCCCGATGATGAGTCCGCCGATGGCGCCGCCGCCTGATACCCATCCCATCATTTTGGCGATGATGGCGATGGCCAGGTTGAGCGCTGTCGCCATGCCAAACCACATCAACGTTGTCGGTTCTGAATAGAGCGAAGCGTCAAGCGGCCAACACAGCGCTGTCACCACCGCGGCGGTGACGGTGACTGTGATGTTGTCGTCCCACGGGGCGGGGACGCTTTCACACAGAGACGAAAAGAGTGACGCGATGCATGCGACTAGTACAATATGTTTGACTGTTGATTCAGGCCCAATCCACCACAAGAAGAAACTGCCCGCCAATGCGCCCATGACGGTAAACGCCAGCGCGCCTCCCCAACTTTTTTCGGGGTTCCAGGGCAGGGGAGACAGCGGCAGGTTGCGCCCGACCAGGTTTGAAAACCCATCGCCGAACGCCAGAATGCCCCACACACAACCAACGATATGCAGCTGGCCGGGAAAAACCAAAATCATGGTCGCGACCAAGAGGGGGTAGGCGCCGATGCCCTGGGTGAGTCGTTCGTTGCGGTGAAACAGCCAGGGAGCGTAACGCGGCAGCAATAGAATATTATGAATGAACGCCGTCATTGCCAGCGCAAACGCCCATGACGCATTCAGCCACGGCAAGAGCAGGGCGAATGAACAGGCGGCGATATGAAGCCATTGGCGGCGTGTTTCAGAAAGCGCTGTCATCGGTTTTGTTACGCCTCAAATGATTGGTTTGCGACTGCCTGTTGCTCCAGGTACAACATGTCAATCGACGGCTGGATTTTATAATAGTCTTTGAATGATTGATACTCGCGCTGGCGTTGAGAGTGTTGGTTGGCTTTTTTCTCAGCGCGCAGCATCAGGTTTTTGGGCGTTTCTTCGACCGAAACAAACTCGCCGACGGTTACCCGGTAGCCCTGAGATTCTAAAAACAACGACCGCGTCATGTCGGTCAATAAATCTGCGAAGCGCTGTTTGAACAGGCCATGCCGCGAAATGGGGTATTGCGGCGCCGCATCGATCTGATCAGCCAATTCGTGTTGGCAGCAGGGCACAGCCACTAGGCGTTTCGCGCGCCGGGCGGCGCCGCACGCCAGCGCCTCATCAGTCGCCGTATCGCAGGCGTGAAGGCTGGTCAGCAGGTCAATGGATTGTGGCCAGTCGGCCTCCCGCATTGTCGCGACTTGAAACGCCATTTCGGTTAGCTCTAGGGTTTTGGCTTGCGAGCGGCACTGTTGGATGACAGGGGTTGACACGTCGATGCCAAGAAACGCCGCTTCGCGCTTCAAGACATTGCGAATGTACCAAACCAGCGCGAAGCCGAGGTAGGATTTTCCGCAGCCGCAATCAACAATTTGATAGGTTCCATTTGAGGGCGTATCAAGAAGCGGCGCCATCAGTTCTAAAAAGTGGTTAACTTGTTTGAATTTTTTTCGCATGGGCGCTTTGATGTCGCCTTCGTTGGTCATTAAGCCAATGGCTTTCAGCAACGGCGCCGCCTGGTTAGGGTCAAGATGGGTCGATTTTCCGACTGCCCAACGCGCTGTGTTCAACTGTTTTTGGTTTGATTCAATGGTTTCGCGAGTGACTTTATTGTTCTCTAACTTCAGCCGGACCGCTTTGGCGCCGTCATCCAAAATGATTGAACGGATCGTTTCTTGTTTGCAAATCAGAGACGAAACCCCGTCACGTTCAACAGGGCTGTCGGTTGAGGATTGGCGAAAGATTGATTCAGGGCCGCTTGATTCAAGTATGAATTGCTTTTGTTCGTTATCGTCATAAACAGAAATACACAACGTTGACGACTGGTTTGATAGGGCATTGTCAATCATGCTGCGTAGAAAGAGCGCTTGGGTCGGCGAAATGGGCATGGTTACTCGATGATTTCAATCCAGTCATGGTTTTCGATTTCAGTCAGGTCGCCTTCTTTTGAAACAAGCGGAACAAACACACACGGGACCAGCGGCTCGGCTTTGTACCCACTTTCCGTCCGTTGAATTCGGGTCAGCGTTTGAATGTGAGAATCACCCAATGGGATCAGCAGATACCCGCCCTTCTTGAGTTGCTGGGCCAATGAGCGCGGCGGCCTTCTGGCGGCGGCGGTGACGATGATGCGGTCAAAGGGTGCGTGTTCAGGCCAACCGAACAGGCCGTCGCCGACTTTAACGTTGATGTTATCACGCTCGATTGTCTGAATCGACTCAATGGCGGTTTGAACAAGATTTTCATATCGTTCAACGGTGTAGACCTGATTGCATAGATAAGACAGTATCGCTGCCTGGTAGCCAGACCCTGCGCCGATTTCAAGAACGGTGTGATGAGGCTCGCAACGCAACGCGTCCGCCATGTACGCAACCATATAGGGTTGTGAAATGGTTGAGCGATCAGCCGGCAGGTTGAGTGGATGGTCTTCATAAGCGGCTTCTTGAAATTCTTCAGGGACAAACACATGCCTGGGGGCGCGCTGCATGGCTTCAAGAATCGCGCGGTTGGTGACGCCCCGCGCGGTGATCTGGTTCTGAAGCATATCAATGAGTTTTCGATCAAACTGGTTCATGTCAGCAGGTTGTGTCATAACGTTGAATGGTTCAATTCATCCTATCGGCGGGAATGCCCCTTGTAAATGCGGCGCCCCTTTGGCATAACCACATTGGTTGCCATCATAAATGATACCTCAATTTTGGATTGAAGACGACGAATGGACCGCTTTGGATTGCGCTCGTTTGGATGGTTGTTGTGTATCATCGGCTTGGCCGCGTATATGCAAAACCAGGTCATTAACACCGTTTTTGTCGAATCGCGCAACGATTTTAAACATCTCTACATCGCTGGCTATCTCGCCTGGCATGGCGGCGATATGTTTGATCCAGAGATGATGTTTCGTTCGGCCAACCTGTTGTTGAGCAGCGGCCCCGACGCGCCTGTCGCGATTAACCCGTTTGTGTATCCCCCCTTTTTCGCCATATTGCTCATCCCGTTGGCGTTTTTGCCGTATGACGCCGCCTGGTTGGTGTTCAATCTGTTGAGCCACGCCGCCTACCTGGCTTCGCTTTCATTGCTGGTAAGACTGTTTAGAAAACAGTCAGAGCCAGAAACTCTCTGGTGGGGCGTTCTTCTTCTGCTATCCGCCGTGTTGTTCCCGCTGCAGCGTTCGTTTTGGGCGGGGCAGATGAACACATTCATGCTTTTGTGTATCTGCGCTTCGGCCTACGCATTGGATAGAAAACAAGATATCCAAGCCGGCCTATGGCTGGGATTGGGCGCCGCGATCAAAGTTTCCCCCGGGTTTTTATTGGTATTTCTACTGTATAAGCGAAAGTGGAAAAGTTTTGTTGCTGGTATGGTTCTAATCGGGACCAGCGTTCTTATTTCAATCAGTGTGTTAGGCTGGCAGGTGCATAGCGAATTTATTGATGAAACCCGCCAGATGAGTTACGGCTCGTCAACTTGGGCCGATGTGGGGCAGGGCGCCCAGTTTCACCTAGAACCTCACAACCAGGCGCCCGCGGCGGTTTGGTATCGCTTTCTTACACAAAGCAACCTCTCACAAGGAATCATTGACGCGCCCGCCATGGCGAAAATTATGTCATACCTGACGGCTATCTTGATTATGCTGTGTCTTTTGATGGTGACGCGGGCCAATCACGATGAGACGCAACTATGGGACTATTCGCTGTGGTGCATCGCCATGTTGCTTTTGCCCAGCCTGATGTGGGACCACTATCTAGTTCAAGCCATGATCGCAGTTGCTTTGGCCATGCGCATTCTGTTCGATGGCAGGCCGCGGCTGGTTTGGCTTCTCGCTTTCGGGGTATGGTTAATGATTGTTCCCTTTAATTATTGGCTTGAGCCGCGCTCAATTGGCTGGGGCGTATTTTGGGCCGCGCCAAAACTCTATGGTGTATTGTGTTTAGCGGCGTTTCTAGTGCTGAACCCCTACCCATGGGGCGAGAGTGAAGACCTACAAGGGCGGCGTGATGACTAATAAGGCTGTTTTGTGGGCGGACTTGATATATACTATGTAGTTGTAATGATTTACCGTTTTTGAGGACGCAGATGATTGGCTTTTTTGATACCGAATATGGACGAGTTCAGTTATCACCGACCGTGGTTCGCCGTTTCGTGGTCCGCGAAGTCGACAAGACGCCTATCTTTTTATTTCCTGGTTTGAAGCTTGGTGAAGAAGTCAGCCGCAAGGCATCTGAAAAGTGCATCCGCATCAACTTTAATGAAGGCAATGTCGAACTTACGTTGACTCTCTCAGTGGAATTTGGGTCGCGAATTATTAAAGAAGCGCGCGAACTTCAAGGGCGAATCTCACGCGCCATCCATCTGGGGGCCGGCCTGAGAGTCTTACATGTCGCTGTGAATGTTGAATCAGTGTTTGAGCGAAAAGAACTCGGCGAGCCGCTTCTCATTCAACATGAAAATGAAACTGTCGGCGCTGATGTTGTGAACCAATAACGCCAGGAAAACTTGATGAAATCATTTGTCTACTCAACCTCGGCCGTATTGTTCTTTTTTCTCGCCGTCTTGGGCCTGTTTCTCTCTATTTGGGACGCTGATTTTCTTGTCACAATCTCAGTCAATCTAGTCAATCTGCTCAACAATAGTTGGGGCGCCGCGCTTGGCTTGTTGTTTAGTTTTAGCCTGGTTGCGCTGGGCGTCTATTTATTAAGCGCCGCCATCGGTTTTGAGCCGCGCCTGAGGCAACACATTATCCTCTCGCAAGAATCGGGGCCGATTGGCATCTCGATCGACGCCATCGAAGATTTTATCAAACGAAAAAGCCGTTCGATTGAAGGCATTCGCGAAATGAACGTCCAGGCCGAGATGATCGACGGCAGCCTGAATATCGATCTGAAATTGGTCTTGGAACTCAATCGAAATATCCCCGATTTCATGCGTGAATTTCAATTGCGGTTAAATCGCGACCTGAGTGAAACGCTTGGCATTTCGAAAATCAATGATGTGAACATTCTTATTCATAAGATTATTCCTAAAGAATCGCCAAATGATCCGATTCTGCTTGTTCCAAACACAACAGGCGATCCCAGAAAACAAGCCGGACCGCAAGAGAAAAAAGACGGGCAACTGCCCCCCACCGCCGAAGCGTAGTTCTCAAGCCTAAAGCCGTCTCATAATTCGCATTCACCTTATATAGTGGTTTCCAGAATACTGTGCGGATTGAGTTTACATAACGGTATCTTTCGCTGTCCGCCGCGGCGGATACGGGCGCGCTTACCGCACGCAATTTTGTCAAACGCTCTAAAAGGCATGGGCGCCACCCTGCTTGCTTCAGTGCGGCTTCCCCTTTTCGCACAGGCGCTCCCTGAGGTGCACCCATGCCATTTGTCGCATCAAGAATAAAATGGGTGGCGGCTTATGGGCGTTGTGTCTGTATTCCAATCCTGCCCGAAACCGTCTATTCTATTCCGAAAAATGATCGGAAAGTGATTCAATGAGTATTTCAAGAGATGAACTTAAACATATTGCCTTACTGAGCCGACTCGAATTGACAGAAGATGAAGCCGATTTGTATACACAGCATATCGGCGAAATCTTAGACTATGTCGACAAACTCAGCGAGTTAGACGTGACAGGCGTTGAGCCGACGTCACATGCGGTGCCGATGCAAAACGTCATGCGCGATGATGTCATTGAGCCGGGGTTAGACATCGAAGAAGTGTTGAAGAACGCCCCAGAGAAAGAAGAGCGCTATTTCCGCGTTCCGCGAGTGACCGAATAACGCTTTTTACTCCTGTCAGGTTCCGATATCATGAGGACGCGAGTAGATCGCGTCCTTTTTCAATTCACCGTTTAGAGGCGACTCGTATGAAGCGCACAATTTGTAGCCTAGTCTTTGTGGCGTTAATCGCGCCAACGGCGTTATCTCATTTAAACAGTTTTTCATTCTCGACGATCACCATTAAGGATGAATCCATTGTTTATACCTTGCGCTTCCCGTATGTGAATACGGTCGAGTTGTTCGCCGTCGACGCCAATATGGACCAAGTGTTGACCCAAAACGAACTCGAACCAGCCAAACAGGTTATGTTCTATTATTTTGATAATAAGATAAAAGTGTTGTCTGGCGGGCGACAGTTACAGATGGTGTTAAATGAGGTTGTGTTTAACAACGAAGAAGACGAAGCCGCCATTGAGGTGACATTTGAGTTTCCAGGATATCAGGCGCCCGAGCCGGCGATCATCTTTTGTAATGTCTCAGAAGAAGTCGACCCGTTTCATCAAAACATCGGTGTGATCGAAAAAGACGGCAAGCGCTTTTTGTATACATTCACCAAAACCAGCTACTTGGATGTCAGCAAAATCACGCCGGATATGGAAATCAAAGACCCCCGAAATCGAAAACGCCCGCGCACTCGAATTCCAAGCGCAACGGGCGAAGTACAGTCAGCAACAAATGTCTCATCGGCTAGCCAGACTGAATGAGACCAAGACGATTACCACTCAATGAAATTCATGCCGCGCAGTTTTTGAAGAATCTTTTCGGCGCTTTCTTTGGGCGATTCTTTGTCGGTATTGCATTCCACTTCAGGATTCAACGGCTCTTCGTAGGGGTCAGAGACGCCGGTGAATTCTTTAATTTCGCCCGCGCGGGCTTTTTTGTAGAGGCCTTTGACATCGCGTTCTTCACACACTGACAAGGGCGCATTGACGTAAACTTCAACAAAATTGGTGATAAGTTCACGGTTTTCGTCGCGGATGGCGCGGTAAGGAGAAATCGCGGCGGCGATGGCGACCACGCCGTTACGGCTCAACAGGTTACAGACAAAGCCGATGCGGCGAATATTGATATCCCGGTCTTCTTTCGAAAAGCCAAGGCCTTTGCTCAGGTTGGTGCGAACCACGTCGCCGTCGAGCACTTCGTGTTTGATGCCCCGGTTGGCAAATTCTTTCACTAAGACATCGCTGATGGTGCTTTTTCCGGCGCCTGAGAGGCCGGTAAACCAAATGGTAAATCCTTCATACTTGCATGGACGTTCGCTCTCACTCATTAGAAACACTAAATCCTTTCAACATGATTTGGAAAAAACCCAACGTCGGGCGGGAACGAATAGTCTACCTTTTTAGTAGAAATCGTCAAGCAACCGAAAACCCGGCGCTGAAATTGATATTCGGCGCCGGGTTCAATGGTTTTCTATAAAACAACGGCGATAAGAAATTTAGGCTCATCCGGGATATTGGATACGTTCTCTCGAATTGAATTAAAATTTCCAGACATGATCTCAAGAATGATTTTTTATCGTTGTATTTGGCATGGGTACAACTCTGCTCGC
>CAZKYC010000052.1:0-32937 GCA_964556895.1 uncultured bacterium | reverse complement strand
GCACCCATGCCTGAGTTGGATTGTCTATTATTGATAGGACGAATATCGTTTTTGATCAAATTCCAGGTCATCCATCAAGAGAAGTAGAAAATATCGGAAGAGCCGTAATTTTTTTTCTATCAAAGAATGAACAATTGCAGGGTGGTTTCGCGAGCCTGCCTACCCATCTAAATTCAACATTACAATGTAATCTCAACTTCAAACTTCTGGTTTTTTTTGATCATGTCGTCCCAGGTGACTTCTTCACCCGTGTAAGCGGCGGTGCGGCCCAAGACGCCTGTCAGGGTTGAATTGACCGCGTATTCGCCATGATTGACAAACTTGCCCGTGCGGGCGCCTTCGATAAAGTCTTTGACGTTGTTGTTGACGCCGCTGTCCCAGGTGTTGTCGCGCTCGACGCCAGGCCAGGGGTTGTCGCCTGTAATTCTCACCGGCCCTCTGCCCCATTGCGCGCCGCAATAGTGGGTTTCCGCTGTGCCTTTGCTGCCATACATACGAGCGCAGAGGTCGTCATATCCCTTGGTGAATTGCGCTGAGCTGAAATCGACTTTCACACTGTTGGGGTAGGTGTAGGCAATGACAAAGTGGTCATAACAGTCGCCGACATCCACCCGCGCTTTACGCCCGCCGCTTCCGACTGCTTTAATGGGGTGCGCGTCTTTCTGAAACCAGTTACCGACATCCAACACATGGACGTTTTGTTCGACGATAATGTCGCCGGACAGTTTAATATCGAACATCCAATTGCGAAGCAGGGCCTCGCCCTTCGACATGCCGCCGGTTTTTCGAGCGCCCAGGCGTCCGGCGTGATAATAGACATGCCCTAACACAGGCTCGCCGATGGCGCCCGCGTGGACGCGCTTCATACATTCTTTGTAATTGGGGCTATTTCGCGTTTGAAAATCGACCAGAAAATTGCATTTGCCCCTCGCTTTTTTGGAACTTTCCAAAATGCTCTGACAACCATGAACATCAACCGCGACCGGCTTGGCCAGCCAGACGTGTTTGCCCGCGTCGACAGCTTCTTTGACTTGTTGGGGGTGAAAATAGGGAGGGCTGGTCACTACTACGGCGTCCAGGTTTTGGTCGATCAGGCCCTTGTAGGCGTCCATCCCGGTATAGACCCGCGCGTTGTCGATGGGGTAGCGGTCAGTCATTTGGGTCGTACGGTCTTTGAATGGGTCCTGAATCGCGACAATTTGAACGTCATCCTCAGCATTTTGAAAGAGTTTTCGCGTAATGAATTGACCGCGTCCGCCACAGCCAATGACGCCGAATTCGATTTTTGAATTCGCCGTCGCGCTAAACGCCGTCTTCGGGCTGACCAATACTAAACTCGCCGCCCCGACGGCGGATGAGTGCAAAAACGCTCTACGTTCTGGTTGTGATTGATTGATTTCGCTCATGGATGCCTCCCAAGTTCATTATGCGTTCAAAGTACCACAGGTTGCCACACAAGAAAAGCCAATCTGATAATCATACTGGAAACGGCGGAAGCAATTTGATAGAGTCAAAAAAACTGTGAGGATTCAAGTATGAGAATATCATCACTCAGTCTACTATTTTTCGCTTTATGCTACGCTTCGTATGCGCTTGAGCCAGTTCTTCCGGGAACAGACTGGCAGGGTAAGGCGCCATCAGAAGTCAACCTCGACAAAGAAAAACTTGATCAAGTTGCGACGTATCTGGGCGGGCGCGGTTTCATCGCCCGGCATGGCTATCAGGTGTATACCTGGGGCAACTATAAAAAACGGGGCGATGTCGCTTCAGCCGCGAAGCCGTTGTATTCACACTTCTTATTCAAAGCGCTCGAAACCAAGCGTATCCCTAACCTCGACCAAAACGCTGTTGTGTGGGAGCCGCGACTCAAAGACATCAATGCTGGCCTTGGCTTCCCTGACCGTGAAATCACCTGGCGCCACATGGCCAATCAAACGTCGTGTTATGGATTGAAAGACAAACCCGGCTCGGCCTACGCCTACAACGACTGGCAGATGGCGCTGTTTTGGGATTGCCTGTTCAAAGGCGTTTACCAGGCTAAGTTTGACACGGTCGATAAAACCGTCTTTCACCCTTTGTTGACTGACATAATTGACTGTGAGGACAACCCAACCCTGATGGCGTTTGGCGTCAACAACCGCCCGGGACGAGTCGCCATATCGCCGAGAGATTTTGCCCGCTTCGGTTTGCTCTACCAACATCAGGGTGAATGGAAGGGCAAGCGGGCGCTTGACTCTTCTTTGGCGAAACTGGCTATCACAGAGCCATTGCCCACTGAGTTGCCGCGAGCGGGCATGGAAGCCGCCGAAATGATCGATGGGCAGCGTTCGATCGGTTCGAACCGCATCCCTGACAATCAATGCGATCACGAGGGCAGTTACAGCTGGTTATGGTGGATCAATGGCGTGAACGCGAAAGGCGAGCGCCGCTGGCCCGACGCCCCCCATAACGTGTTCTCTGCCCTGGGCCATCGAAACGGCATGCGCGGCATGGCAGTGCTGCCGGGCCAGGATATCGTCATCTCATGGAACGACTCCCGTATCGGCGACATGCCCGAAAAGCCTCATCCGCTAAACGAAGCCTTTCGCCTTTTGACCAGCGCCATCACACTTCCTGACCAGGAGCAATCAATGACAACCGATAAGACAGTTCGTGTCGCGATGGCGCAAATCTTCTGCCTCGACGGCGACCGCTCGGGCAATTTCGTTCGAATTGAAAACGCTATCAAAGAAGCGAAGTCACAGAACGCTGAAATCGTCTGTTTTTCTGAAACAGCAATTTTGGGGTGGGTGAATAGCGACGCCCATGAACGGGCGTATTCACTACCAGGGCCAGACAGTGATCATTTATGTCAACTAGCGAAAAAATACCAAGTATATTTGTGTGTAGGGCTGGCCGAGAAAAACAGAGACGACTTACACGACACCGTGATACTGATTGACGACCAGGGTGAAATTCTACTCAAACACCGCAAGATGAATATTCTCTCAGAATTGATGAAGCCGTCGTATGTCCCAGGTAATGAGATTGAAGTTGTGGAGACAAAATTTGGCCGAATCGGGATGTTGATATGCGCTGACACGTTTGTTGAAGACAACCTAAACCGCATGAAGGAGAAAACCCCTGATTTGGTGCTTGTTCCTTACGGCTGGGCGGCGCCCGAAGACAATTGGCCGGGACACGGCAAAAAACTCGAAAAGACCGTCTCTCGGGCGGCGAAAGCCATCGGTGCGCCTATCATTGGGACAGACCTGGTCGGAACCATCAGCAAAGGCCCATGGGCGGGGCGAATATACGGCGGGCAAAGCGTGGCGGCAAATTCGAATGGCGACGTGATCGCTGTTGCAAAAGACCGTGAACGGGACGTTGTTATTGTTGAAGTAGAGTTGCGATAAACGCGGCTTATTGTTCGTTGCGGTAATAGAACTTTTCGCCCAGGTAGGTTTCACGAACGATTGGGTCTTTGACCAGCGTTTCCGCCGAGCCTTGGGTCAGAATCTTGCCTTCATTGATAATGTATGAGCGGTCGGTGACTTCGAGGGTTTCTCGAACGCTATGGTCAGTAATCAAAATTCCCAACCCGCGTTCTTTTAATTTCTTAATAATTTCCTGCAACTCTGAAACCGCGATTGGGTCGACGCCTGAAAAGGGTTCGTCGAGCAGCAACACTCTGGGGCGCGCGGCCAACGCGCGACAAATCTCTAAGCGCCGCTTTTCGCCGCCTGACAATGTTTCAGCCTTCCGGCCCAATAAGTGAGTGAGTTCGGCTTCTTTCAACAATTGGCGACAATGGGCGTTTCGTTCTGATGCGCTCAGCGGCATGTTTTCTAACACGACCATGATGTTTTGTTCAATCGTCAAGCGGCGAAAAATCGACGGCTCTTGGGCCAGGTAGCCGACGCCCATACGAGCGCGCTGGGTCAATGTTCGCTTGGACACATCAACGCCGTCAAGAAATATCTCGCCGCCGTCAGGCGAGAGAATCCCCATGATCATGCGGAAAGTGGTTGTCTTACCGGCGCCGTTTGGTCCTAACAGCCCGACGATTTCACGGGCATGAACTTCGACGCTCACGTCATTGACCACGGTCTGGGCGCCAAAGCGTTTGACCAGAGTATGGGCTTCTAGGATGGGCGCTTTTTTTCCTCTCATGGCTCGCTCCGTTTGTGGGCGACAAGGCCCATATAGGGCGCAAAATTGGGCGTAATAGCCGCTAATACCTTGTTCTTCCAACTCATGGCGTGGGCCCGTTGGTCAATGATAAAGCCGTTACGTTTTAGATAAGAGGCTAAATCCATTGGGTTCGACAGATAGACGCTGTCAGCGTCGCCCCCGATACGCCGTTCAGACAAATCAGGGTCGCGGTAGGTAAACGCTGGATACGGATGAAGCCATTTTTGCAATGACAATCCCAAATTTCTAACCAGCCATCCTCGCGCTTGGGGCAAGGTCTCAGCAAACACAGGGCGCCCTTCTCCACCCATCATCATTCGAACAATGTCATAAGCGGGAAGATAGGGCGAAATCAAGTTTGGCGAGTGAAAGAACAAAAAGCCACTCGGTTTGAGTACGCGCCGTAGTTCATCCAACAACGCCGGGACGTCCGGGGCGTGTTCGATAAACTCAAACGCCGCGACGACATCAAAGGTTTCGTCATCAAAGGGCAATTGGGTCGCGTCAGCGGCTGATAGCTGGGTCGCGGAACTGTGTTGTTTCTCGACGGTTAAAAAAAGGGGGGAGAGATCGACGCCTACGGTTTCATAGCCGCGTTGCATGAGCAATCGGGTTGATAGCGCCGTGCCGCAGCCAAGGTCTAATACGCGCGCCGGCGGCGAAACGTAGCGTTCAATTAAGATCAAATACGGCTCTAAAAAACGCTCGTCATGAGTTTGAAGATCGTCGCGGTAGCGCGTACTGGTTTGATAGTAGCGTTTGAGGTCAAGCGCGACCTGCTCCCGCGACGACTCTTGGTTCATCATTAAGCTTTTACTATCTTGTCTCGATTGGTTTTCACTTCTTTGGCGGCGTTGCGCGTATCAACAACAACCTTGGCGTGATCGACCACCCATTGGTAATCGATGCAAGAATGGTCGGTCAAAATGAAGACCGCATCGGCATTTTTCACATTCTCGTCAGTGAGTGGAATCGACGAAAGCCCCAGGTCGCCGCGTCGGCCTTTTGGGTAAACAGGAATGTATGGATCATGATAACTCACGATCATTCCCCATTCCTGCATGTGCTCGACAACTTTGAGCGCTGGAGACTCACGGACGTCGTCAACGTCTTTTTTGTAGGCAACCCCGAGAACCAATATTTTTGCGTCTTTAACAATACAGCCTCTTTTCGCAAGCGTTTCGACCAGTTTTCCTACGACATAACGAGGCATCCCACTATTCACTTCACCAGCGAGTTCGATGAAGCGCGTAGAAAATTCATATTCGCGCGCTTTCCAAGTTAAGTAAAACGGGTCGATGGGGATGCAATGCCCGCCCAGCCCGGGGCCAGGGTAGAAGGGTTGGTAGCCAAATGGCTTGGTTGAGGCCGCGCCAATCACTTCCCACACGTCGATGCCCATCCGGTCGCATAACATTTTGAGTTCGTTTACCAACGCAATGTTGACCGAGCGAAAGATATTTTCGAGAAGTTTGGTGAGTTCCGCCGCTTGAGTTGAAGTCACAGGAACAACGGTCTCAAAAATGCATTGATACAACGCCGTCCCAGCGTCTAAGCAATTCGCCGTCGTACCGCCAAACACCTTGGGGATCGTACGCGTCGTGTGGTCTTTTCTGCCGGGGTCTTCACGCTCAGGTGAATACGCTAAAAAGAAATCAACACCCGCCTTCAGGCCTTTTTCTTCCAGCCGCGGGCGAATGCGTTCTTCTGTCGTTCCAGGATAGGTTGTACTTTCCAAGACGATGAGCTGTCCTTCGCACAGCGTCCCTGCGATTGCATCCGCGGTAGCGTCAACGGCGGACAAGTCTGGCTCGCGAAATTCATTCAACGGCGTTGGAACGCAAATCAGAATGGCGTCCACATCGGCTAAGCGTTTATATTCGGCAGTCGCCTCAAACAAGCCGCCGTCGCGAAGTTTTTTGATATCGTCTGAAGGGATATGGTGAATATACGATTCGCCTTGTTGAAGCGAATCAACCTTCTTCTCGTCGATATCAAAGCCGACTGTCCGAAACCCTGCATCCGTCGTAATGATAACGATGGGCAGGCCAACATACCCCAACCCCACAACGCCGATGACCGCATCGCGGTTTTGAATCTTGGTTTTCAACGCGTCTAATATCATTCAGTCTTTCCCTTTCACCGAAGAATCAACAGCCGTAGATGTAGTTTCACCATCTTTCAATATCGTCCATCATATCGTGAGGCAAGGTAAAATCGAAGATTGTTGGAACAGTTGAAGCCCCTCCCAGCATAAGACATTGATTGAAATGGCAAATACACGCATGATTTGTTGTTAACAGGAAACTCAAAAATGTCAAAACAGAAAATAGCAGACAACCCAAAACATCTTGTCGCCCAAAACCGTAAAGCGCGGCATGATTATCATTTTCTCGAGACCTTTCAGGTTGGCGTCGTCTTACAGGGGACGGAAGTGAAATCCCTCCGGCAAGGCAAAGCCAACCTGCAAGACAGTTACGCCAACATTTATAAGGGTGAGATTTTTTTATATGACTGCCACATTAGTCCCTATGAGCAAGGCAACCTATTCAACCATGAACCCAAACGGCGCCGAAAGTTATTGATGCACAAAAGCGAAATCACTCGCCTGTTCGGCAAGGTGCAACAAAAAGGGTTAACTCTCATCCCGCTGCGAATCTATTTCATCCGGGGAAAAGCGAAATTAGATATTGCCCTGGCGCAAGGCAAAAAACACTACGACAAGCGCGAAGACATCAAACGGCGCGATTTAGACCGCGAAGCGAAACGCGCCATGCTCAGAAATTGAGGCCAACATGTCAAACACAAGCTGGCTGCCGATTTTAACCTCATATGTTGCATTGGCCTACATCAAGTTATGGGGAACCACAAATCGGTTTGACGCCCTTGGCAAATCTTTCACCAAGAAACTCGTGCTCGAACAACCACTCATCTTTTGTTTTTGGCACAGCCGCCAACTCTTTCCCTTGTATTATTACAATAACACCCAGGCGTCGATATTGGTTTCTCAAAGCCGTGACGGAGAATTTATCACACAAGTGATATACCGCTGCGGCCTTGTAGCTAGCCGCGGCTCGAGTTCGAATCGCGGCGCTGGCGGCTTGCGGGAGTTAATTCATCACTTGAAAACAGGGCGAAGCGTTGTGATAACTCCAGACGGCCCGCGAGGGCCGCGCGAAGTCGTCCAACTGGGAATCATTCAACTCGCTCGTTTATCTGGCGTCCCTATTGTGCCCGTAGCCTGGTCGGCGAGCCGGTGCATTCGCTTTGAAAAAAGTTGGGACAAATTTATGGTTCCGCTTCCATTCGGCGCCGTTCGACAAGTCGTTGGCGAACCCGTTCATGTTTCAAACATGTGCAGCAAAGAACAAATGGAAGAAAAACGGGCCGAGTTACAAAATGAGATGCGGCGAATTACCCAACTCGCTGATGAAATTCTGCCTGAAGACAAGCGGATTCAACCTGGCAGCGACTGCCGATAGACGCGCTCTACCCCATTGATGGTCTCCTCAAAATTAAACTCTGTCAGGACCCGTCGCCGAGCGTTCATGCTGTAGGTTTTTCTGAGTTCGTCATCCGAAAGCAAGCGTTGCATCGCCTCCGCCAAGGCGCCCGAATTCTTGGGAGGGACAACCAGCCCGGTGTGTTCATGTTGATTGACATAAGAGACGCCAGTGGGCAAGTCGCAACTAATCACCGGCAGGCCTTCGGTCATCGCTTCGAGCAATACATACCCAAACGCCTCATTGGCGGATATTGAAGGTAGTACGAAGATATCAGCCTGTCGATACAACTCCAATTTCTCCTCGTCACTCACTTGCCCTAAGAATGAGATGCGGTCTGATAGCCCCGCGATATTGGCCATGCGTTCTAATGG
The DNA here is from genome assembly GCA_964556895.1 of uncultured bacterium. Taxonomy (GTDB): domain Bacteria; phylum Hinthialibacterota; class Hinthialibacteria; order Hinthialibacterales; family Hinthialibacteraceae; genus Hinthialibacter. Next base: position 24,887 of record CAZKYC010000052.1, on the reverse strand, counting down.
AACCCGTAAAGGGCCGTCGCCAGCAATGAGCAAGTGTGCGTCGACTTTTTTCATGGCATGAATGAGATAAACCAACCCTTTATAACCGACCAAACGCCCGACAAACAAAGTCGTTGGTTTTTTTGTAGGCAATAGGCCTCCTCTGCCTAGCCTGTCATAATTGTAGGGCGGCAGGCTTAGTGGAATCGATGTGCACTTCTCTTTCACTGGTTTCAATGCGTTAGACTTCTCCAGCAATGTTGGCGAAGTGGCGATGATTGTGTCGCATCGTCTTAAAAACCCCAATTCGAGAGGACGCAGAAACGGCATAATACATCGTTGCCTGACAATGTCGCTGTGCCAGGTACAAATGAGAGGGACCGTTTTCGGCAACCGCCGCGCCATGATCCACGCCAGGGGAAACGGCGTATGGGCGTGAACAATATCAGGCTTCAACCGCTTTAACCAGCGCGCGTACCGGGTCGTCAATGGCTGAGACCATATACTGCCCCATCGGGGCGCGCGGAGCACGCGCACGCCGTTTCGCCATTCGCGCGTTTCAAACCAGGCGTCATTACAAACCAACGCGGTGACCCGCCAGCCACGTTTGACCAACGCTTCACTGATGTCGCCAATATGTTTTTCGACGCCTCCAACCCAGGGTGGATACGCCTTGTGAAGCATGACGATATGAGGCGATTCGTGGTTTGACATAGCGAATCCATACAATGCACCAGACTTGCGCTTGGCTACGATGATGGCGCTACTACAATAACTAGACAAGGTTTTGCATCCACGCCCATCCACCGGTACATTGAAGAAAGACAATCAAATCCATCAGCAATCCAATGGAGGCCGTCTCGTCTTATGTCTATGCCCAAGACAGTAGGTGAATTAAAAGCGTCGGGATATTCGTCTCGCACTGTCAAACAAGAAATGCGCGAAAACCTGGTGTGTAAACTACAGAACAAACAACCGCTGTTTCCTGGCATCGTCGGCTATGAAGACACGGTAGAGCCTCAAATCGTTCACGCGATTTTATCTCAACACGACATGATCTTTCTTGGATTGCGCGGTCAGGCCAAAAGCCGAATAATTCGCATGTTGCCCGCGCTGCTTGACGAATTGGCCCCTCGAATCGCGGGCAGCGAAATCAATGATGACCCGCTGAATCCTGTTTCAAAATTCGCCCGCGAACGCATCAAAGAACAAGGCGATGACACGCCCATTGAATGGATGACTCGTGAAGACCGTTACAACGAAAAACTGGCCACCCCCGATGTGACAATTTCTGACTTAATTGGCGATATCGACCCCATCAAAGCCGCAAAACGCCGCCTCGACCTCTCTGACGAAGAAGCCATGCACTTCGGGTTGGTCCCCCGCTCGAACCGGGGCCTGTTTGCGATTAACGAAGCGCCAGACTTGTCGCCGAAAATTCAAGTCGGGTTGTTTAACATCATGCAAGAGCGCGATGTTCAAATTCGCGGCTACTCAATTCGGATGCCGCTGGATGTATGCCTCGTCTTTTCCGCCAACCCGCAGGATTACACCAACCGTGGCAGAATTGTGACGCCGCTCAAAGACCGCATCGGTTCTGAAATTCGAACCCATTACCCACTGACGCGAGAACACGGCATCGAAATTACCGACCAGGAAGCCGACATCTATTCCCGAAACGGCCACGAAATCATTGTTCCAACCTTTGTGAAACAAATCGTAGAAGAAATGGCCCGCGCCGCTCGCGAGAGCAAAGAAATCGAACAAGGATCAGGCGTCAGCGCGCGCTTTTCGATCACCTGTATGGAAAACATTGTCAGCAGCGCCGAACGCCGCGCGCTGGTCAACGGCGAGACAACCGTCTGCCCACGGGCGAGCGACCTATTTTACGCCCTGCCCTCAATGACTGGAAAGATGGAGCTCAGTTACTCAGGCGAAGAAATGGGGTCTGAACGGGTATCGCGGCGCATCATTCGCCAGGCGGTCCGCCTGGTATTCAACGAATACTTTGGCCACGACGACTGCCAAAGCACGATTGAATGGTTCCAAAGCCAAAAAGGCGCCTTTGTGGTTGACGACTCCATGTCGGCCAAAGAATTCGTCAGCCATGCCGAAAACGTGCAGGGGCTGATGGGGCGTGTTCGCGCTTACTTAAAGGACGACCCGATTGACAAGCCCGAGGTTCTCGCCTCGGCCGTCGAGTTTATGCTTGAAGGGCTGTATTCACACAAGCGTCTGAGCAAGACCAATCTTAGAGGCCAAACGGCGTATGGTTAAACATTCATGAAATATCTATTCACCCAATACCAGGGCGGCGATGATGAGGATGAAATTCTCGAACAGGCTCAGGCCCTGCTCGAAAAGTTAAAAGAGTATCTGTATCTCACAGATGGCGACGTCAATGCGGCGATCGAGATGATGAAAGACGCGGGCGAACTGGGTGAAGGCGAAGACGCCGAGCGCAACGCCCGCGAATTGCTGAACCTGCTTGAGAAAGCGGGATACGTTGACGGAGCGGGAAAAGTCAAACAACTGACCGACAAAGGCCTACGCCTAATCAGCGAAAAAACTCTCGAAGAATTGCTCACTTCCATCCAAAAGAGCCACTCGGGCCATCACGAAACCGCCAAAAAGGGATGCGGCGACGTTTATAACTACGAGACCCGCCAGTGGGAATTTGGCGATCATCTCAATTTAGACATTTCGCGAACCATTCAAAATTCGTTTGTGCGAAACGGCGTCAAACTGCCGATTGATCTGGATCGTGAAGACTTAGAAATCATTGAGACCGAACACATGAGCCGCTGCGCGACTGTGTTAATGGTCGACATCAGCCACAGCATGGTTCTCTACGGTGAAGACCGCTTTACTCCAGCCAAAAAAGTTGCGGTTGCGTTATCGCATTTAATTCGCACGAAATACCCACAAGACGCTCTCAATATTCTGTTGTTTTATGACGACGCGCGCGAGATTTCCGTCCAAGAACTCATGGAGTCGCAAGTCGGCCCCTACTACACAAACACCAAGGCAGGCCTGGCGCTGGCGCAGCGCATTCTCTCCCGCCACAACACCGACAACAAACAAATCATCATGATTACCGACGGCAAACCCTCTGCCATCTGGCATAAAGGGGAGATTATTCGCCATTCGTGGGTCGACCCGTGGATCATCCACGAAACACTGACTGAAGTTGAGAAATGCCGCAACAAGGGCATTCGAATCAACACCTTCATGTTGGCGCGCGATTATGTGTTGGTCGACTACGTTCAAAAACAAACGCAAATTTCGAAAGGCAAGGCCTATTTCACTTCGCCGCACACCTTAGGGCAGTACCTGCTCATTGATTTTATGAACCAGAAACACAGGCGAGTGATTGATTAATAGAGAATGAAGAGATAAGCACAATCCAAAATGTCGTTTCCAATCGCCACATCGCTTTGACTCGGAGTCTTCGCGAGAATTGAAGTCGGCAGTTCAGGCATAGACGTACCAAAACCGACTACGGTCAAACCGATGACCACCTCTGAGATTCTAGAGCGTTTTGCGGGCGAGGCGGCGCCGCGAATCAACCCCTCGCCGCCAAAGAACACCATCAGCAAGCCAATTGTCAGATTGGCGTCGAATATGGTCAAATCTCTCGAATCACAATTCGAAGGATGGTTTGTGTATCTTGGTCAATGCGAAACGACTCTGACAAGCAATAGCCTGACGCCCAAGCGATTTCGCCGTCCATCACAATAAGCGGCAAGCGGTCGCGTGATTCTACTGGCGCTTGTTTCTCTTGAAGAATTTTTTTTACTTTTTTAGACCCAATCATACCCAAGGGTTTCATCTCGTCGCCCTCGCGCCGCGTGCGAACGATGATGGGGTGTTTCACCTTGGCCGCGTCGAACTCACCAACGAGACAGCCCTGGGGCGGCAGGTGTTTCACATCAGCGGGAAACTCTTGAATGACAACTTCAACCTGCAGATCAGAAACGACTGTAACACCAGGCGCTGTAAGCGTCAGTTCGGTTTGAGGCGCGGCCTGCTCTATCGGGCCGGCAAAGTAAAAGCGGTCATAGCGGCGATAAAGCCGTACCTTGGCGCTGAGATGGACCTCACCTTGAGGTTTTTCGCTGGTTAACAATTCGATAGAATCATCAACATTCACCAGTGAAGAATCAACCTCATACCTCTGTAGATACTTCCGAACCAGCCTCCGTTGTTCGGCCCGGCCCAAGCGCGCGAAGCGCTCGCGGTCAGCGGGCGCGTCTTCTTCAGCCGCGCCGATTTGTTGGACGAGGGTTTGCGTCCAATCACTCCAGAAGCGCTCTTCTTCTTGCGCGACCGAGGCCAAGCGGCCCAGCGCTTCATCTACGTTTGGATTTAACGTATCGCGAATCATGGGCAGCAATTCTTTGCGTATACGAACGCGCGTAAACGCCAGCTCCTCATTCATCATGTCGCGGCAGTAGTCAAGTTTCTCTTCTTTGACGTATTGTAGGATCTCTTCGCGGGTGTGTGACAACAGCGGCCTAACAATTGGCGGTTCAACATCATGTCTGACGGGCAGGATGGCGCTGATGCCCGTCATGCCGCTGGAGCGGATAATTCGATGTAAGACCGTTTCCGCCTGGTCGCTGAGGGTGTGTCCGGTAATGATAGGAGACAGGTTTAATTCCTCAGCGGTGTGGATGAGCTTTTGATAGCGTAATCTACGCGCTTCTTCTTCAAGGTTGCCAGCGCGTATGGCGTCGATTTCGTCTGGATCAAATCGCCTGACGGTGAGCGGCAGAATATAGCGTCCCGTCAGGTTCACAACAAATTTTTCATCATCATTTGACGCAGGGCCTCGCAGGCCGTGGTTCACATGACAAACATGCAGGTCAAGGTCGAGTTCATCTTGCAGTTTAGAAAAGACGTCCATCAGCGCAACCGAATCAGGGCCGCCCGACACCGCCAATAGCGGGCGGGCGCGTCTGCGCAGCATTTCATGCCGTTGCATGAAATTCAGGACGCGCTCCTTAAACGTGTAAGTGAATTTGGCCATAGTCGAATCTGAGTAAACAATCAGGCAAGAACCAGAATAGCCATGCTAAACAAAATAACGACGCCCAGTGCGTCTACTAGAGTCGCGACCAACGGCGTCGACGCCATGGCGGGGTCAACCCCTGCGGCTTGAAGCATGAACGGCAACATGGAACCGATCACCGCCCCGGCGGTGACAACGCCCACGACCGCCAGACTCACCGTAACGCCCAACATGAAATAACTGGCGCCAAACAATTGCTCAGCGTCAGGCCACATCACCACCAATATCATCGAGATGACTCCAAGAAACGCGCCCAATAACAGGCCTGTCAACAACTCTCGTCCAAGCACAACAAACCAGTCTTTGAGTTCAACGTCTTGGACGGATAACGCGCGAATAATCAGCGTCGCCGCCTGTGAGCCTGAGTTGCCGCCGCTGCTGATAATCATCGGCAAGAACAACACCAGCGCCGTACTGACATTGGTGATGGTGTGTTCAAACTGTTTCATAATCGCGACGGTGACGGTACTGCCCAAAAACAAGATAAACAGCCAGATGCCGCGTTTGCGCGCCATGGTCAAAAACGAAACGTCGTCGTAAGGCTCCTCAAGCGCCTGAACGCCGCCCATGAGATGGATGTCTTCTGTGGTTTCTTCGACGACAACGTCAAACACGTCGTCGGCGGTGACGATGCCGACCAGGGTGCCGTCTGAGTCAATGACTGGGAGAACATTTAAGTCGTAGTGCAGCATCGCGTCTGATGCGGTTTCTTGGTCGTCAAACGCGCGCAACGCCACCACATTGGGCAGCATGATGTCGCGAACCAACGAACCAGGCGAGACAAAGATCAGCGTCTTGAGTGGAACATAGGCCAACAAGCGATCATGCTGGTCGGTCACATAGAGCGAGTTGACGGTTTCTTTTTCATTTTCGATCTGGCGCAGCTTCTCCAGCGTTTCTTGCACGGTCCAGTCTTCATTGATTGACACATATTCAGGCGTCATCAAGCGTCCGACTGATTCTTCGGGGTAGCCTAACAGCTGTTGGGCGACTTTGCGTTCGTCTGGAGACAGCGAAGCAATGAGCCGTTTGGTAATCTGGCCCGGAAGTTCCTCGAGCAATGCTGTCCGATCGTCTGGCTCCATCTCATTCAACAAGCCAGTAACCTGTTCGTTGCCCAGACTATGGATCAGCTCTTCTTCTTCGGCGAACGGCAGGTGGGCAAACACTTCAGCGCCGACTTGACGGGGAAGAATACGAAACACGACAGCGCGTTCATCGGGGGTCAAGACCATCAACGCTTCAGCAATATCAGGGGCCTCAAGCTCAGCGAGGGCCTCGCGCAACGATTTATAATCTTTCGCCAGGAGAAACTCTTTGATCTCCGGCTCGATTAATCGCCCCCAATAGTTGATATCGGCCGCCGTGTTTGTGGTCATTCAACCGCCTTTGAGTTATGTTGAATTACAGCGTTTTAATTTTGACGCCCTTAAACTCGATCCAGGGTTCGTCACTGTGCATTTGCAGAGAGATACGCCCTTTTCGCACCGTCGGAAACTGGTCGGTGTCTACCACCGTTTCGCCGTTGACGCGAACCACCAAATGAGGGCCTTGTACTTTAATCTGCATTAAGAACCACTCTTCGTCCTGGTAATGAAACATCGGCGCCCGAACCTGGTTGTAGAGGCTGCCGGTGGTGTAGTTTGAGTCAGGCGTGTTTTCGATTTGAATCTCGTTGCCGCGGTCGCCGCCCTTCAGCTGCTTCCAGCGCAAAAAGATTCCGCCGTTGGCGTTCCGGCTGGTGCGAACATAGGTCTGCAGTTCAAAGTCTTCGTATTCGTCATTTGTGACGAGATAACTGGTGCCGCCGGTCGTGTGAATGACGCCGTCAACCACTTTCCATTTCGCGCCGTCGCCTTCTTCATACCAGCCATCAAAGTTTTCGCCGTTGAACAGTACTTGCCATGACTCTTTTGACGGCAATTCCTTGATTCGAATATTTTTATACCACACCTGATACCCCATATCCTGAATGCCGAGATATCCACGGCGCAGGCGGTGTGTTAATTCGGGGTAGTCTTCCACATTGATATCTTGAACCATCTCGCCGTTAATCCAGCATTTAAGGTTTGGCCAATCCATCAATATGCGGCCTTGGTTCCAACTCTTATCAGGCCCTACCGCCATGGTTTTGGGAGGAAGTACATCAAAGATGGCGCCAGCAGATTTGGTTAACAACCCTTCTTGGGTCTTGTGGTCAATCTGAAATTCAAAGCCGACTCTTGAGTTGCGGCCATGCAGCGGCGCATGAAAGAAGATGCCGCTGTTACACCAGCCGTCCATACGAAACTCGAAGCGCAGGTCAAAATTTTCATACTCTTCTTCGCTGCGCAGCCAGGCGGGATACCCGGTCTTGCCCGGACAATAGATCACATCTTTCTGAATCGAAAACGTCCCTGCCTCGCCGTGCTCAACGACCCAACCCGTAAGGTTGTTGCCGTTAAACAGCGAGGCAAACCCGTCTTCAACCGCGAGGCTGGCTGCGGTTGATATCACAACACACGCCAGCGCCAATAGGGTTCGTTTTACCATGGTGGTTCCTCTCAAACTTATCCACATTCAACAAATTCTAATTCAACGGGGTTTGGAATCATGCCTTCTTTATGACCGCGGTCTAAGAACAATTTATACGACTCTTTGCCTTTGTCGCCTAGGTGAAGCGTGAGTTCGTTGACGTACATACCGACAAATTTGTCAGCCTGTTCTTGTTTTAAGTCGCGGGCGTATTGCATGGCATGGGCCAGGGCGGCCTCGCGATTGTCTAAGCTATATTGAATAGTCTGGCGCATGAACGGCGCGATGCGCTGGACCATTTCTTCGCCCAGGCCTTTACGGATCGCGTTAGCGCCGAGCGGCAGCGGCAGCCCGCCGGTTTCTTCGGCCCACCATTCACCCAGTTCGAGTAATTTATATAGTCCGTGGTCGCCATACATCAGCTGGCCCTCGTGAATGATCAGCCCGGCGTCTACACGGCCATCTTCAACCGCGGGGATAATCTGATCAAACGGGACCACATCAAACTTAAATTCGCCTATGCATAGACGCAAGGCGAGATAGGCTGACGTCATCTTGCCAGGAATCGCAATGGTTTTGGTTTTGAGCGTCTCAATGTCCCACTCTTCTTTGGCGACAACCATCGGGCCATAGCCCAACCCCAATGAACCGCCAGCCGTGAGAATGGCGTAATTGTGATGGACATAGGAGTAGGCGTGGACCGAAATTGCGGTGATATCCAACTCACCAACCGCGGCGCGGTGGTTTAATGTCTCGATGTCTTGAAGAATGTGTTTAAACTCCAAGTCGCCGGTGTCAATTTTGTTTTGGGCAAGCCCATAAAACATGAAGGCGTCATCTGAGTCGGGGCTGTGCCCCAAAGTAATTGTATGTTTTGTCATCTCTGCTTCCTTTAAAAAACTAATACTCTATGGATTCGATATGGGCTGCGACTGTACATATTCAGCGAACGCCGCCCAACGCTCGACTGGCCAATGTTCGGCGCGGTCGTCAAAATTAAACTCAGATTCTGCATTACTCAAAAACTCGGGCGACAAGATGCGTTTTTGGACAATAGAGCCTTTCAAGGATGTTCTGAGTTTTTTTCGGCGATGCAAAAACCCAACATGCACCACTCGCTCTAAAAAATCTTGGGCGAATTCGATGTCTGCGCCTGGTTTGGGTATAAACGTTAACACCAGCGAATTAACTTTAGGTGCGGGAAAAAACGCATAGGGTGGAATCACATCGCTCGCTGTAATGTCAAACAGATATTGTAGTACCACTGAGAGCCTTCCATAGGCTTTACAGCCCGAATCAGACATGATTCGCTCGCCGACTTCTTTTTGGACCATCGTACAAAGGCACTCAAGCGGCGCGCCTGAATACGCCAGATGGAACAAAATGGGGGTCGCCGCGTTGTAAGGCAGGTTGCCGATCACACATCGCGCCCCGGTTTCTTGTTGCAGCGCTTTGAAGTCAGTTTTGAGCGCATCACCTTCTATGATTCGTAAGCGGTCTTTATAGGCCGGTTCAATCGCCGCCAGTTCTTGAATCATCTCAACAAATCGGCGGTCTTTTTCAATTGCTACCACTTTCAACCCTCGTTCTAACAGCAACCAGGTCAAATGCCCCACGCCGGGGCCAATTTCGATCACACACCCTTCACTTGGAATGGTTGAACGGGTAAGGATGGCTGTCATCCAATCGCGTTGGATGAGAAAATGCTGACCCAGCGCCTTCGTCAAGTGCAGGCCATAGCGCTTGGTGTAAGCGATCAGGCCTTTTTTGCTATAGAGAGATTCAAGTAAAACGTTCATTCAATCAATATACTCGTTTCAAACCGGTTAACCGCTTGCCGCCCAGTTGGTTCAGTGCTACCGTTTCTGCCATTGTAAACCGATGTAAAGGATACTCGCCATGCCGTTCGATACCATAGCCGTCGACAGTGGACAAGTCAAAATCATTGACCAAACCCTGCTGCCTACCCAGACGTTATATATACCCATTGATACGATTGAAGATATGTGGGAAGCCATCAAGATGCTGCGCGTGCGCGGCGCTCCTGCGATTGGCGTCTCCGCCGCGTTTGGCGTCTATATCGGGGTAAAAGGCTCTTCGTCTAGCGATTTTGATTCATTCAACGCCGATGTCGAAAAGGCAGCAGACTACCTAGCGACCTCGCGCCCCACGGCGGTCAATCTGTTTTGGGCGCTTGACCGTATCAAACGCGTCGTCAGCGAAAACAGCGACAAAACCGTCGAGCAATTAAAACAGGTTGTGTTCGATGAAGCCCAACGCATGCTCGAAGAAGACGCCGCCGTCTGTCGCGCCATTGGCGAACACGGCGCCTCGCTCTTCAACGACGGCGACGGCGTGTTGACCCACTGCAACGCGGGCGGGCTCGCAACTACACGATACGGCACCGCCCTCGCCCCCATGTTTGTCTGTAAAGAAAGAGGCGTCACCTTAAACGTGTTCGCCGATGAGACCCGTCCCTTGCTTCAAGGCGCCCGGCTCACCGCCTGGGAACTGCAGCAAGCCGATATTCCCGTCACCGTTATCTGTGACAATATGGCGGCGTCAGTCATGGCCAAGGGATGGATTAAAGCGGTTATCGTCGGCACAGACCGTGTAGCGGCCAATGGCGACGTCGCGAACAAAATCGGCACCTACGGCGTTGCCGTTCTCGCCAGGCAACATGGCATCCCGTTTTATGTGGCGCTGCCGACCTCGACGATTGATAGAGAACTCGAAGAGGGCGCGTTGATCCCTATTGAAGAACGCAATTCAGACGAAATAACGCACGGCTTCGGAAAACAGACCGCCCCGGACGGCATCAAGGTCTATAACCCGGCGTTTGACGTCACACCCCATGACTATGTGACTGCGTTTATTACCGAAAAGGGAATCATCTACCCGCCATACAAAGAAAACCTGGCGAAACTGTTTGAAAAGTAATGTAGAGTTCGTTCTTGACGAACAATAAAGATGCCTGGGCGCATCGTGCTGCCCCAGGCTTTGGATTTAACCACGCAAGGGATTGCCTTTGGCCTTTCCCTTGCCATCAATTTTCGCAATTCATAGCCCCCTTTTTAAGGGGGGAAAGCGCCGCAGGCGCAAGGGGGGATCCAGGCTCATTTCGAAACAATCATGATACGATTCGATTCACTCGTTATCTTTTCTGCAACCACACAAAATCGACGCCGATGTCGCCTTTCGCGCCATTGGGGGCGCCTTCATATTTCAATGTCAGGGTCTGCTCGCCAGCCTTGAGATCAAACTCAGGCAGGTAGCGCGTTCGTAGGTATTCGCGATGGTCAACATGAAGATCAATCTGTTCTTCGATGTCTTCTCCATTCATCAAGATTGAAAATGAGCCCGAATCATGAGTGAACCCGCATGTCATACGCAGGCCATACTTGCCCGCTTCGTTCACAGCCAGTTTCAGATCGAGCGTTTCTCCAACCGCCTGCGGCTGCCACACCCAACACGAACCCTTAGAATATAAATTGTCTGTATTTTGTACTGATTTCACATTTTTCGCAGCAACAGACTCTGTCTCATAAAACGTCGAATTCGCGGCGCCAAATTCCGCGCGCGGCGCCCAGAGTTGATCGCGAACAGGCTTACGAATGTCGTCTATTCCTATTCGTGACACGTCATCGTAAATACCTGGCGCGCCATAGTGATAACTAATTCGCGCATACGACAAGTCCGGTGTGTTTTGATGAGTAAACAGTTCCATGTAAAACGCAACTTGGTCTTTAAATGGCAGCGGGTCGATCACATGCCATCTGAAGTTCGTCACAAAGCCGCGGTTGCCCGGGCCGTCGTTTCGCGGCTGGCCGCAATAGGGGAACAGAAAAATATCCGGCGACGACCATGCGTAATTGTAATAATCTTCTGACCCTGTACCAAACGTGCTTGGGAACGAATCCTCATCGACAAATATCTTTTCATCGCCTTCGCCCCACCAGTTGCCGTATGGAGTCGGGACCCTATTCGGGTTCCAAAGATAGCTGGTTGTCCCGACGTAAACGCCCCTGCCGTTTGCTAACAAAAACGGCAGGTCGCGTTCGGGCTTGCTGACCAAGTCATGGTCGACGCGCCAACGCGCGCGAAAGTGTTGAAAGCGCCCTGGCTCGGCTTTGAATTCAGCTGGCAAGACAGACCCATTGACCGTTACGTCCTGCTCTCCCCAGTTTTCGAAACTGATTGTTACGTTTTGCTGAAACGGCATGACAAAGCGGCACACCATCTCGCCATTCGGTTTCACGCTGAAGGGTATAGAAGAAAACGGGTTGATGCCCGGCGCGGCGCCAAAAAAGTCGCCGACAGGGGAGATTACCTGTTATGTCTGGAACCCGTCGAACGAAATTTTTATCACGGTTTGGCGCAAGGCGGCGTCGATGTCGTTGGCGTCAAGCTTGACTGTCAACCGTTCGATGGCGCCCTGCCCGTTTAATTCAAAGGCGGACGCGACTTGGCCCGGCTTCAGTTGTTGTTGAAAAGCAACTGGTTGTTGAGTTGATTGATAGCGCCATTCTTCATCAATGTTGCTGAGAATTTCGACTGCGTTCTTGATTTTCTTTTGAAAGACTTTGCCGTCTGTTGGTTCAAAGGTCGCGATCTCCGCGTACGGTTCAAACAACCGAATCTGGACTTCATAAAAGTGAAGTTCTTTCAAATTGCCGCGCCATTCGATTCGGCAACGCTGGGAAAAGGGGATGGGGAAATAACAGGCGTTTCGTTGTTGAAAGGTTTGGTTGATTAGTTTGGGGTCGATGCCCGTGCCTTTGAGAAAATATTGGGCGGCGTATTGAAAAAACTGTTGGGCTGATCCTTCATAAATCGCGTCGCTGGCGCCGTCTAAAAAGACGCGAACTTCGCCCTTGATCGCCGCCGTCCAGGTGCGCACAATCGCGCCGGGCCCGTTGACGTCGCAGACCAAATAGTCGCCGACGCCATTTTCATCAGGTTCTTTCAACACCGCCTCAAAATTAGGGACAGGTTCGTTGCCGAACCCATCCGAATTGGCGTACCAATCAGGCCCGCCGGGGGTCTCGCTTCTCCGGTCGTACGACGAAAACTGGACGGTCTTATACCCCGGCTCCGGAAACTGCGCCAGCGTGTAAAGATCGGTCATCTCATCGACTAGGGTTCCAAACGTAATCGTCTGGCATAGCGCAGTAGAAGATAACAGCAGAGTCAAAGCCACCGTGAGAGACATGCGCATGAACTTCATCGCGCCCTCCTAACTATAACACTCTCAGAGACGCCAAGAGGTTTGGTTGACGGATAAATCCGCCTATAAGCATGGAATGGCGGGATCCTTATATTCATCCCGCCCAACTTTGGTTTTTCTAAATTCGTCACGACTCACATTCAACAAAATGGATACCACGAGTCAAAACTTTCAACATGAAGCCTTCGAGAGTTCGTCTTCTTGAGTAGGGCGGGTTGAGCGAGAGCGATACCCGCCGCAAAGCCTCAAAATAATTCTAAGGCGTAGCAACCTTCTGGAGAGCGAGCGTCCATAGGTTCAATGGAAAGATGCTTCTATGGACAGAGGCGCTCTAAAATTCAACTTAGTTGATACTACAATCGTTCGAACTGAACTACTTTACCAAGCCGAGTGGTTTGAGTTTGGCGTCGATGGCGTCGTCATTGCGCTCAATGCCGCCTGTGTTGAAGAGGCGCCAGCGTTCGCGGTGCGACATGTCTTCGCCGGGTTTCAAATTAAACTCAGGGCCAAGCGATTCGATTTCCATAATGGCGCCGTTGGTGAATATCTCGACCGAACTGCCCATGTCGGGGTACGGCTTGCCTTCGATTTTATCGAGATATTTCACAAACAATTCGCCATTGAGCGAATAGGCCGCCCAGCCTTCGGTGTCAGAGAAACCAATCTTGAACGGCTCTTTGGCTTCGGGGTCTTGGCGAACAGTAAAATAGCGGTCGTGGAACTGGATTCGATAATCATTGAGGAAGGTATAACTCCACAAGATCAACTGGCGTTCGGGCAAGAAGTGGCCCGGGCCGTGAGGCGCGTAAGGCTCATTGGGAACAATGGTCAGGCCTTTTTTGTCCATAACCGTCAATGCCCAGGGAGAAACACTCAATGTCTTGGCGCCGACGTTGGTGGCGATATGTTCGACGGTGACTTCGCCGTCTTCTTTCATTGATACTTTCACAACTTTTTGAAGCGTCAGTTTTGAACGAAACGCCGGGTCGCCGACTTTTTCGTAGAGTTCGTCATTGTCCATCGAAGCGCGGTCGCTGAAATCGACCAGTTCGGGCGCCGAAGTCAACGTGACCGTGTTGCCTTCGATTTCGGCTTTCACGGGGAAGTTATCGGGATGGTAGGTGTAGTCCATCTCGGGGGCGATCCAAAAACGGTGGCCGCCGTACCCGTTCCATTCATTGCCGCCTGACTTGCCTTTCGAGCCTTCGCTGACGCTGAAGAAGTTTTGTCCGCCGACAAAACCGTATCGAAGAATACGCGGGCCGATATCGGCGACAATGACTAACTCGGTCTCGCCATTGCTCATCCGGTAGCAATCCGCCCATCCTTCAAAGGTCGTTTTTTCGATTTTCACTGGCCCTGCTCCTACTTGGATTGATGAGAGTGTTATGAGTCCACACAAGACAACAACCGCCATACTGCGAAGCGTTAATGACAGGTTCGTTTTCATTTTCATCCTCCCACATAATCAATCAGGCTGAGCGAAAGTTTGCTCAGCCTGTTATACCACAATTTCACGTTATTAGAAAAGGCGCAATCAGCCCGGCAGCGCTTCTTCTGAGAGGCGAATGTAATGGTTTTTGATCGCGTCTCGATATTGCGCCGGGATCGACTCAAGCAGCGGTTGCTCGAGGCTCTTGCGAACGGCGTCTTGCCAATCGGTTTCGACGGGTTGGGTGGGCGAGTCTGATTGAACGCCTTCGGGCGCTTCTTCGCGGCGTTCTTTGCCGTACTGGTCTTCTTCTTGCATGGTCCCCGCTTCTAACATACGAGTCATGATTCGCTGTTGGCGTTCTTCGACCTCTTCGCCGCTTTCACCCGCTTCGAGCAATTTTTCAACTTCGCGCATCTCGTCATAGATGCCCTCAAGGCGGTTTTTGAGTTGGCGGGCATGGCGGTGTTTCTGCATCATTTTTTCGATTTCTTTGCGGATGCGCGCCTGTTGTTGGGCCATGCGTTTGAGTTGCTGCGCCATTTTTTCGCCTTGTTCGCCCTGTTGTTTGAGTTGCTGCATCATTTGGTTGAGGGTTTGTTGCTGCATCATCATTTGCTGCATTTGCTGCTGAAAACTCTGCATACTGCTTTGTTGCTGCTGCATTTGTTGTTGCATTTCCTGATTGTCTTGCATCATCTGGCGCAGCGCCTGATTGAGCGCAATCAGCGACTGGCGCGCCTCATGAAGCCCCAGCCATTTCACGCCCTGCCCCGCTTCGACCGCCTCGCGCAGGCGCGCCTCGCTTTGCTGCATCAACTGGTCAGAGCGGCGGTTTAAGAACGGGTTTTGCGCGGCGACGCCTTTCCATACCGTCCTCACTCGTCTGATCTCTTTTAAGTACGCGTTCGCAACCCGCAGCGCCGCCAGCGCCTCACTCTGGCCCATGACCGATTCGGTCAGGCCTTCCATTTCGTTTGACAAAAACAGCCCGCGGTCAACCAGGCGTTTGATCTGATTGGCGTCTTGCTCCATGTTTTGCATGCCCATGTTGGCCATCTGGTTTTCCATCTGTTGAGACATTTGCTGCAGCGATTCCAACGCCTTTTGTTGGTTCTGTTGGGCCTGTTGGGGCTGGCCCGACTGTAATTGTTGGACCGCCTGGTTCATTTGTTGCATGGTCTGGTTTTCTTGCAACTGCTCCAGCATCTGCTCCATCTGTTGGGCCAGCATAGGGTTGCTCTCCTGCATGTCTTCCCGCAGCTGCTCCATCTGTTTCATCATGGCTTCGGTGTCTTCTTGAAGCCGTTTTTGGCGCTGGGCCAGCATGTTTTGTTTGGCGGCGAGTTCGTCTTTTTTCTGTTGAATTTCTTGGTCTACGCGTTTTTGTTCTTCGGTCTTTTCGCCGCTTTGGCCGTCTTGATTTTCGCCCGCCTCATTATTTTCACCTGATTGAGCGTCTTGGTTTTCACTCGGGTTTTGTTCGCCGGATTGCGCGTTGTCTTGCCCATCCTGGTTTTGTTGTTGGGCGAGTTGCTCGGCTTGTTGTTCGAGTTGTTGAATTTCAGATTGCAAGCCAGACACATCTTGTTCGAGTTGTTGGGTCTCACGCATCAAATGATCTTGGCGCTGCGCCAGCTCTTGGGCGGTTTGACGGACGCCTTCTAACTGGCGAAACTGGTAGGTCGACTCTAGCATCGACAGCGTCCGGTCGAGTTGTTCTTCAAAGTTATCGACCGCGAAATCGAGGTCTTGCAGCTGTTCGGCGTCCATCTCTTGAGAGAGTTGTTCGATGACCGAGTCCATTTGCTGCATGAGCTGTTGGCTTTGCTGGTCGACCATCTCTTTCATTAACTCTTGGACGCGCTCGAGTTTTTCAAGCGTATCAGGCGTGAACCCCTGTTCTTGTTGTTCTTCAGGCGTCAATTCATCACCAGCCGACTGCTGGTATTGATCGAGTTCTTCTTCGATGCGCTTGGCTTCTTCGATCAAGTCTTTCTGACGGTCTTTGATGGCTTCGAGTTCTTGTTTTTCCATCCAGAACGGCTCTTCGCCTTGGTCTTGGACGCCTTGCGTTTCGCTCTTCTCGGCGATGCGCTCAAGCGTGTCGTCAAGGTCAGAACGGATATCGCGTTGCTCAGCGAGAATCTCATTAAGGTCTTGAACATGAGATTCTTCTTCTTGATTGAGTTCGCCGATCAGGTCTAACAATGAAGGGTAACGAATGGTATGCGTCTTCGACCGCGCGGTTTTGGGGCCGCGAAACGGATCTTCGTCATACACGTCTAAAAAGAAAGTGAGTTCGTCGCCCGGATACATCTCAAAGGGAGCGATGTTCCACTCAAAGTTGACATAAAAGTCTTTGCCATCGTTAATACTGGCGGTCTGGTCTTGGCTATACTTCCAGGCGAGTTCTTCTTTTCGGGTGGTTTCATCGTTATTCAACATCGAATGAAGCATAAGAAAACGCGCGCCGTAATCGTCTTTGATATGGGCCGAGACGCCGACCGACATCCCCCCGGGAATATCGATATACTCAGGCGGCGCTAACACATCGACTTGGGGCGTCGCGTCTTCGATCATTTCGACTTGCAACGTTGGCGTTTGGCCGATCATGCCGTTTTCGTCTTGCATGGCCACCACAAACTCGCCGCTGTGATGGACCTGGTCAATCTCGATTGCGTAAACGTCTGCGTTCACATTGAGTGGATAATTACCGCCCTGCCAAGTCGCGGTAGCGGCAGTCAACGCAGCGCTAGGAACGCCAGAGAATATCACATGGCTGCCTCGCGGCGCAGAAAACGTACGCCAATGGTTGATGGTTTCTTCTGGCAATTTGGTATAATCAGGCGGCTGGATTACGATGGAGCCTTTCGTCAGCGCAGGCGGATCAAGCGGTAGAGCGGTGCCGCGATTAGACACCACCTCGCCGATTGAGATGTAATACACCATCTCGCGATTGAGGCTCGGTAAGGGGAACTCGACCCGTCCATCTTGAGGCCCAACGCCGATGCTTTCCCAGCCGGAGCGAAACTCACGATGTAACGTCGCAACCCGCCCTCTGGGGTCGCCCTGAATGTCAGCCGTCAGCGTGATCGGCTCCCCCCGCTTGACTCTGACTACCTCAGGGACAGACAACGCAAGCCGGTCAACCGGGGCGTCATATACCACGAGCGCTTGTGAGATGCGCGCGGCCTCAGCGCTCAGCGCATCGCCCTTCACCGCCCACATGATGGCTGACGAAACGACGACGATGACGAGTAACGCCAACGGGACCTTTACAGGCGAGAGATCGCTGTTGAGCGCCATCTCTTCAAGACGTTTGATGAGAATGTCATCTTCGGCGTGAATGAGCTCTTCAGAATACCCCAGCCGTTTGATTTCATCGGGTTGGCTTTGGCTGTAAACGACTAAGTCTGTTCGGTGGGCGACATCTTGATGATGGGCTTCCCATTGGTGAAAAAAGCGCCGGGAGGTGACGCCGTCTGACAACCAGGCGTATAGATAATTACCAACAACGCTTGCGGCGCCCAGCAATAAGAACGTGAAGAGAACGTTCAGGCTGACGGGTTGAAGAGTAAACGCCAGCCCGGCGGTCAACATCAACTGAACGCCTAAAACGCCTGACAGAAATAATAGAATGAGCAGCCCAATCGTTCGGCGTAGTTGATAACGCCGGTAGAGTTGGTTCAATAATTGAGAACTGCGTAACGGTTGGGCCATAGAGTCTTCTTCCCTCAATGTCATTGTAGTCAAACGATTACGATGATTCACGGTCACGGCGTAGGGTTATGCTTCTTCTTCGGCATCTTCACCCGCCTGAACCGGGCCGCGATACAGAAAACGTCCGATTAGATTCACGTATCCCGTCCAGGCTTTACCGTCTTCGGCTTTGTCCATTTCACGCTGAAAGGCGGCGACTTGGGCGTCCATGTTTTCGATATGGTGAAGCAGGCAGGCCTCCAGCGTCATGGGGACGACTGGGGAGCGCTCAGTTTCGCCATGATGAGATAAGATGATGTGTAACAGCTGGCGGCGAGTTTCTTCAGGAAAGTTCTCTTGGCGCTCGATCAGGCGCTCCGCCAATAAGGCGCTCATATACACATGAGTCAACAGGCGGCCTTCGGTGCTGTAATCAATGCGAAAGTCATATTCAAACTCATCCATCTTTCCAGAATCGTGAAAGACAGCCCCCGCGACCAACAAATCGTGATTGATGTTGGGGTAGTTTTCCGCCGCGGCGCGACACATGCGGATAACAGACAGGGTGTGTTCTAACAACCCGTGGATGTAGGGGTGGTGCCACAGCTTGGCGCCGGGCGAAGACGAAAATTTCTTCCACACCACCTGGTCATTGCGAAACGCCAACAGCAACTCACGCAGGGATTCGTCTTCAATCTCTTGAATACGCTGGTCAAACTCGGCGGTCATTTCATCCAGTTCAAACGGCGACTTCGGCAAAAAATCGCCAGGGTCAACTGCCGAAAGGTCTTGCAGCGCTTCGATGCGGTCTAGCGTGATTTGTAATTCACCCTGATAACTATTGACCTTGCCTTCGATATGGACAATCTGCCCCTCTTCGAGACGCTCGTTGACGCTGTCGGCATTGTTCCATAAAACCGCGTTGACTTTTCCGGTCTTGTCGCCGAGGCGAACTTGAAGAAACTTGCCTTTGTCATATTCTCGCAAGTTGAGCCGATGAATGACAAAAGGCGACTCGACCAAATCGCCGACTTCGAGTTCGTCGACGTACGCCTTTTGCGGCGCCTCGTCAAACAATGAATCCATGTGCGTTTCCCCCTAGCCTTTACAATCATTAATAGCAGTGTAGACGCACACGCGATTCAGCGCAAAAGTCGAGGGTCTCTTTTATTTACCCGATATCCTTGGCTTGCATTTTTCGCAGTTCGACCTCCTGATAGCGCCTCAGCATGATTGGTATAAATACAACCGAGAGAACGATTCCGAGTCCAGCGGCAATGTAATATTGATTGATTATTGAGACAGAGATTCCTGTACTCATCTGTAATTGAACCGCGAGGATAAATATGCCGACGCTGAACAATCCCATACTGGCAATCAACGAAAGCATCAACTTCTTAAAGCGTCCCTTAGGAACCATGATCCCGCCGATGATCCCAATGACCGCCCCCCAGCATCCATAGATAATTCCCAGCAAACGCGGCATGACCGATTGATAGAAATACAGTGAAGACCGCAGGGAGTTGTCCGCTATCTTCAGTTCGATTTTGCGGATATACGCCATCCCAGGTTCCTCAAATCGAAGCCCGACTGTGATGCGAGTTGGCCGCTGGCCTGCTTTTAGAAAAAAGGGCGTTTGTTGCATCTCCCAAGTTGTTGCTCCACTTAATGATTGTGAAATGCCCCGGGAAAAATAGGTTTTTCCATCGGGAAACGTGCAGAGCATCTCGAGATAGGCCTTCAAATCAATTTTATCGCTATTGATTTCAGCCGAATAAACAATCGTTTCTGCTTCAAAACCAGGGTCTTCGTATAAGAATAGAGGTACAGATATGGCGCCTTTAGTATATTTGTTATGAACGAGGATTCCTTGATCTTTATAGAACACATCTATGAAATCTGTGTAAGACAGATCATGCCCCACAATGCGTTCCGAGGTGAATTTGCCCATTTCTTTTGGGAGAATTTGTTGCGGCTCTACACCAAAACAATCAGCAATAGCCCAGGTTGCGAAAATTAGATAAACTTGAATCCATTTTTTATATGTTTTCATGACTGTTCCTCCATGGATTTTACAATTTCGCGATGGACTTTGAGCAGTTGTTTCGCCGTGGATGCGCCCAGCGAACCTTCAGCCACCATAATTTGAATGAGGCGATGGAACTCGTCTTCAAGCCCGCTCTGTTCTGCAACTTTGACTTTTTCGATGAGCCGGTCGAGCCGCGTCCTTACGGTTGGGTAAGAAATGCCGTACTCACTCGCCAGCGCTTTCAAAGACCCGGACGCCAGGATGAAGCGCTTCAGAAACTGAAGATCTTCATCATTGAGCGCCCTAAGCCAAGATGGTTGTTCGTTTTGGAGATTCATAAGCCCTCCTTAATTCAACAAAGTTAAAAATAATATTAATATAATTAAACCGAATTGTCAATATAATTAAAATTAACTTTAACTTTATTCATTTTCTTATTGAAGCAGGAAATAAAGAAAGGTGAATTTAGAAGAAAGGCGGAGGCAGGATATTACATATAAGTCACATATTTTAAGTTACATACGAAGTTTTCCCTGAATTTTGAGCATGACATAAATCATGCCCGTCAACAGGGTCAGGCCAATAAGGCGTATCAGGTTGCCAAAGTTATTGGTATTGCGAGGCATAAGCAATCTCCGAAACCATCATAAATCATTTCTTCAGAAATTGACAGGCTTTTTACTGTATCGAGCCATTTTGGCGCACTTTAATCAGAATCAACCTAATATGACTAGCAAGGACTAAGCAATTTAATTATTTCAGTTATTTGAATTTAGGCAACCAATCTGAATTTTTGCTTTTTTTATTCAAATGTGCATGGCATTTGCGTTTTCCACACTCAGACACGCCTGAATAAGGAGGCGACTACTGATGGATATGAACCGATTTACTCAAAAATCTCAAGAGTCATTCGCGGCGGCCCAACGAATCGCCGTTGAGAAGAACCATCTAGAGATCGATGTTGAACACGTGATGCTCGCGCTTCTACAACAGCCAGAAGGGCTGGTTGCCCGCTTGGTAAGCAAGATGGAAGCCCCTGCAAATGATATCGAAGATCAAATCAAACAAGAGCTGAATCGCCGCCCCCGCGTTAGTGGGCCGGGCCGCGACAATGGACAGACGTACGCCTCAGGAAGGTTGAATCAATTGATGGTGCAGGCGGAAACCGAAGCCAAACAACTCAAAGATGACTATATCAGCGTCGAACATCTGGTGTTGGCGCTTCTGTCTGGCAAGGTTAAAGCCCCATGCGCCCAGTTCTTCACTAATGCAGGCGTCACGCGAGATGCGTTCTTACAAGCGCTGCTTTCCGTACGCGGCAACCAGCGCGTCACTAGCGCTTCGCCCGAATCAACTTACGACGCGCTCGAACGCTTTGGCCGTGAACTGGTCTCAGAAGCGTCGAAAGGAAAGCTCGACCCGGTGATTGGCCGCGACGGCGAGATTCGCCGTGTGATTCGCATTTTGTCGCGAAAGACAAAAAACAATCCCGTTTTGATTGGGGAACCGGGTGTTGGCAAGACCGCCATCGTCGAAGGCCTCGCCCACCGTATCGTTCGCGGCGACGTGCCTGAAGGGTTGAAAGACAAACAGGTTTTTTCATTGGATATGGGTTCGCTGGTGGCGGGCGCCAAATACCGCGGCGAGTTTGAAGAACGCCTTAAAGCCGTGTTGACCGAGATCAAAAACAGCGACGGGCGCATCCTTTTATTCATCGACGAATTGCATACCATCGTCGGCGCGGGCAAGACCGAAGGCGCGATGGACGCAGGCAACATGCTGAAGCCGATGTTGGCGCGCGGCGAGTTGCATTGCATCGGCGCCACGACGTTGAATGAATACCGCCTGCATATCGAAAAAGACGCCGCGCTCGAACGCCGCTTTCAGCCAGTCATGGTCGACCAGCCTACAGTTGAAGACGCGATTTCAATCTTGCGCGGGCTGCGCGAGCGATATGAAGTCTACCACGGCGTCAAAATTCAAGACAAGTCGCTGGTCGCCGCGGCGGTGTTATCAAACCGGTATATTTCTGACCGTTTTCTGCCTGACAAGGCGATTGACCTGGTCGACGAGGCCTGCGCAAAAATCCGAACCGAAATCGACTCGATGCCGACCGAACTTGATGAAGTCACCCGCCGGGTGATGCAACTCGAAATTGAAGAACAAGCGCTCAGCAAGGAAAAAGACAACGCCAGTAAGGAACGCCTAGACGCCCTGCGAAAAGAACTCGCCGACCTCAAGGCCCGCGCGTCAAGTATGCGCGCCCAGTGGGAAGCCGAGAAAGAAGGCATTCAATCCGTGCGTCAACTTCGCGAAGAATTAGAAAGCGTGAAGATCGAGATCGAACAGGCCGAACGCGCCTATGACCTCTCAAAAGCGGCTGAGCTGCGCCACGGACGGTTGCCTCAACTACAAAGCAAACTCGCCCAAAAAGAAGAAGCGCTTTTGAATAAACAAGGCGCGAACCAGTTTCTTCGTGAAGAAGTCACCGAAGAAGAAATCGCCGAGATTGTCGCGCGATGGACAGGCATCCCCGTCTCGAAATTGATAGAAGGCGAGCGCGAAAAGTTACTCAAACTCGCTGATGTTCTGCATGAACGCCTCATCGGCCAAGACGAGGCGGTCAGCGCCGTCGCCGACGCGGTGTTGCGCGCCCGCGCGGGCATCAAAGACCCGAAACGCCCTATCGGTTCATTCATCTTCCTGGGGCCGACGGGCGTCGGTAAAACCGAGTTAGCTAAAGCGCTGGCGACGTCTCTGTTTGATTCTGAAGAGAACATCGTTCGCATCGACATGTCGGAATACATGGAAAAACACAGCATATCACGATTGATCGGCGCGCCTCCCGGCTATGTCGGTTTTGAAGAAGGCGGCCAGTTGACCGAAGCGGTGCGCCGAAAGCCCTACTGCGTCATACTGTTCGATGAATTTGAAAAAGCGCACCACGATGTGTTTAACATCTTGCTTCAAATTCTCGACGACGGCCGGCTGACTGACTCACAAGGGCGCACCATCGATTTCAAAAACACCGTGGTCATCATGACGTCTAACATTGGCTCGCACCTTCTGTATAACTCAAACACCGAAGGCGCTGAAATCACTAGCGAACTACGCCAGCAAGTGATGGACGAACTACGCATTCACTGCCGTCCCGAGTTCTTAAACCGAGTTGACGACATCGTATTGTTCAAGTCGCTCAGCCTGGATGAAATCGAACAGATCGTCGACCTGATGGTAGAGGAACTGCGCGTCCGTTTGAGTGACCGACGACTGACCATCGAAGTCAGCGACGCAGCGAAAGAACATATCGCTCTCGGCGGGTATGACCCGGTGTATGGCGCGCGTCCATTGCGACGCATGATTCAGAAAGAGTTAGAAAACCGCCTGGCGCGCGAACTGATCGCTGGCGAAATTTTTGACGGCGCGGCGATTCATATAGATGTGAAAAAGGGCCAGATAGACGTCCATATTCAGAATCCCGCGCCGCAGCCGTCGCCCTCGCCGGAGGTTGCCGTATAATATAAAGGCCCTTTTTGTAGTGGTTGACAGATTACGATTGTGTATACGCTTTCGTAACAGTCGACATGGCTGGGCCCTTCGGGCGCGCTTGACCGATTGTAGTTTGACAATACTTCAGGAGCCGTTGCATGAGTGCGCCGTTGATCACGATTATTATGGCCGGGGGTTCGGGCGAGCGGTTTTGGCCGCTGAGCCGGCGCCGCCGGCCTAAACAATTGCTGCGGCTGATGGAAAACGGCGAAAGCATGTTAGAGCGCTGCGTCAGGCAGTGGCTGCCCATCTCGGGCGCAGAACACACTTTTATTGCCACCAACAAAACTCTATCCAGTCCTATCCAATCTCAATTACCCAACTTCCCTACAGAAAACATATTGGCCGAACCCGATGCCCGAAACACGGCGGGCTGTCTGGCGTTTGCTTCGGCGCATTTATTCGCCCTCTTTGGCGATGACGCATTACGTTCTCGCATCGCTATCGTCAGCGCTGATATTTTCATCGAAGGCGAAGACAAATTACAACAGACTGTAAAAACCGCAATCGAAACGGCTGAGCGGCATGACGCCATTTCGGTTTTAGGCGTCACGCCGACGCGCCCCGAGACAGGGTTCGGCTATATTGAAGTTTCTGACCAACCAGAACAATCGCCAAACAATCAAACGATATACTCCGTCCGTTCATTTCGAGAGAAGCCTGACCAGTCAACGGCGAACGAGTACTACAAGTCAGATTCATACTATTGGAACAGTGGACTATTTTTCTGGAAACTTTCTACGTTCATTAAAGAAATAGAGAATGTCGCGCCTGCGTATGCACGGGCGATTGAAGAAATGCACAGCGCCCTAAGCGCTAACGATGGCAATCAATTCGTAACCGCCTTTGAACGCATGCCGTCGCAGTCCATTGATAAAGCGTTGTTAGAACATGCGCAAAGCATCTATATGGTCCCAGCGGCGTTTCAATGGAACGACATTGGAACCTGGTCGTCGCTCGCCCAGGTGTTAGGCGCCAGCGAAGACGAGCTCAACGATGGCGACCCGGTTTTGGTTGATTGTAAGAACGTGACGGTAATTAATTCAGCCGGGGCAGACCAGATGGCGGTCGGCGTTCTCGGCCTGGAAAATATTATTGTGGTCGTGACCGAAGACGGCGTGTTGGTGTGTCACAAAGACCGCGCCCAAGATGTTCGCCAGGTGGTGGCTGAACTCAAACAACGAAACGCGCCGCAAGTATAACGCCATCTCAAATTTTTTTTCTGAGAAATTGTGGTTCTTGCCACTAATTCACTATTTTGGGCTCATCCGGGATTTGGATACGTTCTCTCAAATTGAATTAGAGCGTTTGTCAAAAAAATGTGCGTAAAGCGCGCCCGAAGGGCTCAGCGATAGATACAGTTACGTATACTCAATCCGCA
>CAZKYC010000051.1:0-33044 GCA_964556895.1 uncultured bacterium | reverse complement strand
AATACATCGAAGGCTCATCTCACATGCTTTCAGTTTATGAAAACAGTGAACTAGACGGCGATACAATAGATGGCGCTCAACCCGTATCTCGCTGGCACGCGACCTTGGGCGATATTGAGTTGAATACACTCCCCAACGCAGCGGATGGCGCCTCTGAATTGTTGTGGTACAGCGGCGTGTTTGGTTACGGCCGTTACGCCATTGGCGACATTGGCGAGACCAACGTCCCCAACTGGTCGCTTTATTAAGTTGTAGTTCATACCAACACAAAATCCCCCATCAGCCGATGGGGGATTTTTTTTGACCACAATTTCGCGGAGATTCGCCGCGAAGCGAACTGCCCTTCGATAGAACCCTCTCCCCCAATTTGAGGGAGGGGAAAAAAACCGATACATATATAATCAATATGCGCCTTTGACGCGCATCTTGATCGAATACAACCCGCGCCGCGCCGTGATAAACAAGGTATCGCGGTCTTTGCCGCCGAAGCAAACGTTCGCCGTCCATGATTCAGGCGTTTTGATTTGTTGCAATTTCTTGCCCGTCTTGTCATACACCACCACGCCGTCGCCACTTGTGGTATAGATGTTTCCTTCGACGTCCAACGTCAGACCGTCTGACTGCTGGTCACAGATAAAGGTCTGATCTTTGAGCGAGCCGTCGGCGGCGATGGTGAATCGATAAATCTTCTTATCGCCGATGTCAGCGACGTAGAGAGACTTGCCGTCGGGCGTGCCGATGATGCCGTTGGGTTTGACGATGTTGGTTTCCATGCGCTCCAGCGTCTTACGGTCAGGCGCGAGGCGGTAGACAAACTCGCCGCCCTGTTGGGTTTCAGGGTCGCGGTTCTTCCACCAGGGGCGTTTATAGAGCGGGTCGGAGAAATACATCGCGCCGCTGGGGTGGACAAACACATCATTGGGCGCGTTGAGCAACTTTCCCTGATAGTCTTTCACCAACACGGTCACGTCGCCGTTGGGCGCAATCGACCACAGTTCGTTGTTTTCGTCGGCGCATGAAATCAGGTTGCCGTCAGCGTCAAAGAACATGCCGTTCGACCGGTTTGATGGTTTCATAAACACGGTAAGGACGTTGTCCACGCTCCAGTTGAGAATGCGGTCGTTGGGCTGGTCGGTAAAAAAGACATTGCCTTCGGCGTCAGCGGCGGGGCCTTCGGTGAACGAAAACCCTCGCGAGAGCAGCTCCAACTCTGCGCCAGGGGCGGTGACTTCTTGAGAATAGGCGCTCAGAGAAGAGATAAACAGCACGGAAAGTACACTGGTCAAAACAATACGCTTCATTGCGATCGCTCCTTTCAGATCAAAGCATTCGCCTGATTGTAAACGATACCAGGTGGGGTGCGTCTAGGCGAACAACTCGAGCACGGGTTTACCGACGCCGTCGCGGGTTACATAGAAGGGGCGTTTTTCGATTTCATAACTCAGATCGGGGGGGATGCCGACCGCGTGATAGATCGACGCGTGAAGGTCTTCCATCACTACCGGGTTTTCGACAATCTTACAGGGCCGCTCGTCTGCGGTCTTGCCATACACAGCGCCTTTCTTGACGCCGCCGCCAAACAGCAACACCGAGCCGCCGTCGGTGAAGTGGCGGTGCATGCCGTAAAACTTCAGGTCTTCAATCGTCTCAGGCACCTTCACTTGGTCTTTGACTTTCTTGTTAGGCTTGCCCTCGACCATCATGTCGCGGCTGAATTCACTAGCGAGAACGATCAGCGTGCGGTCTAACAACCCTCGCTCTTCCAGGTCGAGTACCAGCTGCGCAATGGGGGCGTCGATTTCCTGCTTCATTTTTTCGGCGCGGGTGTGCCCGTTCTCGTGGGTGTCCCACCCCTGGAAGGGGATATACTCGGTCGTCACTTCGATAAAGCGGGCGCCTTGTTCGGTCAAACGCCGCGCTAACAGGCAGCCCAGACCAAACCGCCCAGTGTTGTATGTGTCGTAAATGTCTTTTGGTTCCAAACTCAAATCAAACGCCTTGGCGGCTTGTGAACCGAGTAAGCGGTGGGCGTTGTCTAACGAGCGCATCAAAGACTCTTTTTGATAATCGCTGCCATAACGGTTAATGGGGCTGGCTTCGGCCATCTTTTTAAACTGGCTATACCGGTTTTGAAACCGCTTCAGCGACATGCCCTCTGGCGGCTGGACTGATGAAACCGCATTGCTGGGGTCAGGCGCCATAAACGGCCCATACTCGCTGCCTAGAAATCCCGCCTGGTGAAAGGCGCGCAGTTCTTCAGCCTCGCCGTTGCCCTCAAAGCCTTGCCCAATGTCGATAAACGCGGGCAACGCCGGGTTGAGCGGTCCCAGCGTTTTCGCCATCACGGCGCCAATGTGAGGCGCCGCGACTGTCAACGGCGGCGTGTATCCCGTGTGCCAGTGGTATTGATGGCGCGAATGAAGAATGAAGCCTAAATCGGCTGCCCGAAACGTGCGCAACACCGTACCACGGTCCATCACCGAACCGATCTTCTCCAATCCTTTCGATAATTTAATGTCATCGACCACGGTGTCGATAGACGGAAACGTGCTCAACACATCGTTGGGGTTCATTCCCTTTTCGTAGGGGGCGTAGCGTTTTGGGTCAAACGTCTCGGTATGGGCCATACCGCCCGCCATCCATAAGAGGATGACCGTATCGGCTTTGGCATCATGCAGCGTAGCGTTAGGGTTGGCGAACGCCGCCCTTGGCGCACCCGCAGACAACGCTGACAGCGTCGCCGCGCTGGCGGATTTAAGAAAATCCCGTCGATTGGTTTGCGTCTTCATTTCGCGTTCCTCAATAGATCAACTGAAATTCGGGCAGCATGGCGACAATCCACAAGAGGTCTTCAAGAGACTGCTCACGCGGGTTGGTCGAAAGCATATCATAAGCCAGTTGGCGTTCTTGTTTGGTTGGCGTGCGGCCAAGCGCCTGAGCGAACAACTGCTCAACAATTTGTTGTTCACCGCCCTCGCTCCACTGGCGGGCGCCATGGCGCAGCATGGTCGCTAACGAATCGCCATTGCTGATTTCGAGCGCCTGCAGCGTTGTGGTCAATGAGTCGCGCTGGGTGGATATCTGCTCTCGATTAGGGCGCCCCAACGCTTTCTGTAATGGATTGGCGGTGACTAAGGCGCTGCGTAATTTCATCTCTTCGCCTAAAACGAAAAACTGGGTCTGATAGCGCTTAAATTCATCGACGACGGGCCATTCAACCACTGTTGCCGTAGCGGCAAACCGGGTGTAACCCGATGGAACGCTATAGGTCAGCGATGAATGGCTATGAGTGCGGATATGCACTTTATTGGTTTCTGGATGTTGAGCAAACACTGGCGGGGCCGCATTTGACGCGACCGCCTTGGTCCAATTTAATTCTGCCAATGGCAGTTCGCCTTTAGGCCCGATCAAGCGTGCATCGATCCAATCAACTTGAACAGGCAGGCGCCCATCAAAGTTGTCTACAGAAACAAGTTTGAGGATATCTGTCCCGCTGATGTCGACATCAATTTCGACTGAACCTGACTCAATCCGCTTGCTTGAAAAACGCAGCGAACGGTGGATGTCTTCGTCCGGCGCCTGGCCGCCCTGACCGCGCCCATCGCTTTGAAAGAAAAAGTCAGGCGGCAGCGGTTCATGCCCGGTCAGCGACGCCAGCGCGTCGACGAACTGCTCGGCTGTCATGCGCCTGACCAACGGCCCGCGAAATACATAGTTCGGGTCATTGGCGTCATAATCGACCGCGGGCAATTGATAGGCCCGCGAAATAATGATCGTCTTCATTACGCGTTGAAGGTCATAGCCATTATCTGATAAGTCTGAGGCCAGCCAGTCTAATACGTCCTGATGCCAGGGGACGGCGTCCATATCATCGACAGGTTCGATGAGTCCCCGCCCCATAAAACGCGCCCAGATGCGGTTCACTATAGTGCGAGTCAAGCGGCCGTTGTCGTCGCTGGCGACGATGGTGGCTAGCTGCTCGCGGCGCTCATCAACAGGCGCGCCGCCGTCGATTTCGCCCAATTCTGGATACAAAAAATGAACAGGGGCGAACTCGCCGGTCGGCGAATCGCAACGCACCATCTCTAACGGCTCTTCGGTAAAGATCGCCGCCAGACCATACGCGTCGGCGAGTTTCCATTGGTTGATAAAGCTGTCGTGGCAGGAAGCGCACTTGAGGTTGGCGCCCATAAACACTTGGGCGATGTTTTGGGCGGCTTGCATCTCGGGCGTCTGGCTGGCGTTGACCACCCCGCGCCAGACGATGCCCTTGAGAAAGCCGCTCGAACCGGTGACTGGGTCGATCAGTTCAGAAACAAACTGATTATACGGTTTGTTGTCTTTGAGCGAATTGAGCAACCACTCGGTGATTTGCTCGCGTCCGCCGTCGATGAATCCCGTGCCGCGATATTCGTTTCGCAAGAGATCGTTCCAAAATGACAGCCAATGGTGGGCGTAGGCTTCCCGGTCTAACAACACTTCATCAACCAATGCCGACCGCTTGTCCTGCGATTCATTTTTGACAAACGCCTCGACTGCTTTAGCGGGCGGCAGTAGCCCAACCAAATCAAGATACACCCGGCGAATATAGCGGCGGTCATCGACGAGGGTTGAATAATCAACGCCGTGACTTTGAAAGTAATCGCTGAGCAGGTTATCAATTGGGTTCTGCAATAACGATGAATCATCCACCATCGTCAAGGCCGGGCGGCGGGGTTTGATGCCGAGTGTTTGCTCTTCTTTAAATGAAACGCTTTCGTCCCATTGGGCGCCCTGGTCGATCCATGCGCGAAGTTTGCCGATCTGTTCATCAGAGAGTGGGTCGCCGCTCATTGGCATGGTCAGGCCCGGCTCCAACCCAGCGGTTAGATGAATCAAGCGGCTGTTGGCGCTGTCGCCGGGAACCACTGCTGCGCCAGTGTCACCGCCCTTCAGCATCAACTCGCGGCTTATGATCGAATAGCCCCCCATCTGAACCTGAGAGCTATGACACTCTAAACAACTTGCAGAAAGAACCGGGAAAATATCCTCAGAAAAAGACATGTCGCCCTCAAACGCTTGCGGTAAAGCGGTTGAGGCGTCTTCTTGGCTGAATACAGGTTGAATGAATAGAAGTGAAATTACAACAATGAATACAACTGAACGTCTCCCCATGTCTCACACCGGAACCCGACTTAATTGATATAGTAAGTCATATTCAAGCAAATTGACGCGCAAGGTCAAGGAAAGACTTATGGATTGCCTGCGCGTTTCACTTATCGAGAAAACTTTGTTGCGAGTAGGCGATATCGCCTGCAGAGATGAGGCCGTTTGAAGCGGCGTAAGGCGGCGCCAGCCATCGGCGTCCAGGCACATTGATCAACGCCTGATCAGGCCCGGCGCTGGTGATACGCCATAATGATTTACCAAACAGGTCTTTCCATATGGCGCTGGGGCTGTTCACTCCACCGTTAAAGTAGATGGTGGCGTAGTCATACGACAGTTCGTTGCCCACAAAATGAGAGGACGACAAGTTTTCGATTACATCCAAGGCTTGAAACACGTCTGGCATAATCTGGTTCATGAACGCGACTGGAGTCGTCAACCGCGAGAACGATGACGCCCAGCCGTGGTCGCCGGACGGGGCGTAAAAATCCCACGGCGCGGCGTTCCAATCGAGAGTGTACATCTCAATGGCGGTTCCATACGCCTTAAAATCGCCTTGGACGCGGGCGAGTTTGGCGCGGGTTTGAGCGTTGATAAAGTTGGGTACGGCGATCGCCGCCAAAATTCCGATAATGGCGACCACAATCAACAATTCAATTAGTGTAAAACCGCGCTTCATTGGAACCATTCTTATTTATTAGGATTGTTAAGTATATATGCGTTTCATATTGAATCAACAGAAAATGAATTAACCGAGTATCACCGATATGTTGATCGAAACCCCTTTATCCGGTGAAAGGTCATAAAGTTGGCGTCGTGGTAGTTGTTGGCGCCCATGTAGGCCGTACGCGACATAAAGATGATATCGTCGCCGTCAAAGCGAAAGTCGACATACTGAAACCCGACTTTTGATTCATTGCCGATGTTGTCGTAATCGTCTAAATCTTCAAGCAATACCGCGTGATGCGTCCATTCTTTCAAATCAGTGGATGAATAGAGCGAAAGGCTGTTGCGCTGGCGCGGGTTGTTAGGATTGGTATTTCCATTGGCGAGCGTCCAATAGCGTTTTGTCTGTTCGTCAAAGCGAATCGCAAACTTGGTCATCCCACCGGGGAAATCAATAAACCCGGTCTTCGGGTCAAACGTCACCGTCTTGCCGTCTTTGCTGACGTTCACCACGGCGGCTTTATCAACCACAGGCAGCGTATTCGCCCGCAAGATATTCAAAAGTTTGCCCTGCGGCGAGAGCACCATGTTGCCCTCCAGCCATCCGGCGGCGCTGCCGCCTGTCAGATTTTCAGCATCGCGTGTAAATTCGGGCGGGTCAGTATCTTGGTCATAGGCGAGTTTGTTGCTCATCGTCCACGAAGATGCTTTCAAGAGGTCTGCGTCGACATCGGCTGAGATCACCAACGAGTGAAACCCCGCCGGCCATTTTCTCGTCACATTGTCTTCAAAGGCGCGATAAAGGCGGCCTTGATATTCGAGCACAGGCATCGGCGCGCAATGGTAATTGGGGGCCTCGCGTCCTTCCGTCATTGGAAACAGCAGCCCACTGTTTTCATTAACAGGCTGCGTCCAGGTCGCGCCATTGGTATCGCTGCGGCGAATCACAATGTGGCCGTGTTGTTCAGAGACGCCCAACAGATACACCGCGCCTTTATGTAAAAATAAATTCGCCCAAAAACTGCCGACAATCTCAGTGACAAAATCCCAAGACGCCCCATCGTCAGTCGAACGAAAGATGAGGCCAATGTTATATTCATCCCGCACAGAGACGGGCGCGTTTTTACCAAACATGTCCATGCTGGCGAGCAGATCGCCGTTGGGCAGGCGTAGAATCGACGGGCTGCCAAGGTAGATGCCCGTGCTGGTCGGGCTGAAATGAATGACGCTTTCAAGCGTTTCATGAGTAGCGCTGAACGAAATAGTCGAAACAACCAATCCCAACATAAAAGCGAACGCGATATGTAGTATCTTCATCATCCCCATCCTAGTATCAAGAATTGTTTCACTTTACCATAAATTGCGGTTTTCAAACAATGCACGAAAAATACCAACATGAACAGCCATATCACTCAGTTCTGTCAAATCAAACTTACACAGCCCATGCTCGCCATTGGACTCATGTCGGGCACATCTGTCGACGCGATTGACGCGGCGCTGGTACGGTTTGAATCCACCGAACAACTCAGCACTGAGTTAATCCATTTTGATGAAACGCCCATTTCTAATGAGTTGCGGCAACGAGTGTTCTCCGCAATGGACCCGAATACCGCATCCGTTGAACAGATCTGTCAATTAAACATGGAACTGGGCGAAGCCTTTGCTAAAGCGGCCTTGCATGTCACACAACAAGCCAAGGTTACAATGGAGAAGGTCTCATTCATTGCCTCACACGGACAAACAATCTATCACATCCCCAACCATGACGCTTCCCGCAACTGGATGACGCCATCAACGCTTCAGCTCGGCGCCGCCAGTGTGATCGCAGAACGCACAGGCGTGACCACTGTTTCTGATTTCCGTACCGCCGATATGGCGGCGGGCGGCGTCGGCGCGCCGTTGGTTCCATTCGTTGACGCGGTGTTGTTTGGCGGCGCTGAGTGGGATGTGATCTGCCAGAACATCGGCGGCATCGCCAACGGTACGCTTCTTCGGCGCGACGGCGAGATCGTCGCCTTTGACAGCGGGCCCGGCAACATAGTTATTGACCGTTTGATGAAGACCTACACAGACCAACCCTTTGACGCCAACGGTCAACGCGCGAAGTCGGGCAAGGTGATTCAACCATTGCTTGATGAATCGTTAATGAACCCGTACCTCAAACGCCAACCGCCCAAGGCGACCGGTCACGAAGACTTTGGCGCCGATTTTACTCAATGGTTTGTTGAACAAAGCAATGGCGCGGGACTCAATGACCTGCTCGCGACGGCAACCGAGTTCACCGCCGTTTCGATCACTCAGGCGTACACCAGTTTTTTTTACTCAACCTCACAGCCTAAGTCAGTCATCGTCAGCGGCGGCGGGGCGAAAAACGGGTATCTGATGGAGCGGCTTAAACATCACGCGCCTCAATTACGCTGGAAAACCAGCGATGAAGCAGGCGTCTCATCGGACGCGAAAGAAGCGCTTGGGTTCGCCATGCTAGGCCTCGCAACGCTGCAGAACATTCCATCAAACGTTCCCTCTGTCACAAACGCAAAACGCCCCGTGGTGTTAGGCAGCATCACCCCAGGGCGTGGATTCCAACTAGATTTCTAAAAGCCATCTCAAAAATATTATCGTTTTGCCGCGAATGGCATGTGTACAACACTACTCGCTTCGGCGCCGCTCCGCTTTATTGCACAGGCGCTCACAGAGTGGTCGCCAGAATTATGTGCGGATTGAGTTTACATAACTGTATCTTTGGCTGTTCGATGTGAGGGATTGCTTCGGTCGTTGTTCTCCCTCGCAACGACATCTCAAGTTACTCTAATAAATTTCCAAACCAACTATTTCTTACGCGCCTTCCAAAGCGGCAAGAGGTCTTTCCAGCCGACCAGTTTGACGTCGTGCTGGTCGATCCATTCTTTCATCTTCGGGTCTGTGAAAATTTTATATTCTTCATGTCGGCGCATGTGCGTCCCCGTAATGGCCTTTGACTCTTCGGTCAACACATTGGGGTGAAGAATCAACAGATGTAGCCCCGGCTCAAGGTTGGCGATCAGCTCACGATAGGCCTCGCCCATCATCTCAACCGGAACATCATCAATCGCGGGCAGGCTGTCGATCAACGGGATGCCCCGCGCCGCCAGCGCGTCCGCCGCCGCTTTGGGAAACTCATTACCGTCGCGCCGGACGCGTTCGAGCATCCATTTTGACGCGCTGAAATTCATAAAGGGAATGTCATACTCTTCAGACACTTTCAACGCCGCCTGCCAATAGTCGGGGCGTGCGTAGATCGTCCCCATATGTGAATCGAGGTGAGTAGGGATCAACCCGTTCTTAATCGAATGGTCGATCTGGGCGCGAATCTCACGCTCAACTTCTTCCGCCGACGCCGATTGGGCCACTGAGCGAACACCGCGATAGAAATAACCCTCAGAGTCGATCAACCCAGGCACATCCAAAATTGGCGCGACCGGCCCCCAGCGGTAGTTCTTCCATTCCGCTGTGAGGGTCAGATGCAGCCCCATGTCAGCGCCGGGGTTCTCGCGAAAATAGCGGGCGGCCTGTGGGAACCAGGGGCACGGAACCATCACGCTGGCGCTGGTGACGATACCCTTATCGAGCGCTTCCATGCAGGCCTCATTCGCTGAGCGGCACATGCCCATATCATCGGCGTGAATGATCAACAAAACATCATCCGCTTTATATCCGAGCCGTTCCGCCACTGTTTCAGCCAATGAGGTTTGCATTATCGCCGCCAATAAAATGATTAAACCAAATCGAACTATCATCCTATTCATGTTCCACCTTCTTCATCGAAATCATTATTGCGCGTCCCGACTATTTAAGCCGAACTTTGGGCCTTCTCAATATCACACAGATCTGACAGTCAACCAAACTTGGACTATTATTTGCATGACATAAGAAAAGTAGTAGTATACCACCTAACAATTTTGTATGACCCTAGAATGGAGTTTTTGTCAAATGCACAAAAAGAGTAGTTTGTCATCAGGGTTTACCCTTATAGAGTTGTTGATTGTTGTCGCCATTATTGGAATCCTCGCCGCTATCGCCGTCCCTAATTTTCTAAACGCCCAGGTCAGGGCCAAAATCGCCAAGGCCGAAGCCGAAATGCGCAATCTGAGTACTGCGCTTGAGAGTTATCGCTTAGACAACAATTATTACCCGCCCTGGATTAACGAGAATGGCAGCGCCCGTAACGGCCAAGGCGCTTGGCTGGGCATCAGCAACCGCTTTAACGCACTGACGTCGCCAATATCGTACTTAGGCGGCATCCCGGTTGATCCCTTTATCATTACACACTTAGAAAACCAAGAAGCGGTCTATGACACGTACGATTATGTTGACGCCTGGTCAACCATTAACTGGTTAGGCAGCACAAGTCTAGGCGCCTCGTTCCGGTGCTCGATGTGGCGGGTCGCCAGCGCCGGCCCCGACGCCACCATGACCTACGGCAATGTTGTCAATTATGACTCAACCAACGGCCTGCAAAGCCGCGGCGATTTGGTGCGCATCGGCCCCAAAGCGTCGTATCCCTGCGACAAACGATTTGTCGACTAAGACGGCACGAAAATTGAGACCCGAAGAGGGCGACCCGACGCCCTCTTTTTTGTTTTATAAAAAAATCTGCTTAAAGTGGCGTCTTTATTGCAGTAGAATAGACCTGAATTTTGTCTCTGCTGAGACAACCATCTATTAAGTTCACAAATGTCAGTAAGATTCACTTACACAGTAGGAGGCCAGAAACAATGAAACTGAATTTTTTATCTCGATTTGCTCTATTTTTGACAATCGCATGTCTGAATTTGAACGCTGTTGCGGTTACGGTCACCGTAAATTCAGGCGGCGGCGCTGATGCGACATCGATTTCTGATGCCCTGACGACAATTCGGTCTGCGCCTGACGCGATGAACGAGATCACCATCACCGGCGGCGGCCCTTATGAAGAAATCATCGTCATCGACGTTCCTTTGACCATTAAAGGCGCCGCTCCTGACAATCGCCCCATCATTTTGGTGTCGCAAAACGATGAAGTCGCGGGCAGAGAGTCTGACGGCATCGTCAACTCCGCCGCTGTTGACATTGTCCTAGAAAACCTGATTCTTATCCCCTCTCTCGCCGCCTGGCCGCAAGACGATGGCATCGACTTCAGGCCAGTCAACGAAACCGACGCCTTTTCGATTACCTTCAAAAACCTGTTGGTCACCGCCAACGACGGCGAAGACCAGCCCATCACAACTGACGGCTTGGTATTTGAGTCTGAAAAACTGCTCGGCGGCGGGTTAGCGTTCCAAGACGACTCTGTTCAGGTGTTGGGCGGTTTTTCGGGCATCCCTGACGGCCCAGTCGATGTGTTGATCGAAGACGTGGTTGTTTCACACGGCGTGTTTGACGGCGAACTCGACGCCTCAAGCGGACAAGACGGCTTTATTCTCGGAGGCAATAATGTTACGGCTACAATTCGAAATTCAATCGTCTCGTTCTGTGAGCGGTTTGGCTTTCAGCTATTAACCGGTGTAACGGTCAATATGGAAGGAACCCCTGAAGAACCGATAATCGCCAAAGGAATGGCCAGCAGCGGAATTCTTTGCTTCAACGGCGTACACAATTGGTCTTACGTTCAACTCTTAGACAACCCGCTGGGCGTTCGTATCGACTGTGACTTTGTTAGCGAAAACAACATCGACCACATGCTGATCACGGGAGCGACTGACGCGGGCATTGGCTACTTCTTCGCCCCGCCAGAAGGCGTCACCCGAAACTATAGCGTCAATCATGTGACGTTATACAATTGCGTGGAATCATTCGTATTTCGCCTAGGCTCCGAATCGGCGACAGACCCAATCATAATAGATGCTATTGGACTCGTCGTCGCCGGGGCTGATGGAGACGATATATTTTATGTCCCTGCTGTGGAGGAAGGCGTCGACCCAACTCCGACTGTAAACCTCAGTAATAGCGCAATTGTCACCGAAGGCGACTCGACTGTCTTACCAGGCGACTTTTTAGGGTTCGTTAACCAAACCAATGTAATTAACGCTGACCCCATGTTTGAATCAACCGACCCTAACACTGAAGGCTACCTGGTGGTTACTGCAGATGCCTACGCGGCGGCAGGCCCCGACGGCGGCGCGTTGGGCGGTTACTTCCCCTTCCGGGGTGAAACCAGCCTTCGCGATTGGGCGCTATATTAAGTAGTATCTAGCTACAAACCAATGCGCGGCGTTTCTGTTGATACGCCGCGCATTTTTTGTTTTAATTTCTCTCTAGAGCGTTTGACAAAATTGCGTGCGGTAAGCGCGCCCGTATCCGCCGCGGCGGACAGCGAAAGATAGAGTTATGTAAACTCAATCCGCACAGTATTCTTGCAACCACTATAAAATGGTACAGTATGGCCTGGAGCCGCTGCCATGAACACCTCCCCCGCTGAAACCGCGATTATTAACGCCAACGTCTGGACAGGCGCGGGCGAAGCGCGCGCCGAAGCCGTCGCCTTACGCGATGGGCGTATTCTATCGGTCGGCTCCACTCACGCTGTCGAAGAACAGATCGCGCCAACGACAACTGTGATCGAAGGCCGCGGGCGGTTGGTCTTGCCTGGTTTGATTGATTCTCATGTCCACTTTCTTGAAGGCGGCTTTCAACTCTCGTCGGTGCAACTACAGACTTGCGCCAGCATAGAAGAATTTATCGAGACCATCCGCGCATACGTTGAGACATTAAAATCTGACGAGTGGGTTCTCGGCGGCAACTGGAACCACTACTTGTGGGGCGGTGCGCCGCCGCGCCGCGATTGGGTCGACGCCGTCACGCCGCGCAACCCGGTGTGGATCGACCGCCACGACGGCCACATGGCGCTGGCCAATTCGCTCGCCATCGAACGAGCGGGCGTATCGAATAACGTTGAAGACGTCGACGGCGGCGAGATCGAACGCAATCCAGATGGTTCGCTGACAGGCGTGTTTAAAGACAACGCCATGGGGTTGATTCAGCGCATAGTCCCCAAACCAACACTGAAACAATCACAAAAGGCGCTCGAAGCGGCGATGAACTACGTCGCCGCCCAAGGCGTGACTTCCATTCACCACATGGGTTCGTGGGACGACCTGGCGGTGTTCAAATCGTCTCACTCCAACAAAAAACTCAATACCCGTATTTATGCGGCGGTTCCGGTCTCAACCTGGCGCCAATTAGACGACGAAGTCAGGGCCAACGGACGCGGCGACGACTGGCTGCGCATGGGCGCCCTGAAGGGGTTTCTTGACGGGTCGCTGGGCTCACAGACTGCCCAATTTTTTGAGCCGTATGTCAACGAACCAGACAACGACGGCCTGTTTGTCGAACAACCAGACGAACTCTTTGAGAAAATCCAACCGGCTGACAAGGCGGGCCTGCATGTCTTGATGCACGCCATCGGCGACCGCGCCAACCATGAGATGCTCAACATATTCGAGCGGGTGATCAAACAAAACGGCGCGCGCGACCGCCGCTTTCGCATCGAACACGCTCAACATCTTCACCCCGGCGACTTATCGCGCTTTCACCAATTGGGCGTCATCGCCAGCATGCAACCCTACCACTTGATGGACGACGCCTGTTGGGCCGAAAAATCAATCGGGGCTGAGCGGGTCAAAATGACGTATCCGTTTCGTTCGCTGCTCGACGCCCAGGCGCGCCTGGCGTTTGGCTCTGACTGGTATGTGGCGCCTCCCACCCCGCTTAAAGGAATTTACGCCGCCGTCACCCGCCGCACCAAAGACGGCGAACGCCCCAACGGTTGGACGCCTCAGGAAAAGATCACGGTTGAAGAAGCGATTGAGGCGTATACCGTAAACGCCGCCTTCGCCTCGTTTGAAGAAGCCCTGAAGGGATCGCTGAAACCCGGCAAGTTCGCCGACCTGTGTATGATCGACCATGACATCACCGCGATTGGCGCAGGTGACATCCCCAGCGCGAAAGTCGTTTTAACAATGGTCAACGGTGAGATTGTGTATGAAACGTAAAAATCAAATGGCAAAAAGCAGCAGGCAACTTGACCTCCCTCGACTAAAGCCAAGGAGTTTGGTTGAAGGATAATTTTGTCATACAGTTTTGATCCAACTAATTTTATTAAAAAAAATAATGAAGGTGTCATTGCGAGGGAGTGTAACGACCGAAGCAATCCGCCGCAGCGGACACCATTCGAAAAGCGAGATCGCTTCGCTACGCTCGTGATGACACCTGACGACAGAGTGGATCACTTAATGGCGGAGTGGATGATCACCCCCCTGGTTTTAGTAGGGCGGGATGAGAGCAACAAATCCCGCCATCGAATATCACAAAAGGTCTTGCGGCGGGTATCGCTCACGCTCAACCCGCCCTACTTGATTTATTCAACAGAGTTGATGATAAATCCAAAGCCTTCCATCAGAGGCGAGGGTTTTATAGTGGTTGCCAGAATTATGTGCGGATTGAGTTTACATAGATGTATCTTTTGCAATCCGCCGCGGCGGATACGGGCGCGCTTACCGCACGCAATTTTGTCAAACGCTCTAATTCCAGAAACAGTCAAACAAAACGCCCGGGTTCTGCCACCAACCCGGGTATTGTAATTTTCGAATCTGTTTCAGCCTATTCCGCCGGGCCGCCTTGGGTGGCGATGATATCGCCCAACGAACCAAGCCCATTCGATGAATGATAAACAAAGCGCATGCCCGCATCAGAGCGGTTGCCGACGCCTTCAATGGCGGCGTCGTTCCAAGGGAACTCGCGCGCCTTGTTGGGGCCGAAACTCAATATCAAAAAGCCGACCGTGCGCGCATAAAACGCCTTGCGGGCGTCGCCCTGCGCCAGGCTGTTGTACCACACACCGCCGCCGTAGTCGTAGAACACGCGTTTATTATTGAAGTTTCCGCCTACCGCGCCCGAACCATCATCGGTAAACGGGTCGCGGGTGATGTCGACGCCGCTGATGTATGACACCGGCGTGGTCAATTGGCGCCATGAGCGGTCTTCGACATCCGGCCCGCCCCAGTCGATGGGATAACTGTTGTTATCGAGGTTATACATTTCCAGCGATGTACTCAGAGCGCGTACGTCGGCGCGAACGCGGGCGACTTTGGCGCGCACCTGAGCATTCAAAAAATTGGGTACGGCGATAGCGGCGAGAATACCGATAATCGCCACAACAATTAACAATTCAATCAGGGTAAAGCCTTTGGTTTTCATGCAAGTCTCAATCCAATAGATCAATAGATTTAGAGACTAATGATAATAGAAAAAAGAAAGGAAAAGACATTTTTTTTTGGCCAATCACTTCCAGCCGCGGGCTTTCATCAGCGAGACCAACAGTTCGATCTCATCGGTCTGAATGTAGTCGGGGGCAGCGTCAAGCATGGCTTCGACGCCGAATTGGTTTTCGTGCTGCATGGTATTGACGAACGACTTGCGGCCCGCGAGATGAACCTCTCTCACCAGCGATTCGCTAAACTGCGCCCAATCGATATTCACAATCGGCGGGTCAAATGTTTCGAGCAAGGCGGGCAGCCCAATACGCCCAATCCGTACTCCGGGGCGTAGAAGAAATTTGTCCGTCAGCGCTTGAGTGCGTTGCAATAGATCCCAATCGCCGCAGTGAAGCGTAACCTTGCCGAGCAGGCCTTCTTCTTTGATAATCTTGACCAGTTTGGCGGGGTCGCCCGCTTTGAAATCGAGGTCTGGCAGCGCCTTGCCTTTCATACTGCGAAGCGCCTCGCGCAACGTGGGGATGCGAACGCCTTTAAACTCGTCGCTAAACCATGATCCCGCGTCGAGTTGTTTGATCTCAGCGAGGGTGTGGTTTGACACCAGGCCCGAACCGTTGGTCGTCCGGTCTAATGTCGAGTCATGAACGATGACCAACTCGCCGTCTTTACTCTCGCGGATATCAATCTCTAACAGGTCGCATCCATAGTCGATGGCGAGTTCAAACGCAGGGATGGTGTTCTCTGGCGCCGATTTCACATTGCCGCGATGGCCGACGATCTTGGGGCCTTTCCACCGAAAAAACGCGTCGCCGTTTTTATCAATTTTCATCACACGCGCGACCTGGGCGTCAACGGTTGATTGAAATCCGTCCACGCCCGACCGGCCAGTAATGCGATAGGCGGGATGTCCCTTATAAACCGTTTTTTCTACGCTGAGCGTTTCGTGGCGAATGTTGTGATTAAAGTAGAGTTCACGTTCAACCAAGTGGACGGCGTCGATGGTAGAGACTGGTGAAGAAAACGCAGAAGCGACCGCGCACAACAGCGCAATCACGGCGATCGCGAGTGTGCACACGATTTTTTCAGGATTAACTGAAACGTTTTTAATTCGATTCATAAATGGCTCCATGTTGACAACGAAGGTTTGCAATGAATGCAAAAATCATAACAGGCCAATGTTAAGACTTTATTTAGATGAATTACATCAAACAAAAACATGAGATTATTTCTCCTAATGCTCTTATTTTGCCGAGTTTAAAAGCGAACGCTACCAATGAGAGTCTGTTCGCCTTCGACCATATGGCGGTAAGTAGTCGCGATAAATGTCTGGTCAGGCAAGAGTTCTAACCCGGCGTAGCCCATATCGGCGCCCTTTTGATTATCTAGCAGTCGAATTTGGTATTGCCCTTCCCTGCCATTGATGATGTCGCTGCAGGCGCCCACCCAGGCGATAAAGTCGCCTTAAGTGGTTGTCTGGCGGGCCATGTCGCGAAAGGTGACAACCAGCCGGCCATCGGAGGCGTAACGAACCACATGACAGTCGCCGGTACGCGCGTCTGTCAGTTGCTTTGGCGTCGACCAGGTAGACCGCCATCGACGCTGCGTTTCATCACAATGGCGCCCTTGCCGCGGCCTTTGGGGTAGACCGCGATCATGGTTTTGTTGTCTTCGAGAAGCACCATGGTCGGATGGCCGAGGTACTGGCCTTTTTCTTGGTCAATAATGACTTGGCGAGCGGATTGTGACGAAACATCAATCACGGAAATCGAATGGCCGATTGAAAAGGGGACGAGTGAATCATCAGCAATCGCAATCAAACACAAAGAAAGGTGAAGGACAAAGCCACCGAAGCCGGTTCCGTTCATCCTACACCTTTTATTTCGAGATTGTTGGGTGGAATTACTTGGTCTGGTTCATCCACACCTCAAGTTCTTTGCCATCGTGAGTTTGAAGGCGCACGATGTCAATATCGCCGTCGTTGTCGATATCCGCCGCCTGGCCGTTATAGATGCCTTCGTTGGTTAGCGTCTGTTTCGTCCAGGTTTTGTTGTCGCCCTTGTTGAGCATCAATAAGACAGGGAACGAGGTCAGTTCGAGGCCTTTGGCGCGGTTCATGTTGATGCCCGTCAAAACGTCCTGGTCGCCGTCGTTATCAAAATCAAACACCTGAAGCGTATGGGCGGAAGACAAATCTTTGATTATGACATGCTCTTTCCAGGGGCCTTTTTTGGGGTCTTTGGCGCTGTAATAAGCGACCGGGTACCCGCTACGCTCAGAATGTGAGATAAAGACTTCGGCCTTGCCGTCGCCGTCGATATCACGGCAAAAATGCTTAGTGGCGTTTCGCGACCAGTCGCCGTTTTGGTTGTTCCATCGGTTGTGGATCATGTGGATCGGCCAGTCAGCGGCGAGGTTGCCGCCGGGGCTTTCGATCCAATAGCCGTTGGCGGCGATGTCGTTGTCGCCGTCGCCGTCAATGTCGCCTGCGTCCATGCCTTCATGAAGATTATGCACTTTTATCTGATGGACGGTCGTCCATTTTTTGGGCGAATCCTGGCGAATAATAGTCAGGATGTTGGTCACGAATACCGCTGCGCACACGTCCATCTTTCCATCTTTGTTAAAGTCGGTGAGATTGAGGTCTTTAATAAACCCGACGACTTCGCCGATTTTGTGGGCTTTCCATGATGGATTTTCATACCAATAAATCGTAGAAGGCCCGCCGCCTTCGTCCCACTCGCCGGCATGGGCCGCCGCGATGATATCAACATCGCCGTCGCCGTCGACATCGCCCGCGTCGAGGTCGCCGCTGGCGAAGGCTTCTCCGTTGGGAGAGGTTTCAGCGATGATATTTCGTTTCCATTTCTTGCCGCCGTCTTGGGCTTCGATCCAGCCCAGCCAGCCGCCGTGTGCGTTGTTGTTTTGCAGCACAATATCAAGAACCTTGTCGCCGTTGATATCAACAATTGCGCGCGCCCACCACATCTCGGCGTCTTTGTCGATAGAGTGAACCTTGAATGGAACCGGAGCGCTGTTCGAAGAAGCGTGAACCGCAACGGTGAAAGCCAAAATCATACAGAAAGACAACAGAAATCGTTTCATCATTCTCTCCCAAATTAGATGTACATTTGTTTGAGAGATAGTATCCTACAAATCAACCTAGTGCGTCTAGTGGGAAAATAAAAAAGGGCTTAATTTTATCGCAAGGACAGTATCTAACCCTTTGTTATTTAAAAACTTGATTGTTTTACGGCGTTTTATTCTTCTAACTCAGGCAATTGAATTAGCACATCTTTATTGGGCGCTTCAATCTGTTCGAGCACTAAGACCGGCTCAGTCTGGCCGGGTAATTTAACATGCAAGTCATATACCTCGCCTTTGGGCAATGTATATAGCCAGAATAATCCATCTTCTTCTGTCTGT
Organism: uncultured bacterium; assembly: GCA_964556895.1. Taxonomy (GTDB): domain Bacteria; phylum Hinthialibacterota; class Hinthialibacteria; order Hinthialibacterales; family Hinthialibacteraceae; genus Hinthialibacter. The sequence goes on along the minus strand of CAZKYC010000051.1, from coordinate 14,580 downwards.
GAATGAAAACTAGGAATCTCGCCTTGATGAGGAAGAACCGTCACATCGTTCACAGGCTCGCCCTGAGCGTCTAAAACAATGCCCGCGATCACACCAACAGGCTCAATAACAAAGTCGATTGGTTCATACTCGCCGTCTTCGCTCAATGTCGACGTTTTGTAGGTGCTCGCGCACTCATACATTGGCTGACGGCCATACCGTTCATCTTCAATGTGGTGGTATTCATCTCGAACATGAAGAGAGAACGGCCCTGGCTGGTTAAGATAAATCACAAACTCGCCCGTTTCAGAAATTTCTCCTTGAATTTTATTTCTTACCTGCCCTTCATAACATTTGATTTCAAGCCCAGCAGGTAGTGGCGTTCCTTCTTCAACATTTTCTGACTAGCGAATCGTCCCTCTGACTTCATTTTTGCTCTGCTCTGTTACTATCAACTGAATTCCATTCACGTCCTCGCCAAGTTTCACATCGAGCGTTTCAAGAGCGCTTGCGCTAGCATCAATTCTCTCTTCGACATAAATGGAGCCGCCGTGGGCCGATTCTCGGTGTTGGGCGGGGATAATCTCGCCTTTGAGCGCTCGAATGTCAATTTGAATGTTTTCGTTTGATGGGCGGCTAAACATGGTGATTTCAAAACTGCCGTCTTGATTGGTTATCGCTCGCTTGGGCTTTGTATCAGCCACTTGCGGCAACGTGACAAACGCTCCTTCTATTGGTTGATTCTGGCTGTTCAATACCAACCCGCGAAACGTTGTATTGGCTGAAGGGGTAACATAAAAATCAGCGTCATCAACTTTGTTATCAAATAGTTTCACTTTCAAAATGTATTCAAAGGTATTCGGCCCCCAAAAATGTCCCGTTTGCGAATGCATTTCATCAATATATTTACCGTCTGGCTGTTCAACGGGGAAATATCCCGACCTGGCCTCTGATTCCATAAAACAGCAAACGTCATACGTTCCTTCTTCAAGTTCGGTGAATTCATACCGCCCGTCAGGGCCAGTTTTTACTTCACCAATCGTAAGAACGCCCCACCCGGTTCCGCCTTCGACGTAGTGTCTGCGATAGGTCAACTTGACGGGATAATCTTTCACCGGGCGGTGAGGCGGCTCGCTTTCAAACACACGGCCTGAGATAGACAACATGGCGCTCGTTTGAGGCTTGAGTTGTATCTCTCGAAGATAACTTGGGCGCTTCACCTCAAACGTTTCTGAATAGGCTTGGCAGAACGCATCATCTGGAGGGATGACAGTCAGCTGGTATTCGCCATAGGGGATGGCGTCAAAGTGCTTCCAGCCAACCTTCTCGCTTTTGCCGCCAAACATGCCGCTTGAAGATTGTTCGCCGATGGATTTAAACATGATGTCGGCGCCTTCAATTTGGTCGTTGATTCCTGGTTTACGGTCTCCCGCTTTGCGTACGACATGCAACGTAATGCGGCTTTCATCGCTCATCCGCACTTTAAAGCCGCCAAACGCGGGGTGCACTGGAACCAAATGAGAACGGTGGTTATCAAGAATCGCTTCGACAAAATACAACCCAGGCCTCAAATCGTCAAAGCGGCAGCGCCCGGTTGCGTCAGTCTCAGTTTCACCAACTGTCTGGAAACTCTCGCTGCCTTCAAGACGCCGCAACAGGGTGTACATCGATTTGCCGTTTCGTTTGTATTGAATCGCCTGGCCAAATCGATTGGCGCCTGGGCCTTGGGCGAAACTCATCAGCGCATCCATCAAACGCAAGCGCCTGGAGGTTGGGTTTTTTAGCGGGAGCGAGTTCGACCGTCTCGCATATTTTGCTTCCAAAACAGTCGAATTGGGTTGAAAGCCAAAATCCTCCAGCGCATAAATCTGGTCGCCCGGTAAAAAACCGTGTTTGTTCTCATAAGGCGGGAACCCGGTGTCTTTCGCGTCTAAGACCAACAGGTGGTCGCCTTCGAGACGCAACGACGCAGACTCGAAATCCACATTGATGGTGTTGTAGTCAAGACTAAACTTAGTGGGCATGGGGCGCTGGGCGTCGACCGCCTTTCGCAAGATCACTTGGGCGCCGACTGCTTTTTCTTGAAAGCCCATGTCTTGATAGACTTCAAATTCAAACGAGACTTTATATTCAAGCATCAAGTCAATCTGTTGGCTTAATTCAGTCGCCGCCGAGATGGGGCGTGTTGCGCTAAAGTAGCCGTCGGCTAAAGCGACCATGCTGAACGGCGGCTCTGGCGGGTCTTCCAGGCTAAATATACCATTCGAAAATTCGTACGGTTCGCCATTAATCTCAATTGTCCCTTTGGAAATTTCGTCCTGGAGTGCATCCGTAATTTGAATCGCTAGCGCGCCATCAGTTGAAACAGATGTCGGCTTCACCGTTGGGGCCAGCGTTACCGGTTCCGCAACGGATTCGTCTCTGGGCAGCTCATCAGGCAACGAAACGGTTTCATCGGTTGAATATTTTTCGCCCTGGGCCAGGTTTTTCTCAAATTCCATTGGCAAATTTGACACGTTCACTTCGCCGTCTAACACTTCGACTTCTACCCGGCTGGGCATCGCCGCGCCGCCTCCCGACCACACAACAAACCCGACGATGCCTGCTACGAGAACCGCAGTAACCAGAATGATGTATTTTTGCATGCCCCCCCCCCTACGGAACGATTTTGACGCGGAACCTTGTGCCGACCGCTTCGACGTCAAGCAGCGGCGTCTGGACGATGAACGGCCGCATTTCGTCTTTGGCGACTTCGACCAGAACTTCGCCTTTTTTTAATCTGACGACGCGATTGTTTTCATAATTGAATGCGATTTGAGTCGACGGCTCACAAATAACAATTGAACTGTCTTGTAGTTGAATTCGCGTTTTCACATCGTTTGGGGTGACCGCAAGATAGCCCTTCTTCAAGCGCCATTCGCCCAGTGTGAACGATGAGGCTTGTTCAGACGACATAAATTCAATTGACCTCACTGCGGCATCGGTTGTATTTGAAAGCGACAGATAGAGCCAGGCGCCAATGGCGATCAATAGCGCCGCCGCGACGGCGAACACGCGCCGAGATGTGATTACCCCACCTGACGGCGCGCTGATGGCGTCGACCATTTGGTTGCGCAACGCGGTCTTGTCGATGTGAGGAGGCGCGTACTTTCGCAGGGCGTCGCGAATGGCTTGATCCTCGCGGCCAAGTGGTTTCTCTTCGTGATTTGGGCGTAAGGGCATGGGATTCAGCGCTCCTCAAGGTACGGCGTTAAAATTGTTCTAAGAATTTCACGCGCTCGCCATATGTTGGTCCTGACATTGTTGTTAGTAAGGTTGAACTGTTTGGCAATCACGTCATACGTCTCGCCCTCTACGTCATGCAACACCAATATCGTACGTTGGATTCCACTTAGTCGGTCAAGCGCAGATTCAAAGGCGTCTTCAAAGCGGTGTTCGTCAGACACCCGGTCTGGCGCTGGCTCGGCGCCCGCAATAAAGTCATTGGCGTCTTCATGCAGCGGCAGCCAGCGGTTGCGTTGGCGCAGCCGATCGATGCAGGCGTTGCGGGCAATTCGCAACAGCAGCGCCTTGATGGAACCGTTATTTGACCGCAGGCGTTTCTTACGCAACATCTGAATAAACCGCAAGAATGTGTCCTGCCAGATTTCTTGGGCGTCGTCGTGGTTGCGCATCAGCAGCATACATAACCGCAGCACATCATCCGAATACATCGCCAACACGTCATCGACGGCGGAGGCGTCGCCCGCGAGAAGGTTTTGAACAATGGTGGTTGGCGATGGTTTGTTCATTGTCTTGGTTCGACTATCTATACGGTGATCATGCCAAACTATCACAAAAAAAACACAGAATTACCACAAGTCATCTCAAAAATAGATGATTTCACATAATGCATGGCATATGTACAACTCTGCTCGCTTCAGTGCTGCTCCGCTCAAAAGCACAGGCGCTCCCAGAGTTGCACCCACGCCTATACTTGTTGTTCAATAACTGAGAAGCCGAAACCATAAAATGGCCATCTCTATTTTTTAGATGGCTTCTAGTCAAACATGAGAATATGAGTAAAAATGAATACATATTGGAAATAGGAGAGTAACATGACGATTCTTTCGCGGCGGCGATTTATTCAAACAACAGCAGGGGCGGCGGCGGCATACGCGGCGCCAGCCGGTTTTAGCCAAGACCACATGATAGACTATTTGATGTTTGTCGGTATGTACACCTCAAACGAAGCCAACGGCGTTCATGTATTCGGCGTCGATAAAGATATGACCTCGTTTCAATTGCTCTCGGTCGGCGAAGCCAAGAACCCTTCCTACCTGGCGGTTCACCCCAATCACAACTTTGTTTATGCGGTCAATGAAGTGGGTGATTACAAAGGCCAAAAAGGCGGCGGCCTATCATCGTTTTCGCTCGACCCAACGACGGGCGCATTGGCGCCGTTAAACCATCAGTTCACCAAAGGCGGCGCGCCGTGTTACGTCAGCGTCGACAAAAACGGCCGCTGGGCGCTGGTCGCGAATTATTCGGGCGGAAACGTCACGTCATTCGCCATCGGCGAAGACGGAACACTCAGCGAACCGACATCAATGGTTCAACATGAAGGGTCGAGCGTGAACCCCCGGCGCCAAAAACAACCTCATGCCCACTGCATCTTCATCTCGCCCAACAACAAGTTCGCCTATGTCTGCGACCTTGGCATCGACAAGGTGATGATCTACAAGATCAACCAACAGAATGGCGCGCTAACTCCCAACGATCCGCCGTTTGCTACATTACGCCCCGGCGCCGGGCCGCGCCACATCAACTTCTCTCCCATTAACAAAACCGCGTTTGTGATTAACGAGCTCGATTCAACCATCACCGCGTTTCATTATGACCAAACAACCGGCGCGTTGGCGCCGCGTGATACGGTGTCAACGCTGCCTGCTGGATATGATGGTTCAAACACCTGCGCTGACATTCATGTCTCGCAGGATGGCCGCTTTGTCTACGGCTCAAACCGCGGCCATGACAGCATCGTGGTCTTCGCGTTCGACGAAGCCAACGGAAAATTCACCTTGGTCCAACATCAGTCAACCATAGGCAAGACGCCGCGCAACTTTGTCATCCACCCGTCGGGCAAGTTCTTACTCGCGGCGAACCAGAACAGTAATTCGGTGGTGGTGTTTTCACTTGATTCAAACCAAGGAAGACTCAAGCCGACTGGAGCAACAGTCGATGTTCATAAACCAGTTTGCTTAAAATTCATCCCTATCCAACGGTAACATTCAGGCCTCGGGGTTGGGTGAAGCGCGCGCCATTTCACTTCACCCAACCCCTGGCAAAATCAAACTGTTCCATAAGTTGATCGAACTGACGTTTTACTAGGCGTGGGTGTATCTCTGTGAGCGCATGTGCGATAAGGCGGAGCCACACTGAAGCGATTAGAGTTGCGCCCACGCTATGCCCAACAATTCATATGATGGACTACCCATACCCAAAGAGTGAACAAAATATCACTATCTCTTTTATCTGTCAATCGTTTTTTTGAATTGAAACTTGATGAGATTTCTCTATTGATTGAAACAATGCGAGACGATACATTGAGCGGGATCAAATTTAGAAGCAAAGGCAAGAAACTATGAACCTCGACCGAAGAACGTTTATCGCCAGCGCTGCGGCGGCGTCAGCATCAATAGCAACGATTTCAACTCAAGCGGCTATCGAAACGCCTATATTGCTGGCGACCTGGCCGTTTGGCGTCAAAGCCGTCGAAGCGGGATACCAGGCGCTGCAAAACGGAGGCACGGCGGTCGACGCGGTAGAGCAATCCGCTATTGTCACTGAGAACGACCCCGATAACACCAGCGTTGGCTATGGCGGGTTCCCCAATGAAAATGGTACGGTGCAACTCGACGCCGCCATCATCGACGGCAAGACCGGGCAAATGGGCGCGGTGGCGTCGATTGAAACCATCCGCAACCCGATTTCGGTCGCGCGCAAGGTGATGGAAGCCAACCGTCACATCTACCTGGTCGGTGACGGCGCCCGGCGGTTCGCAATCAAACATGGATTCAAAGAAGAAAACCTGCTGACCCCCAAGGCGCTTGAGTGGTACATAAAACAAAAAGAAAAACAGACGCCCGACCAGGGCCATGACACCATCGGTACGCTGGCGATGGACCAACAAGGCGATATGGCGGTGTCATGCACCACCAGCGGCACGGGTATGAAATGGGACGGGCGCGTGGGCGACTCGCCCATCATTGGCGCGGGGCTCTATCTCGACGCCGAGGTCGGCGGCGCGGTGGGTACCGGCGTCGGCGAGCGTGCGATAGAGACTTGCGCGGCGTTTGCCATCGTCGAATTGATGCGCCATGGCCGCTCGCCTCAAGAAGCCTGCGAAGAATTGATGAAACGCGTCGCCAAACGCAATCAAGACAAACCGCCGTTTCAGCTGGCGTTTATGGCGCTGCGCAAAGACGGCGTCCATGGGGCGGCGTCGATCCAAAAAGGGTTTGATTACGCGCTGTCGCTTGGCGGCAAGACCACGCTCGAAACGGGCAAAGTAATCGGCTTCTAATTGCCGCTTCGCCGCGATTGCAGCGCCTGATAGCGTTTTTTATAGACCGGGTTGGCGGAGTCCAACTGTGAGGCCCGGCCCATGGCTTCGATGCTATCGTTGAGGCGCCCGTTGATGTAATAGGCCCGGCTTAAGAGGTCATACGATATGGCTGACGGATCGGCCTCAACGACATCCAAGGCCAGGTTTAGCACCAATGGATAATCACGCCGCAGTTGAATGAGACAATCAATCAATGCCCGCAGCACGTCAGGGTTGTCAGGCGCCAAGCTCACCGCCCGTTGCAGCAACGGCTCGGCCTCGGCGTAGCGTTTTTGCAATCCCAACATCACGCCAAGACGAAAGGCGTAAACCGGATTGTCTTTGTCAGTTTGGTTCAACCAGCGCAACTGTTTCTCAGCAAATTTGGCCCGTCCCCGGTCATACGCCATGTTGACGGCTTCTAACCGGTTGGCGGCGCTGTCTGGCGCAATCGCTACCGCCTTCTCGAGCTGTTTAACCGCTTGGTCAGGTTTGTCTGACTCAAACAACACTTGGGCGAGATCAAAATGAGTTGACGCCGCCGCCTTGCGCGCGCTCTTATCGTCGTCGAGGCGGGGCAGTTCATCAAAAGCGGCGTGTTCCTGCTTTCGCCGCTCTTGAAATTCAGCCATCAGGGTTTTGGCCTTTTCCATATCGCCTTGTTTTCGCGCGATCTGGGCCATTAGATAAATCGGCTCGGTATACTCATCGTTTTGTTTGCGCAATGTTGTAAGCCGAGTGAATGACTCATCGAGTTTGTCTTGGTCATACAGAATTTTGGCTGCGTAATAGAGGCTCGAATAATCACTTGGGGCCGCTTGAATACAGTCTTCATAGGCGGTCAACGCTTCTTCGGGACGGTTGAGGCGTTCTAAACTCAACCCCAAACGCAAATACGCCTTGGGAAACACCGGGCTGGCGGTGATGGTCTTTTTATACCATTTCACTGCGTCGCCGTATTGGTGAAGATGAAAATGGCAGTTGGCCGTCATGCCCAAAAACACTGGATTATTCGCATCAACCTCAAGCGCCTTTAAAAACGCCTGCAGCGCGTTCTCATATTGCAGCGCGCGAAAATAGGCCATGCCGCGCGCATAGTCATAGCCCGTGCCTTCGCTGGCGCTGGTGACGGCGTTGATCTCATTGAGGGTGTAATCCAACACCGTCGACGGCGTCACGCTTTGCCCATAGGCCGCCATACACGCAAACAACACCCACGACATCCAATAGAAATACACACGTTTCATCATTTGCTAAAACTCAACTTTATTCATTCGATCAACCACTATACAAAACTCCCGCCCGCTTGACTATCCATAACCAATCCGATGTATTATATTTCAATTGAATGGTCGAGATTTGAATTAGAATGAAAAGTATGGGCCAGCTTAACCGACGCGGTTTTCTTCAAGCCACTGCTACTGCCGCTGGCGCGGCGGGTCTCGGCGCGTGCGCCCATACCGAGCGAACCACCCAATCCAGCCAATCTAAACCCAACATCATTCTTATTGTGGCCGACGACCTTGGTTATAACGAGCTGGGTTGCTTTGGCCAAACCAAAATTCAAACGCCCAATCTCGACACACTCGCCGCCGATGGCATGCGCTTCACTCAATTTTATAGCGGGCAGGCGGTCTGCGCCCCCAGCCGCTGCGTCTTAATGACCGGAAAACACACCGGGCATTCGTACATCCGCAACAACAGCGAAGTCAAACCCGAAGGCCAGAAGCCGATTCCTGAAGACACCTTCACTATCGCCAAGATGCTCAAACAACAAGGCTACGCCACCGCCGCGATTGGCAAGTGGGGGCTGGGGCCTCCCGGTTCGGGCGGCGACCCGGCCAAACAGGGCTTTGACCTGTTCTTTGGCTACAACTGCCAGCGCAACGCGCACAACTATTACCCGCGCTATCTCTATAAGAATGGCAAGCGCGTAGACCTGCCGGGCAACGACCGCGGCCTGACGGGCGAACACTTCGCGCCCGACTTGATGCTCGACGAGGCGGTCAATTTTATTGACGACAACAAAAACAAGCCGTTCTTTTTGTATTACCCCACGCCTGTGCCTCACTTGGCCTTGCAAGCGCCGGAAGATTCGATTGCGCAATACAAAGGCAAGTGGGACGACCCACCATACGACGGCAAGGGCGGCGGCTACCTGCCACATGAAACCCCGCGCGCCTGTTACGCCGCCATGATTACCCGAATGGACCGCGATATAGGCCGCATCCTCTCGCGCGTCGAAAAACACGGCCTAGACGAGAACACACTCATCATCTTTTCAAGCGACAACGGCGCAACATTTCTCAAAGGGCCTGACACCGAATTTTTTGAAAGCAACAAACCGCTGCGCGCCTATAAAGGCTCTCTTTATGAGGGCGGAATCCGCGTCCCCACCATCGCCCGCTGGACAGGCACGATCAAACCCGGCAGCGTCTCAAACCACCTCGGCGCCTTTTGGGACATCCTGCCCACCATCGCCGACGTGACGAACAGTGAAACGCCCGACGATATTGATGGTATCAGCATGGCCCCGACGCTTTTCGAACAGGGGCTTCAAGAACAACACGAATACCTCTATTGGGAGTTCCCAGCCTATGGCGGTCAGCAAGCCTTGCGTATGGGCGACTGGAAAGCCGTGCGGCAAAACCTGATGAGAAAACAAGGCGAGCGTTCGATTCAACTTTACAACCTGGCGAACGACATCGGCGAAACCAGAGACGTCGCCGACGAATACCCCAACATCGTGAAGAAAATGCAAGAGTTAATGCAGACAGCCCGAGTTCCGTCTGATCTGTTCCCTTTCCCCGCGCTCGACATATGAGCGTATGACAATAACCAGTCATTAACTTTAATTTGCATCCAATAATAACAAAATTCACAAAACATGTATTTTCAACATGTTACAAGAAAAAAAAGAACCCCGCTTTATTGCTTGATCTTTACGGAAATATATGCAAATATGTTACTCTACTGTTAGGATGTTGTTTTGTTTTCCAGTTGCCTGAAGGTTTGAATTGTCTAAATGTGGGAGGAGGTGGTAACCGAAGAGGAACATTATGTCTGTATTGTTATGTTTTTGTCTAATTGGAGAAGAGCCTTTTTCCCTTCTCAACGAATCCAATGTTTTTATATGACTGGCCTAAATTTATTCCTTCTATGCTGATCTACTCATCAGGCCAGAATCACTGTAACGAAGCCCAAAATGGGCATCGACTATTTCACTATTTTTTGGGAGGCAATACCACAATATGAAGAAGATTTCTGTAGTCACAGTCCTTGCTTTACTCGTAGCCAGCCCGTTTGCGTTAGCCCAGGTTGGCGGTTTTAACTTTGAAGCCAGTGTTGGCAGCGACCAAGGCGCTGGTGTAGCCAGTTTTGATAATGGTACATACTCTATCGAAGCGTCAGGCAACGATATCTGGGACGGCGCAGACGGTATGTACTGGATTTATAACGAAGCATCGGGCGCTGGCTGGCGCGCGACTGTCGAGATGGACTTTGGCCCTAACGTCGTTCCTGATGACGGCGGCGAAGCCCAAAGCGATTGGATCAAAGCCGGTATCATGTTCCGTGTTGATGAATCTGAAGGTTCAGCAAACGTCACCGGTTTGATTCGTACTGACAATGGCGCTCGCGTTCAGGTTCGTCCCGCAGCGGGCGAAAGTACGCGCGGCACGCCAGTCATCTCACGCGGCGACAATGACACCCAGGTGTTTCAATTTGTCCGCATTGGCGATACCTTCACACTTTTTCGCCAACAAACAGATGGTTCTTTCGTCAATGTTGGTTCTGACTCAGTCGCCGACTTTCCCGAAACGGGTTTCTTGGGCTTAGCGTTGACCGCCCACGACACCGGCCGCGTCGAAAACGCCATATTCAAAGACTTCTCACTTGAACAAATCAGCGCAGCAGCGACCGCGACTCGCATCGTTACTGGCGCTGCGGTTTCTAAACCCGGCGACACCGCCCAGGTTGAGTTGAACGTTTCAGGCATCGCAGGCGCAGGCGACACCACCACCGTGACTGAAACCGTCCCTGAAGGCTGGACAGTTGGCGCATTAAACGAAAGCGTGGGTACTGCCACAGAAAACGGCGGCGTCATCACCTGGATCATCGAAGGCAGCCTCGATGTTGAGCCGCAATTGCTCTACGACGTCACTGTCGGTTCAAACAATGGCGCCCAAGCGTTCTCAGGCAGCGCAGTCGTTGGCGACTCTGACTTTGCCACCGGCGGCGACGGCGGTCTCTTTGTTGGCGCCAAGAGCGCAAACCTGGGCCTGTTTGACGACTCATTAGACATCACCAACGACGCCGAAAATAACTTAGGCGAAGCGGGTGTTGCGTTTTTTGACGAAGTCAACGGCGTTTACACCGTAGTCGGTAGTGGTAACGACATCTGGGGTTCTGATGATAACTTCCATTATCTCTACAAAGCTGTCCCAATCGACCAATTCGTCAGCATCAAAGCGACTGTCGAACTCGACCCGTTCACCAGCGGCAGCACATGGGCGAAAGCCGGCCCCATGATCCGCGATGATATTGTTTCCAACTCCACACACCTGTTCGCCATGATTCGCGCCCAAGGCCGTGACTTTGGCCCTCAATGGCGTGACACATGGGGAGGCGGGGGCGCCTGGGACGGCGATCCGTCGCTGATCTTTGGCGGAACAGAAACTGGCCAACAAAGCGGCACAGTCGCCGTTTCTGTTGACCCGACTGCTGACGAAGCCGTCTTCACTTATTGGGACGCCTCAACAGGGGAACGTGTCGACTCACTCACACGTCCTGCTTCCAGCACCGAGTGGTTTGGTAGTTTTGACGATGCGTCAGTGTTCTTTGTTGGTCTCGCCGTTACCGCTCACGAAGTTGGCTCAATCTCAATTGGCCGCTTCTCGCAGGTTGAAATCACAGTCGGCGACGAAACCTCCGATATTGGCGCCTGGTCGCTTTACTAAGACGTACTACGTTTCATATCGAAATAATGGGGCGGTGGGCTTTCCACCGCCCTTCTCTTTTCTCACTCAAATCCTTCATGCTTTTGAATGCTCGCAAACTATGGTATGTTGAATTGTTATTCATTCATCATCGCAGGGGGACGCCATGATTCTTTTCTCTCAACGCTTATCGGTTTTCTTACTCTTCTTTTCATTTCTGTTCGCACCATTTGCAACTGCGCGCTCGATAGACGATGCTGATACCATCCATCAACTTACCTCGCCAAACGGTAAATTGACCGTCCATTTTTTACTTCAAGACAAACTCAAATACGCGTTTACGTTTAACGGGCGGCCAATCACCCAACCGTCGCCGATTTCGTTGACAATCAATCATGGAAAAATCTTAGGCAAGCGCCCCGCGTTGACCAATGCGACAGATGAAACCATAAATGAAACCATCACCTCGCCGCTCAATATACGGTCGACCATTCACGATCAATACAATGTGTTAGAGATGCAGTTTGAAGGCGGCTATAGCGTCCAGGCGCGGGCGTATAACGACGGCTGGGCCTATCGAATCGTAACCAGCCTGCCCGATAAAGACAAAGTATTCGATGAAGAGTTTTCAATTCAATTGGCGCAAGATTTCTCTGTCTACGCATCGTATGCAACCAGTAAAAACTGGATCACCAACTATGAAAAATATTATGAAAAACATGCGGTTTCTGATTGGCAGCCTGACACGATCAGCGTCCTGCCAATTGTGATTGACGCCGGGCCTAACGCCGCCATCGGCGTGACCGAGGCGGATGTCTATTCCTACCCGTCCATGCACATCACCCGCGACAAACGAAACAAAACCACGCTCGAAGGGCGCTTTCCGGCATACCCGCTTGAATTCACTTACGGCGGCCACCGCAACCGCATCACTATCCCCACCAAACGGGCGAAGTATATTGCGAAAACCTCCCTCGACCGCGCCCTGCCCTGGCGGGTCTTCATCACCGCCGAAACTCAGGCTGAGTTGCTCGAAAACGACCTGGTGTTTCGCCTCAGCCGCGCCCCCGAAGCGGGCAGCGACTATTCGTGGGTGAAGCCCGGCAAGGCCGCCTGGGAATGGTGGTGTAACCTCAACATCATCGGCGTCGATTTTGAAGTCGGCTTCAACACCGAGAGTTACAAATACTACATCGACTTCGCGGCGGATTATGGTATGGAGTACATCCTCATCGACGAAGGGTGGTATGAAAACGACGACGTTACCGACCTCGCCGATGAATTAAACATGGACGCACTTATGGCCCATGCAAAAAAACGCGGCGTGGGCGTCATTCTCTGGTGTATGACTGACGTGCTCGACCACCAATGGGACGACGCGCTCAAACTCTTCGCGCGCTGGGGCGTCAAAGGCCTCAAAGTCGACTTCTTCGACCGCGACGACCAACAAATGATGGAGCGCATTGAGCGCATCGCCCAACAATGCGCCGACAGCAAGCTGGTGCTCGACTACCACGGCGTCACCAAGCCGACTGGACTGCGGCGGACGTATCCGAACATTCTCACCCGCGAAGCGGTGCGCGCCATGGAGTACAGCAAGTTCAGCGACGAACCCGCCACGCCCAAACATAATGCAACTGTCCCGTTTACCCGTATGCTAGCGGGGCCGCTGGATTACACTCCCGGCGCGATGGTGAACGTGCCAGAGGCCGATTTTCAAAAGAACTTTAATTTCCCCGTCGGTCTGGGCACGCGCTGCGCTCAGCTGGCGATGTATGTCGTCTATTTCAGTCCGCTACAGATGATCAGCGGTTCGTTGAGCGCCTACCAAAAAGACCCAGACATGACTGATTTTCTCTCGGCGGTTCCCTGTGTATGGGACGAAACCGTCGCGCTTGACGGCGAGATCGGTGAGTTGGCGCTATTGGCGCGGCGCCACCGCGACGAATGGTATGTAGGCGGCCTGGCGGGAAGCGACGGACAGGACATTACGCTTGATTTCTCGTTCCTGGGTGAAGGCGATTTTATCGCTGATATCTACCACGACGGCGTCAACGCCCATCGCAACGGCGCTGACTATGTTCGCGAATTAAAACAGGTGAATATGGATGCAAACATAAAAATTCACTTGGCGCCGGGCGGCGGGCTGGCAGCACGAATTACTCAACATGTCCCGTCGAATGTACATTGATACTTCTCTGTTTTCTTAAATAGCGGGGAGGGCGAACCTCCTGGTGAGCCGCAATCAATAGCCTCCGTCGAGACTGGGTGAAGCGGCGTTCGAGTAAATACCATCGAGAATAGCGAAGTTAGTTTCTTCCACATAACGAAAACCTCTACGCCCACAGAATTGATTGTACTCATTTACAACACAGTGTTAATTCTACATTCAAGAAACTACTTGACCCTCTCTCTCTGTTCTATTATCGTATCTATTATTGAGTTTTTTTTAACTTTGATTCAGGGGAGAAAATACATGAAGAAAAGCCTTATTGTATTTGTAGTCGCAGTATGCTCACTCGTCTTACTTCCTACCTCATTCAGCGAAATCATCTTTGAAGACGACTTTAACGGCGAAAACGTTGATGGATTTGACGCGCTCAATTGGCAGTGGTGGATTGACCTCAACTCGTTCGCAACAGAAGCCGACGACGTTCCTGAACATGGCCCCGGCGTGTTGGCGCTGGGCGGCGACGCCGGCGGCACCACTCATATCGGGCTTGAAGTGGATGAAGTAAAGACGCTGACTGATTATCAGATTACCGTTCTGTGGACCGACCGCTTGATCGACGGCGAGACCAATGACGCTGATTTTCATATCGGGTTACGGTGTCAAGAATATGACCCGGAAACGGAAATCCCCACTAGCTGTTATGAAGTCGAGATAGACGGAGACGACAATGACTCGGCCAACCAGGTGCCTGAAGACGGGCCGACCTCATTTCACCTGTTTATTCGCGGCGGCGCGGCGGCGGTCGACAATGACGGCAATGCGCTGGCCCACGCGACGCGAGACGTCATTCCCCGCCCAGTCGCCAATGTTTGGTATTGGAGTGCGATTGAGATTCAGAGCTTTAA